>NZ_JAYMWW010000012.1:0-813 GCF_048056015.1 Phaeobacter sp. JH20_37 | reverse complement strand
TGAGCCAAAGCCGGATGGATGTAATGTCGATGAAGCCCAGGAAGCTTTCCATGGTTTTGTCGTAGCGAGTTGCCACGCGGCGTGCGTTCTTTAGTTTGTTGAAGCAGCGCTCGACCAGGTTGCGCAGGCGGTAAAGCGAGCGGTCGACACCGATACGCTTCTTACGAGATTTTCGCATTGGGATAACGGGCAGGACGTTGCGCGCATTCAAGCTCGCCCTGATGCTATCGCCATCATAGCCACGATCCGCCAGCAACACGCTGGGACTGGGCAGGTTGTCGGCCATGACCAGATCGAAACCGAGATAGTCGGATGTCTGGCCCGGCGTGATCTCTGTCCTCATGGGCAGACCATGCGCGTTGAAGAGGAGGTGGATCTTGGTCGTGAAGCCACCTCTTGAGCGCCCGAAACCCTGTCGCGGAGTCCCCCTTTTGCACCCGCTGCCTGATGATGGGCCCGGATCACGGTGCTATCGATCATTTGCAGGGCGTCTGGCACGGCCCCGCTTTGGTTCAGAGCGTCCATGATCTCCTCCCAGAGCCCCGCCAGCGTCCAGCGCCGGAACTGGCGGTAGACGCTCGACCACTTGCCAAACTCTTCCGGCAGATCGCGCCATGGCGCGCCGGTCCGGGCAATCCAGAATATCCCATCAAGAACAAGCCGGTGGTTGGTTGGTTTGCGTCCGTTCGGGGCACGGGCAGAAAGGATGAAACGCTCAAAGAACACCCATTCTTCGTCCGAGATAAGGTCTCGTGCCAAGCTGGTCTCCATCGCAGATACCAACTTGAATCACGTTCAGCGCTGCCTGTGAAT
>NZ_JAYMWW010000011.1:0-260538 GCF_048056015.1 Phaeobacter sp. JH20_37 | reverse complement strand
AAAGACTTCGAAGTATTCTGCGTTAGAGGGTAATAGTGCGGAAAGGTCTGCTTTGCTTCGCTGCAACGCAGCAGAGTGGCGACAGGGCAACAAAGAAGCTCCGACTTTGCAAAGCCCGCTTTCCTGCGCGTCGCTGACGTCTACACTGATCGCAGTATCGCCTGGATCAATTGGACAGGCTTGAAGGTCCGCTTTCGGGAGACCTTTCGCGCTTGCAGCGGCGCTTGCGCTGCGCCCTGCCTGAATGTCGTGATTGGGCTGCCTTGCGTTGTCTGGTAGAAGCGTCTTGGTGAAGTTTCGCTGCAACCCTGCCGCCGCATCGCCGCAAGTCGGTAGTGAGCCCATTGAAACGGATGCTGCGGAGTGTTCGTGCGTCCGCTATGGTTCATCCTGCGTGTGCAAAGATCACTAGATTTCGTTCCGGAGCGACTATGAGGTAGCCTACTTGACGTCTGGAAATGAACGCCCCTTTAGCCTGTAAAACTTCATCAACTAGCTTCGTCTTGGAGGAGCTTAGCTTATCAAGAAAGCCATAACCCCTGAGGTACGCAGCAATTCCGGGGCACGAATGACCCGTATGTGATGCGAGCCACCAGTCACTCATTCCTGAAGCGCAGTTCGCGGCATTCGCCCAAGCATAAACTTCCCCGGTCAACGGTGTCGAATTCCATTCACCTGCCTGTACAGATCGTCGTAATTCAACCGAAGACTCCGCGTCTTGTAGCCAGACTTTTCCTTCAACGGCCATCAATGAGGCGACCTCTTCGGAAAGGTGAAAAAAGGCCAAAACAGCGTCATGCCCCCCAGGGCCAAATCCGGCAACTAGTGTGGTTTTGTCCTCTAGCTCGACATGTCCGTAAGCAGGCGGCAGGAAACCCTTCAAATGTCTGACTTCGGTAGCTTTGAACACAATAAAGCCGATAACGGGAAGGGCTAGAACTACGCCTAGAACGATCTTGAACGCTTTTCGCATTACTCAAACCCTGCTGTTGGCGCGAACCATTTGGAATTCTTAGTTTGTGATAACCGGCCATTCAGCTGGAAGCAACGAACGGCAGCAAGGTCCCGCTGTGTGTGAATTCACCAGGTCCAACACCTCGTAGCCGCAGCGAACGGCAGGAACGGCGGGCCGCGCAGCAGCATAAAATCTCAGCTGGTTGCCTCAAACGGCCGACTTTGCAAAGCCCGCTCCCGCAACCAAAACAAAAAAACAAACAACATAGCGCCCAAAGGGGCGCTTCTGGCGTTCGTAGCACTGGATGTGTGGAAACACTATGGAAGGTGACCGTCCGGCGAACGCGCTCTGGTGTGGTTCCGATGCTGCCTGCTACGCTGCGTCAGCGGCGTAGCGCCATGGGGCATAAGTTCATTCAGACGTGTGATTTTGTGGTCCGTACCCGCGCAACTCGGCGATCCGATTCAAGTATCGGGCGACTCGCGCACCGCCAATGGATGTGTCAACGATGGCAGCCAGACATTCCCGGCTGAAGCTGGCGCTCTGGCGTTACGATTACAACACGGTCAGGCCGCACTCATCGCTCGGGGACAAAGCACCGTCCGAAGCGCGCCGGACGCTTGAGTAACTTGAGGGCTCCGCGCCCGGCGCGCTTGCCCAGCCCGAAACCGACAACTATCAAAACCAAGCCCGAAGACTCTCGCTATGAACGAGGGACAAGTGGGGGCAGGTCGCAACGATTAGCTTAAATTACGTCAGATCCTGTTCAAAGATTGGGGAGTAGCTCACATTCAATACTGAGAGATGACCTTCAGAAAATTTCAGAAAATTTCAGCACCAGTTTCAGGACATCTGACCTCAGCGACCTGATGATGATTGGGCAAGGTTCATAAAGACAGGGCCTGCTGCCAATCATCAAAGCGAGGAACTCACTATGTCTACCCTTTTGACAATTAACGTAAAAAATCTTGAGCCGGCAACACAGGGCTTCTTCTTTTTCCAAGAGCCGGCAAACTATACTGGCGGTGCAACAGTATATTCGAACAGTCTCTTTGCAGAGAACCTTGCCAACTATGGTTCGTCTGGCTCAATCCTGACCTTTCAGGTTGATCTGCAGTATTATGCGGGCATTCAGGAGGCCCATTCTGCGCCGGCCGTTGGCCAGTCCTCAGGCTATTCGTCTGCGAGCCGTGCGATCGATCTTGCGCCTGCTGGTGGCGGCGCTGCCAATGACTCCACGACCGCCAGCGTAAGCCCCGCACTTGGCCTATCGACACCGACGAACGAGGCCGGCGTACAGCCTGGCGCATTCCGGATCAACACACCGAGCTTCTCTTCACCGCCCTTCTACAACGTCGGCTCCGCGGTATCTGTAAACGGGGGGATCGTCTTGTCGAACTTCGTTCAGGCAAATCCACAGTCGCACGTCGATTGCGAGCCGATCCTGAAATACTACGTTGCGACAGGGACCTACACGCCTGGCACGGTGATGGATTTCACCGCTGCGTCAAAAACCTCGGCACTGTGTGATTTCACCGGGGGCTACACTGTGATTGACGTGGAGCTGGCAGCTAATGGGGATTGGAACATCACCAGCCGGACCTAGGCTGATCTTTCTTTGTCCCTGGTGGAACTTCGGAGCAGTTTAGGCTGGGCCGTAGAATGGACTGCACTCATGCCGTACACGCTGACCATAGTAATCAGGAACCTGTCTCAATCTAAAATGCAGTTCTATGCGTTTCAGCACCCTGCAAATTACCAGAGTTCAGGAAGTGTACTTCAGTCGTCATCGGCCAGCTTGGCTACGGGTGCAGTCCTCCCCTACAAATCATCTGGGTCCACGCTTCAGTTTCAATTTGAACGACAACCTTATGTGGCCGCATTTAGCAATCAAGCTAAACTCGCCATGCTTGTGAAGCCGCAACCTTATGAAAACGCTTCTCAAACGTCCGTTGTTGCCAAATGGCCCATTGCTCTGACGCCAAAAGACCAGACCAAGCAGGTGCCTAATAATACTCAGTTGACGGTCGGGTCGCTCGGTTTATCCATGCCGACCTACGCGTCAGGCATCCCTGAAGGGAACTTTGGTATCCAGATACCAAGCTACACTCCCACTGGTGGTTTGAAGCTCCACTGCGGCAATGGGATCAAGGTGAGAAACACGCAGGTCGTCTTGTCCAGCTACGTCACCCCCGCACCAGTCAGTCACATATTCTGCGCGCCAAAACCGAAATTCTACGTAAAGACAGGCAATCACCCCGTCGGATCACCCATTTTGTTTTCGGTCGCAGGGGCTGTTCTGTGCGATTTCACTCAGGGCTATTCCACCTGCAACGTGGACTATCAGTCAGACGGCACATTCACAGTCCACCGCCAATAACGACTTGTTGCGGGGCCTTGTTGGGCCCCGGGAAACACTTCGCCGCATGGCGATCTCCCTCAAATCTATGGCGAATAAGGAATTTAGATATGACACTTCTTAAACGACTTGCTGCCACCCTCGTGCTGTTGGTTGCCTTGCCTGCCCTTGCGCATGCTGCATGCACAGCAACCAATAATACCGAATATTCTGCCGCCATTGCCCATGGCCACGCATACACGAAGCACTCAGCCGAATTCGTACATGGAAAGGTAATCGATGGCTTGGCATTCCCCGATCCGACGATTGCCAATGCGGATGAATTCGCAACATTCCTTCTGGGGATTATGAACGCTCCGACGGAGTCCAAGCCCTTGGCCAACAGTCGCTATGCATACTGGCATACGCCCACCGGCACGGTCATCATCACAAATGATAATGCCAACGACTGCGGCACCGCGTTTCGTCCATTGACCGGCAAGACCTACTACGACAACCTAAGTTGAGTTCAGTCCTAAATCCATGCCGCCCCTCCGATTTGAGGAGGGCGGCAGATTTAATGAGGAAAGCGCAATGCCTGACAAATCTCCAAACACGTTGACGGCAACAGAGTGCATGGCTTTGGCTAACTGTCTGAATCATATGATTTCACAGACAGAAACGGACGAATTTTCTACCCTTGTAGGTATTGACAAGGAAAGCGCGAAGTCCCTGATGATCAAGCTAAAAACTATGATCGCAAACTGACCAGAAGCTCCTGAACATTGCCCCTACCAGGGCAATGTTGCTCAACCTCTTTCAGGCCAACCAAAATCCACTGAAATATCAACTTGGCCGCCACCTGTTCGGGTTATGGCAGCCTTATTGTTGGGATCTTCGGCCTCCGCCAAGGAGCGCAGCCATTTGCGGTCAGTCTCAACCCCTTCGGAGGTCATTTGAACCGCGAGGCGCGCAACCCTAGGTGCGGCGACACTGGTGCCGCCCATGCGGGTCAAGCTGCCGCTGTTGGATCCCGCGCTCAATACGCCGGTCAAGACCGGACTGTCATCCGCAAGTGCCGCCGCATCCGGTCCCAGTCGGTTTGCCTTTTTCTTCCCCCGAGAAGGGGTAATCGGCCCTGCAGCGGAATAGTCTGACAGCAAGCGATTACTCTGGGTGAAGCCGGCAACCACCATCGGTGTTTTCCCGCAGGCATAACCGTTCAACGTGCCGGCGCGCCGGATTGGGCTGGTTGTTCCCGCCGGATCCACCGGAAGGGGCGCGCCGAGTGCATTATAATAGACATAGTCAGCGTTGTTAAAATACCCTTGCCGACCACCGGGCAGAAAACCGGGCAAGGTTTCGTCACGCTCTATCCAGATTTGAACGTCGTCACTGCTGTTCATATCGCAGGACGTAATATCGACCCGCCAACGGCCAGCTCGGGCTAAGTCGATAGCAGATTGATGCGCAGTAGGATTGATACTGAAGGTTATCACCCCGCGACGTGTATGCCCCCCGTCGAACCGATACGTCAGGCGTGCGACCTCCTGGCCTTGCTCGTCAACCAGTCGCTGCCCGGTATTGCCGGATACATAAACTGTCTTGCTCGCAGGGCCAGATGGAACCGTGACACGGACCCCCACAAGCCGGGGCGGCGGATTGGTTGCGTGGTATGGCATCCACATCTGGAGATGGCTTGACGTTCGGTCATCCGGCTGAGCAACAAAATCCAGTTTCCACGATGGGTCCTTGGATTTGCTTTTCGCATTCTGAAGATTCAGGTCTGCATGAATACGACTAAGGTTACCATTACCCGCCGGTAGCACAATCTGGCGTGTTTGATTTGCATCGGGCTTCTTTGCTTGTGGCCCGAAATACCGGTCAATCACGCGGTCAATACCGCTGGTTCCATCGTGAGGCCCCGCGAAATTCCCATAGCTGAAATTGAATATGACAGGAGGTTTACTTTTGTCAGGCAGCCGGAACCGTGCCGCCTGATTGCACAGGCGCTTGAGCGCTAGTTTAAAGCTGGGCAGCGTATTCTGTCCGGTAGAATCCTCAGTAACCCGGGAGGGCAACAACGCGCAGATAATTGGCCGGTTACTCGGGGCATTGCTCATCGAATATCCAGCGGCCAGCGCCATCACATGCGTGCCATGCGAACGACGCAAGGCGACGGCGGAGAGTGCTTTGCTACGCGCATTTACCAAACCTACCGCTGCATAAAATGCAGGCTCATCCAACAAGCCGTTGGTCGTACATTCCTGCAAGAGGGCGTCGATTTGGGCTTTACTATAGCTGCGTCCCGACGCCCCCACCCGAGAGAGCTGTTCAGGAGACGCTGACAGGATTGTTGCAAACTCCACCCGCGACGACACCAGGCCATCTCGAAACAGGTTATGGGCGAAGGCAATCGCATCGTCGATGACGGCTGTGATGACCGTTCCTTCGGGCACCTCAATGATCTTACGACGATTGCTGTCGTCATCATTTGTATCAACGTCAGACAGATCAGAGTCCGTAACAGTTGTTCCCAACGTCAATCCTATCACTGCATAATCGGCGGCGTGACGGTTGAACGCATCTAACAGCGGTTTGCGGGCAAAAATTGAAACGAATTGCGTTTCTTCGACCCTATCACGATCATCTGCATCATAATCAGATGGGATGACCAGGTCGTCCGGGAACCGGCTTTGCGCACGCTCTTCAAACTCGCGGATACTAATATCTTGCAACTCAACAAGGGCGGACCACCAAGGTTGAGATGCCGCTGATGTAACGTGAATAAGTGGACGTGACAATCGATAGTCAGCAACGTCAGACAGCAGATCCTGCGAATGAAATGTTTCCCAATGCAATGGCATGATTATTGCTCCTTTTTCGGCAAGGCATTGGAGTTATAAGGTAAAATCCTGCCACTCGGCCTGCGCCTTCTTCCACAGCCATGTCAGGACCGGAGAAGCCATGTCCGGTGTCGTCGGGTGACGCTCGCTGGTGGCCCAAGGGTTGCGTTTTTTGCCCGCCTTTTTCGTTTGGCGATCTTCGCGTGCCAGATACAGCGCGTGCCAATCAAAGTCCTCCGCAGCATTGAACGCGGGGCCATTGAAACAGGCACTAGTCAGCTCATTTGCCTCTGGGTCACATACCGCGTGCAGATAGTCCGCTAACGTGAGCCCCAGCATTGCCCCTGCGGCACTATCAACTGGAAAGTGAACGCCTGCGACAGTTCGGTTCGTGGCAATCCGGGATGCCAAACGCATGAACATTTCGCCCCAGACGCCGTCTTTGTGATATTGCTCCGAGTTGGAGGCCCGCAGCAGTTTCCATAGGAGGCGCGCAGTCACGAAGGATTCCGTGGCATGGCCACTCGGCAAAGAGCCGTGAGTGGGCGTTGGGATTATTGGTTGAACCTGTGGCGAAAACTCTATCGGGCGTTTGGCGGAAATACTGTATTTCAAACGCATGCCACAATAGTTGGTGAACCCTAGTGCTGCAGACATCAGTTCCAGCGTAAATGGGGTTCTTGCGGGATCCATAAAGGAAATCGACGCCAAAAAAGGCGTAATTGCGCTGGTCTGCGAAAGGATCTCCGCAGCCCGATCGCCGCGCAGGTCAGCATAGGCTGTGAGATAGGCCATCTGTTCCTTGAACTGATCAATCGTCGGGGCTGTGATTTGGACCAGGAGGCTATCTGCTTGAGGCGAACGACCCGCTGGCCGAGTATCCCGCCGCCAAAGGTTGGCGATAGCCGTCTCATCCATGGCATCCGAAAATGCAACCCGCGATCCTAGTTCGGACAAGTATAGGCTGGCCCGGACATCTGCCGACAACCGCGCCAGATTGCGCGGATCATGGGGACTACCCGGAGTAATGTGGGGGTTCAGATCTAAGGGCGCACCGACAATACCATCGCGCGTCGTCAACAAAGCCTCAGCTGCGACCGTGCTCCCAGAGGTTCCAAAGCTATTAAAACTATTAAAACTATTAAAACTATTGAAGCTGTTAAAACTATTCTCGGGCGAACCTTTGGCATTGAAGGGCAATTCAACTTTCCTTTGATAAATCATAGGGTGCTAGTGATAAATACCCGATCAGGAAGAGATCAGATGATATGTCACGGCCTTAAATTGATTGGGGCAAGGCTCGTATGAAGAAGTATGCTTAAATGACGCCACGCTATTGGCTGCGCGTACCCTGCCGTTCTCACACTGACCGACGTTCACACCCCCTGCTGCGTCAAAAATTACCGGAAACCAACACTGGCGACCGATGCGACCCCTGTGCGCCAAGGCGCAGTAGTCACCACCTTAGGGTGTTCCTGCAAAAATGAAACAAAATAAAGTTGTATGCCTTGTCATCGCGCCATGGTGCCGTCAGAACGGCAGATCTGCTGGAGATTGTGCCTAGCTTTCGGGAATCCCGAGGTCCTTCAGTGTTTCCGCAAAACGTAGACCGACTTGATAAGAGGAACTGGGAGACCGCCTGAGCCACCCGTCGACAGTCAGATTAGGCTGCACTCTCAGCAGTTCCCTGGTAGTTTTACGTGCGTCGCTCTCACGTCCCAAGCGCAATTGTGCTACAGCTTTAATCCGCAAGGTAGAGGCATGTGACCGGTTCAGTCGAAGCGAAGCGTCCGCCAGTTCAATGGTACGGGGCAAATTATCAGCGGCGAGGCTCGCCCCGGCAGAAAGCGCCAGGAACATAAAGCGGTGCGGGTCGAGTGGGGCAAGATGCATGGCCAGTTCGGTGTCGCTGACCGCCAGATCTCCCTGTCCTTGAAACGCATAGAGTGTACCCCGCAGCAGGCGTCCGTTTGCATCGTTCGGGTTCACTTCCAGCGCTGTATCGTATCGATCTTGTGCAAGCTCCAAATCTCTAAAGAGGTTGACCAAAACAGCACCTTCACTAATCAGCCCCAATGCGCATTCCGGATCAATTTCGAGCGCACGCGACGTATACTGTAGCGCACTCTGACCATCGTTTTCGGGAGTTTCTGTCCATCCTTGCTGCACCTGAAGAACATACCAGCGGGCCACCCAAGACAAAACCAATGGGTGATCCGGAGTTCGGTCCATCAACTCATCCAGCATCACTCGCGCCGCTTGGAAATCGGACTTGGATAACCGATGCATGAGAGCCACCGCACCCAGCAGAAGCGTCGAATTTTTCAACGATGTGATCGGCTGCAATCGTGATTTTCGTACTTCATTGAGGCTGATCGCTTTGCGAATGCTCATCACAATCTCATCGATAACACCGAGATTGTTGATCCAACTTTCTAACGGCTTCAAGATCCGCTCTGACCACAAAATCTTGCCGGATGAAACATCGATCAATTCAAGAGTTACGATCACCCGTGAGCCATCGTCGTCGCAGACGCCGGACACTAAAAATTCTGCGTTGAACGTCTTTTTACAAAGCTCCAACGTCATGTTTTCGGTTCGGATTCCGAAAGTTGAAAGGCGTGAAATTACGTTGAGGTCGGTTGATTGGGATAATGCCGATATGATATCGTCAACCAGCACATTGGCCAGAACAGGATCATGAGCGCTGCGATCGCGTGTTGTAAACGGTAGGACAGCCACCGTTGGCAATACATCGTCCAGATTGGTGCGCGCAGCAGGATAGTATGCCGATCCGTATCGGTGCACACGATACAAGCGAATACCATTGACCTCAGCCAGCTGATGCTGATCTCCCAGATCCTCGAATTCGCATTCTAGACTGAAGTGTAGCTGATCCCTCACCTCAACGGTGGCGTATTCCCACTCATCGCTCGTTTCTAGCAGCAATTTTGACAAGGCTGCTATCCGGCTTCTTTCAAGAGTATCGAGGGCGGTGCGAAGAACGCCAATTCCCAACGCACGTGCACTCCTGATCAAGGCCCTGCTGCATCGAACTGCTTCGATTGGGGTTGCAAAGGTCAGAGTTGCACTGTTTCCATCAATTGCTTTTGCCCCGGTGGGCCGGTGCAGACGTACCACCGATTGTACCGCTTCATGCAGCGAGGTTTCGTCAGGCCCTCCCGCAGGTCGACATATGATCACCACAGTACGCTGGCGTGTCGCCTCCCATTCTATCAGGTCAGCGCTGATATGGTGAGGCAGAGTTTTCTGTGCAGTGCTGGCGGCAACAACGGATCGACTATCCAGCAGGTATCCTTGTTTTGGAATGGTGCGAAGCAACTTGCGATCACTATCCCCCAGCGATTTGCGAATTTCCGAGATGCATTGTGTAAGGCTGTCATCCGTCACACTCGTATTCGGCCAGACGGCAGCAAACAGTTCAGATTTCGTAATCACTGTACCCGATTGTTTGGCCAATACTGATAAGACCTGGCCAGACTGAGGCCGCAACGGTACCGTGTTTCCAGACGGGTCTAAGAGTTCATTGGAGACGGGATCATAGAAATGGTCTCCAATCTGAAGTTGGTTTCGGGCATCGGGATGCTTTATGGTATCGGTCATGAAGCCTAAGCTACCTATATATTTGATATTTTACGCCCACGATCCCCGATTTTTCCACTCGTCAGCCGTCGGTTCTGATGGAAAATCCAGCGAAATTCTAAAAGCGACCAGAAAGCCTCACGCCTCACCCTTCAACATGCAAAAGTTACAATCATAAGAGCAACCCAGAATGTACCCGTCACGTTTCGATGGCGACCCGGGCGCTTGTCTCAGCCGCACTCTCCAGTTGGGAACATAACACCAAGGCACGCGCGGCAGCCGCTTGAGCAATTTGAGGGCTCCGCGCTTGCCAAGCCCGAGGCCGACGACTACCACAATCGAACCCGCAGACTCTCGTTGTGAATGAGTGACCCTCGTGGGTCAGGTCATGCCGGATCGGCAATGGTCTTGGAAACCGGCGTATCTATCAGCATGCATCCAGCCTTAATACTATGCCAGATGATCCTTGAGATGTTGCCCTTTGCGGTCTGGCGAGAACTGATACCGACTGACAGGTGGAACGCGACTACCACAAGGCCGCTCATCCCGACCATAGGCCCAAATGCGTGCTGTCGTTGTTTCGCTCGTGCCGGGTGCCAGCATCTTTACTGGCGTATCATCAGCGAAGATGGCCTGACCGGCCGACACATGCCGCCCAATAGCATCCGCCAGTGGTTCTAATAGAGCCGTGGACTTGCCGATCCAATCCGCCAGCGTCGAGCGATCAATGTCGATCCCGTCGGGCTCGAAGATGCCGCTCAGGCGGTACAGCGGCAGGTGACCCACGTATTTATTGACCAACACATGCGCTAGTAGGCCCGGACCGGGATGTCCGCGCTCAATGGCTCGCCAACTGATGCCGCAGCTTTTCGATCACGGTGATTTTGCCCTCTTTCGCCGATGGCGAGACGAACCGACCCTTCTCAAGCCGCTTGCTGAACAGGCATGCGCCCTGGCCATCCCACCAGATGATCTTGATCAGATCACCGCGCGGCCCACGAAAGACAAACAGATGCCCTGCAAACGGGTCCCGCTTTAGTGTTTGCCGGGACAGGGATCATGCACAAACGCCTCGAATGAGACGCGCCAAGGCTTTGGGATCAATCCTCAATTGATGACCACCCGCGATGTCGATCTCAATCATGCTGTCGCCGGGGGGCCATTAGCCGTAGGCGTCGGGGGTTCTTCGGCAACAGGCCTGTCGACGATCTCAACTGGAAGAAAGCAAGGTGATGGGGCGGCCTGATCTTCGACGCCCTGCAGATCCGGCGCAAATTTAGCCTCACGCAACCACTTGTGGATCAGATTGGTGTTCATCGCGTAAAGCCGCACGACCTGCGCTACCGATCCCCCCGGCGTGCAGATCGACACCTCCTCCTCATCCGACCAGAAACGCTTCTTCCGACCGTTCTTACCCGCCGTATCTGCACTCAAGACGTCCACCATCGTTGGTGGGCACTATCAACACATGCTATGAACCGTCAGAGCAGCGAGGCCGGACGCTTACCAAAATCCAAACACAAACAGCGCACAGAACCCCGCCAAATGCAGGCACAGTCGCGTTGGGATCATCAGCCGTAAAAGCTTCACGAAAACGCAAAAACAAAACCGAAAAGCAAAGCGAATCTAAAAAACGACGGCGTTTCAGGTCGCCTGAGTCGGCTGTTTTCGGCAGAGATATCCAGAGCAGTCAGTGCTCTGACTGTACCTTTTACCTTTTATTATAATTGAATCGTTAGACATTCTACCAAGTTGCGCTGCCGCCGCGGCCTGCGAAATGCAGGGCCAAGGAGGCTTACGAAGCAAGTGGTCAAGGATTGCCAATGTCTATGTGTTGTTCTCTGTGCCAGGGTGCGCGTCTCAACAAATTCCTGGATCTGGGGCGCCAGCCGCTCGCCAACAAATACCCAAAACCGGATGAGTTCTACAGCGAGCGATATTTCCCGCTGGAGGTCTTCTTTTGCGAGACCTGCAAGAATGTTCAGCTTGGCGAGATGGTGCCACGTACCATCATGTTCGAGGATTATTACTATCTGAGTTCGGTCAATGGCGGGCTGGTTCGCCATTTCGAAGACCTTGCGGCGACCCTGAAGGATGCCGATTTCGTTGTTGATGTCGGATCAAACGATGGTGTTTTGTTGCGGCCGTTGAAGAGGCTTGGCGTTCGCGCGCTAGGCGTCGAACCTTCGGTGAACGTGTCCAAGATCGCAAATGACGAGGGGCTGGAGACGCTCTGTGCCTTTTTTGAGGAAACCTCGGCGAAACAGATCCTGGATCGCCACGGACCCGCCGATGTGATCGTCGCCAGCAGTGTGTTTACTCATCTTGATGCGCCGGATCAGTTCATCAGGGCAGCAGACATCCTACTTGCCGAGACCGGGAAGCTGGTGATCGAGGTGGAGTATATCCTCAACATGGTCACTCAGGTGCAGTTCGAGCGGTTCTATCTCGACCGGATTTTCTACTACTCGATCTCTTCGATGAAGGCGCTGTTTGGCAAACATGGCATGGTGATTGCCGGCGTCGAGCCGGTTGAGCAGCATGGCGGTTCGCTGCGCTTTACCCTGATGCGTGACACCGTGGGCATCGAAGCGCCAGACCTTGAGGACCTGATCGCGACCGAGCTCGAGGTCCTGAATTCCGATGCCTTGACCGATTTCGGTCAACGCTGCCGGGCCTTGACCGACAAGCTGGTATCGGGGCTCAGACGTTGGCAGCAAGAGGGGATAAAGGTGGCCGGCTATGGCGCTCCCGCACGGCTATCGACCATTACCAATTTTGGCGGCATCGATAGCGAATTGCTGCCCTTCACAATCGATGACAGCCCGCTGAAGCAGGGGCGCACTTCGCCCGGAGCGCATATTCCGGTTGTGGCTGCGTCGGAACTTGAGAGCTACCAGCCCCAGGTGCTGGTGGTCTTTGCCTATGAATATATCGACGACATTCGGAGAAAGACGGGTAACGCCTACGATTACTACATGCCTATTCCGCTTGTTGAACTCACAGCCTCCTGATTATTAGAATGGGGACCAAAATGTCTGAAGAAATTCAAAGAATTGTCGAACGCCTTGGTGCTCATGCCCATCGGTTCTCAGGAAAGACCGTCCTGCTTGCAGGCGGTGCCGGCTTCTTGGGGAAACATTTTCTAAAGGTGTTTCAGAAGCTGAACTGCGATGTTCTGAGCCAGCCCTGCCAGGTCATTTCGGTGGACAACTATATCACCGGGACCAAGAACCTGGATGAGAGCATTGAACGCGACCCCAGCATCACGCAGGTCTGGGCCGATGTGACCCATCCGCTGCCGGTGCGCGAAGACATCGACTTTATCATTCATGGCGCGGGCATCGCGTCGCCAGTCTACTACATGCGCTATCCACTGGAGACGATCGAAAGCGCGGTTCATGGCACCCGTAACCTGCTGGATCTCGCGTCTCGCAACAAGAACCTCGAAGGTTTCTTGTTCTTCAGTTCCTCGGAAATCTACGGTGATCCTGATCCCCGAGCGGTACCGATCAAGGAAGACTACCACGGCAACGTCTCGACCGTTGGTCCGCGTGCCTGCTACGATGAATCCAAACGCCTCGGTGAAACACTCTGTACCATCTACAATGAGCATCATGGCGTTCCGACAAAGATCGTTCGCCCGTTCAACGTCTTTGGCCCGGGCATGGGCCACAATGATCGCCGCGTGATTCCGATGTTCACCTATCAGGCGCTGAACGGCCGCACGATTCCAGTGCATGGCACGGGGCTGCAAACACGTACGTTCTGCTACATCACTGATGCGATCTACGGTTTCCTGATGACGCTTCTTGAGGGCAAACGGGGAGAGGCCTACAATATCGGCAACCCCGACAATGAAATCTCGATGAACCAGCTTGCGGCAATGTATCCAAGGCTGGTACCGGGCGCGACCTTCACCACGATCGATTATCCGGACACATATCCGGCGGGTGAACCCAACCGGCGTTGCCCGGATATCACCAAGGCCTACGAGGCCTTTGGGTATACGTCCGAAGTTGATGTAGAGGATGGTCTGAGCAGATTCATCGACTGGGCGCGGCATGAGCACAGCTACATCGACTATGAACCTGAGACCGCAGTGAAACTGGCCGGTTAAGGCCTCATGACAACCTTGGGTTTGATCGGGCGAGGCGCTTGGGCCCGCACGATTGGCATGACACTGGATAGTCTGCCCGACGTGAACTGGCTGCCAATTACCGATCCCGGCCCACCTGTAGATGGCGTTGTCATCGCCAACAGAAGCATGGATCACGTCACGTCGGCGCTGCCTTTTGTGGCAGCCGGTGTGCCGTGTTTCGTCGAAAAACCTCTTGCCACCTGCCTTGCGGACTTTGTTGAGCTGAAGGCCGCCGCTGATGCAGCGAACTGCCCGGTCTTTGCCGGGCACCTGCATCGGTTCAATCCAGCCGCCGAAGTCTTTTGTGCAACCCTGTCGCAGATTGGACCGGTCCAATCGGCTTCAGCCTACTGCGCCAACAACAAACCACGCGACGACACATCAGTGATCTGGGACTGGTTACCGCATCCTCTCTCTTTGGCCCGGCAGATTTTCACAAGCCCGGCAGACCATGCCAGGGCGAATAGTTTGCACGGTGGCAATCGTCCGCAGCATGTCAGGGCCGAGCTCTCCTATCAGGGAAGAAAGTTCACTCTGGAGGCCAGCTGGCGAGCATCGACGCCAGCCTTTCGCATCATCGCCAGGGGCCGCGATGCGACGCTGATCTTCGATGACAAGGCTGAGGAGAAGGTTGTACTAACGCGAGAGGGCACCAGTACACCGCTCGCCTATGGGCAGGAGCCACCGCTCACTCGCGAGCTGCGTGCCTTTGTCGATATGATCGGCGGGCGGCGCGAGAATGCCTCATCACTCAGCGCGGCAGAAGATGTCATGCGCAGCCTGGACGCGGTTGCCCGTTCCGTCAGCGAAAGGGGCGCCCGGGTGGCGATCAATTGGCCCGGCTAAGGTGGTGATAGATCTGCGTCAGGATCTCCTGAACGCGCCTGTCCACATGGCTGGTTTCCATGGCCAGCTCATGACGGGCGATCAAACCCGCCTCGCCCTGTGTCCGGAAATGATCGTTGGCCGCCTCTGCTATGGCTCTAGGGTTCTCCAGATCACTCGGCTCAAAATAGAACAGATGCTCCTGCAGCGGCGCCAGCGCGGGTAGTGCCCTGAGGCTGGCTGGCAGGATGGGAACACCGCCGGTGATCAGCGCATCAAATACCCGGATCGGCAGATCGTCGCGCGTTGGAATGATCCAATGGCTCATATGGGCTGCCCATTCATCCAGTCGATCCAGCTCGGTTCGATTATGATACAGCCGTGTTGCGGGCCCGACATGTTTGAAATGCGTGTTCAACCCTTCCAGCATCGCGTTGCGTTCAGGGAATTGGGGATAGACGATATGACGCCCGAGAGGTTCCGGATCCCGAACAGAGGCCAGAAGGCGACCACGGTGCTCTGTCAAAAAGGACCGGGTCCATTGGATGACCGCAGCACTGATCGGTGCGCTCATCGCCGCCGTCATCTGGGCATAGGTCTCATTGTTATGCGGATGGCATGGGACGTAAAAGTCCGACAGAAGCGCAAAGTTCACGGATTCGGTAATCTGATGATGGTTGTCGAAATCCCAGATACACACATGTGCACGCGGCTGATTGGCAAACATGGCCGCATATTTATTCATACCGGCCTGAATAATGTCATTACTGTTCAGAATATAGATTGTGCCAGCGTCGAAGTGGGTAATGGATTTCAGGTCGACCAGCCCAATCTGATCCGTTTTCTCCGCCTTGCCGAAAATACCGGCGCTGAGAAGAACATTGGTCTGAGGGCGTAGCTTCATTCCTTGAGAGAAAGCGCTGCGGCGTGCTTCCTTTTGCTGGTTCCATTGTGCGATCTGTTTGTTTTGGGGCGATATATGCTGCGACGAAGGATCCTGGGTCTCTTGATAAGTATGTGCCACTGTTCAATCTCTCAAATAATTATCTCTACGCGCTGACTTGCCGCCTCTGGTTGTACTTTTGCATGGCAGCATCCGCAGGCGCGTCGGTAAGGGGACCAAGACCAAAATAAGCCAATAATACTGAAAATTTCTCTAATCGGGCACTCCGCAGGCAGAATGCAGCAGTATGCCGGAACAGGTTCGGCGCTCCTCACCCGCAGGATATCTGCAATCAACCGCAGATAAAGATCGGCAATACCGCTGGGAGCAGCCCGGGGGCATTCACGGGCGACAGCGTCACCCGGTCAAGCGGCCTCCAGGCCAATGCGCAAAGCCTCAAGCAGGCTGCTGGCCTCTCCCTCACTCAGGATCAGCGGCGGCGAAAGAATGACATTTGCGCCCGAAACCCGAACCAGGGCACCGGCCTCATAGCAGGCCTCCTGGACGGCCAAGGCCCTGCGCCCGTCAAGTGGCGCTCGTGGCTGGCGATCACTCACCAGTTCAATGGCCGTCATCAACCCATGCCCGCCACGCACATCTCCGACAATCTCGTAACGCTCCTTCAGCGCCAGACAGCCCTCGTAGAGCTGGGTGCCGCGGGCAGCGGCGGTCTCCGTCACCTTCAGCCGCTGCATTTCCGCCAGGCAGGCCAGCGCTGCGGCGGCGCCGACCGGATGGCCGGAATAGGTGTAGCCGTGGCCGATCTTGGCGTCCGGGTTATCCTCGAACACCTCGATCATCCGATCCCCCAGCATAACCGCGCCAAAGGGGAAGAACCCGTTGGTGATGGCCTTCGCGGTGCACATCATGTCGGGCTGAATGCCCCAGAGCCGGGCGCCGGACCAGGCGCCGGTGCGGCCATAGGCGGTGATCACCTCATCGGTGATCAGCAGGATACCATGGCGATTGCAGATCTCCTGAACCATCGGGGCAAATGACTTATGGGGCGGGATGACGCCTCCGGCGCCCAGAATGGGCTCCATGATCATCGCAGCGATCGTATTGGCCCCCTGAAACGCGATTTCATCTTCCAAAGCCGCGACGCAGAGCTGGGCAAGACGCTCGGGGTCGCTCTCATTGAATGGGTTGCGATATGTATAGGGCGCGGGGATATGAAAACAGCCCGGCAGCAATGGTTCATAGGCCGTACGGAAATTGGCGTTTCCGTTGACCGAGGCCCCGCCGATATGGGTGCCGTGATAGCCTTTCTTGAGGCTGAGGAACTTGGTGCGGCCCGCATCGCCGCGCAGTTTGTGATATTGCCGTGCCAGCCGCAGCGCGGTCTCGACGGAATCGGAACCGCCGGAGGTGAAAAAGGCCCGGCTCAGCCCGTCAGGGGCAAAGAACCGGCTCAGCTCATAGGACAGCTCGATCGCCGCATCGTTGGAGGTGCCGCGAAAGGTCGAATAATAGGGCAGCTTATCCAGCTGCGCGGCCATGGCGTCCTTTACCGGCTGGCAGGAATAGCCCAGGTTCACATTCCACAGACCGCCCACCCCATCAATGACCCGATGACCGTCGATATCCGTGATCGACACGCCTTCGGCCTCGGTGATGATCTTCGGGGGCTGGTTGATGCTGTCCTGCGGCGAGGTCATCGGATGCCACATCAGCCGACCGTTCTGTTCCTTGAGAAAGTTAGAATCTTTCATGATGTGATATCCGATACATGTATGTGTGACGGGGACGGTTCTAGCGCGGTTGCCCAGGCAGCCTGCACCGCTGCGGGAACCGCGCCGCCCCAATTGCGGGTGATCTCGCGGCAGGCGGATGTGAGTTCTGTCTTGATCAGCCGCTGCTGTTCCGGTGTGACCCGTGCGGCCACGCTGGCCACCGATACCGCTCCGACAAACAGCCCGGTCTGATCGTAGAGGGGCGCAGACAGGCTATGGATCTCCGCTTCGAAACTCCGGTCTGAGCAGGCAAATCCGCTGGTGCGTGCCGCCGCGACCAATTCGTGCAGCGCCTCAGCTGTTGTTGCGGTATGGGGCGTGAACCGATCCAGCCGGGCGAGGGCAGAGGTCATCAGGGCCTCCGGGCCAAAGGCCAGCGCGCATAGCCCCGACGCCGTCGCATGAAGCGGAAAGGTCGTGATGTCGATAATCGCCCGCGTGCCGTGCCGGGGGGATTCGCAGGACGCCAGCGCGTAGAGCGTCGTTCCCGAGAGCACTGACACATGCGCGGTCTCGCCGGTGACCTCGGCCAGCTGCGACAGCGCCAGCTGAGCGCCCATCTCACGGGGGACGGTGGCCTCCCGCACCTGTGCCAGCTGCAGGATAGCAGGCCCCAGGCGATAGTGTTTCGTCACTGGATTCTGTTCGACAAATCCAGCGGTTTCAAGGGCCTGGAGGTGGCGGTAGGTGGTCGCCTTGTCCCGTCCCGCGATCCGGCACAGCTGCGACAGCCCGATCTCAGGCCGGTCGGTAGAGAAGTGCGACAAGAGCGCCAGCGTTTTGGTTGCAGAGGACATGCCTTCGGTCACCCTTCAAGCGAATTCAGAAAAAATTTGACACATGATGTTTAGCAAGGCAACCTTTTTTACGTAACATCGGTTCGATATATGAACCGATGACAGGGAGGGAAACATGTCAAAGTTCAAGATTTCTGCCACTGCGCTTACCTTGGCCATGATGGCTGCTGCCGGTGCGGCATATGCCGAATACCCGGAGAAACCCGTTGAATTTGTGGTGCCATGGCCGCCCGGCGACCTGGAGGACGTCCTGACCCGTATGATCGCGGAGGATTTCTCGGCCGCCTATGATGTGCCCACTGCGGTTGTGAACAAACCCGGTGGTGGCGGCGGCCCGTTTCCCGGTGCGGTCGAGGTCGCCACTGCGCCTGCTGACGGCTATACGGTCGGATCCTTCATCATCGCCATTCCCGTGGTCGGCCCGCAGATCGGCATCCCGGAGCTGAGCCCGGATCCATTTGTACCGCTGGGCAATTTCCTGACCTACCCGTTCGTAATCGCTGCCGGGGCGAATGCGCCCTATGATGATATGGCCGGGCTGGCGGCCCATGCGGCGGAGAACGATGTGGTGCTTGGCCATTTTGGCGCTCCTCTGGTGCCGACGCAGGTCACATTGGGCCTGGCCAAGGAGATGGGGTTCTCCTACGCCTCCGACGCTGCCTTTGACGCCCTGGACTGCAACACGCTGGCCTCCGGGGATGTGGATGTGATCAACACCACGCTTCAGCTGATCCTGCCATGCCTAGACAGTGTAAAGGTGCTTGCCTCCATCGGCGCCGAGCGGATCCCGCTGACACCAGATGCGCCCACCGTCGCAGAGCTGGCGCCAGACCTGAATGTCTCGCTGTGGAACGGGCTCTTTGTGCACAAGGACACGCCACAGGATGTGCGCGATAAGATCATCGCTGTCGCGGAGCAGACGGTGATGTCGGAGCGCGCCCAGGCGCTGGCCGCAGAAACCGGCGCGGCGGTCTATTGGCAGCCCGCCGCTGAGGTGGCCACTCAGATCAAGGCCGATATCGAGACCATGGCCCGGATCGACGGTATGTTGAGCAACTAACGGATCTCGCAGGCTCGGCGGCGTCGATCGCCGGGCCTGCGCAGCTCTAGCAAGGGGGCGACCAATGTCGCGGGTCAAAACGCTTCAAGCCTTGTTCAAACGCTACCGAAGACCGGGGGATATCGTCTTTGCCTGGATTGTGCTGGTCGGCGCTCTCCTGCTCCTGTCGCAAATCTTCGAGCAGACCGTCTGGCGTAAAGGCAGCGCGCTTTTTGCTCAGCCTCGGTTCTGGCCGGCAGTGTCTCTTGGTGGCATGGCGGCTTTTGCCGCATTTCACCTGCTTGGCTCGGCGCTGTCCGAAAGGATCGAAGGACGCTGGCAGGAGGTCCTGCTCTGGATCTCCTCGCTGGAATATGCAGGGTGGTTCATCGCCTACGCAGCCGCGGTTCCCTATGCGGGCTACCTGCCGGCCACGGTGATATGCGCGGCCGCTCTGGCGCTGAGGGTGGGCTACCGGCGCCCCGCAACACTGGCGGTCGCGGCGCTTTCGGCGCTGCTGATCGTGGTGTTGTTCAAGACCTTGCTGAAGGTGAATCTGCCCGCAGGCCTCGCCTATGACTCCTTGCCCGACGGGCTACGCCAAATCATGCTGACCTATTTCTGATCGGGGCAACCAATGGAAAATCTCCTCGCCGGGGCCGAGATGCTGGCCCGCTGGGATGTGATCGTCGCGCTGTTGATCGGGTCAATCGGCGGCGTGATCATCGGGGCCATTCCGGGCGTCGGACCCGCCGTGGCGATCGCCATCCTGCTGCCGGCGACCTTTGCCTTCGAGCCTATCGTGGGATTGACGATGCTATTGGGGATCTACGGATCCTCGATGTATGGCGGGGCCATCCCTGCGGTCCTGATCAATACGCCGGGCACGGCGGTGAATGCGCTCACATCATATGACGGCTATCCGATGACGAAACAGGGGCAGGCCCATAGGGCGCTGTCGCTGGCCTATAGCGCGTCGTTCTGGGGTGGGATATTCGGCATCCTCTGCCTGATCCTGCTGTCACCGGTCCTGGCTCTCGTGGCTCCGATGTTCGGCTCCAGAGAGATCTTTCTTGCTGCACTTCTGGGGATCATCCTGGTCATCCTTGCCCACCGGGGCCAGATCTTTGCTGCCGGCGTTCTGGCGATGTTCGGCATCTTTCTACAGACCGTCGGCCTCGATGCGGTGACCTACACCCAGCGCTATACCTTCGGCCTCACCTTTCTCAGCTCCGGCGTGAACCTGATTGTTGTCGTGCTCGGCCTCTTTGCGCTGAGCCAGGCGTTTTTCCTGCTGACCGCCCCCGACAGCCAGCCGGATGCAAAGCCGGTATCAGGGCGGATGGGGGCCGGCATCAGGGAGCTGATGCAGCACAAGCGGGTAGCAACCGTCGCCTCCGCCTGTGGCGTGATCCTGGGCATGATCCCCGGCACCGGCGAGTTCACCGCCCAATTCATGAGCTACACCTACGCCCAGAAAACCTCCAAGACGCCGGAGCTGTTTGGCAAGGGATCCCCCGAAGGTCTGATCGCCTCGGAGGCTGCCAATAACGCGGTTCCGGCCGCGGCGATGATCCCGCTTCTCGCGCTCGGCATCCCGGGTGAAGCGCTGACGGCAATGATGCTGTCGGTGTTCTATGTTCATAACGTCATCCCCGGCCCACAGCTGTTTCAGAACAATATCGACCTGGTCTATGGTCTCTATCTGGCGCTGATCCTGCTCAATGTGATCGTGCTCGCCTTCCTGATGGTCTCCACCAATCTGCTGACCCGGATCATTCGCATCCCAACCCGGTTTCTGGGGGTGATGATCCTTTTGCTGTCCTTTGTTGGCGTCTATTCGCTGCGAAATTCCCTGACGGACTGCATGATTTCGGCAGGGTTCGGGGTGCTTGGCCTGATCCTGAAACGTCTGAACCTGCCGATTGTCCCGATCATCCTGGGCATGGTTCTGGGCGGCATCATGGAGGTGAAGCTGCGTTCGGCCCTGCCGCGCCTCAAGACGCCGCTGGATATGATCGACCGCCCGATTTCCTTTCTCCTCTTCATTCTGATCCTGATCGTTCTGGCCCTGCACCTGCGCGCGCTGATGCGTGAATGGCAGGCGCATCAGCCCGACGAAGACCACGATCTGCACGACAGCCAAACAAGGTAGCCCCATGGACCAAAGCAAGATCGACGCCCTTCGGTCACAACCGGTGCAGCCGGTTTCACATCTCATTGACGGTCGGCAGGTTGCGGCCTCTGATGGGGCGACGCTGGATGTGCTGTCGCCGATCGACGGGTGTGTGCTGACCCGGATCGCGCGGGGAACTGCGGCGGATATGGAGGCGGCCATCGCCTCCGCCCGCGCCGCCTTCGAGGATCGCCGCTGGGCCGGGCAGCCGCCCGCCGCCCGCAAGAAGGTTCTGATGAAATGGGCCGAGCTGATCGAGGCGCACGCGCTCGAACTCGCCGTTCTGGGCGTGCGCGACAATGGCACCGAAATCAATATGGCGCTCAAGGCCGAACCCGGATCAGCCGCCGCCACGATCCGCTACTACGCCGAGGCACTGGACAAGCTCTATGGCGAAATCGCGCCCACGGCGGGTGATGTGCTGGGCCTGATCCACAAGGATCCCGTCGGTGTGGTCGGCGCGATCATTCCGTGGAATTTTCCGCTGATGATCGGGGCTTGGAAACTGGGCCCGGCGCTTGCGATGGGAAATTCCGTGGTGCTGAAACCCGCTGAAACCGCCTCTCTCTCGCTGATGCGGGTGGCGGAACTGGCGCTTGAGGCGGGCCTGCCACCCGGCGTCCTGAACGTGATCACCGGCGAAGGCGCGGTGGTCGGCGAAACCCTCGGCCTTTCGATGGACGTCGACGTTCTGGTGTTCACCGGATCGGGGCAGACCGGGCGTCGGTTGCTGGATTATTCCGCCCGTTCAAACATGAAACGTGTCTATCTGGAGCTGGGCGGCAAATCTCCCAATATTGTCTTCGCTGATGCGCCGGATCTGGCAGAGGCCGCAAAAGTGACCGCCGCAGGTATCTTCCGCAACTCGGGTCAGGTCTGCGTCGCAGGCTCTCGCCTGCTGGTCGAGGCCTCGATCCACGACAGATTTGTGCAGGAGGTCGTGCGGGCAGCGGAGGCGATGCAGGTCGGCGACCCGCTTCGGCTGGAGACCCAGATCGGGGCGATCAATTCCGAAGCACAGCTGAAGCAGAACCTGACCTTCGTCGCCACCGCCCAGCAGGAAGGCGGGCAGATCGTCACCGGCGGGCAGCGTATCTTGTCGGAAACCGGCGGCTATTACATGGCGCCAACCATCGTCACTGATGTCACGCCAGCGGCGACATTGGCACAGCAGGAGGTGTTTGGCCCAGTGCTTGCCGTGACCCCCTTCAAGACCGAGGACGACGCCGTGCGGATCGCCAATTCCACGGTCTACGGTCTCGCCGGTGCGGTGTGGACATCCGGGCTCAGCCGCGCCCATCGCATGGTGCAGCGTGTCCGAACCGGGGTGATGCATGTCAACACCTATGGCGGCGCGGATGGCACCGTCCCGCTTGGCGGGGTCGGGCAGTCCGGGAACGGGTCGGACAAATCGCTTCATGCCATCGACAAATACATCAACCTGAAAACCGCATGGATCAAACTCTGAAAGGTGGGGCAATGACCGAGAAAACCATTCTGGTGGTTGGCACCTATGACACCAAGGACGATGAGCTTGGTTTTCTGGCGAGTGTGATCGGCGATCAGGGGGGCAGGGTCCTGACGATGGATGTCTCGATTCTGGGCGACCCATCGACGCCGACCGACTATTCCAAACACGACGTCGCCGAGGCCGGTGGCAGCTCGATCCGGGCGGCCATCGACAGCGGGGATGAAAACGCCGCCATGCAGATCATGGCGCATGGTGCCAGCTTGCTGACGGCGCGGCTGCACCGGATGGCGGCTTTTGACGGGGTGATCGTCCTTGGCGGCACGATGGGCACCGATCTGGCGCTTGATGTCTGTTCGGCCCTGCCGCTTGGGGTGCCGAAATACATTGTCTCAACCGTTTCCTTCTCACCGCTGATCCCGGCCGAAAGACTGGCGGCCGACACCCAGATGATCCTCTGGGCTGGTGGGCTTTACGGGCTGAATTCCGTCTGCAAGGCCTCGCTCAGCCAGGCCGCAGGCGCCGTTCTGGGCGCCGCGAGGGCCGCGCAGATACCGGACCCGGATAAACCGCTGATCGGTGTCATGTCCCTTGGCACATCGGCGCTGAAATATGTCATTCCGCTGAAACCGGCGCTTGAGGCACGTGGGTTTGAGGTTGCGGTCTTTCACGCCACCGGCATGGGAGGGCGCGCCTTTGAGAGCCTCGCAGAGCAGGGCGCCTTTGCCTGCGTGTTTGACTTCTGCACCCAGGAGCTTGGCAACCATATCCACGGATCGTCGATTTCCGCCGGTGCGGATCGCCTTACCAATGCCGGCGCCAGGGGGACGCCGCAGATTGTCGCCCCCGGCTGCTATGATCTGGTTGATGTGGTCGGCTGGCAGCCGATCGCCGAGAAATGGTCGGACCATCCGAAACATGCGCACAACCGGCTGCTGACCTCGATTGTCCTCAACACCGAGGAACGGCGCCAGGTCGCCCGCGCCCATTCGAAACAGCTGGCTGACGCCGACGGTCCTGTGGCGATGATCCTGCCGGAGCGTGGACTCGGCGAATGGGACCGCGAAGGCGCCGACCTGCACGACAGCGCGGGGCTGGCGGCGTTTCTGGCGGAGCTTGAGGCGACATTGCCCGCGCATGTCTCCGTGCACCGCCTCGACAGCCATATCAACGACCGTGCCTTCGCCGATAAGGCGCTGGAGATTTTCGACCGCTGGTGCGCCGACGGCATTGTTTCGCCGTAACGCCTGCCGCCCGGATCCTGCGCTTGACTCACCGTGTGCTTTTTACTTAACTTGATAAGCAATAAGTCGCCAAGGTGCCCCGATGCCCCATTTCCAGATCGAATACTCCGCCAATCTAGAGGACGTGCTGGACATCTCTGCACTGTGCGAGGCGATCCGCGCAGAGGCGGCCGCAATCGACACCTTTCCCATTGCAGGGATCCGGGTGCGGGCGCTGCGCGTCGATCATGTGGCAATTGCCGATGGCAACCCGGACCATGGTTTCATCGACCTGTCCATCCGCCTGCGGGAGGGGCGCAGCGACACCGTAAAGCAAGACGCAACCGCCCGTATCTTTGCGGTGCTGCGCAACTTCGTGGCCCCGGCGATGGATCGCCATTCCATCGCGCTGTCAGCAGAGATGCGCGACATCAATGCAGCGCTTTCACCGAAATTCGGAAATATCCGTGATCATCTGGAGGACCCGGCATGAGCCAGCTCGACAGCCATATCCGCAAATTGGACAGCTATCTGGAGCGGTTCCGTGCCTCCGGGATCCAGAACCGGATTGCCGGCGCCGATGTGGCCGGCGGAGCAGGGGTGTTTCAGACCATCTCGCCGGTGGACAAAAGCGTGATCTGCGATGTTGCCCAGGGCTCAGCCGCAGATATCGACGCCGCCGCCCGCGCCGCGCAGCAGGCCTTTGCAGATTGGCGCGACCTGTCGGCCTCTGAACGCAGGAAGATCCTCATTCGGATCGCCGAAGGCATCGAAGCCCGCGCCGAAGAAATCGCGCTCTGTGAATGCTGGGATACTGGCCAGGCCTATAAATTCATGTCCAAAGCGGCGCTGCGCGGAGCCGAGAATTTCCGGTATTTTGCCGATCAGGTTGTGCAGGCGCGCGATGGCCAGCATCTTAAATCCCCAACCCTGATGAATGTGACCACCCGTGTGCCTATCGGCCCGGTTGGGGTGATCACGCCGTGGAACACACCCTTCATGCTCTCGACCTGGAAAATTGCGCCGGCGCTAGCGGCGGGATGTACCGTCGTTCACAAACCCGCCGAAGCCTCACCGCTGACCGCGCGGCTGCTGGTCGAGATCGCCGAGGAGGCAGGACTGCCACCGGGTGTGCTGAACACTGTCAACGGGTTCGGCGATGAGGTGGGCAAGGCGCTGTGCGAACACCCGGCGATCCGGGCCATCGCCTTTGTCGGGGAATCGCGCACCGGCAGCCTGATCGTCAAACAGGGCGCCGATACGCTGAAGCGCAACCATCTTGAGCTGGGCGGCAAGAACCCCGTCATCGTGTTTGAGGATGCCGATCTTGAGCGCGCGCTCGATGCGGTGATCTTCATGATCTATTCGATCAACGGCGAACGTTGCACCTCCTCCTCCCGGCTTCTGGTCCAGGACAGCATCCGCGCCGACTTCGAAACCCGGCTGATCGAGCGCATCAACAATATCAGGGTTGGCCACCCCCTGGATCCCGCGACCGAGATCGGCCCGCTTGTCAGCGAGGAGCATTTCAACAAGGTCACCAGCTATTTCGGCATTGCCAAAGACGACGGCGCGACGATTGCCGTCGGCGGCGAGGTGCTGGGCAACGAGGGGTATTTCGTCCGCCCGACACTGTTCACCGGTGCCCGCAACGATATGCGGATCGCGCAGGAGGAGATCTTTGGCCCGGTGCTGACCTCAATCCCCTTTGCGACCGAGGAGGAGGCGCTGGCGCTGGCCAATGACACCGCCTATGGGCTCACCGGATATCTCTGGACCAACGATCTGACGCGGGCGCTGCGCTTCACCGACAAGCTGGAAGCGGGCATGATCTGGGTGAACTCGGAGAATGTGCGCCATCTGCCCACGCCCTTTGGTGGCGTCAAAGCCTCCGGCATCGGTCGCGACGGCGGCGACTGGTCGTTTGAGTTCTACATGGAGCAAAAACACATCGGTTTTGCCACCGGCTCCCATAAGATCACCAAGCTAGGAGCGCTCTGATGCCTGTTCCCGCCCCAAATCTCTATCCCGATTTCAACACGATCCGGCTCAGCCACGTTTGCCTGAACGTCAAGGATCTGGCCGCCTCCAAGCGTTTCTACACCGAGATCCTCGGTCTTCAGGTCAGCGACGAGGACACACAGCGCGTCTACCTGCGCGCGATGGAGGAGCGCGGTCACCACTGCGTGATCCTGCAACAATCAGATCAGCCGGGCACGGTTGAGGTGATGGGGTTCAAGACCTTTGACGAGGAGGATCTGGACCGCGCCGACGCCTATTTCCGCAAGAAGGGACGGCCAACAGAATGGGTGCAGCGCCCGTATCAGGGGCGTACGCTGCTGACCTCGGACAATATGGGGATCCCGCTGGAGTTCTACCACAAGATGGACCGGCTGGCGCCGATCCACCAGCAATACGCGCTCTATCGCGGTGTGAAACCTTTGCGGATCGACCACTTCAACTGCTTCAGCCATGACGTCGATGCCTCGGTCGCCTTCTATAGCGATTTCGGCTTTCGGGTGACGGAATATACCGAAGACGAAGACAGCAAGAAACTCTGGGCGGCCTGGTTGCATCGCAAAGGTGGTGTGCATGACATGGCCTTCACCAATGGCACCGGCCCGCGTATGCACCATGTGGCCTTCTGGGTGCCGAACCCGCTCAATATCATCGACCTGCTCGATCTGATGGCGACCACCGGCTATGTGACCAATATCGAACGCGGCCCCGGTCGACATGGCATTTCTAATGCCTTCTTCCTCTATATCCTCGATCCCGATGGCCACCGGATCGAAATCTACTGTTCCGATTATCAGACCGTCGATCCCGACCTTGAACCGATCAAATGGGATCTGAAGGATCCGCAGCGCCAGACGCTCTGGGGGGCGCCGGCCCCGGAAAGCTGGTTCAAACATGGCAGCCGTTTTGTCGGCGTCACGCCGAGGGAGTCGGAGTTACAAGCCAGCCCGATCATCGCGCCATGAAGTTTGCAAGTTACAGCGCAGCCGGGCAGGCTTTCTACGGGGCCGCAACCGATGACGGGATGATCGCGCTTAGCCCGGACTTCCCGCAATGGCCGACCCTGCTGGATGTGGTGCGCGCGGGCGGGCTGGATCAGCTGATGGTCGCGGTCGAGGGCAGATCCGTCACCCACACAGATGTGCAGTACGACATGGTGCTGCCCAATGCGCGGCGGATCCTCTGTGTCGGCGTCAACTTCCCGGATCGCAATGCCGAATACAAAGACGGCAGCGAGCAGCCGAAATACATGTCGCTTTTCCCCCGCTTTGCCAGTGGCTTCACTGGCCACAATCGCCCGCTCATCCGCCCCCCGGAAAGCCACATGCTTGATTATGAGGGCGAGGTGGCGATTGTCATCGGCAAAGGCGGGCGGCGCATCGCACAGGCCGACGCCTATGACCATATCGCCGCGCTCACCATCTGCAACGAAGGCACCATCCGCGACTGGGTGCGCCACGCGAAATTCAACGTCACCCAGGGCAAGAACTGGGACAACTCCGGTGCCATCGGCCCCTGGCTGGTGCCGTTCCGGGATCCGGCGCAGCTGGATGACGCGCGCATCATCACCCGTGTGAACGGAGAGGTCAGGCAGGACGATGTCCTGTCGCGCATGATGCACCCGATCCGGCGGGAGATCGAATATATCTCCACCTTCATGACGCTTGAGCCGGGCGATATTATCGTGACCGGAACCCCCACCGGGTCCGGCGCACGGCTGGATCCGCCGCAGTTCCTGAAACCCGGCGATGTGGTTGAGATCGAGGTTTCCGGCATCGGCACGCTGCGCAACACGATCGAGGACGAAGCCCCATGACACCGCAGGATCACGCGAGGGCCGCAGAGGATCTCCTGCGGGCGGAGGCAACGGGACAGCAGATCGGCCTGCTCAGCAGACGCTATCCGCAGATGGATATGGACGATGCCTATGCAATCCAGAATGCGATCTGCGAAGCCAAGCTGGCGCAGGGGCACAACGTCGTCGGCTGGAAAATCGGCCTCACCTCCAAGGCGATGCAATACGCGCTGAACATCGATATACCCGACAGCGGTATCCTGTTTGACGACATGGTGTTTTCACATGGCACGACAGTTCCCGCCGGTCGTTTCATCCAGCCGCGGATCGAGGCGGAGATCGCCTTTGTCATGAAACACGCCCTCAGTGGCGGCGATATTACCCGTGCTGCGGTGCTTGCCGCCACCGACTATGTGGCACCCGCGCTGGAGATCCTCGACACGCGCATCGCGCGCAAGGACAGGGAAACCGGCCAAAGCCGCAACGTATTCGACACCATCAGCGACAATGCGGCTAATGCAGGTGTCGTACTGGGACCGCAGCGCCACGCGGTCGACGCCTTTGATCTGCGCTGGGTCGGGGCAATCACCTCGCGCAATGGCGAGGTTGAGGAAACGGGGCTTGGCGCAGGCGTGCTTGATGATCCGGTCGAAAGCGTGGTCTGGCTGGCCCGCCGCATGGCACAATATGGCCAGCGCATCGAACCCGGTCAGATCATCCTTTCCGGCAGCTTCATCCGCCCCGTCGAATGCCCCTCCGGCACTGCGATCAGGGCTGATTTCGGCCCCTTCGGCGCGGTGGAGATCACCTTCGCCTGAGACAACTTCACCTGTGCGATGCTTATGGCACTGCGACGGCGCCGCTTGTGAGAATGGGCTTGTTGTTTTTCAGATGCCGCGCCACCAACCGGCGTTGCTGTCTGCCACTGGGGATATGGCAGGCCGTGCTGCATGCGGCCTGCGGCGCAAGCAGCTCGGGAAACAGCAGGGTGACCTCTTCATAGGCCTCCGGCGTCAGCGCCTTCAGCGCTTCGGCACCGGTAAACAGGCTCTCGGTCGGGGCACCCTCGGCAAAAATCACCTCATGCCTGTCGAACAACAGGTGGAAATACTCCACCGGCTCGCAGGTCTGCTCGATATCAATACCAGGCAGCTCGGTCAGCCGCACGGCGGCGACCAGCACATCGGCGTCGGCAAACATCCGTTCGCTGATCTTTGACGAAACCAACATGCGATGCTGCCGAGACACCAGAAGATCGCGCATCGGCAGACCATGCCCCAGCGCCCCGGCGGTGATCCTGACCGGGCGCAGCTTGGGGTTGGCGCGCAGCGCATCCGCCGTCAGCGCGCGGCTCATCACCATACGCAGCGGCCGGTAGCTGCCATCAGCGACCAGCACGCGATCACCGGCGGTCAGGGAGTCGACAGCCACCCGACCCCGTTCGGTTTCGATCAGGGTGCCGCGGACAAAACAGGTGATCTCGGAATAATTCCAGCCCGTGGTGTGGCTCTGGTAACTGCCAAGCGTCGCACCAACGGTGAATTCAGAACCCGGGCCGGGGACAAAATACCAGCTGCCGCCGGTGTTGAAGAAATAGAAGGTCTCGACATGGGGGGTGCCGCCGGTGTCGGTGAAGGAGACGTCAATGGCGTAAGGCTCCCCTACAGATCCGCCGAAGGCGCCCCCGTTGATGCTGATGCTCTCGTTGCCGTCGGCACCGCCCTGATAGGCCCCGTCATCGTCATCCAGCGTCGCGGTATAGGATGTATTGTACTGGGCGTTGTAGCCAGCCGCGCTCCAATTGAAGGCTGTGACGGTATACTGTGGCATCTAGCTCTGCCCCTGCGATCCGCTATCGTCTTGCGACAGCGATTTGAACAGATGGCGCAGCCCTGCCGGATTGAGCTTGTACCGTATCGCCCCGGAGCCAAGCTCAGCCTCGGCCAACTGCCGCTCCGCCGCGTCCACCTCTGTGCCGCAGCGTGTTCTCAGATCGGAACAGAAGTCTTGGTTCTTGCGCGTCGCCATCACTCACCCGGCTCACTCTTTAATCATGGTTACCAATTACTTTAGGCGAGTGTGGCGTTTCGCCAAACAGTTTTTGCGCGACTCCACGCAGCGCCGCCGAAAAGGGGCCCGTAAATGCGCAGATCAGTGGCGATGTGATCGGTATCGCGGTGGCCGACGCTGGCCTCAGCGCAGCGGCAGATGGCCCAGGTGGTCGTCGCCGCGTTCCCGCGCCAGTCTCATCTGTTTCTGCCGCTCGCGGAACCGGGCCTTGTCGGCCTCAGAGGTCTCATTGATACAGAGATGGCAGGACACCCCCTGCTCAAAGGCAGGATTGGATTTGTCCTCTGGCAGAATGGGCCTGCGGCAGCCGTTGCACAGCTCATGCGGACCTTCCAGCAACCCGTGTCCGACGGACACCCGGCTGTCAAAGACGAAACATTCGCCGGTCCAGCTGCTGTCTTCCTGCGGCATCTCCTCAAGATAGCGCAGGATACCACCTTTCAGGTGATAGACATCCTCCACGCCCTGACCAATCAGGAAGTTGGTGGATTTCTCGCAGCGGATGCCACCGGTGCAGAACATCGCAACACGCTTGTTGTGGAACCGGTCCTTGTTCTGTTCCCACCAGGCCGGAAATTCGCGGAAGCTCTCGGTCTTGGGGTCGATCGCGCCTTCGAAGGTGCCGATGGCAACCTCGTAGTCATTGCGGGTGTCGATCACCACGACATCATCCGAGCGGATCAGATCGTTCCAGTCTTCCGGCTCCACGTAATGGCCGACGCGGGCACGCGGGTCGATGTCCGGCTGGCCCATGGTGACGATCTCTTTCTTCAGCCGCACCTTCATCTTGCCAAAGGGGGGCTTGTCGCTGGTGGCTTCCTTCCATTCAAGATCGCTGCAACCGGGCAGCGCCTTGATATGGGCCAGCACCGCATCAATCCCGGCGCGCGGGCCAGCGATGGTGCCGTTGATGCCTTCCTGCGCCAGCAGCAATGAGCCCCTGACCCCCTGCGCCTCGCAAAGGGCCAGAAGCGCCGGTTTCAGAGCGGCGGGATCGTCGAAACGGGTGAAGTGGTAGAGAGCGGCAATCGTATACATGGCGCCGCTCTACACCAAGCAGGCAAGGCGCTGCAAGGTCGTGGAATGCCGCATCGCCGCAGCTTTGTTGACGGGTGGGCGCAGGGGGCGTACCCCTGTCAGGCAACACGTGGAGAACCCGATGACCAAAGCCCTGATCGTGATTGATGTTCAGCTGGATTTCTGCCCCGGCGGTGCCCTGGCGGTGCCGGACGGGGATCAGGTCGTGGCGCCGATCAATGCGATGATGCCTGACTACGACGCAGTGCTGATGACACAGGACTGGCACCCGGCCAACCACAGTTCCTTTGCTTCGCAACACCGCGACGCTGCCGCCTATGACAGCATCGACATGCCCTATGGCCCGCAGGTGCTCTGGCCCGATCACTGCGTGATCGACAGCGCCGGGGCGCAGTTCCACCCGGATCTGGACCTGCGTGGCGACCTGATTCTGCGCAAGGGTTACCGCCGTCATATCGACAGCTATTCGGCGTTCTTTGAAAACGACCAGAGCACGCCCACCGGATTGCACGGCTATCTGCAGGACCGCAGCATCCGCGATCTGACGCTGGTCGGGCTTGCCACCGATTTTTGTGTCGCATTTTCGGCACTGGATGCCGCCCGTTTGGGCTACGACGTGACAGTGGATTTGACAGCCTGCCGCGCGATTGATCTGGATGGCTCTCTGACAACCGCAGTAACGCATATGCAATCGGCAGGCGTGCGGCTGGTTGGTGCCTTTGGGTAAGTTATTAACGAATTGACGATATTCAGAGACTCGTCGTCATCAGGGACCTTGCAAAGAGATGCCGCAGGCCGATGCGCTCAACACTGGGCCGCTAGAAACCTATAGCAGGCGATACAGCCAGCGCGGGCTGCTCAACCGCTATGCGGATGGGCGGTGCCGGTATTTTGCGTTCCGCCAGCTGATCATGGCAGGGCTGTCGGCGCTGATCGGTCTGCTAATATCTCCAATGGCTGGTCTCTTGGTCTTTGTGGTCGCGTTTCTCGGCGACCTGGTTGATACGCTCTACCTTATGCGGGCAACGCCGATTGCGGATAATGCCCCCTATAAGCGCGTGCTGGCCATCAGCAGCCTCACCGCTGGGGTGCAGGCGGTTTCCCTCTCCTTTCTGGCCTGTTCACCATCGTATTTCATCCACGCGGAAAACCACCTGCATCAGGCCCATGCCACGCCGCTGTTCACCGTCGGTATCCTGGTCGGGGCCGCCATCAATGCCACGGTGATCCTGCCCTATCAGATCTCTGCCGGTATCGTGCGGCTGGTGGTCTATGCGCTGACACCTCTGGTCAGCATCGCGATTGAAACCCTTGCCGATCACAGCACTGCCGTGATCGAGGTGCAGTCCTTTCAATTCGCCGGTCTGGGCGTGCTCTATGTCAGCGTCTTCTTCTTCGTCAGCTTTATCGCGGGTCGTTACCACCGCAGCCGGAAAAACACCCTGGCGATGGCCCTGCAACATAAGCAGCTGGCCAAGATCAACGCCAAGCTACAGGCCCAGCAGCTGCAATCCCAACAGCTTGCTCTGGTGGCCGAGAATGCCAACGACAGCGTCTTCCTCATGGATCAGGAGGGGCGGATCACATGGGTCAATGAGGCGTTCACCCGGATCACCGGCTACCGCTACGATGAGGCGATCGGCAGGATGCCGGGTGAGCTGCTGAACGGTGAAGACACCGATATGGCGGTGGTCAAGGCACTGGAGAAGGGGCGCGCCACCGGCAAACCGTTTCGGCTTGAGATCTGCAATCGTCGCAAGGATGGTCAGCGTCTGTGGCTGGAGACCAATCAGGTGCCGATGCTGCGCGACGACGGGACGGTGGAGACCATCATTGCCGTCGAACGTGATATCACCGCCTCCAAACAATACGAACAGCAGCTGAAGGATGCCCGCATCGCCGCGGAGGAGGGCGCGCGGGTGAAATCCGAATTCCTCGCCACCATGAGCCATGAGATCCGCACCCCGATGAATGGGGTTATCGGCATGGCGCAGATGCTGGAACGGACCAATCTGGATGACGAGCAAAAGCTCTATGCCGATACGATCCTCGGCTCGGCCCGCACTCTTTTGTCGCTGATCAACGATGTGCTTGATCTCTCGAAGATGGACGCGGGCGAGGTCATCCTGAGCGAGGTTGATTTTGATCTGCGCGCCTGTTTCCAGCAGACCTTGAAGCTTTTTGAACCGCAGGCGCAGGAGAAGGGCATCAGCCTTGATCTCGATATCGCGCCGGACGTGCCCCGGCTGATCAATGGCGACGATCGGCGCCTGCGCCAGGTCTTGCTGAATCTGGTCGGCAATGCGGTGAAATTCACCGAGACCGGCGGCGTTCGCGTCGCGGTGGCCACCACGCAGGCGGGCGACCGGCTGCGCCTGCGCTTCTCGGTCACCGATACAGGCATCGGCATCGCCAAGGACAAGCAGGATCAGATCTTTGAACGCTTCTCTCAGGCCGATGCGGCGATCACGCGGCGGTTTGGCGGCACCGGTCTTGGCCTCACCATATCGCGCCTCCTGTGCGAGGCGATGGGCGGTGAGATCGACGTGACCTCTGACCTTGGCAAAGGGGCCTGTTTTTCCGTCCACCTGCGCATGCAGCCTGCCACCGGCTCCGCCCTGTCCGACACCGACGGCATCACCCCGCAGGAAGAAGGCTGTTTGCAGGGGATGCGTATCCTCGTCGCTGAGGACAACAGGATCAACCGCCTCCTGGTTGAGAAATACCTTCAGGACGAACCGGTTACGCTGGAATTTGCCGTGGATGGCGCCGAGGCGGTCGAGAAAACGCCGGAGTTTGATCCCGATGTCATTCTGATGGATATGTCGATGCCGGTGATGAACGGGCTGGAGGCCACCCGCATGATCCGCGAGATGGAGATCCGCCAGCCTGTCATTGCGGCACTGACGGCCAATGCCTTTGATTCCGATCGCGAGGCCTGCCTGTCCGCGGGCATGGATGATTTCCTCAGCAAGCCGATCAACCGCGATGACCTGCTTGCGGTTCTGTGCAAACACAGCCTTCCTCAGGGTCGTCGCGCAGCAGTCTGATTTCCTTTGCTCCTGGCTGCGGCCTGTTTTATCAACCATTGAAACACGATGGATGAGGCCGCCTGTGGACATTGCAACCCGCGTCTATAACCACAAGTGGAAGATCGATCCGATCGTGCGCTCGCTGATCGACACCGATTTTTACAAACTGCTGATGTGCCAGTCGGTGTATCGCAATCGCCGCGACACCAATGTCCGCTTCTCGCTGATCAACCGATCCAAACATATCCCGCTGGCCGATCTGATCGACGAAGGCGAGCTGCGCGAACAGCTTGACCACATCCGCTCGCTATCGCTGTCGCGTGGCGAAAGCACCTGGCTGCGCGGCAATACGTTCTACGGCAAGCGCCAGATGTTCCGCTCCGATTTCATGGAGTGGTTCGAGGGGTTGCGCCTGCCGCCCTATGAGCTGGAGCGCAAGGGCGACCAATACGAACTGACGTTTGAAGGCAAATGGCCCGAGGTCATGCTCTGGGAAATCCCGGCCCTGTCGGTCCTTATGGAACTGCGCAGCCGCGCGGTGATCAACAGCATGGGCCGGTTTGAACTCCAGGTGCTCTATGCCCGCGCCATGACCCGGGTCTGGGAAAAGATTGAACAGCTGCGCGACATAGACGGCCTCAGCATCGCCGATTTCGGCACCCGCCGCCGTCATGGGTTTCTCTGGCAGGACTGGTGTGTGCAGGCGATGATGGAGGGGCTGGGCGATAAATTCACCGGTACCTCGAACTGCCTGATTGCCATGCGCCGCGAGGTCGAGGCTATTGGCACCAACGCCCATGAGCTGCCGATGGTCTATTCCGCGCTGGCCGAAGATGATGCCGCACTTGCGCAGGCCCCCTATGATGTGCTGTCCGACTGGCATGACGAGCATGAAGGCAATCTGCGCATCATCCTGCCCGATACCTATGGCACCCGGGGTTTCCTGGATCGCGCGCCGGACTGGCTGGCGGGCTGGACCGGCATCCGTATCGACAGCGGCGATCCCGCAAGCGGCGCCGAAACTGCGATCCGCTGGTGGCAGGAGCGGGGCGAGGACCCGCAGGACAAACGGGTGATCTTCTCCGACGGGTTGGATGTTGCCAAGATCAAGGAACTGCATGCGCAGTTTTCAGGCCGTACCAAAGTGTCCTTTGGCTGGGGCACGCTGCTGACCAATGACTTCCGCGGGCTGGTGCCGGATGACGGCCTCGCGCCGTTCTCCCTGGTGTGCAAGGCGGTGTCGGCCAATGGCCGCCCCACCGTCAAACTCTCCGACAACCCGGAAAAGGCGATGGGCCCGCAGGCTGAAATCGACCGTTACAAGCGGGTGTTTGGTGTCGGTGAACAGCAAAGCCAGGCGGTAATAGTCTAGAAATACTTCGCCCATCTGGGGGCGTTGGGCGCGGATTTCCCAATAAGTTGCGGCAATGGATCTGCCCCAATGTTTCGCACGCGAAACAATGGGTGAGTCCTGCTGACCTTGATCGCGGGCGTCGGCTTAGCCGTGATAGGCCGCAACCGTTTTCAGCTGCGAAAACCCGTAGAGCGCCTCAAAGCCTTTTTCGCGGCCATGGCCCGATTTGCCCACCCCGCCAAAGGGCAGCTCAACCCCGCCACCGGCGCCATAGTTGTTGAGGAAGACCTGACCCGCGCGCAGGCGCTTGGCCAGCCGCATCTGGCGGGCGCCGTCGCGGGTCCAGATGCCCGCAACCAGCCCGTAGTCGGTGCTGTTGGCAATCCTGACCGCCTCTGCCTCATCCTCAAATGGGATCAGCACCTGCACCGGACCGAATACCTCGTCCTGCGCCAGCGGATGATCCGCCGCAACATCTGCAAACAGGGTTGGGCGCACATAGGCGCCTTTGTCGCTGGCCGCCTCACTCAGCACACCCTGCGCCGCAATCGTGAGGTCGGCGCCCTGCGCCAGATAACCCTCGACGATCTCTTTCTGCCGGGCGGAAATCAGCGGTCCCAGACGCAGGTCGGACAGGGCCGGCCCCACGGTCAGCCGGCTGTAGGCCTCGGCCATGGCGGCGCGCACCTGATCATAGACGCCCCGTTGCACCAGAATGCGCGAAGCGGCGGAACAGGTCTGGCCTGCGTTCTGGATCCCTGCGTTCACCAGAAACGGCAGGGCGGCCTCCAGATCGGCATCGTCAAACACCAGCTGCGGAGACTTCCCACCCAGTTCCAGCGTGACCGGCACCACATTGGCCCCTGCCGCCTGCTGCACCAGCGCGCCGGTTCTGACCGACCCGGTAAAGGAGATATGATCAACACCCGGATGCCCCGCCAGCGCCGCGCCAGCCTCGGCGCCGATGCCCGGAACCACGTTCAGCGCGCCTGCGGGCAGCCCGGCCTCGACCGCGATATGGGCAAAGGCGAGCGCGGTCAGGCAGGCTTCCTCGGCGGGTTTCAGGACGCAGGCATTGCCCATTGCCAGCGCGGCACCGACAGAACGGCCGATGATCTGCATCGGGTAGTTCCAGGGTACGATATGACCGGTGACCCCATGGGGTTCGCGCAGGGTGTAGACGGTATAACCGGCCTGATAGGGGATGGTCTCGCCATGCAGTTTGTCCGCCGCGCCGCCGTAGAATTCCAGATACCGCGCCAGCGCCACCGCATCCGCCCGCGCCTGTGTCAGCGGCTTGCCGACGTCCAGTGCCTCCAGCTGGGCGAGGGTCTCGCAGCGCTCCAGCACCATCTGGCCCATCCGGGTCAGAAGCCGCCCGCGTTCGGTGGCGGTCATCTCTCCCCAAACACCATCCAGAGCGGTGCGGGCAGCGGCAACCGCGGCGTCAATGTCGCGGGAGTCACCACGGGCAATCTGGCAGAGGATATTGCCATCAGACGGGTTCGTGAGGGGTAGCGTTCCGCCCCCGGCAGGGGCCTGCCAGCTGCCACCGATCAGGCAGAGTGCGGGATCAAACCAAAGCGGCGCTGCGTCAGTCATTCTGGGCTCCTGCGATGTGGAAACTGTAACTCTTGATCTGATGCTCGGTAAAAGGCGCGCCTTCACGCAGCTGCTCGACCCCCTTCACGGCGCTGAGACAGGTGCCCCAGAACGCCACTGCATTGGGCGAGCCTGCGGAAATGCCCATTCGCCAATACCCCGGAAATTCGGCAAAGATCAGGCTGGCCGCGGCATGGCCGTACCCCTGCCTGCGATAGGCCGGATCAATGGCAAATTCCGACAGTTCACGGCGATCATCGGGCAGGTTAAGTACGATGGCAAACCCGATGCGGTCCTGCTCCTGGCGGATCCAGAACGCCGTCACATCCTTGCGGTGCAGCATCTGGCCTGCGCGCTCACTGGGGTCGATCCGCAGGTCCGGGGCAATTTCGGAGTAGTAGCGGGTCAGCGCCGCTGCCAGCCGCGCCCGTTCGCGCGGCAGGATCAAGGTCAGTCTAAAGCTCATGCAGCCCCCGTTTTCAGATCGGGTAGCACCGGAGCGGCTGCGATCAGAGATGTCGTATATGGATGTTGCGGATTGGCAAACAGATCTTCTGTCCTGCCGTGTTCGACGATCTGACCCTTTTGCATGACCAGACAGCGGTCGGTCATGCTGCGCACCACATGCAGGTCATGGCTGATGAACAGATAGCTGAGCCCATAGGAGGTGCAGAGCTCTGCCAGAAGGTCAAGGATCTGCGCCCGCACGGAGACATCCAGCGCCGAGACCGCTTCGTCAAACAGGATCAGCTCCGGCCGGGTGATGAGAGCGCGGGCAATGGCGATGCGCTGGCGCTGCCCTCCGGAAAACTGGTGGATATAGCGGCCTGCGTCCTCGGGGTTGAGGCCAACGGCACTTAGTGCCTCAGCCACGCGATCGTCCCGATCTTGCCCACTGGGGGCGTCTGGAACGCCGTGGAAGGGTTCGGTGATCAGCCGTGCGACGCGGTGGCGGGGGTTGAAACTGCCAAAGGGATCCTGGAACACCACCTGCATCTTGCGCCGCTGCTCGGCGCTCAACCCCCTGGGCGACAGCGGGGTACCATCCAGCAGGATCTCGCCGCCTTGCAGAGGTTCCAGCCCCAGAATGGCGCGGGTCAGGGTGGATTTCCCGCAGCCGGATTCGCCCACCAGCCCCAGCCGTTCGCCACGATGCAGGGCAAAGCTGACGTGATCCACCGCGCGCATATGGTCTGCTGGCGCAAACAGGCGTTTGCGTGGCAGGGGATAGTCGCGCACCGCGTCGCGCACCTCCAGAAGGGGGGTGTCCTGCGGGTCGGTATCCACCACCGGGGGCAGGGCGGCCTGATGGTTCGAGGCGGCAAAGAGTTTCTGCGTATAGGGATGACGGCGATTGGCAAGAAGCTGCGTCGTGCTGCCGGTCTCGACCACTTCGCCTTTTCGCATGACGACGATCTGGTCGGCCATATCAGCCACCACCGCGAGATCATGGGTGATGATGATCATCCCCATACCGTAGTCGCGCACCAGATCGCGCAGCAGGTCGAGGATCTGCGCCTGTGTTGTCACATCCAGCGCGGTTGTCGGCTCATCTGCGATCAGCAGCGCCGGCCGCATGGCGATGGCCATGGCGATGACCACGCGCTGGCGCTGGCCACCGGACAGCTCGTGCGGATAGCGGCTGAGCGGGAATCGTTCGGCGGGCAGGCCCACCCGGTCCAGCAGGCTGCGCGCCTCTGCTTCGGCTTCGGCTTTGGTCACGCTGCTGTGTAGCAGGAGGGTTTCCATCACCTGATCGCCAATGCTCTGCACCGGGTTGAGCGCGGTCATCGGCTCCTGAAATACCATGCCAATCTTGCGCCCGCGCAGATTGCACATCTGCTCTTCGCTCAGCGCCAGCAGGTCCTGGCCCTCAAGGCTCAGATGCCCGGAGAGGCGGGTGCAATTGGGCAGAAGCCGCAGGATGGTCAGCGCGGTCAGGGATTTGCCGGACCCGCTTTCGCCGGTGATGGCTAGGATCTCGCCCGGATCTACCGACAGGGAGACATCACGCAGGATCGGGAAGGTCCCGATGGAGAGCGAGAGGTTGGTGATCTCAAGCAGGGTCACGCGCGACCTCCCTGCAATTTCGGGTCCAGCCAATCGCGCAGCCCGTCCCCCATCAGGTTTAGCCCCAGAACGGTGAGGATGATCGCGCAGCCCGGCACCAGCGCCATATGGGGCGCGAGGCTGACCATGGTCTGCGCATCGGCCAGCATCCGGCCCCAGCTGGGCACCGGCGGTTGTGCGCCAAGGCCGACGTAGCTGAGCCCCGCCTCGGCCAGAATGCCAAGCGAGAACTGGATGGTGCCCTGCACGATCAGCAGGTTGGCGACATTGGGCAGGATATGTTCGGCTGAAATTCTGGTCGCGCCCTTGCCTGCGACGCGGGCGGCCAGAATGAACTCCCGCTGCCAGAGCGACAGCGCCGCGCCACGGGTGACGCGGGCAAAGACGGGGATGTTGAAAATGCCGATGGCGATGATCGCATTGATCGCACCGGCGCCAAGGATGGCAGTGATCAGGATGGCGATCACCAGCGAGGGGAAGGCAAAGACCAGATCATTGGCCCGCATGATGCCTTCGTCCAGCCAGGACCCGCGTTTGGCTGCCGCGGCGAGGCCAAGCGGCACGCCGAGCCCCATGCCGATGCCCACCGCCACCAGTGCCACCGCAATCGAGGTGCGTGCGCCAACCATGATCATCGACAGGATATCGCGGCCAAAGTGATCGGTGCCGAGCCAGTGTATGGCGTTTGGGGCTTGCAGCTTGGCGGGGATGTTCATCGCGGTGTGGTCGTAAGGCGTCCAGATGAACGACAGCAGTGCTGCCAGCAGAACCAGTGCGGAGAGGACACCACCAAGGATGAGACTACGGGTCATCGGGGTCCTCGGGTGTCGCGGAGTGGCTTGCGTCCGACCCTGGGTGGGTGCAAAGCGCCCTCCCGGGGGGAGGGTCGGGCGCTGCCCGGCTGTGCCGGGCATGTGCGGGACATGTGGTTTGTCATCCGCGCCCCCGCAGTCTTGGGTCGACCAGCGCATAGGTCAGATCGACAAGGAAATTCACCAGGATCACCGCAAAGACCAGAAGCATCACGACGCTTTCCACCACGATCAGATCGCGGGCAGAGATCGCCTGAAACACCAGCCGCCCCAGACCCGGCAGGTAGAACACCTGTTCAATGATGATCGCGCCGGCAAGGAGGAAGGAAAACTGCAACCCGATGATGGTCAGCACCGGGATCAGCGCATTGCGCAGCCCGTGACGCCACAGGGCCTGCCGCTGGCTCAACCCCTTGGCGCGGGCGGTGCGGATGAAATCCTCGCCCAGAATATCCAACAGAGCCGAGCGCATGACGCGGGCCAGAATAGCCGCCTGCGGCAGGGCCAGCGCAATGGCGGGCAGGGTGAGGGAATGCAGCGCGGCCAGCGGGCCGGCCTCCCAGCCGACAAACCCGCCGGCACTGAACCAGCGCAGATTGATGGCAAACACCAGCACCAGCATCATCGCAAACCAGAAGTTCGGGACAGCGACCCCCAGCTGGGTTGCGCCCATCACGGCAATATCCCCTGATTTGCCCCGGCGCGCGGCGGCATAGATGCCTGCGGGCAAGGCAATCAGTGTCGAGAGTGTCAGCGCATAGATCGCAAGCGGCAGCGAGACCCAGAGCCGATCCGCAACCATCCGGGCCACCGGTGTGCGATAGGTATAGGAGGTGCCGAAATCGCCCTGCAACATGCCGGTGGACCAGCTGATGTAGCGGGCGAATTTCCCCTCGTCCAAGCCCAGTTCGCTGCGCAGGGCAGCGATCGTGTCGGGCTGTGCGTTGATTCCCAGCATGAAGGAGGCCGGATCGCCCGGTGCAATCTCGATGACGAAGAAGATCACCCAAGAGGCGATGACAAGGCTGACGATCAGCGACAGCAGGCGTTTGGCGATATAGCGTCCCATTGGCGGCAGGTTAGGGGGGCGCTGGGCGGGGGTCCAGAGCGGGCGGGCATCGACCTTGATAAATCGTCAAAGGCATTGTTTTCCAGTTGTCTGGCAGGATCGCATTAGGCGAAGGCGTGCGGCTATCGCGCAGCTGTCGCGTCGGTTGCAGATACGGGGTTTGGCGGCGCGCGGTTCCGGGCTATCTCTGGTCGCATGACACCGAGAACCGCCGCCATTTCACTGTCTGATCCTGCTCGGACAAGGTCCGTTCCAAAGGCGCTGGAGGCGCCGGTTTTTATCGGCTCGGAGATTTACCGTGGTTCCAGCTACGGGCGTGCGCATCCTTTGCGGGTGCCGAGGGTCTCAACGGTGATGGATCTGACACGGGCGCTGGGCTGGCTGCCTACGGCGCAGTATCAGGTCTCTCCCCGGGCAAAGCCTGCCGCCCTTCGGCGCTGGCACAGCGCTGAGTATATCGCGGCGCTTCAGGCTGCCGAGCAGGCGCAGGCTGTCAGCGATGAGGTCAAGGCACGCCATCACATCGGCACCATTTCCAACCCGGTGTTCCCCGAGATTTTTCGAAGGCCGGCCACGGCCGCCGGCGGATCTATTCTGGCCGGTGAGCAGCTCGCGCATGGTGGGGTGATCTACAATCCGGCCGGTGGCACCCATCACGGGATGCCGGATCGGGCGAATGGGTTCTGTTATCTGAACGACCCGGTGCTGGCGATGCTGTCACTGCGCCATCACGGTGCAGAGCGGATCGCCTATGTCGATATTGATGCCCATCATGCCGATGGGGTCGAGCATGGGTTTGCGGGGGATCCCGATGTGTTGATGATCTCCACCCATGAGGAGAACCTCTGGCCGAAGACTGGTCGGCTGGACGATGACGCAGGTGGAAGCGCGCTGAATCTGCCGGTGCCGCGCGGGTTCAATGACAGCGAGATGGGCTATATGCTGGAAGAGCTGATCCTGCCGGCGGTGGTGGATTTCGCGCCTGATGCGGTGGTCCTGCAATGCGGGGCGGATGCGGTCACCGAGGATCCTTTGGCGCATCTGGATCTGTCGAACAATGCGCATTGGTCGGTGGTGGAGGCGCTGCGGTCGCTTGCGCCGCGCTATCTCGTGCTGGGCGGTGGGGGCTATAACCCCTGGTCTGTCGGGCGGCTTTGGACCGGGGTGTGGGCGGTGTTGAACGGGCATGAGATCCCCGACCGTCTGCCACCAGCGGCAGAGCAGGTGCTGCGCGGGCTGGAGTTCAAGGGGCATCGTCTGGGGCGCAACCCGCCGGAGCATTGGTTCACCACACTGCGCGATGAACCGCGTCCCGGCCCCGTGCGCGATCAGATCCGCGAGGCTGTGACGCTGCTGCGCAGGCGGCGGGGGCTGCGCTGAGGTCTGAGCAAACGGCAACAGCGCCCCGGTCTGGGGCGCTGTTATTCAGTCTCTAACACTGGGGGAATGGTCTATTTTGCCCAGCTGACCGCCGTCAGGTCGGTGGCCTGTGTGGGGGCATTGGCCCAGAGACCTTGCAGATCCGCCTTGGCCACGCTCAGCGATGCCAGCTGGAACAGGAAGCCATTCACATAGTCGTTTGCGATGATCTCCTGCGCCTGTTGCAGCATCTTTGTCCGGGTGTCGGGATCGGTGGTGCCCGAGAGATCCGTCATCAGCTGCTGGAAGGCGACATTGTCATACTGGAAGTAGTAATCGGGGCGGGCATAGATGCCGATATCCATCGGCTCCGTGTGGCTGACGATGGAGAGGCCAAAGCTTTTGCCCCGGAACACGGTTTCCAGCCACTGCGCCCATTCCACATTGATGATCTCTGCGGTGATGCCGACCTCGGCCAGCTGGGCGGCGATGATTTCCCCGCCCCGGCGCGCATATGAGGGCGGCGGCAGGTGCAGCGTGGTGGTGAAGCCATCGGCCAGACCCGCCTCGGTCAGGAGGGCGCGGGATTTCTCCGGGTCATAGGCGCTGCTGCCGGTCAGATCGACATAGGCGGGGTGATGTGGTGCGAAATGGCTGCCAATCGGCGTGCCGTAGCCGAACATCGCACCATCAATGATGGCCTGACGGTCGATCGCATGGGCGACGGCGGCGCGGACCTTGGGATTGTCGAAGGGCGCCTGTTTGTTGTTGATCGACAGGATTGTCTCGCCCTCGGTGGAGCCGACAAGCACCTGAAACCGCGGGTCGGCCTCAAACTGGGGCAGGTTTTCCGGCGCGGGGAAACCGGAGAAGGCATCGACATCTTCGGCCATCATCGCCGCAAAGGCCGCCGTGGGGTCGGAGATGAATTTGAAGGTTGCTCCGTCCAGCATGGCGGGCGTGCCCCAGTAATCCGGGTTGCGCACAAGATCTATCCGGTCGCCCTGAACCCAGCCATCAAAGGCAAAGGCCCCGGTGCCGACGGGCATGGTCTTGATGCTCTCGATGCTTTCGGGGGCCACGATGACGGCATCGCCCCATGCGAGGTTGAACAGCATCATACCGTTGGGCTGCGACAGGGTCAGCCTGACGGTGAGCGGATCGACCGCATCAACACTGGCGATATCTGCAAACAGCGCCTTCTGGGCATTTGTGCTATCCTCGGCGCGGGCGCGATCAAGGCTGAATTTCACATCCTCGGCGTCCATCGTGGAGCCATCGTGAAAGCGGACGTCCTTGTGCAGAGAGAAGGTGTAGGTCAGCCCATCCTCGGAGATTTCCCAGCTCTCGGCGAGACCGGGTACAACCGAGCCATCGCCCATGAAGCGGGTGAGCCCTTCAAAGACGTTGGAATAGAGCACCTGATCAATGGCCCCGGCGGCAGCGCTGGTGGGGTCCAGATGTGGTGGTTCCAGTTGTAGGGCCACGGTGACGGTCTCTCGCGCCGCAGCCGCCCCCGCCAGAATGGACAGTGCGGAACTGGCAGCAAACAGGAATGGCAATCGTGTCATTGGTGGTCTCTCCCTCTGGGTGGTGGCCGCATTTTGTGACCTTTCGGAAAACTGTTCCGCGTTTTCCGTCAGGTAATCAAGGTTAGCGGGACATTTCGCCCCCTAGAAGCGCGCAGCGTAAATTGCTAGCGGTGCGCAATGCGAACGGAGAGGACAGCATCATGAGTGCAACGGCCCGCAAAATGGCTCCCAATGCCGAGGATATCCGCGCCCGCAAAGGCGGCACCCCGCTGGTGAGCCTCACGGCCTATACCACGCCGATGGCGCAGCTGATGGACGCGCATTGCGATTTTGTGCTGGTCGGCGACAGCGTTGGCATGGTGCTGCACGGTTTGCCCTCGACGCTTGGCGTCACGATGGAGATGATGATCCTGCACGGGCAGGCGGTGGCGCGCGGATTGAAACAGGCGATGATGGTCATCGACATGCCCTTTGCCAGCTATGAGGAAGGTCCGCAGCAGGCGTTTCGCAATGCCGCAAGGCTGATGGCTGAAACCGGCGCCGGGGCGGTCAAGCTGGAGGGCGGTGTCGAGATGGCCGAGACCATCCGCTTTCTCGTGAAGCGCGGCATCCCGGTGATGGCGCATATCGGCCTCACGCCGCAGTCGATCAACACGCTGGGGGGCTACAAGGTGCAGGGCCGCGACGCGCAGGCCGATGCCGTGCTGGCGGATGCTCATGCGGTGGCGGATGCAGGGGCGTTTTCCGTGGTGCTGGAAAAGGTGCCGCAGGGGCTGGCCGATCGGATCACCGCTGAGGTGGCGATTCCGACCATCGGTATCGGGGCCAGTGCCGACTGTGACGGTCAAATTCTGGTTGTCGATGACATGCTGGGATTCTTTACCGCCTTTAAGCCGAAATTCGTGAAACGTTATGCCGATCTCGGCCCCTTGGCAGAGGCGGCGATTTCCGAGTATGCAGCCGAGGTGCGCGCGCGGAGCTTCCCGGCGGCCGAACATGTATTTGCAGACCAGGCCCCGGCACCGACGACGGCGGCACCGGCCAAGGCCCCGCAAAAGGACTGATCCCATCATGACTGCTCCGATCCTACGCCGCCTGAGCGAATTGCGTGCGCTGCATTCCGACTGGCGCCGTGAGGGCGCGCGTATCGGCCTGGTGCCCACCATGGGGGCGCTGCACGACGGTCATCTGTCACTGGTGGCGGCGGCCAAGGCGGCTTGTGACCGGGTGATCGTCACCATTTTTGTGAACCCCAAACAGTTCAACAATGCCGAGGATCTGGCCAAATATCCGCGCACTGAACTGACCGACGCGGAGAAACTGGCGCCCTACGGGGTAGATGCCATCTATGTGCCCGACCCGGATCAGATCTACCCCGAAGGCTATGCGACCACGGTGTCGGTGGCGGGGCTGACCGATGTGCTGGAGGGCGAGTTTCGTCCGGGTCATTTTGACGGGGTGGCGACGGTGGTGGCGAAGCTGTTTCTGCAAAGCGGCGCCGATCAGGCATTTTTCGGCGAGAAGGATTATCAGCAGCTGATGGTGGTCACCCGTATGGCGCGGGATCTGGATATTCCGATCACCGTGCAGGGCTGTGCCACGGTGCGCGAAGCCTCCGGGCTGGCGATGTCCTCGCGCAATATGCGCCTGTCAGCCGAGGCGCTGGGCAAGGCGGGGCAGCTTTATCCGGTGCTTAGCGACCTGGCCGGGCAGCTGCGCGGTGGGGCCGAGTTCGGCGCGCTTGTCGAGAGCGCGCGTGCGCGACTGGCCGCGGCCGGTTTTGGCGAGATCGAATATCTGGACCTGCGCTGTGCCGAGACGCTGGCCCCGCTTGTCCGCCCCGACCGCCCGGCCCGGCTGCTGGCGGCTGCCTGGCTGGATGGCATCCGGTTGATCGACAATATCGCGGTTGATCAACTAAATGATTAGTAGGGGCTGGTAGCGGTCGCAGTTTTACGTCTAATCTCTGCTCCAAACGACCCAGGGGAGGGGCAAGATGACGTATATTCTGGCGATTGATCAGGGCACGACCTCGACCAGAGCGATCCTGTTCGATGATAAGATGCAGGCGGTAGGATCCGCGCAGCAGGAATTCCCGCAGCATTTTCCGCAGGCCGGCTGGGTCGAGCATGACCCGGAGGATCTGTGGAGCACGACGCTGGATGTCTGTCGGCAGGTGATGCAGGCGCAGGACGTCAAGGCGGCGGATATTGCCGGCATCGGTATCACCAACCAGCGCGAAACCACGGTAGTCTGGGATCGCCACAGCGGCAAGGCGGTCCACAATGCCATTGTCTGGCAGGACCGCCGCACCAGCGCCATCTGCGAAGAGCTGCGCGCCGCGGGCCACGAGGACAGCGTGCGCCAGAAAACCGGGCTGCTGCTGGATCCCTATTTCTCGGGCACCAAGCTGAAGTGGATTCTGGACACTGTTCCAGATGCCCGCGCCCGGGCCGAGGCGGGAGATCTGCTGTTTGGCACTGTCGACAGCTTTCTGATCTGGCGGCTGACCGGTGGCGCCTCCCATGTGACCGATGCGACCAATGCGGCGCGGACGCTGATGTATGATATCCGCAAGGGGCGCTGGAGCAGCGAGATCTGCGGCTTTCTCGGGGTGCCGCGCGGGATGTTGCCGGAGGTCAAGGATTGTGCCGCAGATTTCGGCACCACCAAGGCAGAGTTCCTGGGCGGCGAGATCGCCATTCTGGGGGTTGCCGGCGATCAGCAGGCGGCCACCATCGGGCAGGCCTGTTTCCAGCCGGGGATGATGAAATCGACCTATGGCACGGGCTGTTTTGCGCTGCTGAACACCGGTGATACGCCAGTTGTGTCGCAGAACCGGATGCTGACCACCATTGCCTATCAGCTGGACGGCGCGCCGACCTATGCGCTGGAGGGGTCCATTTTCATCGCCGGTGCGGCGGTGCAATGGCTGCGCGACGGTCTGGGCATTATCGGCTCGGCCCAGGAGAGCGGTGCGCTGGCGCGCAATGCCGATCCCGGTCAGGACGTCATTCTGGTACCGGCCTTTACCGGGCTTGGTGCACCTTATTGGAAACCCGATTGCCGGGGCGGGATGTTCGGTCTGACCCGCAGCTCGGGGCCTGCGGAATTTGCCCGCGCGGCGTTGCAGAGCGTGGCCTATCAGACCCGTGACCTCTGGGAGGCGATGCGGGCGGATTGGCAAGGCGAGAGTCTGGTCACCCTGCGGGTGGATGGCGGCATGAGTGCCAGCAACTGGACCATGCAGAGCCTGGCGGATCTGTTGGGGGCGGCTGTGGATCGGCCGGTGATGCAGGAAACCACCGCGCTTGGGGCCGCCTGGCTGGCGGGGATGCGGGCCGGTGTCTATCCCGATCAGGCCGGGTTTGCCGAGACCTGGGCGCTGGATCAGCAATTCACCCCGGCGATGGATGAAGACCGGCGCAGCGCCGCCTATGGGCGCTGGAAACGCGCGGTTGAGGCAGTGATCGGCGTCTGACATTGCCGCAGGCGGGCGCTCCCGCCTGTTCCGTCACAGTCGTGGACTGTGTCTGCGCAGTTGGGGGTGGCGCCGCGCGATGCGCGGCGCCCGGTCGCCTCAGTTGATGCGGGTGCCTGCGGGTATGGTGCGGGGGCGGGCGTTCAGCTCTTCGATCGAAAACCCGGCAATGGATTTGTATTTCGCGGCATGGGCGGCGAGCTGATCCTGCGGGATCACGTCGTTGATGTCGGTGAACTCCCCGCCGCAGAGATCCTCGACCTGTTGCAACACGCCGTCGGGGCCTCCCCCTGCGCGGTTGGCCATGCCAATGGCGGTGGTGACGGGACGCAGGGCGTTTTCGTAGCGGGTGAGGGCCTCAGGTGTTGCGCCATGGGTCAGTATCTGGGCGCCAATCACGCGGGCGTCGACAATGGCCTGGCTGGCGCCGTTAGACCCGACCGGATAGGTCGGATGTGCGGCGTCGCCCATCAGGCTGACCGGACCATCCTGCCAGCATGGTAGCGGGTCGCGGTCCACCATTGGATATTCATAGACGGTTTCGGCTCCGGTGATCAGCACGGGCACGTCGATCCAGTCAAAGCGCCAATCGGCAAAATCCGGCAGAATGTCATCTATGTCGGCAGCGCGGTTCCAGCTTTCCTTGTTCCGGGGCACACCGGGATCGAATTGTTTCTCTGCGATCCAGTTGATTACCGCCTTGCCGTCGGCGTCCGGCGCGCTGATCGGATAGGCCACCAGCCGCAGCTGGTTATGGCCGATCATTGCCATGGCCGCGCCGCCGTGGAAGGCCGGGGCCTGTGTGGTGGCGCGCCACAGGATGCGACCGTTCCAGATCGGTGCGCCCTCACCCGGATACATCTGCGCGCGGATGGCGGAATGGATGCCGTCGGCGCCGATCAGGAGATTGCCCTGCACGCCGCGCCCGCCGTCCAGATGCAGGGTGACGCCGTGATCTGTGAGCTCATATCCCGCCGCCCGCGCGCCGGTGGTGAGGACGCTGTCGCCCGCGCGGGCGAGAAGCGCGTGATAGAGCATCATCTGCAAGGCGCCGCGATGGACGGAAAACTGCGGCCAGCTGTAGCCCGCCGCCTGACCGCGCGGCTCCTCCCAGATGGTGTTGCCCAGTTTGGAATAAAATCCCAGCTGCCGTGTGCGGACGCCGATGGCGGAGAGCTCGGCCTCCAGCCCCAGATCGAAGAGTTCGCGCACCGCATTGGGTTGCAGATTGATGCCGACGCCCATCGGTTTCAGCGTTTCGGTGGCCTCGTAGATGTGGAAGGGTACACCCAGCTCGTGCAGGGTGAGGCCAAGTGTGAGCCCCGCGATCCCGGCCCCCGCAATCATCACTGTCATCTGGCCTGTCCTCTTGTGCGCTGTCGAAATGCCGATATTAGAATCACGGCACCCGCATCGGGGCAAGGGGGGGCAAGTGCCTTGGTTAGAGCCTGATAGCCGCGGATGCGTCAGCTGTCCTCGCTGCTGCCGAGGCTGAGGTCGGGGCCGAAGATCACGTCGGAATAGCTGTTGAGGTAGATCTTGAGCCAGGGGGTGAAGCGATCCGGGTGGCGCTTCACCTCGGCCAGAAGGTCGTGGTAATCGACCCAGCGGGTCTCCATCACCTCATCCGGGTTGGGAGTGAGCTGCGGCGCGCGGTGGGCATGGGCGAGAAAGACATCAACCACCTCATGTTCGATCAGCCCGTTGCCGACATCGGCGCGGTATTCGAGGTGATGGCGAAACTCGGGGTAGAGGCCGGTGATGCCCAGCTCCTCATGCATCCGGCGGACCGCGCAGGCGGAGGAGGATTCATCCCATTGCGGATGGGTGCAGCAGGTGTTCGCCCACAGACCGGGGGTATGGTATTTGCCCAGAGCGCGGCGCTGCATCAGGATTTCGCCGCCCTTGACCACAAAGACCGAAACGGCCTTGTGCTTCAGCCCCTGTTCATGGGCAGCCAGCTTTTCAACCGGCGTCAGGGTGCCATTCACCCAGGCGGGGATCAGGTGGGTCATTGCAGGAGCTCGCAAGGATTGTGCAAGGGGCTGGGCTGTGCGGCCATCGGGCAGATATGGTTGTCATCGGGTGGAGGTCAATCCCGCAACCAAGGCTGGCCAGAGTTGCGGGCGCGTGGTTGCGGGTGCCGACGCGGAACGGTCAATATCCCAGCAGAAAACGAAAGGCAATTGTGCGAAAAGCCGCGGCCAGGGGCGCGCGGCTTTTGCTGTCGTGTCAGGGGACCGGGATCAGTTGGTCGCGGTCTCATCTGTGGTGGCGTCTGCGTCGCCTTCGGCGGCATCAGCGGGGCCGTGCATCGCGAGGAAGGCATAGATGTCTTCGGCGCCTTTCTTCAGGCGGAAGGACATTTTGGATTTCGCTTTGGAATCATCCAGATAATCGCGCAGGAACGCCTTGGGATCGGCGGTATAGGCGGCGAAGCTCTCTTCGTCCCATACCAGCCCCTGTTCGCCTGCGGCCACCATGTCGTCGCCGTATTTGTAGCCGTCCGCGGTGCCGGCGGTGCGGCCGACAACGCCCCAGAGGTTCGGGCCGGTTTTGCCGCCCTTGATGATCACGTCACCGCTGTCCGAGACAACCATGTGGCAGGATTTGCACTTGTTGAAGCCCTTTTCGCCCTTGTCGGCGTCGCCTTCGGCAAAGGCAGGGGCTGCAATCAGGCCAAGGGCCGCTACAGCAGTCAGAAGTTTCATGTCGCTTGCTCCAAAATTGAGTTGGCTCGATCAATACGCGCCGGATCTGCAGGAAAGTCAAACGGGCGTATTGCCGCGTTGGCTCTCGGTCGGGCGCTGCGACAGTTCACATGTGTCAGATCGCGCCGAGGTCAAGGGGAGGCCGTGGCGTCACATATCCTGCCAAGAGGGCAGCAGATCGCCGGGTTCGGCATGCGCGAGCGCGGCTGCGCGGGCGATGGCGCGACTGAGGCAGAGGGCGGCGGCATGTCCGATGGCGCCCAGATCAGCGCCCAGATCACCGTCGCTGATGGTCTTTGCCGGATCTGCGGTGCTGATCGCAAAAACCAGATCGCCGTCGCCGGGGGAATGTGCCGGTACGATGGCGCGTCCGATGCCGTCATGGGCGGCAATGGCGAGCCGCTGGCATTGTGATTTGCTCAGCGCCGCGTCGGTCGCGACAATGGCAATGGTGGTATTGCTGCCCTCGGTCGGCAGTTCGGTGCCCTGCGCCAGCGCCTGCATGGCGGCGATCTTGAGGCTCGGGGCGGGGGTGGTGAAGCCGGTGGCGGGATCGACGCCTGCACCGCCGAACTCCCCGTCAATTTCATAAGGAGCGGCCCAGAAATGGCGGTCTCCCGGTGTGGTGACCGAACCGAGCGGATTGGCCGCGACCAGCGCACCGACGGTGGTGCCGTCCGGCAGGACAAAGGACGCCGATCCGAGCCCACCCTTGAGTCGTGCTGCAAGAGCTCCGGTGCCCGCCCCGACGGTGCCAAGGGCAAAGCCGTGATCAGCCGCTTCATAGGCGGCGCGACCGAGGGCGGCATAGGGGTTTTCCGACCAGTCCTTATCGCCGCCGTTCAGGAGGTCAAAGAGGATCGCACCCGGCACGATCGGCACGCGCGCAGGCCCCACGGCAAAGCCCCGTCCGGCGGCGCGCAGCCCTGCGACCACGCCGGAGCAGGCATCCAGCCCGAAGGCGGAGCCGCCGGAGAGCACCAGCGCATCAATCTGAGCGACGGATTTGTCCGGTGCCAGCAGATCGGTTTCGCGGGTGCCCGGCGCGCCGCCCATCACATGCACCCCGGCCGTAAAGGGCCGATCGGCGGTCAGCACGGTGGTGCCGGATTTCAGCCGCCGGTCTTGGGCATTGCCAACCTTGAGGCCGGGGACATCGGTGATCAGGTTGCGCGGGCCGGGTTTCATCGGGTGTCTCCTGTTGGGGCGGGCATCTGGGGCAGATTATGGCAGGGGCGCGCTGGCGCGCGCGGCCTCCGGCGGGAGTATTTCTGGAAAGATGACAGGCGGGTCGGATATTTGGTCGGGCTTGGGCGGTCAGATACAGCGCCCGCCGTCGACCTCCAGCGCGACGCCGGTCACCATGCTGGCCTCATCCGAGCAGAGGTAGCAGGCGGCATTGCCCATATCCTCCGGGGTGGAAAAGCGGCCGATTGGAATGGTGGAGAGGAACTTGGCGCGGATTTCCGGCGTATCCTCTCCCATGAAGGTTTTCAGCAGCGGGGTTTCGCCCGCGACCGGGTTGATCGCATTGACCCGCACCCCGGCGGCGGCAAGCTCAACCGCCATGGTGCGGGTTGCGGTGATCATCCAGCCCTTGGAGGCATTGTACCAGTTGAGATTGGGACGGGGTGAGATGCCGGCGGTGGAGGCGACATTCAGGATGGCGCCGGAGTGGCGCGCCTTCATATGCGGCACCAATGCGCGGGCGGTCAGGTAGACGGATTTCATATTGACGGCAAAGACGCGGTCGAAATCCTCTTCGCTGACGTTTTCAAGCGGCGTCGGCAGGTGGCTGACACCAGCGTTGTTGACCAGAATATCGACCTGTCCGAATTGATCCAGCGCCGTGGCCGCCATCTGATCGACCGAGGCGCGGTCGGAGACATCGACGGTCTGGGCAAATGCCCGATCTGTGCCATGGCTGTTGCGGGCCTGTTCTGCGGCCTCTGCGGCGGCGTCGGCGTTGATATCGGCAATCATCACCCGCGCGCCCTCCTGCAGGAATTTGGTGACGATGCCGGCGCCAAAGCCTGAGGCCCCGCCGGTTACAATGGCGCATTTCCCTGCCAGCCGCATATGCTCTCTCCCCGAATTGACTCGGCGGCAGCTTGGCGGAGACCGGGGAGCAGCGCAATCGCCTGTCTCAGTCCGGGTCGATCTTACCGCGCGTCGCCTTGATGTCGCCGCGCTGGCGTTTGGCCTCCAGACGGCGGCGTACCGAGCCGCGGGTGGGTTTGGTGGCAATGCGGCGTTTGGGGACAATCAGGGCCTGGCGGATCAGTTCGGCCAGGCGTTCGCGCACCAGATCACGGTTGCGCTGCTGCGAGCGGGTTTCGTCGCATTGCAGGATGATCGCGCCGTCCTTGGTCCAGCGGCGGCCGGCCAGCCGTTTCAGGCGCGATTTCACCGCCGGGCTGAGCGCCGGGGAGCGTGCGGCCTCGAACCGCAGTTCGACGGCGGAGGAGACCTTGTTCACGTTCTGCCCGCCGGGACCGGAGGCGCGCATAAAGCTCTCGGTCAGTTCCCAGTCTTGCAGGGCGATGGTGTCGGTAATGTGCAACATGGGCGAACCATAATCTGCCATATCGCCAAGGTCCAAGCGAAAGCCGTGGCTGGGAGGTCACGGGAGGGCATCGCGTGACGCAAAAAGGGCCGCCCCGACGGAGGCGGCCCTTTCCGAAAGTCTGTAAGAGCAAAGGCAGGTTAGGGTCTGAAACCCAGCCGGATGGCGACTGCCAGAGAGGGCTGCCTCAGAGGGCCGCCGCTCCGGTTGTTGCTACGCCTTGCTCCAATACCTTTCTTGACACTGGATCACCTCCTTTTCTCTCTGTTTCCGCTGTCTTGGATGGTGGCACGGAACTGGAAGATCTCCAAATAAAAAGACGGCTGTCAGTTAACGCTGGCCTGCGACCGTGTAAGACGCGCCACGATCAGGCGGAAGGGGACGAGCGCCAGCAGCGCCAGTGCCACTTTCACGCCCCAGTCGGCAACAGCAAGCGAGACCCAGAGCGGGGCGATGGGGCCAGTGCCGAGGATCGGCAGCATTTCACCGGCCCAGCTGACATCATTGCCGGGTTCCAGCCAGACCAGAGCGCCGGAAAAGGCGATGCTGAAGAACAGCGCGGTGTCGAGCGTGGCGCCGATCAAGGTCGAGGCCAGCGGTGCCCGCCACCAGGCGCCATTGCGCAGGGCGGCAAAGATCGAGACGTCCAGCAGCTGTGCTGTGAGGAAGGCAAGGCCGGAGGCGATGGCGATGCGCAGGGTCACGAGGGGGCCGAATTCGCCCATGATCTGGGTGCCGATCAGCGAGCAGATGACGCCAACGACAAAACCGGCCAGCACCACCTTGCGAGCGGGTCCGGTGCCATAGACGCGGTTGGTCACATCGGTCACGAGGAAGGCGATGGGATAGGTGAAGGCGCCCCAGGTCAGCCATTGGCCGAACAGGAATTGCACCAGGATGTTGGAGGCCACAACAACAGCGGCCATGGCAAGAATGCCAGGAAGGTAAGAGCGTGTCATTTTGCAGTCCGTTTTTTAGACAAGGTCGCGGAGACTTGTTTCGCCGATGCGAAAGATCAGGCCCAATAGCGGAAAAGCCCCTGTTTGGGCAAGAGATTTGTCAGGTATTGCCTGCTGTCGCACCGGTGGTGGCCTAATCGGGCAGCCGGTATTCCACCAGTTCGGTGCGTTGCAGCGATTTGAAGTTGTCGTCGGAGACCATGGTGGCGCGCAGCGCGCCGCTGCTGTCGCGCCAGATCGAGACGCCCTCCAGATTGTCGTGCAGACCGAGACCGGTTTGCAGCAATGTGACCTCGCCGCTGATGCCATCGGCGGTGATGTCCCAGCGCCGCAGGCGGCTGCGAAAGCCGATGAAGCCAAAGTCGCGTTCCAGGAGGTAGAAGCGGCCGTCAGGGCCGAAATCGGCGCCCACAGGGAGGAATTTTCCCCGGCTCGGCAGATCAAAGGGACGGTCCCATCGGCTGCCATTCCACCGCCAGACGGGGATATCTCCGGCCTCGGTCAGGGCGCGTTCCGGCAGCGTGTAGAGATGGCCCTTGCCGTCGATGGCGAGGGCCTCCAGCGCCTTGTTCAGGGGCAGGCGGCGAAAGGCCTTTGGGCGGGGCAGCACCTCGGCGCGACTGTCGCCCCGGCGGTGCCGGGCAACGCGCGAGACGCCTTCAAAGGAGATGAAGAGGGTGCCGTCACGCGCGATGGCGAGGCCTTCTGCGTCGACGATCCGCCCGCGCAGGATCGCGCCGTCTGATGCGCGCAGCTTATGGGCCTCGGTCGGGGTGATGGCCTCGATGGGGTGCAGTGCCGCGGTTCCGCGCTGAATGCGGGCGGTGACGATGGTGGCCCGATCGCTGACCACGGTCATCTGCGCCCCGTCCGGCGACAGCGACAGGGCGGAGAACCCCCCGAACCATTTGGCCGGGTGGGTCCAGCGATAGGCCGCGATGAACTGCGCCCCGCCCGGCTGTGCGGCCGAGGCGACGGGCCGATAGGCCAGCAGCGCCGTCAGAGAGATGGTCAGCGCCGCTGCCAGCCCGAGGCTCAGTTTGATTGCAGAACGGCGGCGCATTGCTGAGGCAGGTCCGAAAGAGTGTATTCACGCCGGGGTTTGGGCGGCGGCGCATTGGGGTCGCGCGGTTTTGGCGGCGGCGGATTCAGGATGTCCTTCACCCACTGGCGCGCGTCATCGCAGCCGTCGCCGCGCGGGGGCGGATCCTGATCGACACAGCCGCGCGCGCCGGCCGGGCATTTCAGCCGGACGTGGAAGTGGTAGTGATGGCCATACCAGGGCCGGACCTTGCGCAGCCAGTCGCGGCTACCCTTCTCGTCGTTGCACATCTGGACCTTGGCGCCGGGGAAGACAAAGATCCGCGCCACGCGGTCATCCTTGGCGGCGGCGCGTAGGATGGCGTGGTGCTGGGGTGACCAGCTGGAATTGGTGTAGGCACCATTGGCCCGGCGTAGGGAGATCGAGGAGATCTTCTCGCGTTCGGCGACGGAGAGGTCGAGGCGCTTGGCCGGCAGCATCCAGATATCGGCGTCCAGACCCACCTGATGACTGCGGTGCCCGGACAGCATCGGGCCGCCGCGCGGCTGGCTGATATCGCCGACATAGAGCCCGTTCCAGCCGCTCTGGCGGGCGGCAACGCGGCTCAGATCCTTGATAAAGTCGATGGTTTCGGGATGGCCCCAGTTGCGGTTGCGCGACAGGCGCATCGCCTGCCAGGTCGGGCCGGTCTGGGGCAGCTGTTCTGCCCCGGCCACGCAGCCCTTGGCGTAGGAGCCATGCGGTGCGGGTTTCTGCGCGGAGCCTGCGCGTTTGGCACCGAACAGCTGCTTTGCGGGTACGTCCGAGTTTGCAGAGCGGCTGACCACCGGATTGGCGGAGGGTGATCGGCTGTCCCCGGCGGGGGCGCAGGCTGTCAACAGGAGGGCGGTGAGGGTGATGTATCGACTGAACTTCAACTCTGGTCTCCTTCTGCATTGACCCAGCGCAGAACGATGAGCCCGATAATGAACAATAGAATAACCGGTGCAATGCCGAGGCGGGCACTGCCGGTGAGCGTGGTGGCTATTCCGATCAGGGCCGGTGCCAGAAAGGCTGTGGCGCGACCCGAAAGGCCATAAAGACCGAAGGCCTCGGTCGCGTTCTCGGGCGTGGTGTGGCGGACCATGAGGCTGCGGCTGGCGGCCTGAAGGATACCACCAAAGCCACCGATCAGCACACCGCAGGCAAAGAAGACGGCGTCAGGCAGGCCGGAGCCTTCGGCGAGAGAGAGGCCAAAGAACTGGTCGCGGGACATGTTTACGACCAGGAAACAGACGGTTGTCAGGATCAGAATTGCGGTGGTGATGACCGGTTTCGGGCCAAAGCGGCGATCCGCCAGCCCGCCGAGCCAGCTGAACAGCGCCGAGGAAATCACGGCGATGATGCCGAAGACGCCGATCAGGGTGATTTCCCAGCCCAGCACCAGCCGCGCGTAAATTCCGCCAAAGGCATAAAGCCCGTTCAGCGCATCCCGGTAGAGCATCGAGGAGATCAGATAGCCGGTCAGGCTGGCGCGATGGCGCAGACTGCGGACGGCGCGACCAACGGAACGGATGGCATCGCCAAACCGCCCGCGCGCGCCGGTGATGGCATCGTCGCGCACCCAGCGGAAATAGGGGATGATAAAGAGCGCAAACCAGATCGCTGTCAGCGGACCTGCGGCGCGGGTGCCTTCGCGGGTCTCCGCATCCAGCCCCAGAATGGGATCAATCCCGATCAGGGTTTTGCCATTCCCCTGTTCGACGAACAATGTGAGCATCAGGAAAAGCGCGATCACCCCGCCAAGGTATCCGATAGCAAAGCCGGTGCCTGAGATGGTGCCGACGTCTTCCTTGTTGCCGAGAGAGGGCAGCTGCGCATTGACAAAGATCAGCGCAAATTCCGCGCCGATAAAGCCGAAGCCAAAGCTGATGAGCATCCACCAGAGGTTTGATCCGTCCGGGTCCATGAACCACAGGCCCCAGGCGCCGGTCACATACATCAGCGAAAACATCATGATCCAGGGCATTTTGCGCCCGGAGATATCCGCAAGCGCGCCCAGAAACGGGCCGCCAAGGCCGATCATCAGGCCGGTGATGGTGAGGCACATCGACCAGACCGTCTGCGCCTGCGCCTTTGCCGCCTCATCCGCGAGGCCCTGGGTCAGGTAATACTCGGCGGCAACGGCTGCGAAGAAGGGCGCAAAGACAAAGGTGACCAGCAGCGTGTGATAGGGCTGACTGGCCCAGTCAAAGGCCCACCAGCCCCAGATGCGCTTGCGCATGGATATCTGCGTCATGCCTCGTCGTCCCTCGCCCGATGCCTGTCGTGGTCTTTTGTCGTTACCTTTTGGTATGACAGGCCGGTATGGGGTTAGGCAAGCGTGTCCTGCGTTGACCTGTGGTAGATCGCGCTGGTCCTTCGTACAGCCATATGCTGTGCGGTCGGATGCTGCGGCGGGCCGACCCTAGCCGTTTTGGAGGGTTTCGGGCGCCGCAGGGGCAGGATCCGCCATCATCGGTGGCCAGGGGCGGCCTGCGTCCGCCTCGCACCAGGCCTTGATCCAGGCGGGCATCTCGGGGGCGTGGCTGTCGGTGCGACCGATCGTTTTGAGCACCTCCTGCGGTGCGACGATCCCCTTGGCATCTGTGATGGCGGTGCGCAGCATCACGTGGCTGGCGCAGTCGCCGTTGGATTTCCACATGGATTGTTCCAGATAGATGAAGCGATCGTCCCAGGCCACTGCCCGGCTGCGCATCTCGAACCGTTCAAAGCCGCGGATGCGGCGGCGAAACCGCACCGTGGTGCCCGCAACCGTCATGCCCCAGCGACGGCTGCGCAGGGCGCCGATCAGGCCGACACGCTGGGCCAGCATGGTACGGCCCAGATCATAGAGCGTCATCGCACGGCCGTTGTTGAGCTCCATCCAGATATCCAGATCCCAGGGCCAGCAGATGTGGCGGGAGACATGGGTGTCGGTCAGATCCAGCGGCGGCATCCGGCGGGCAACCAGCAGATCCTTGATCAGGCGGACGATGGGAAACATGGGCGCGCTCTCCTGTGTGATGTGCCCGTGTTGCCATCTGTTTACAGCGCGTCAACCGCAACCTCGCGGCAGTCTTGCGATTTTGCGCGGGCGCGCTTACCTGTGGACAGGCTCCAAAAAGGGAAATCAAAGAGATGCTGTCGCTGTTTCAAATTCTGATGCTGATCCTGGACATCGTCTGGTTCTTCATCATCGCCCATGTGATCATGAGCTGGCTGATCAATTTTCAGGTTCTGAACCTCAATCAGCAATTTGTGGCGCAGGTCTGGTATGGTCTGAACCGCTTGTTAGAGCCGCTTTATGCGCCAGTGCGCCGCATTTTGCCCAATATGCAGGGCCTTGATCTGGCGCCGCTGGTGGTGCTGATCGCCGTTTATGCGCTGCGGATTATTCTGACCAACAATATCGCCATGTTCTATTGACCCAATGGGCCGAGGCGCGGCGATCGCTCTGATCGCGGCGCGGCGATTGATGCGGATGGACCGCCCAGGCATCGGCCTGCGGCGGTCTTTTCGGTGCCACTTGTCTGACGGTCGGGGGTGCGCACCCTTGTGGGTCGAATCCCGTTGTGGGATTGTAGCTGCCAAGACGAGCAGAACACAAAACGAGGCCCCCAGCCCCCATGTCCGCATTGCAGCCGGAAATGACCGCTCCGACCGGGGCGACCTCCAGTGGCACATCCGTCACCGCCGCCTGTGCTACTGGCGCGACGCCGCTGTTGCGGGAAATCTTTGGCTTTGACGGGTTTCGCCCGGGGCAGGAGGAGATCGTCGACGCCGTGACCGCCGGTGAAAATGTGCTGGCGATCATGCCGACCGGCGGCGGCAAATCCCTGTGCTTCCAACTGCCTGCTCTGCTGCGTGAGGGGGTCACGGTGGTGATCTCGCCGCTGATTGCATTGATGCGCGACCAGGTGCGGGCGTTGCAGGAGGTTGGCGTGACCGCCGGGGCGCTCACCTCGGGCAATACCGACGAAGAAACCGAGGCGGTCTGGCAGTCCATTGAGGAGGGGCGGCTGAAGCTTCTGTATATGGCGCCGGAACGGCTGGCCTCCGGGGCGGCGATGGGGATGCTGCGGCGGATCGGTGTCAGCCTCATCGCGGTGGATGAGGCGCATTGCGTCAGCCAGTGGGGCCATGATTTCCGCCCCGATTACCTGCGGATTGGTGAATTGCGGCGGGCGCTGGACGTGCCGCTGGCGGCCTTTACCGCGACCGCAGATCAGGAAACCCGCGAAGAGATTGTCGAGAAGCTGTTTGATGGTGTCGCACCGCGCAGTTTCCTGCGCGGCTTTGACCGGCCCAATATCCATCTTGCCTTTGCCACCAAAGACAGCCCGCGCCGACAGATTCTGGAGTTTGCGGCCGCCCGAAAAGGTCAATCCGGCATCATCTATTGTGGGACACGTGCCAAGACCGAAGCGCTGGCGGCGGGGCTGCGCGAGGCGGGCCACGCCGCCTGTTATTATCACGGTGGCATGGACGCAGAGGACCGGCGCGGGGTGGAGACACGCTTTGCCCGCGAGGACGGTCTGATCGTTGTGGCCACGGTGGCCTTCGGCATGGGTATCGACAAGCCCGATATTCGCTGGGTCGCCCATGCGGATCTGCCCAAATCCATCGAGGCCTATTATCAGGAAATCGGACGCGGTGGCCGCGACGGCGCGCCTGCCGAGACGCTGACGCTGTTCGGGCCGGAAGATATTCGACTGCGTCGCAGTCAGATCGACGAGGGTCTGGCGCCGCCGGACCGCCGCAGTGCAGACCATGCCCGGCTGAATGCGCTGCTCGGACTGGCCGAAGCGCTGAAATGCCGCCGCCAGACCTTGCTGGCCTATTTCGGCGAGGCGGCTGAGCCCTGTGGCAACTGTGATCTCTGCGACCAGCCGGTGGATGTGTTCGACGGCACCACGGCGGTGCGCAAGGCGCTGTCGGCGATCCTGCGAACGAACGAGACCTATGGATCGGGACATCTGATCGACATTCTGGTGGGCAATGCCACCGACCGGGTGCGTGACAAGCGGCATGACGATCTGTCGGTCTTTGGCTGTGGCAAGGAATATGGCAAGCGACAGTGGCAGGCGGTGTTCCGGCAGATGATGGGGCATGATCTGGTGCGCCCCGACCCCGAACGCCATGGCGCGCTGCGGATGACCGAGGCGGCGCTGCCGGTTCTGCGCGGTGAACAGGACATTGCGCTGCGCCGCGACACCATCAGCTCTGCCAAGCGCAGCCCTGCGGTAAAGGCGCTGGTGTCGGATGAGGACGCGCCGCTGTTGTCGGCACTGAAAGCCAAGCGGCGCGCGCTGGCCGAGGCGCAGAAAGTGCCGGCTTATGTTATTTTTGCGGATCGCACGCTGATCGAGATGGCCGAAACCCGGCCCGATACGCTGGATAAAATGGCGCGGATCGGCGGTGTCGGGGCGAAGAAACTGGAGCGGTATGGCAGCGATTTCCTGTCGGTGATCACCGGCGAGAGCGCGGCGCTGCACCCGATGCGGCGCAAGCTGGCCGGGCGCGATGCCGGATCGGTTTATGATGCGTTGATGGCTGTGCAGGCGGAGCTGGCGCGGGGCAGCGACGGAACCGAGAAACCGCTGAGCTGTTCTGCGGCGCAGCTGACGAAGCTGGCGCAGGTCCGTCCGCAGACTGAAATCGCCATCACAAGGCTGTTAGGCGAGCGCCGCGCGGAACGTTTTGCAGCGGCGTTTCTCGACGTCTTGCGCGGCGCGGGCTAGGTCTTGTCCAGAACAGATGGGGGCAGAATATGCTGGTAGTGACTTCTCCGGCCAAAAAGCTGGACTGGAGCGAACGCGACGTTGAGATGACATGGCCCGCCATGCACGACGCGGCGGTGGATTTGGCATCCGTGGCGCGCGATCTGTCGGTCGCCGAGCTGATGAAGCTGATGCATATCAGCGAGGATCTGGGCAAGCTGAACTACGAGAGATTTCAGAGCTTTACCGCCGATCCGGGCAGCGATGCCACGCGCCCGGCCGCGCTGGCCTTTGCGGGTGACACCTATCAGGGGCTGGAGGCGGGATCTCTGGACGCGGAGGAAATGGCCTGGGCGCAGGACCATTTCCGCATTCTGTCGGGCCTTTACGGGCTGCTGCGGCCGCTGGATGCGATGCAAGCCTACCGGCTGGAGATGGGATCGCGGCTGAAGACGGCAAAGGGCAAGAATCTCTATGACTACTGGGGGCGGGACATCTCTGATGCGTTGAATGCCCAAGGTGAGGCAGTGGGCAGCGATGTGCTGGTGAACTGCGCCAGCCAGGAGTATTTCGGCGCGGTTGATCGCGAAGCGCTGGCGCTGCGGGTCGTGACGCCTGTCTTCATGGAAGACAAGAACGGCACGCCCAAGGTGGTGAGCTTTTACGCCAAGCGGGCGCGGGGCGCGATGGCGCGCTACATCATTCAGAACCGGCTAAGCGATCCTGCGGCGTTGCTGGATTTTGACAGCGGAGGCTATCGCTACATGCCGGAGATGTCGGAGCCGGATCAGCCGGTGTTCCTGCGCGCGGGCTGAGCGGGGCCGGTGCAGATCAGGCGGCGCCGGTCTGGGTAAGGTCGTCATCCGCCAGCGGCGCCGCCTCGGCAGGCAGATAGGCGTGAATACGTTCGTGGATCAGCGCCTTGCGCAGGGGTTTGGTCAGGTAGTGATCCAGACCTGCGGCGAGAATCCCGTCTGAATCGCCGGCCATGGCATGGGCCGTGAGGGCGACAACCGGCGTGTAGATGCCGGTGCCGTGTTCCAGCGCGCGGATTTTCTGCGTTGCCTCCTTGCCGTCCATCACCGGCATCGAGATGTCCATGAAAATCAGGTCAGGCTGGAAGGACTGATAGGCCTCCACCGCCTCAATCCCGTTGCTGGCAAATTGCAGATCTATGTTCAGATCTTTCACCATTTTGCGGAACACAAGCTGATTGGTCCGGTTGTCTTCTGCTGCCAGAATCCGCATCAGCCGGGGCGTCGGGGTGGCATCGACCGCCGCGGCGATCGGGGCCGGCGCCAGGGTCGGCGCCACGGTCGGGGAGGACGCCGGGGCCGTTGGCTGCGCTGACGGCAGCGGTGTGGCCACCGTATCGAGCACCTGCGGTGTGGCTGCAACCGGCTCAACCATATCTGCGGCACGCGCCGCTGATCCACGCTTGGGCAGGTCGACAAGCCGCTGGAACAGCTCGTCCCGCTGGATCGGTTTCAGCAGCACGCTGTCTGTCACGGATTGTACAACCGCGTTGCTGGCTGCTGTGGGGTCGCTGCTGAGCATGAGGATCGGCACACTGGCAAAGGAGCCGGAGCGCAGTTTGCGGGCCAGTTCGACCCCATCCTGATCGGGCAGTTGTTCATCGCAGATGACCAGATCGACGTCCTCAGGCATCTGGGCAATTGCGGTGGTGCCATTGTCAAAGACCGTCACATCCAGCCCCAGCGTCGCCAGCTGTTTGCTGAGCACGTCGCGCATGACCGATTGGGACTCGATAACCACGACCTGACACAGCCCCTTGGGCAGCGTCGGGATGCTGGTTGAAGCGCCCTCTGCCAATGGCAGCTCCATGCGGAAACCGAAGCAGGACCCCTTGCCCTCCTCGCTTTCGACCCAGATTTCGCCGCCCATCAGTTCAATCAGCCGCTTTGAGATCGCAAGGCCAAGGCCGGTGCCCTCGAACTGGCGATTGCGCTCATCCTCGACCTGATTGAATTCGCCAAAGATGTCCTGCACCTTCTCTGCGGGGATGCCGATGCCGGTGTCTTCGATGGTGACATGGATCGAACAGATCTTGTCGTCAGCATTGGAGATGCCGGTGATCTGCAGGGCAACATGACCTTCTGAGGTGAATTTCACCGCGTTGCCGACAAGATTGGTGAGCACCTGGCGAATGCGTCCGGGATCTCCGACGAAGCTGGTTGGCAGGAACAGATCGTAGTCCAGCAGCAGTGTCAGCCCCTTGTCCCGTGCGGTGGGCTGAAGCAGCATCAGCACCTCATGCACACTGCGCTCCAGATCAAAGGGTTCAGGGTGCAGCTGCAGTTTCTGCGCCTCGATCTTGGAATAGTCGAGCACGTCATTGATGATGACCAAAAGCGCTTCGCCGGAGTTTTTGATCGTGTTGGCGTAGAGCTGTTGTTCCTCGTTCAGATTGGTGTCGCTGAGCAGCTCGGCCATGCCGACAACACCGTTCATCGGGGTGCGAATCTCATGGGACATATTGGCCAGGAAGGCGGATTTGGCACGATTTGCGGCCTCGGCCCGCTCGCGGGCGGCCTCAAGCTCCTCCTCGTATTGGACGGTGGAGGTGATATCGAGCGCCAGGCTGACCATATCGCCGCCATGGCCGCGCTGATCCAGCAGCCGCAGGTAGCGGTCGTCCCACATCCGTACGACCACAGGTTCGGGGGAGGGCGACAGCCAGCGCTCCGACATCTGGGCGCGCCAGTGATCGGGATCCTGTTCTCCGGTGTTCACCAGCCCCTCATCGGTGAGAATCTGCAGGATCCGTACGTAGGAGACGCCCGGCGCCACTTCCTCCAGCCCGTCGAACAGGTCGAGATAGGCGCCATTGGCGCCGATCAGTTTGCTGTCGGCATCAAAGAAGGCAAAGCCGTCCTGAAAGGCCTGGATCGAATGCCAAAGCCGTCGCTCGGCGCGCTCAACCTTTTCGTTGGCGGTGGACAGGTCCGATTTCACCTTGGCGTTTTCGTCGCGCACCGTCGCGACCTCGGCCTGGGTGACCCCGATCTGGCGTGTCAATGCCAGCGCATGGCGCCCGAGTTTGCGGTTGGCTGCCGAAAGTTCCGCCTGCTTCAATTCAAGCAGGCGCTCCGCTGCGAGACGCGCGCGTCGTTCTTCCGTCAATCTGTCAGCAAGGTTCATCCCTGCGAACTCCACATAAAACCAACACGACCTGTCTGCCCTACTTTGGCGGGCAGAGATTAAATTGAGATTAGTTCATCTGTTACGTTGCGATATCTTGCTATGGCGTTAACCCCGTGCCAGCCTCTTGGCAGGTCTGGAGGGTTCTATTGTGCGTGTGCCTGTTTCATTTGTTGTACTTTTGTGCGGTTGGCTTGTTCAACCATTAGTTGTTTTCGCTGATTCAATTTTTCCGGAAACGCGCTATGTCATTCAGCGCGACACCGATCATTTCGGGGCCGATCTTGGGCCGCTTTTTGACACCGATATGGGCAGTTGCGCGCGGGCTTGTTCGGCACAGACCGATTGTGTCGGGTTTGCCTTCAACAGCCGATCAAACGCCTGTTTCCCAAAATCGGCGATGGATCAGCCGTCGCCCTATGACGGGGCGTTTTCAGCGCATAAGCTTCTGGCCGGTGAGGCAGAGAAGCAGGCGGCCAAACAGCGCGCCGCGGCCTTGCAGGGGCTGGAGGTTGCGGATCTGGCTGCGGTGTCCAAACAGGCAGAAAACCTTGGCCTTCGCTTTCCAACGGGTGGATCCAGCGTTGAGGATCTGATTGCTGCGGCGCAGGGGGCGCCGTCGGCAGCGGCGCTGCGGTGGGTTGCCGAGGCTGTGGTGCTGAGTGATCGCGGCGATCTGTGGCTGGACTATGCCCGCAGGCTGCTGCGTCAGGATCTCAACGGATCCGCTCAACGCCGCGCCCATGAAGAGGCCTTTGCGGCAGCGCTCAATGCCTATCTGCGCAGTTCGCAGCCGGCGGCGCAGGCGGCCGGATTGATCACCGCCGCAGAGGCGTTGGAACAGCTGGGGCGGGGACGTGCCGCGCTGGCGGTTCTGCGGCTGGCGGCAGATCGTGAAACCAGCGCGAAACTGTCACTGCGTCTGGATGAGGCAATTGCCAAATATGGATTTCGTGTCACCGGGAGCCGGGTTGAGAGCGACAGCGCATCGCCCCGCATTTGTGTCGAATTTTCTGAAGATTTGGTACGCAGCGGGATCGACTACAGCGACTTTGTGAAACTGGCCGATCCGCGTCTGGTTGCCGAGTCGACCGCGCGCGAGCTGTGTATTGACGGTGTGGAGCATGGCACCCGCTACCGGGTGATGCTGCGGCGCGGGCTGCCGGCGGCAACCGGCGAGACATTGGCCAAGGATGTAACGCTGACCCACTACGTGCGGGATCGCGCCCCCAACGTGCGTTTCTCCGGGCGGTCCTATGTGCTGCCCAAGGGAGATCAGGTGGCGGTGCCGGTTGAGACGGTAAACGCGACCACGCTCGATCTGCGCCTGCGCCGTGTGAGCGATCGCAACCTGCTGCGAACCCTACAGGAGGATTATTTTGCCCGGCCGCTGTCGCAGTGGCAGGATGAACATTTCGCCAGCGATATTGCCGAGGAAATCTGGACCGGCACCGCGGAGGTCCAGCAGGATCTGAACCAATCGGTGACCACACGGCTACCGCTTGATGAGGCGCTGGCGGATCAGCCGGTAGGTCTTTATGCGCTGAGCGCGCAGGTTCCGGGGGCCGATCCCTATGAGGCGCCTGCGGCAACCCAATGGTTCGTGCTGACGGATCTGGGTTTGAGCACCATGCTGGGCAGTGATGGGCTGCATGTGCAGGTACTGGGACTGGCAGATGCCGCGCCGCGCGCGGGCGTTCGTTTGCAGCTGGTGTCCAATGCCAACGCGGTGCTGGGGACGGCAGTCAGCGACGCTGACGGCTATGCCCGTTTCGACGCGGGGTTGACCCGTGGAGAGGGGGCATCGGCTCCGGCTGTCATCATGGCGCTGAGCGGCGAGGAGGACGCGGCGGAGGTCGATTTTGCCTTTCTCTCATTGCGGGACGCCGCCTTTGATCTGTCGGACCGAGGGGTGGAGGGGCGTCTGGCACCGGGTCCGATTGACGTGTTCCTGACCACTGATCGGGGGGCTTATCGTGCGGGTGAGGTGATTCATGCGACCGCCCTTGCCCGTGATCCGAGGGCCGAGGCGCTTCCGGGCGTGCCCTTGATCGCGGTTCTGAACCGCCCGGACGGGGTCGAATACGCCCGGGTGGTTTCCGATCAGGGGGTGCTGGGCGGCCATGTGTTCCGCCTGCCGATTGGCGATACGGCACCGCGCGGAACCTGGCGGTTGTCGATCCTGTCGGACCCCGAAGCCCCGGCGCTGGCCAGCAGGCAAATTCTGGTCGAGGATTTTCTGCCTGAACGCATTGATTTCACGCAAGAGCTGGCGGCAGGAGCCGACCAAGGTCTGCGTCCGGGCACAAGCGCCCCCTTGCGGATCGAAGCGCGGTATCTGTTTGGTGCCCCGGGCCGCGACCTGACTATCGAGGGCGAGGTGACCCTGCGCCCGGCGGAACAGGTGAGCGGTTGGACGGGCTATCGCTTTGGTCGCCATGACGAGGTCGTCGCGCCGCAGAGCCGCTATTTCGGCGGGATGAGCACCGATGCCTCGGGTCTGGGCGTGGTTACCGTGACACTGCCGGAGATTGACGCGCCGGGTCAGCCTCTGATTGCGGAGGTGACCACCCGGCTGGCCGATGGGGGCGCGCGACCCGTCGAACGGCAGATGACTGTGCCCATGCAGCCTGACGGGCCGGTGATTGGTATCAAGCCGCTTTTTGAAGAGGTCGTCGCAGAGGGCGATGCGGCGCGGTTTTCGGTGATTGCGCTGGCCCCGGACGGTAGCACGCGGGATATGCCGGTCACATGGAGTTTGAACCGGGTGGAAACCCGCTACCAGTGGTATCAGCTCTACGGCAACTGGAACTGGGAGCCGACCACCCGGCGCAGCCGGATCGCGACGGGTGAGGCAACCCTGAGCGCGGCGACGCCTCTGGTGCTGGAGCAGCCGGTGGACTGGGGCCGGTATGAGCTGGTGATCGAACATCGGGGCACGCCCTATGTGGCGGCTTCGACCGATTTCTATGCAGGGTGGTATGTGCCTGACGAGGGGGCTGATACGCCCGACCAGCTGGATGTCTTTCTTGATCGCGACAGTTATCAGCCCGGCGATACAGCGCGGTTACGGCTGGTCACCCGCGCGGCTGGCACGGCTCTGGTTTCGGTGATGTCGAACCGGTTGATCAGCCGCCAGATGGTCGAGGTTCCCGCCGGGGAGACGGTGATTCCACTGGCAGTTGGTGCCGACTGGGGCAGCGGGGCATATGTCTCGGCGATGGTGGTGCAGCCGCTTGCTGGCAAGGCGGATCAGACCCCGACCCGCGCATTGGGGCTTGCCCATGCTCGCGTCATTCGCCCTGGCCAGGCGCTGGAGGTAACCTTGGACCTCCCCGAGGTGGCCCGCCCCCGCCGGACTCAGCTGGCCCGCGTCGAGGTCGCGGGGGCCGCTCCCGGTGAAGAGGTCTGGCTGACGCTGGCGGCGGTTGATCTTGGGATATTGAACCTCACCGGGTTTCAGAGCCCGGACCCCCTGGCGCATTACTATGGCCAGCGGCGGCTCGGGATGGAGCTGCGGGATCTTTACGGTCGCCTGATCGAGAGTGGCAACGGCGCCTTGGGCCGGGTGCGCTCCGGCGGCGATGCTGGGGCGGGGATGCGACTGCAGTCGCCGCCACCGACGCAGGATCTGATGGCGGTGTTTTCCGGTCCCGTGAAGGTCAAGGCCGATGGAACGGCCGAGGTGCCGATCGCGCTGCCAGCGTTTAACGGCACGGTTCGGGTGATGGCTGTCGCCTGGTCGCAAGATGCGGTTGGACAGGCGGAGCGGGACGTGGTGGTGCGCGATCCGATCGTGGTGAGCGCCAATGCCCCGCGTTTTCTGGCGCCCGGAGACAGCAGCCGGGTTCTTGTGGAGCTCACTCATGCAGATGGGCCCGCAGGCCAACTGAGCCTTGCGGCGCGGGTCCTTGGCGGCGGGCTTGAGATCGGGACATTGCCGCAAGTCCTGGAGCTGGCCGATGGCGCAGATACCACCCTGATGCTGCCGGTCGAAGCGCTGGCTGTCGGAGATCCGGAGATTGAGCTCGCCGTGACGACACCAGAGGGCGAAACGCTGATCCAGACGCTGCGCCTGCCGGTGCGGGCCAATGATCCGATGATTGCCACGACCAGACGGTTCAGGCTGGCGGCGGGGGATAGTTTTCTGTTCTCATCTGACGTCTTTACCGGGCTGCGACCGGGCGGCGCGCGGGCAGTGATGTCTGCGGGGCCGCTGGCGCGGTTCGACGTGCCGGGTCTGCTGACGGGCCTCGACCTCTACCCCTATGGCTGTACCGAGCAGATCACATCCCGGGCGCTGCCCTTGCTGTATCTGTCGTCGGTGGCACAGGCTGCCGGGTTGGGTGACGGGCCGCAGGTTGCCGCCCGGATTGACAGCGCCATTCAGCAGGTGCTGTCGCGGCAGGCCAGCAATGGCGGTTTTGGTCTGTGGCGCGCCGAAAGCGGTGATTTCTGGCTGGATGCTTATGCCAGCGATTTTCTGAGCCGCGCGCGTGTGCAGGGCTATCAGGTCGCTGACACCCGGTTCCGGCAGGCCTTGGACAACCTACGCAACCGGGTGAATTATGCCCCCGATTTCGAGAATGGAGGTGAGGACATCGCCTATGCGCTGCTGGTGCTGGCGCGCGAGGGGGAGGCGGCGATGGGCGATCTGCGCTATTACGCCGACGTTAAGGCTGCGGATTTCGCCACACCCCTGGCCGTTGCCCAGATCGGGGCGGCGCTGGCGGCCTATGGCGATCAGCGCCGGGCCGATCAGATGTTTGCCCGGGCGGCCTCTATGTTGCAGGGGGATGATCCCGATCCGACCCTGTGGCGCGCCGACTATGGCAGCCAGCGCCGCGATCAGGCCGGTGTTCTGGCCCTGGCCAGCGAGGCCGGTGCGCAGGCGGTGGACAGCCGTCGTCTGAGCGCGGGCCTGACAGCCGATGGCCGGCTGCTGTCCACGCAGGAAAGCGCCTGGACGCTGATGGCGGCTCATGCGCTGATCGAGGGCGGTGGTGGCTCCGGTCTGTTGGTCAATGGACAGGCGACGGACGGGCCATTTGTTGAGGTCTTGGATGGAGATCAGGATCGCGATCCGATGGCGCTGACGGCGGCCTCGGGCAAGGAGGTCGATATCACCCTCACCACCCTTGGCGTTCCGCTGGTGGCGGCGCCGGCAGGGGGAACTGGTTACAGCATCGAGCGGAGCTATTACACACTGGAGGGCGAGGCACTGGCTCCGGATCAGTTCACGGTTGGCGACCGCTTTGTCACCGTGCTGCGGGTGGTCGCGTTTGAGCCGGGTGGCGCGCGGTTGATGATCAATGATCCGCTGCCTGCGGGGCTGGAGATTGATAATCCCAGCCTGCTGCGATCCGGTGATCTGAGCGGGCTAGACTGGCTGACGCTGAGCGACGCGCGACATGCAGAATTCCGTGCGGACCGGTTTCTGGCGGCTGTCGATCTGCGGAGGGGCCGCGACGACGAGGCCGGGTCGCCGGTGACGCTGGCCTATGTGGCGCGGGCGGTGACGCCCGGTCTGTTCCACCACCCGGCGGCGTCGGTTGAGGATATGTACCGGCCCGCCAGCCGGGCCCGCACCGGCACCGGGCGCGTGCAGGTCCGGTGATCCGCGCGCCAAAGATGCGGCTACGGGCAAGCTCCTCCTGGCGGCTGCTGGGAGGGGCAGTTGCCCTATGCGTGACCATTGCTGCGATGGGATTGGGGGTCGAGACCTGGATCGCCCGAACGCCGATGCCCGCAACACTGGCGGAGACAGCCACCGAGGTGCGCGACCGAAACGGCCAGTTGCTGCGGGCCTATCCGGTTGCCGATGGGATCTGGCGGATGGCGGTGCGGCCGGATCAGGTCGACGCGGGCTATCGCGCGATGCTGCTGCGCTATGAGGACAAGCGGTTCTACGACCATGGCGGCGTTGATGCGCTTGCTCTGCTGCGGGCGGCGGCGCAGGCGGTGTGGCAGCGGCGTGTGGTCTCGGGTGGCTCGACACTGACGATGCAGGTGGCGCGGCTGCTGGAGGATGGCAGCACCGGGCGCTGGGCAGGAAAACTGCGCCAGATTCGGCTGGCGCTGGCGCTGGAGCGGCGCCTGACCAAGGCGCAGATCCTTGAGTTGTATCTGGTTCACGCGCCCTTTGGTGGCAATCTGGAAGGCGTGCGGGCGGCGAGCTATGCCTGGTTCGGCAAGGAGCCGTCGCGGTTGTTTCCGGCCGAGGCGGCGCTGCTGGTCGCCTTGCCGCAGGCACCGGAGGCGCGCCGCCCGGATCGCGCTCCGAAACCTGCAGAGATGGCCCGCAATCGGGTATTGGCGCGGATGGCAGCCGCAGGCGTCTTGCCGGTGGAGGCGGCCGAGGCTGCGCAGCGGGCGCGGATCCCCCGGCAAATGCGCCCCTTCCCGCAGATGGCCGCGCATCTGGCGGATCGCGTGATAGCCGAGACGCCGGAGCTTGCGCGGATTGATCTGACGGTGGAGGCCGGATTACAGCACCGGCTGGCGCGGCTGGTGGCGCAGACCGTCGCGCGGCAGGACGCCCGGCTGTCGGCTGCGGTGCTGGTGGCCGATCACCAGAGCGGCGAGATCCTCGCCTCGGTCGGCTCAGCCGGATATCAGGATGATCTGCGACAGGGGTTTGTGGATATGACGCGCGCGGCGCGTTCGCCGGGGTCCACGCTGAAACCGCTGGTCTATGGTCTTGCCTTTGATCAGGGGCTGGCGCACCCGGAAACCATGATCCACGACGGGCCTATTGATATCGACGGGTATGCGCCACAGAATTTTGACGGAGGTTATCGCGGCGACCTGCGGATGCGGCGTGCGCTGCAGTTATCGCTGAATACGCCGGTAATACGGGTGATGCAGGCGCTGGGTCCGGCGCGGTTGATGTCAGCCCTGCGGCGCGGAGGCGCGCGACCGCAGCTGCCCGGCGGTAAGCCGGGGCTGGCGGTGGCGCTGGGCGGGGTCGGTGTGTCGCTGCGTGATCTGGTGCAGGTCTACGCTGGGCTGGCGGCTGGCGGGCAAGGCCCCCGGCTGCGGGCGCGCCTGCAGGCCCCTTATGAGCGGATGCCGCGTCTGATGAGCAAGGTCTCTGCCTGGCAGATCGGCGATATTCTGCGCGGCGTTCCGCCTCCAGCCGGGGCGCCTGCGGGTATGGTGGCCTATAAGACCGGAACATCCTACGGGCACCGCGATACCTGGGCGATCGGATGGGATGGCCGCTATGTGGTGGGGGTCTGGCTGGGACGGGCGGATGGCACGCCGGTGCCAGGAGCCTTTGGAGCGGAACTGGCGGCGCCACTGTTGTTTGAGGCCTTTGGGCGGATTGGACGCGGGTTTACCCCCTTTCCAGCCGCACCTGCCTCTACCCTGCGCGTCGCTACGGCGGAGCTGCCGTTGCCATTGCAGCGCTTTGACAGGGGGGGCATTGGTGGCCCGCCCGGTGAGCGCCTGCAGCTGGCCTTTCCCCCGGATGGGGCGGCTCTGTTGCTGGCTGAGGGCGGGCAAATGACCCTGCGGATCAAGGGCGGCGAAGCGCCGTTTCTGGTGCTGGCCAATCAGATTCCCGTGGTGACCGGTGCCCGCCGTCGCAGCATCGATCTGCCGGGGTTGGAACGCGGGTTTTCAACGCTGGTGGTTGTTGACCGTAACGGCAGATCGGATCAGGCACGGGTGCGCATCACCCGCCCGGATGAGTAGCTGTGAGGTTGCTGGAATATGGAATCAGCGCCGCCCCTCGCGCAGCCAGCCTGCGATGATCGCAGCGCTGGCCAGCAGCAGCACCAGCCAAGCGGGAAGCAGCGGCGTCTGGTTGACCGAGACGGTCCGATAGGCGTCGCGCGGGGTCAGTCCGATCCAGCCACGTCCAGCGGCAACGCGTCCCTCGCGCACATCGCGCAGGCTCGGGATACCGTCGTGCAGCGCGCGCACGCCGCCACGGGTCTGGGCCACGGCGGCGGCCATGATATCGCCGGTGGCAATGGTCTGTTCAAATTCACGCGGCGCCGCAGGGCCGAGGCCGATGACGGTGGACTGGCTGCCTTCTTCCAGTCGGTAAAGACCGGGTTCCGGCCCCTCGTAGCGGCCTTCCCAGCGGCCGGGCGCGGTTTGGGTCATCGTGACGGTGACTGTGCTGCCATCGGGATTTGTGACCGTGACATCGCCGACATCTTCGCCCAGGCTGCGGCGCTGGATGCGCATACGCTGCCCGGTTGCCTCGGCTGACAGGACGTCCTCTTCCAGCTCGGGCTCTTTCATCATCCAATGGGCAAGGCGCCGCAGCAGCTCAAGCTGCGGGCCGCCGCCTTCGTATCCCCGGCTCCAGAGCCAGGCATGATCGGAGGCCAGCAGCGCCACGCGCCCCTCGCCGACCCGGTTCAGAACCAGCAGCGGGCGGTCATCCAGGCCGCTCATCAGGACATTGCCCTGGGGGACGTCGACTTCGATCTGCCGCAGCCAGCGGCCCCAGTCGGAGGCGCCGGTGAGATCGGCGGTAACAGGGTGGCGCTGGCCCAGATCGGTGATTTCCGGGCGATAGGCGCGCTCCAGCACCCGCGCCGAGGGGCTGGCAGGCAGGATGCTGGCCAGCGGAGAACGATAGATGCTGTCGGCGCTGGCAAAATCCGGCCCCGCCGCCACCAGAACCGCGCCTCCGCGTTCAACATAATCGGCCACATTGTCGAGGTAGATCGCCGGCAGGATGCCGCGCCGTTTGTAGCGATCAAAGATGATCAGATCGAAATCATTGATCTTTTCCAGAAACAGCTCCCGCGTTGGAAAGGCAATCAGCGACAGCTCATCGACCGGTACCCCGTCCTGTTTTTCCGGTGGGCGCAGAATGGTGAAATGCACCAGATCCACCGCGCTGTCGGATTTCAGCAGATTGCGCCAGGTGCGCCCGCCCGGATGCGGCTCGCCCGAGACCAGCAGCACGCGCAACCGATCGCGCACCCCGTTGATCTGGACCAGCGCGGCGTTGTTGCGATCGGTCAGCTCGCCCTCGGCGGTGGGGACGGTGAACTGGATCACGTTGCGCCCCCCATGTGGCAGGGTCAGTGGCAGGTCGAAATCGACACCGACAGGCAGGTTAAAGCGCTGCGGTTCGGCGCCGCCGATGGAAATCGCCAGCTCTGCCAGATTGCCGGTTGCGGGGGCCTCGCCCTGATCCTCGATCCTGAGGGTCAGGGTCACGGGTTCACCGATGATGGCAAAGCTGGGGGCGTTCTTGACGATCAGCCGCCGGTCCCAATCGCTGGGGCGACCGGTCAGCAGCAGATGCAGCGGGGCAGGCAGGGCCGGGGTCTGCGCAATGTCATGGATCTGGCCATCGCTGAGCGCGATCATCCCGGCAACCCGACCGCGCGGCACATTGGCAAGCGCCTCGGCCAGTGCGCCCATCAGCAGGGTGCCACTGTTGTCGCTGCTGCCATCACGCGGCGGGACGCTGTCGACGGCAATCCAGCGAACCTCGGTGTTCGGGCGCTGACTGAGGGCGGTCTCCAATGCGACACGGGCGGCCCCTGTCTGGTCGGGGCGGTCGGACAGGGCCTGGCTGGCGGTCTTATCCTCAAGCACCAGAACGATGTCACTGAGCGCGGCGCGGTCTTCGATCTGGTACACCGGGCCGCTGAGGGCCGCGATCAGCACCAGAGCGGCGAGCGCACGCATCGGCCATCCCGCAAGGCGTTTCCAGACCGCCAGAGCCAGCACCGCAACCGACAGCGCCGCAAGCAGGCCGATCAGCGGCCAGGGGACCAGTGGGTCAAAGAGGATGGTCTGTGTCATCTGTCCAGCCTCATGTCATTGCCCCAGCCGATCCAGCAGGGCGGGGACATGCACCTGATCGGATTTGTAGTTGCCAGTGAGCACATGCATGACCAGATTGACCCCAAAGCGGTAGGCCAATTCGCGCTGACGCTCGCCGGTATAGCCGCGCCCCACTGGCAGCAGAGGGCGGCCGTTGTCATCCACGGCCCAGGCGGAGGCCCAGTCGTTGCCGCCGATGACAACCGGTGTGACACCATCATTTAGGTTGCGGAAGGGGATGCCTTCCACCTGCTGGGCATCGGCGGGCGCGGCTTCGACCCAGAGCGTGCCGCGGCTGTGGCGTCCGGGGAAATCCTGTAGCAGATAGAAGGCGCGGGTCAGCACATGGTCTGCGGGCAGCGGTTCGAGTGGCGGCACGTCCAGCCGCAGGGCCAGTTGTTGCAGGCGCCGCCCTGCCGGGCTGCTGGCACCGGCGCGGGTCAGGTCGGCGTCGCGGGTGTCAAAGAGGATCATCCCGCCGGTGCGCAGATAGGTGTTGAGCCGGTCGTAGGCCGCACCCGAGGGCAGTGGCTGATTGGCGGTCACCGGCCAGTAGAGCAGCGGGTAGAACGCCAGCTCGTCGCGCTCCAGATCAACGCCGGCGGGGGGAGAGGGTTCAACCGATGTGCGGAACCGCAATGTGTTGGACAGCCCTTGCAAGCCGTCGCGCGCCAGCTGGTCAATCTGCGGGTTGCCGGTCAGCACATGGGCCAGCGTCAGCTCGGCCGCGCGGTCTGCGGCGAGGGCGTCTGCTGCGGGATCGGATGCGTCGGACCGGGCCGCGCTGTCGGTTTGCTCGATCACCACGGCGTTGCCCTGGGCGTGGCTGCGCAGGTCGCTGCCGGAGCCGGTGGCCCAGATACAGGTGGCGAGGACCAGGGCCGATGCGAGGTTTTGCGCCTTGGGTGCGGTCGGTCGTGTCCGACGCGTCAGTAATCCCGACAGCAGCAGCGCGGCGATCACGTCGAGCGCCAGCAGCAGCAGGGAGAGGCTGATCAGGATGCCGCCAAGCGGGCGCTCCGGCGTGCCACCATAGCCAAGGATTGGCAGCCCGACGGGCCAGCCAATTGGCGTCAGCTGATCCTCGGCCCGCATGACATTGCGGGCAATCCGCCGATCTCCGTTCTGGTACAGCCCAGGTTGCAGGCCGGGGCCGGTCAGGGCGGCAACCAGATCAGGCCCTGCGACACCGGGCAGGGCATCGGCATCCGAAAGGTCACCAAAGCCATCGAGCACCTGAAGCGGCGCCCATGTGGTGCCCTCCAGATCCGTAGCCTCGGCCGGTTTGGCACCGGAGGAAACCGCCAGCCGCTCCATCATCTGCACAAATAGGCCCGAGAGCGGCAGGGTGCTCCATTCCGCATTGGCGGTGACATGGAAGAGCACGATCTGACCATTGCCGAGCGGTTTGCGTGTCACCAGCGGCGTCCCATCGGAGAGTTCCGCAATCACCCGCTCCGCAAGGCTGGGATCGGGTTGCGCTACCACCTGTGAACTGACGGTGACGTCCTCGGGGATGGTCAGCCCGAAGAAAGGAGAGCCTTCGGCAAAGGTGGCCAGCGTCTTGGGCTCGCCCCAGCTCATGGCGCCGCCAATGCTGCGGCCTCCGATCCGCAGGCGCACGGGCAGCAGCGGCTCTTCGTCGGTGCGGGCGGTATCGCTTGCGGCCAGCCGGGGACCGGCAAACCGCAGGAGCAATCCGCCTTCGTTGACCCAGTCCACCACCGCTGCCTCCTGATCGGGGGGCAGACGTGCGGTATCGGCCAGGACGATCACATCCGGGTTGGCAGGCAAGAGATCGTTCAGCCCGCCTTCCAGCAGGTCTGCGTTTGGCGCCAGCGCCTTGCGCAGATAGTGCAGGGGCGACAGCAGGGCGAGGCCTTCGTTGCCGCTCTGGCTGGAGATCAGCGCCACCTCGCGGCGGCGCAGACCGTCATCGGTAAGCGATATAGCCCCGGCGCTGCGGTGACCCTGCAGTTCGAAGAGCCGGATACGTGCGCGCAGCTCAGCGGGCAGGGACAGGCGGGCGGTGGCTTCAAGCCCATTGGCGGCAACGGTATCTGTATCGGCAAAATCCACCGTCGCCGCGCCCAGAGTCCGCATGGTGCCGCCCGGATCCGGCCCACGGGCAAGCACGGTGACGGTCTGGTCACTGCCGGGGGTGATCTGGGTGTGGCTGCGAGTGACCGTGATTTCCATCGCGCCGTCGACATAGACCACCGGACGCAGGGCCAGCCTTGGGGTGGGATGTTGATAGACGGTCAACTCGCCGCGCTGGCGCAGCGTCGCCATCAACGCATCGCGACCCGGATAGTCCAAGCCGTCACTGAACCACAGGCTGTCAAAGCCCCCGTCAACTGCTGCTATCTGCGCCTGTGCCGTCGTGAGCTGGTCTTGCGAGGGTTGCCAGGCCTGTGGCGTTTCGCCGATCAGCTGTCGGCGCCAGCTGACTGCGCTTTGGAACTGCGGGGGCTGCGGTGCGGTGAGCCGCAGCACGGCTACGGGCCGATCGGCACGTCCGGCCTCGGCCAGGAGGCGGTCGATCTCCTCGCGGGTGCGCTCCCATTCCGGGGCGCCGGCCCAGCTGCCATCAAGCACCATCAGCAGCGGGCCGCGGCCCGAGGGTGCGGTGCTTGGGTTGAGCACAGGCCCGGCCAGACCAACGATGGCCGCTGCCACCGCCATCAGCCGCAGTAAGAGCAGCCACCATGGGGTCCGGTCCGAAAGACTGTCATCGTCGCGCAACCCCAGCAGCAGTGTGACCGCCGGAAACAGGCGTTTGCGCGGGGCAGGCGGGACTGCCCGCAGCAGCAGCCAGAGCAACGGCAGTGCCAGGAGTGCCAGAAGCAACCAGGGGGCCGTGAAGCCGATGCCCGCAATCGTTGTCATGTGCCGGATCTTTCCATGGCATGGTACAGCCACATCAGGGCCGCCTGTGCGCTGTCGCCGGTGTGATGGGTGCCGAGGCGCCAGCCTGCCACGCGGCAGAGGTGCTCCAATGCGTCGCGCCGTTCGGCCAGGCGATCAAGGTAGCGTTGCCTAAGCGCGCCTGCCTTCAGGGTTTCGTGCCGCAGACCGCCGCCGATGCTTTCGAATATCGTGCGCCCGTCAAAGGGGAACTCCTCCTCTGCCGGATCAAGCACCTGCATCAGCACGCCGTGCACGCCGCGATCCGCGGCCTTGGCCAGCGCCTGTTCCAGTGGCGCGAAGGGGCCCAGAAAATCCGACAGGAACAGAACCCGCGCGTTGGGTTGCATGGCGCGATCTTCCGGCGGGGCATAATCCGTGGCGTCGTCCCTGCTCAGATACTCGGCCAGTCGCAGGATCTGGGTATTGCCGCGCCGGGGTGGCAGATGCCCACCGGTCAGGCCGACCCGTTCGCCGCCACGTAGCATCATCACCGACGTCGCCAGCCCCAATAGCCGCGCCCGGTCAATTTTCTGCGGCAGGGCACTGCCGGAGGCAAAGCGCATCGACGCCCCCTGATCGACCCAGAGATGCACCGTCTGCGCAATCTGCCATTCCCGCTCGCGTACGAATTGCTGATCGCCCTTGGCCGAGCGCCGGTGGTCGATCATGCGGCGGCTGTCACCGGCCTGAACCGGGCGATATTGCCAGAAATCATCGCCCAGCCCGGCACGGCGGCGACCGTGTTCGCCAATCAGCACAGATCCGGCCAGTTGTTGCGCCTGCACCAGGAGCGGCGGAAATCGGCTGGCGGCACTTTCGGCGCGGTGGCGCAGATCCGCCGCTGCCGGCTGGAGCGCGCTGCCGGTCGGCCGGGCTGGCTGAAGGGCGCGCGGCTGTGTCACGCGGCGACACCGGGCCGGGCCATCGCCTCGGCTGTGCTTGTGATAAGAGCGCTCAGGTTCTCGCCACGGGCACGCGCGGCGAAGTTCAGCGCCATCCGGTGGCTGAGTACGGGCTGGGCCATATCCAGCACGTCGTCGGCATTGGGAGCGAGGCGCCCCTCGAGCAGGGCGCGGGCGCGCACCGCCAGCATCAGCGCCTGAGCGGCCCGTGGTCCGGGCCCCCAGGCAACGGTTTGCTGCACCTGTTCGGAGGCCGCCGGATCATCCGGGCGGAAGGCGCGCACGAGATCGAGAATCAGTTCGACCACGCCGTCACCGACGGGCATCCGGCGCAGCAGAGTCTGCGCGGCCATCAGTTCATCGGCGGTGAAGACCTGGTAGGCGCTGCCTTCCTCAACCCCAGTTGTGGCCAGCAGGATATCGCGTTCGGTCTGCCGCGTCGGATAGGGGACATCAATCTGGAACAGGAAACGGTCCAGCTGGGCTTCGGGCAGCGGATAGGTGCCCTCCTGTTCGATGGGGTTCTGGGTGGCCAGCACGTGGAAGGGCATCCCCAGCGGTCGGTCGGCGCCCGCCACGGTCACCATACGCTCCTGCATCGCCTGCAGCAGTGCCGATTGTGTTCGTGGGCTGGCGCGGTTGATCTCATCGGCCATCAGCAGCTGGCAGAACACCGGCCCCGGCACAAAGCGAAAGGCGCGGCTGCCATCGCTGGCGGTGTCCAGGACCTCGGAGCCCAGAATATCGGCAGGCATCAGGTCCGGGGTGAACTGCACCCGGTTGCCGGCCAGCCCCATAACGGTGGACAGGGTTTCGACCAGCCGGGTCTTGCCCAGCCCGGGCAGGCCGATTAACAGCCCATGACCACCGCACAGCAGCGTGCTCAGAGTGAGATCAACCACTCTTTCCTGACCGATAAAGCGCCGGGTGATAGAGGATCTGGCCTGTGTCAGCTTGTCTTCAAGCGCTTCAATCTCGGCCAGCAGATCGTCGGGTTCGGACATGACTTTCCCTTCACGGCGAATATATAGTGTTACTGTATCGCGTTGAGAGAAAATGGCAAAAGCAATGAGCGGACAAAATCCCGTGACTTCCGGCAGCAAATCCCCTGAAACAGGATCAGAACCGCCCAGTGCCGAGGGGCTGGCGGCCGCTGCCAAGACGGCGAGCAAAGGCGGGTTGCCGCCGGTACATCTGTGGAATCCGCCGTTTTGCGGCGATCTGGACATGCGGATCGCCCGTGATGGCACCTGGTTCTACCTTGGCACGCCGATTGGCCGGTTTGAACTGGTGAAGCTGTTTTCCTCCATTCTGAAGCTGGAAGACGGCAAATACTTTCTGGTGACCCCGGTCGAGAAAGTGGGCATCACGGTCGAGGATGCGCCTTTCGTTGCGGTGGATTTCGAGGTCGAGGGCGACGGCGCCGCGCAGATTCTGCGGTTCGAGACACATGTCGGCGACAGGGTCGAAGCCGGGCCTGCGCATAAGATCCGTGTGGTAAGAGACGATGCAACCGGCGAGCCCTCGCCCTATGTGATGGTGCGTGCCGGGCTGGAGGCCTTGATTGATCGCAAGAGCTTTTATCGGCTGGTCGAGCTGGGATGCCACCGAGACGGCTGGTTCGGGCTGTGGTCGGGCGGCGAGTTTTTTGGGATGATCCCGTCGGCTGATTTGCCGGAGGGCTGACCACGCCGCATCCGACCCGGCGCTCGTCGGCAGGGGTTTGCCGGTGGCAAAGGGCAGCGGCAGGAAGTCGCTGACCCGCTTGAGTATATTGTTAAATTACCGAAAATTCTTGTGAAAACCCGCTCAAAATCGGCGGAGATATGGGGCAGATTGGGGGCGTGCAAAAACGGGCCGATCAATGGCGCAACCGGCGGGGGCCGGGACGAGCCTTTGGTGACTTTTGCCCGGAGCATGTCTGTTTGGCCGCCAATCGGGGGTGGCTCCAAAGGAGGTTTTCGATGCCGAAGTTTGCGGCCAATATTTCATTGCTGTTTGCCGAATTGCCCTATCTGGATCGTTTTCCGGCGGCGGCGCGGGCCGGATTTGAGGCGGTGGAAATCCTGTTTCCCTATGAGCTGGCTGCGAAGGAAACCCAGCGCGCCCTGCTGGCCAATGGTCTGGAACTGCTGCTGATCAATGCGCCGCCGCCAAATTATACAGGCGGGATGCCGGGCTATGCCGCGCTGCCGATGGGGTCGGATCGCTTTCAGCGCGATATTCGGCGGGTGCTGCGCTATGCGGAGGTGTTGCGGCCCGGAATGATCCACATCATGGCCGGCTACGCAAAAGGGGATGTCGCCAAGGAAACGCTGATCCGCAATCTGCAATGGGCGGCCGACTATGCGCCGGGCCAGCAGTTCACCATCGAGCCGCTGAACAGCGGTGATCAGCCGGGGTATTTTCTGGATGACTACAATCTCGCCGTAGAGGTGCTGGAGGCGGTGGATCGCAAGAACGTGGGGCTGCAATACGACGCCTACCATGCGCAGTTGATCCACGGCGATGCGGTGAAGGTCTGGGAAGCCTTTGGTAACCGGGCTGTCCATGTACAGATCGGTGCGGCGCCGGGGCGTTGCGAACCGGGAACCGGGCCGGTCGATTTCGAGCAGCTGTTCGCGGCCATCGACGAGAGCGGCTATGGTGGTTGGGTCAGCGCGGAATACACCCCCAGTACCAAGCGGACAGAGGACAGTCTGGCCTGGATGGGGTGAGAGCGGGCCGAACCCTGTGAGGGGGGCTGGCGGACCCTGAGGCTTGGGGAGGGCTGCGGCCAAACGTCCAGCGGGACAGAAATACATATTCGTGAATTGAAATATGACTGAGCGCTGGGCATAAGGCAGTAAGTCGTGATCTGGAGACCTCCATGCTGCCTGCGCGTTTTGCCCCCATCCTATTTGGTCTGATCCTGTCGGGTATCATGTCGTGTATCGTCACCGGGGTGGCCACGCTGAAGGCGGTGGGCCTGAGTTCCGAAGCGCCGGGACTGTGGATGGCTGCCTGGAGTTTTGGCTGGCCGGTGGCCTTTGGCGTGGTGCTGGTTGTTGCACCCGCCGTGCGCCGCATGGTGGCATGGATGGTGAAGCCGCCGCAGGAAGCCAGCAAGGGTACGGTTTCCTCTCCCCGGCAGGATCGCTGAGCGAAGCCCCTCCGGCGATGTCCTGACCGAGCAAGCGCTCCCGCCCGTCATCACAGCATCATGGATGCTATTCTTCCCGTTGGGCCGGGCGCCATGCCTAAGGCATGGCGTGCCGCTGAAATGCGAGGCGGGCGTCCGATCCGATCCGATCCGCTTCGGTCGGGTTTTGAAAGCGGCCCGGATCTTTGGCATCAAGCCTCGGCCAAAGCTAGTGAGCTTCGGCCCAGTTCCGTCCTTTGCCTGCGTCCACTACCAGCTTCACGTCGAGATGCACGGCCGGATCTGCGGCGGTTTCCATCACCCTGCGCGCGGTTTCGATGGTGTCGTCGACAGCGGCCTCGGGCACTTCGAACAGCAATTCGTCATGCACCTGTAGCAGCATCCGCGCGGGCAGATGGGCGATTGCGGCGGGCATACGGATCATGGCGCGGCGGATCACATCCGCAGCCGTGCCCTGTATCGGTGCATTGATCGCTGCGCGTTTGGCAAAACCTGCACGTGGTCCCTTGGCGGAGATTTCCGGAGTATGGATCTTGCGCCCGAACAGGGTCTGGACATGGCCGTGTTCCTTGGCAAAGGCGACGGTGTCATCCATGTAGCGGCGAATGCCGGGGAACCGCTCGAAATAGCGATCGATGAAGCCCTGCGCCTCGGTGCGCGGGATGCGCAGATTGCGGGCCAGACCAAAGCCGGAGATCCCGTAAATCACGCCAAAGTTGATCGCTTTGGCCTGACGGCGGATTTCGGGGGTCATTTCATCCAGCGGTACGTTGAACATCTCGGACGCGGTGAGCGCATGGATGTCCTGACCTTCTGCAAAGGCCTGCTTCAGCGTATCGATCCCGGCGACATGGGCCAGGATGCGCAATTCGATCTGGCTGTAGTCAAGCGACAGCAGGACATTGCCATGCTCGGGCACGAAGGCTTCGCGGATGCGGCGCCCTTCCTCGGACCGGACCGGGATATTCTGGAGGTTGGGATCGGTTGAGGCCAGGCGGCCAGTGTTGGCACCGGTCTGCACATAGGAGGTGTGCACGCGCCCGGTTTCCGCATTTATGTGATCCTGAAGCGCGTCGGTATAGGTCGATTTGAGCTTGCTCAGCTGGCGCCAATCCAGCACCAGACCAGGCAGGGCGTGTTCCGTCGCGAGATCCTCCAGGATATCGGCGCCGGTGGCATAGGCGCCGGTCTTGCCTTTTTTGCCGCCTTCCAGACCGAGTTTGTCAAACAGGATTTCCCCCAGCTGCTTGGGGGATCCGACGTTGAATTCCTGGCCTGCCAACTGGTGAATTTCCGCCTCCAGCCCGGCCATTTTCTGCGCAAAGGCGTTCGACATGCGGGACAGCGTATCACGATCGACCTTGATGCCTTCGCGCTCCATCCGGGCGAGCACCGGCACCAGCGGGCGTTCCAGCGTTTCATAGACCGTGGTGACCGCTGACCGGTGCAATTGCGGTTTGAACAGCTGCCAGAGGCGCAGGGTGATATCGGCGTCTTCCGCGGCATAGGCGACCGCATCGCCAATGGGCACACGGTCGAAGGTGATCGCGGATTTTCCACTGCCCAGCAGCGGTTTGATCGGGATCGGAGTGTGGTTCAGGTAACGCTCTGACAGCGTGTCCATACCGTGCCCGTGCTGACCTGCGTGCATGGCATAAGACATCAGCATTGTATCGTCGATCGGCGCCACATCAATGCCACGGCGGGCAAAGATCTTGGCGTCATATTTCATGTTCTGGCCGATCTTGAGGATGCTGTCGTCCTCAAGCACCGGTTTCAGCAGATCGAGCGCCTCCTGCAAAGGCATCTGCCCCTCCGCCAGCTCGTCCGAGCCAAACAGATCGTCGCTATTGCCGGATTTATGGGTGAGCGGGATATAGCAGGCGGTCCCCGGCTCCACGCAGAGTGAAATGCCAACCAGATCCACCACCATTTCATCAAAGCCGGTGGTTTCCGTATCAACAGCGACCCAGCCGCGTTCGCGGATCCGGGCAATCCACTTCTTTAACGCCTCGGCATCGCGGACGCATTCATATGACGCGCTGTCAAACGGCAGGTCGGTTACGGTCGGAGCGTCCGTTGCCGCGGTATCTTTGGCCGGGGCGTCCGTGATTGTGGGTGGTTCCTTACCAAGCTGGTCCGCGATGCGTTTGGACAGGGTGCGGAATTCCATTTCGGCGAGGAAGGCCAGCAGGTGATCGGCGTCCGGATCGCGCACCTCTAGGTCATCCAGAGTGAAATCCAGCGTCATGTTGCTGTCCAGCTGAACCAGTCTTTTGGACAGTTCGATCTGCTCGCGATTTTCGATCAGGGTCTGTCGGCGCTTGGGTTGTTTGATCTCTTCGGCGCGGTCCAGCAGCTCTTCCAGGGAGCCGTATTCGTTGATCAGCAGTGCGGCGGTCTTGATCCCGATCCCGGGTGCGCCGGGCACATTGTCGACCGAGTCGCCCGCCAGCGCCTGCACGTCCACTACACGGTCCGGGCCAACCCCGAATTTCTCGACAACGCCATCGCTGTCGATCCGCCTGTTTTTCATGGCATCCAGCATTTCAACACCGCCACCGACGAGCTGCATCAGATCCTTGTCGGAGGAGATGATGGTCACGCGGCCACCTGCGTCGCGGGCCTGGCAGGCGAGGGTGGCGATGATGTCATCGGCCTCGAAACCTTCCTGTTCCTTGCAGGCGATGTTGAAGGCTTCGGTCGCGGTGCGGGTCAATGGAATCTGCGGCCGCAGATCCTCGGGCATGGCCTCGCGGTTGGCTTTGTATTGATCATAGAGATCGTTGCGGAAGGTATGCGACCCCTTGTCAAAGATCACCGCAACATGGGTTGGTGCATCGGGACCACCATTGCCCTCAACATAGCGCTGAAGCATGTTGCAGAAACCGGCAACCGCCCCGATTGGCAGGCCGTCGGACTTGCGGGTGAGGGGCGGCAGCGCGTGGTATGCGCGGAAAATGAATGCCGATCCGTCGATCAGGTGCAGATGGCAGCCCTTGCCAAAAGATGCGGTGGTCATGGCCGATGCTCCGGGTGTTGCGCGTTGGCCCCCGTTATCGGTGATCAGCGGAGGGAGAGCAATTGCCCATTCTCGGCCTTTGTGATGTCGGCTGGCGTCAGGCTGTTTTTGCCTGTTTGTTCGCCTCGACGATCAGGCGCATTTCGTCCCGTGCCATTGGTCGGCCAAAGTAAAACCCCTGTACGGAGGCGCATTTCTCGGTGCGCAGGAACTGCAATTCATCCTCTACCTCGACACCCTCGGCCAGGACCGGGATATTGAGCGCAGCGCCCAGGAGCAGGGTGGATCGGACAATTGCCGCCCGTTGATCGTTTTTGTGGACGTCCTGTACGAAGCTGCGGTCGATCTTGATCTTGTCAAAGGGGAAGGTTTGCAGCATCGCGAGCGACGAGTAGCCGGTGCCAAAATCATCCATGGCGATCCGCAGGCCCATGTTTTTCAGCTGTTGCATGACCTTCAGGGTATGGACCTGATCGTCGATAATGCTGGCCTCGGTGATTTCCAGTTCCAGACGTTCAGCAGCAAGGCCGGTTTCCAGCAGGATGTCGGAGACATGTTCGACGAAAGAGGGCTGCATCAGCTGCTGTGGCGCCACGTTGACCGCGATGTTGAAATGCTCGGGCCAACCACTTGCCTCTCGGCAGGCCGTGCGCAGAACCCAAAGGCCGATTTCGCGGATCAGCCCGGTTTCCTCGGCGATGGGAATGAAGGTGTCGGGGGGAATGCGGCCTTTTTCCGGGTGGTTCCAGCGCAGGAGAACCTCGAACCCGATGGGAGCGAGAGAGCGCAGATCGTTCTGCAGCTGATAGGCCAGTTCGAACTGATTGCCCGCGAGGCAGGCCTGCCGCAGATCGTTGACCAGTTCCAGACGGTCGCGGTTGTGTTTTTCCATCTGCGCATTGAACAGGCATATGTGCCGGTCTGCGTCCGATTTGGCACGATACATCGCCACATCCGACTTGTGCAGCAGATCGCGCAGGTCGCGGCCGTCTTCCAGGCTGGTGGCAACACCGATGGCGACACCGACGATCGCCGATGTGTTGTCAAAATCCACCGGCTCGACGGTCAAGGCGTGCAGCCGCTCAGCAAAGGCCATGACCTGATCGACCCGGCGAAACCCTTGCTTTAGAGCGACAAATTCGTCGCCGCCGACGCGCGCGATATATTCATCTTTCTCCAGAACGCTATTCAGCCGGTCGGCTACGGTCATCAGAACAGCATCCCCGGCTGCGTGACCATAAAGATCGTTGATTTCCTTAAACAGATTGAGATCAAGGGTCAGCACGGCAACGCGTTCGGTTTCGTCGCGCGCCAGCAAGTCGGTCAGGCTGGCCATCTTGCGCGTCAGGGACATCCGGTTGGGCAGGCCGGTCAGGGGATCGTGCAGGGCGGCGTGTTGCAGCTGGTCGCGGGCCTCGCTTTCGACGTTTGTTTCGATGCTGAGCGCCGCAAAGCCGATCACCAGGATGATCGTCATCGTACCCAGAACAAACAGGCCAAGCGTCGCATCCGAGATCACCTCGGGCGGGACGGAATACAGTGGGCTGAGCTGAACGGTGATGGCCGACATGCCGGTGAAGTGCATCGTACAGATCGTCAGCGTCATCAGGGCGACGGCAACAAGCCAATGCCGTCCGGTGTTGAACCGGGTGAGATACTGATAGGTCGCCATTCCGAACACCGTGCCCAGCAGAATGGAGGATATGAGCGGTGTGGTCTGCCAGACGATCTCTCCTGGCAGTAGATAGCCGCTCATCCCGAGATAATGCATGGTCGAGACGCTGAGGCCAAACATCGCGCCGCTGGCCGCAACGCGGTAATTGGTCGAATGTGCAATGGCGTAGACACCGTTTGACATCAGCATACCGACAACGGCTGCACCCAGGGACAGCGCCGTGATCAGCGGATCATATCCGTGGACATATCCGGGATCAAAAGCAAGCATGGCGATGAAATGAGTGGTCCAGACGGTGCCGCCGCTGATCAGGCTGGTCAGCACCAGCTGGACGATTTTGCGATTACCGACGGTCTGACCGAGCCGCTGTGTCATCAGGACGGAAAGACAGGAACCGATGACGCAGACAAGCGCAGCCACGGTCACAAGGCCGAGGCTGTGTTCTTGCGTAATGCATTGAACGACGCTGTACATCACAGTCTCCGGTAGCAGCAGATATACCTTCTATCCTGTGCATCATCATCGTAAAGAATCCGCTACCGCGACCGGATCGACGCCGTCTTGATCACTAAAATTCGCCTCAACCTCGTCGCACTTTTCACGAGCTGGCGCAGGTGTTGGCATAAACGCAAAACGCCGCCCGTTCCGGCGGCGTTTCCAATCTTGTGATTTTTTTCAGGCGGTTACGCCTGGTTCTGTGCTGCATCCTTATGGACAAACTTGCAGTCGCAATAGGGGCATTCGACATAGCCTTCGGCTTCGGGGATTTGCAGGTAGACCCGCGGATGTCCCAGCGCACCTTCGCTGCCGTCGCAGGCGACGCGGTAGCTGTCCACGATCTTGGTTTCCGGCGCTTCGATGGTCATCTCTGGCGGTCCTCTTGGTTATCGTTTAGGGGCTTTTATGAGCCAAGGGAAAACCGGGGGCAAGAGCCGCGATGACAGAGGACGCAATCCGTATTGAAGGTTTGCAAAAAACCTACAAGGGCCGCAGGGGGCAACCCGCGAAAGCCGCGCTGAAAGGTGTGGATCTGAGCATTCCGCGTGGCTCTGTGTTTGGTCTTCTTGGTCCCAACGGTGCCGGCAAATCCACGATGATCAACATCATGGCCGGGTTGGTTCTGAAAACCGCAGGCAAGGTCACGATCTGGGGCTTTGACCAGGATGAAAATCCGCGTCAGTCCCGGGCGGCTATCGGGGTGATGCCGCAGGAGCTGAATCTTGATCCGTTTTTCAGTCCACGTGGCGCCTTGGAAGTGCAGGCCGGGCTGTATGGTGTGCCAAAATCCGAGCGGCGCAGCGATGAGATCCTGCGTATGGTCGGGCTTGAGGACAAGGCACATGCCTATGCGCGAACTCTGTCCGGTGGAATGCAGCGGCGGCTGTTGCTGGGCAAGGCGCTGGTGCATCATCCGAATATTCTGGTGCTGGACGAGCCGACAGCAGGCGTGGATATCGAATTGCGCCAGATGCTGTGGGAGAACATCCGCAAGCTGAACGCGCAGGGCATGACAATCATCCTGACGACCCATTACCTCGAAGAGGCCGAGGAAATGTGTGATGAGATCGCAATCATCAACCAGGGCGAGCTGGTAGCACGCGACACCACCGCAAATCTGCTGGGGCGTCTGGACGCCAAGGCGATGGTGGTGCATCCGGCGGCGGCGGTGACGGAACTGCCAGCCGGTAAGGGGATCACATCGGAGTTGCGCGGCGATGGGGCAGTGATCCTGCGCTATCATGGCAACGCAACCAGTGCCGAGGAGGTGCTCTCAGCGGTGCGCGCCGCAGGGATCTCCATCCGCGATGTGAAGACCGAGGAGGCGGATCTGGAAGACGTGTTCCTGGCGCTGACGACGTCGCGCAGCTGAGACGCGTATTAAAGCAGTCGCGCTGTTGACTACAGGCAACGGGGCCCGTGTTAGAGACGATAAGTTAGCCCAGCCCGGCGTGACGCGGTTATTGCGTTTCGACGCAGTGGCGGCGAAAGGCGCGTTTCAGCATGTCCAGTTCGGCGCGCAAAAGCTCGACCTCGACTCGCAGGTCATCGCCCGTGAGTTCACCGCAGATCAGGGTGAAATCGCCGAGTTTGACATCGCTCTTGAGGTCGTAGATCACAAAACTCTGCACCCCGTCGGCGATCGCTTCGGTTGGGATCGGGATTGTCAGCGACCATTCGCCTGCGGTGTCGCTTTCGGTCAGGGCAACATCGCGAACCGGGCGATCCAGGTGCCGGACCTCAATCAGCGGGGCGGAGGCGCTGTGACCGGACCCCGTGATCCGGCCTTCCCAGAGCCCCTCGCGAAAACGAATTTTGGTCAATGTCAGTTGGCTCATGTCCGGCCTTTCGAATGTGGGTTACAGGCTGGCGCGGCGACTGCGCGACAGAGTGACATCGCGCAGGGTCACCTGGTTCATTTCCGGGGCTTCAAAGATCAGCTCCAGCCAAAGCCGCTCGACCCGTTTTTCGTTCAACTCAGCATAGGCTAGGTCGTATTCCACATGGGTGCGCTTGTCGCCCATCGGCAGTTCCCGCACCATCTGTTCAGTATTCGGGCCGTGTTTGATATTGAGCCGGGCAAAGATCTCGATCGGTTTTTCCGTCTCAAGCGTGCAGTCCACCCGCAGCAGATGGTCACGGTTCAGCCCTGCGGTGACGTCTTGCGGCAACTCGATGACCAGTGACAGGAACGAGCCGTCAAACCCGAACACATCCAGACGCACACCATAAGGGGCGAGGTCTTCCTCGCGGTTGTTGCGCAGCTGGCGCAGGGTGAGTTCGGAAACGGTGCAGTCGTGAAACAGCTCCACCTCTCCGCCGAGCCGTGTTTTGCTGGCGACGGCCGAGGCACCGGGAACCGGCAGCGGGCCACGCCACAGTTCGGGCCGCCAGCCCCAGTCGGTGCCGTGAGGGCGGGGAAAAGCGTTCGAGCCCACCTGCGGCAGCGCCAGCCGACCTTCGGCGATGTGAATGAGCCGGTCCAGATGCAGGCGCAGGGTTCGGGCGCGATTGCGTTGTTCCCTCAGACGGCTGAGGGGCATTTTCGACGCCTGCTGTGCCAGCCGACGCCAACGCCTGAGAACGCGCGCGAACAGCAGTTTTTCTATTGTCCTGCCCATTGGCTCAATATCCTGTCCTGCGAGTCATGCTTTTCGGCGATGCGGCAAAGCAGCAGCGTTTCATTGTTTTCTTCGACCCTAGCCAAAGCGGTGACCGCTGACAAACTCGGAAGCGGAAATCCGTTTGGATGGTTGGTGCTTGGCAGCTCGCGTCGCCGTGTCATCGCGCCCGCCGTTCTGGCGTGGATATCACCGGGTGATACCATCGGTAGCGGGATCAAGATCGGCAGTCACCGATGCTTCGAGCGTTTTTGCGGTCAGTTCGTTCAGCAATTGTGCGCCGCGTCGACCAAGGTTGCGGCTGCCGCTGGGCGCGTAGAGCGCAACGGCCACCAGTTGGTCGTTCAGCACGAAGGCGCCGCGCCAGTGCACGGGGCTGGCGCCACGAGCGCGGTGGTCCGGCATGTTCAGCTTGACCAGCGGCAGCATCATGTCGTTGCGCTCAGCGACCAGCCGGGCGCCGGGTGCTGTCTTTAACAGATCAGCGCTGGTCAATGCCGCATCCGCTGGGCCAGCGGGTCCGACAGCGACGGTGATCAAGGCGCGGTTGCGACTGGCGGGGCCTGGACGCAGACTGGAACAGGGAACGACGATGGCAAACCCACCTTCGGCGCGATGGCCCGTCATGCGGGGATCGATGCAGAAGCCGGCTGGTGGCACCAGATGAATGGTGTCACTGGCAAAGCTCATCCGGGTGATATCCCCGGGCTGCGGCTCAGTCGTGGCCCCCACCAGCGAGAGACCTGAATCGGCGGTGCAGGCGGCCAGAGCGGCGGCGGCAAGCAGGGTCAGAGCACGCCGATACAGTCGGTGGCAGCCGGTCACCTGCAACGTCGTGCGTGCGCCATCGCAAAGCCACTGTGCAATCGCGGTAGAAAAGCAACAACCGGATAGCCGGGGTTGAGTGGACCGATACCCGTTTTCCGTTTGTGCCTCTGACTGCGTTCCATCAGAAATAGATACTATTTTTCCGTCGCTTATGATGGTCACGGTGGTCTCTGCCTGTCGTTGTCTTGCTCGATTCCGGAATAGTCCGGGGGCGCCTCTGTCGCAAGCAGCCCACGCAAAAGTCGGCCGGGTGTTGCCTTGTAATGTCAGGGGGCAGTGATTAGGGTCTGACCGCTGCAGAGCCAGCAGGCGATTTCGCGCTGACACCTTCCGACACGTAAGAGGAGCAGGGGATGCAATCCACCCTGTTTTCATTCATCTGGACCTATTCACGGCGCCAGCAGATAGGTCTGTTGGCGCTGACCATGGTCACATTCCCCTTTCTCTACGCTGCGTTGGAACTGCCCAAGCGGATCATCAATGACGCCATCGGGGCACCGATGGATCAGGTTGAGGTACTGGGCCAGGAGATTGGCCAGGTCGATTACCTGCTGCTGCTCTGTTTTGGGTTCCTTGCTGCGGTTCTGATCAGCGGGCTGCTGAAGATGCGTCTCAATACCATGAAGGGGGTTGTGGCGGAGCGACTGCTGCGACGTCTGCGCTATACGCTGATCAACCGGATGATGCGCTTTCCCACGCCCTATTTCCGCACCACGAGCCAGGGTGAACTTGTGTCGATGATCACCTCGGAGTCGGAGCCGATGGGCGGGCTGATGGGGGATGCCGTGGCCCAGCCAGTGTTTCAGGCCGGGCAGATGCTGACGATCGTCGTGTTCCTGTTCATGCAGAGTCTGTGGTTCGGTCTCGCGTCCATCGCATTGATCCCGCTACAGGCCTGGCTCATCCCGATGCTGCAACGGCAGATCAACCTGCTGAACAAGGATCGTATCCAGGAGGTGCGGGCTTTCTCGGCCGAGATCGGTGAAACGGCGGCCGGGATCAGCGATCTGCGGATCAATGGCGGACGACGCTACCGGCTGGCGCAGATTTCGACGCGTTTGGGGCGACTGTTCGATATTCGGCGACGCATCTACAGCAAGAAATACTTCATGAAGTTCCTCAACAACATGATCGGCCATCTGACGCCTTTTGTGTTCTATTCCGCCGGAGGGGTGCTGGCGATCCGCGGCGATATCACAGTGGGCGCTCTGGTGGCGGCGCTGGCAGCTTATAAGGACCTTTCCGCGCCGTGGCGGGAGTTGCTGACCTATTATAATCAGGTGCAGGATATGAGCCTGCGCTGGTCGATCATGACCGATCGTTTCTCGCCCAAGGGGATGATCCCGGAGACGCTGATCGACGGTGTGCCCGCCGATATTCCCCATCTGCGCGGGGAGATCGAGCTGCGCAATGTTTCGGTGAAGGACGCCGATGGCAATATGGTGCTTGAAGATCTGTCGCTGACCATTCCCGCCGGGGGACGTGTCGCGATCCAGAGCGGCAGCGAGGCCGAACGCGCAGCTTTTGCCGCATTGCTGACGCGTGAGGTGATGCCGTTTCGAGGTACGGTGACCATTGCAGGCCATCGGCTGGATCAGCTGCACCAAGGCGTGATCGCGACGCGCGTGGGCTATGCCTATTCGCGGCCCTACCTATTTGACGGATCGCTCGGGGACAATGTGCTGATGCCGCTCCGTGATCAACCTCACATGCCAGCGCACACCGAGGCGCGCGGCAAAAACCGGGCGCTGACCGAAGCCTGCCGTGCGGGTAACAGCCCCGACCCGCTGACGGCGGATTGGATCAATCCGGCGCTGGCCGGGCTCGGATCGGAAAGCGAGCTGCGCGATTGGTGGTTCCAGCTGGTTGAGGCGATGGGCATTGATGAGCAGCTGTTTCGACGCACCCTGCACACGCGTTTTCAGATCGGACCGCATCTGGGGCTGGTCCAGCAGATCATCGGGCTGCGAGCTCTGGTTGCTGAACGGCTGGAGCGTGCCGGGCTGTCTGACGTCGTGCACCGTTTCGACCCGGACAGTTTCAACCCGGCGGTGCCGTTGGGCGGCAATATCCTGTTTGCCGCGCCCACGCGCGCCATCGCCCCGGAAGAGCTGATTGCCGAAGATGGGCCGATTATCAGTGCGCTGCGTGACAATGGCTTGCAGCAGGATGTGATCGCTTTTGGCCTCGGGGTTATGGAAACACTGCGGCAGACCTTTGGTCTGGCTGATACCGACCATCCGCTGTTCAAGCGGCTGGGGCTGGACGAGGCGCTCTATCAACGTATCGCTGAGGTTGCCGACCGGCAGAAGACTCTGGGTGTGCTGGGATTGCGGGAGGATGAGCGGGGTCTGCTTGCATCGGTTCCGTTTCTGATTTCCGAAGAGCAGATCGGCACCGCGTTCCCGGAACGCTTCAAGCAGCAGATCCTGACGATGCGCCGTGATATGGCGCAGACCCTGCAGGCGCAATTGGGCGATCTCTTTATTTCGATCTCGCCCGACGCCTATCTTCCGCGTCTCACCGTGTTGGAGAATCTTCTATACGGGCGGCTGTCGCTGGGCGCGGGAGCAAAGGCGAAACAGGTTGAGGATCTGGTCGCCGACGTGCTGGAGGAACACGGGCTGCGCAAGCGGCTGGCGCTTATTCTCTATGATCTGCCGGCAGGTCTGGGCGGCGCGGCGCTGGAGCCGGTGTTTCAGGAGCGCGCGGCCTTTACCCGTGCAGCGATCAAACGGCCGGATGTCCTGATCTTGGATCGCGCGCTGGCGAGTCATGACAGCGCCAGTCGGCTGAAATCACGCGAGCGCCTTGCTGAGCTGATGCCAAATACCACGATGCTGTTTCTGGAAGATCAATTCAATCACCCCGAACGCTATGATATTTTTGTGAAAATTCAGAACGGGCGCATCGACGGGGTGGAAGGCGGATTGACCGACCCGATGGAGAATGCCGCGCGAAACGACCTTGGCAAACGGCTGGAGCTTATTCAAAGCACAGATCTGTTCTCGAAACTGGATGCGCGGAACCAGCGTCTGTTGGCCTTCTCGGCGCGCTGGCATGATGTGGCCAAGGGCGATTACGTGTTCCGATTTGGAGAGAGCGGCGATGCGGTGTTTCTCTGTCTGACCGGTACAGCGGAACTGTACTGGCCCGATCGAACGCCGGAGACCACGCCGATTTCCCGGGTTGAGCCGGGGCGGTTGATCGGTGATCTGGCTGTTATCCTGCGCGACACACGGCAATTGGACCTGATTGCGGTGGAAGATTGCCGTTTTCTCAGGATTGGCGCCGAAGAGTACCGTGCCGTGATCGAGGCGGATGCGGGCGTGGCCGTGCAGCTGCTCGAAACGGTCTCACGGCATCTGGTGCAGGTTGCGGGTGTCGTCCGCGCGGCGGATCAGAACGTTGCAGGCAGCCAAGCACCAGCGGTGGCTGCGACCAATACACTTGCGGAGGAGCATAGCGGCAATGTCCATTGATCCCACAATGGCGGCCTATGCTGCCCATGCGCAACTGGTCGATCCGGCCCGGCGCAGCCCGCAGATCTGGCGGCTGCTGCTTGGTATGCTGCTCGTGGCAGTACTCAGCTACGCGATGACCAATGTCGCTGTCCAGCTGCTGATTGCTGTCGCGCCGGGTGATTGGGTGAGTGATTTGCCGACCGGGGGCTCGCCTGTAGCCATGCTGGTGCTGCTGGGCAGCTTCTTACCCGTGACCGTGGCTGTTGCCTGCGTGCTGCGCCTGTTGCACCGACGCGGCCTGACCAGCCTGATCGGCCCGATACCGCAGACTTCGCGACAGTTCTGCCGGACCGGCGTTCGACTGATGGTCCTGATGATGGGGCTTGCCGTTCTGTGGTTGGTCCTGCCGGGCGGGCTGGACGGCGGTGTGATGTCGGATCTGGTGCCGAACCTGCCACCAGCGCAATGGCTGCTGTTGCTACCATTCGCGCTGATGGCGATATTCGTGCAGGTCAGCGCCGAGGAAATCCTGTTCCGGGGGTATCTCCAGCAGGCGCTTGCGGCACGGTTTTCTCATCCGCTGGTCTGGCTTCTGGTGCCGTCGATCCTCTTTGCTGCTGGTCACTATGTGCCGGCCGATGCGGGGGTGAATGCGCCCTTCATTGCGCTCTGGGCGGGGGCGTTTGGACTGCTGATGGCGGATCTGACCGCCCGGGCGGGCACGCTGGGCCCCGCAATCGCAGTACATTTTGCCAATAATATCATTGCTATCCTCTTGTTCGGATCGCCCACCAGCCTGTCGGGATTGGCGCTATATCTGGTCCCGTTTGAGCTGTCGGATCCCGTTGTCATGCGGCAAATGCTCTGGCTGGATCTCGCGGTTGTGGGCTTCTGCTGGTTGGTTGCGCGGCTTGCCATCCGGCGCTGATTGCATTTAGACGCGCGGGGCCTTATTTGAAGGTCCAAACCGCCCCTACAAAGGCATGGCTTATGAACTGGATCACCAACTACGTCCGGCCGCGGATCAATTCGATCTTCTCGCGCCGCGAAGTTCCCGAGAACCTTTGGCGCAAATGCGACGAATGCGGCACCATGCTGTTTCACCGCGAGCTGAGCGACAATCTGAATGTCTGCAACAATTGCGGACACCACATGCACATCACGCCACGCGACCGGTTTCTGGCGCTGTTTGATGGCGGTGTCTTCACCGAAGTCAAAGTGCCTGAACCTCTGGCCGACCCGCTCAAGTTCCGTGATCAGAAACGTTATCCCGACCGGATGAAAGCGGCGCAGAAGAAGACCGCGGAGAAAGAGGCGATGCTGGTGGCTGCCGGTGAAATCGGCCGGACGCCGATCATCGCTGCGGCACAGGATTTCTCCTTCATGGGCGGCTCCATGGGCATGTTCGTAGGCAATGCGATCATCGCGGCCGCTCAGGAAGCCGTGAAGCTGAAACGCCCGCTGGTGCTATTCTCCGCCGCCGGAGGCGCACGCATGCAGGAGGGCATCCTGTCGCTGATGCAGATGCCGCGGACCACCGTTGCGGTGCAGATGCTGAAAGAGGCGGGCCTGCCCTATATCGTCGTGCTGACCCATCCGACGACCGGTGGTGTGACAGCCTCTTACGCGATGCTGGGGGATGTCCATATCTCCGAACCCAATGCGCTGATCTGTTTTGCTGGCCCCCGGGTGATCGAACAGACCATTCGCGAGAAACTGCCTGAGGGCTTTCAGCGCGCCGAATACCTTCTGGATCACGGCATGTTGGACCGGGTGACCCCGCGCACGGAGATGCGTGACGAGCTGATCACCATCACCCGCATGCTGCTGGGCCTGCCGCCGCAGATTGTCGGCGACCTGCCCGCCCCGGATGCGAGCGAACAGGCCGGGAACGACACCAAGGGTGCCGCAGATGCACCGGCCTCAGGCGGCTGATCCTGATAATCTCTGATGTTGCGGCCCGCTCGTTCTTCGGGTGGGCCGTTTGCATATCTTACCGCCTGTACCAACGCCAGTGAGCTGTAGAATGACCCAGACCTCCGACGCGATCCTTGCCCGTATGATGGCGCTGCACCCCAAGATCATCGACCTGACGCTGGACCGGGTCTGGCGGCTGCTGGAAGCGCTGGACAATCCGCAGGACAAGCTGCCGCCGGTGATCCATCTGGCGGGCACCAACGGCAAGGGCTCGACCCAGGCGATGATCCGGGCCGGGCTTGAGGGGATGGGAAAGAGCGTTCATGCCTATACCTCGCCGCATCTTGCGCGCTTTCATGAGCGGATCCGGCTGGCCGGAGAGCTGATCTCGGAACAGCATCTGACCGAGGTGCTGGACGAGTGCTATGCCAGGAACGGCGGCGAGAACATTACCTATTTCGAGATAACAACGGTGGCGGGGATTCTCGCCTTTTCCCGCAGGCCTGCCGACTACACGCTGCTGGAAGTGGGCCTGGGCGGGCGTCTGGATGCGACCAATGTGATCACCCCGGCGCTCAGCGTGATCACCCCGGTTTCGATTGACCATGAGCAGTTCCTGGGCAACACGCTGGCCAAGATCGCGGGCGAGAAAGCCGGCATCATCAAGCGCGGGGTACCGGTTGTGGTTGGCCCGCAGCCCGAGGAGGCCATGGAGGTGATCGAGGCCACCGCCGCCCGTCTTGGCGCGCCGCTGATCGCCTATGGCCAGCACTGGCATGTCTGGGAGGAGCGCAGGCGGCTGGTGTTTCAGGACGAGAACGGCCTGCTGGATTTGCCGCTTCCGGTCCTGCTTGGCGCGCATCAGGTCCAGAACGCCGGCGCCGCACTGGCGGCGCTGCGCCATCTGGGCGCCGATGAGGCGGCTTGCGAGGCGGCGATGGCGAACGCCGAATGGCCCGCGCGGATGCAACGGCTCAAAACCGGCCCGCTGATCGAGGCCGCGCCGGAGGTCGAACTCTGGCTGGACGGCGGTCATAACGCCGCGGCGGGCGTGGCGCTTGCGGATGTGCTGGCCAAGCTGCCGGAGCGCCCAACGCATCTGATCTGCGGCATGCTGAACACTAAGGACGTGCGCGGCTACATGGCCCCGCTGGCCCCGCATGTTGCAAGCCTGACGGCGATTTCGATCCCCGATGAGGTGAACACGCTGAGCGCCGGGGAGACCGAAGTCGCGGCCAAATCCGTGGGTATCGAGGCCGGCACGGCAGACAGCACTATGGCAGCGCTGGAGGCGATTGTCGCCAAGGACCCGCAGGCACGAGTGCTGATCTGCGGCTCGCTCTATCTGGCCGGTCACATTCTGCGCGAAAACGGCTGACGACTGATGACTGACGGCGCCGGTGATCGGTGCCAGTGCTTCCCGTCATCTTTCCAAAAATACTCCGGGGGTGAGAAAGCCGTGCTTTCGAGGGGCAGCGCCCCCTTGTTGCTCTCAGCCCTCGCGTCCCCAGTCCCGGTCCTGCATCTCACGCAGCCGGGAGGCTGTGCGTTCGAATTCAAATGTGCCTTCCCCCTCGACATAGAGCATTTCCGGCTCCGCAGCGGCTGAGCAGATGAGGCGCACCCCTGCCTCGTAAAGCGCATCAATCAGTGTCACAAAACGCTTGGCTTCATTGAAGTTGTTGCGGCTGAGACGGGGAATATCCTCAAGCACCAGAACCTTGACCACCTCGGCGATGGCCAGGTAGTCGCCGGGACCCAGCATTTTGCCGCAGAGATCATAAAATCCGGCCCGAGCGACACCGTTGCGGAAGGCGGGCAGCGTTACGTCTCGCCCTTTGACCTCCAGCGTCAGGGGAAGGGCCGGGCCGCCGGAGAGATCCTCCCAGATTTCGCGAATCTTGGCGTTTGCCTCGGCATTCACTGGTGAGAAATAGACCTGTGCCCCAGTCAGACGATCCTGACGATAATCGACCGGGCTGACCATTTCATGGACCTGCATCTGCTGCTTGATCAGGTCGATGAAGGGCAGGAACAGCTGCCGGTTCAACCCGTTCTTATAGAGATCATCCGGCACCCTGTTTGACGTTGTGATCACCGTTACACCAGCGGCGAACAGCGCCTCGAACAGGCGGCCGACAATCATTGCATCGGTGATATCGCTGATCTGCATCTCGTCGAAGGCCAGCAGCCGGACCGACCCCGCCACCTCTGCCGCAACGGGTGCCAGCGCGTCTTCGACCCCCTGCTGGCGCGCTTCGTGCATTTTGCCGTGGATTTCCTGCATGAAGGCGTGAAAGTGTACGCGCCGCGATGGAACGTCATCAAGGCTGTCGACAAACAGATCCATGAGCATCGACTTGCCCCGTCCGACCCCACCCCAGAGATAAAGGCCCTTCACCGCCTGATAGCTGGCCTTGCGAAAGAGGCCGCGTTTCACCGGCGGGGCTTTCAGGCCCGCGGCGATGCGGTCGAAATGGGGAAGCACGGCCTCCTGCGCAGGGTCGGGCTTCAACATGCCTGCGTCGATTTTCTGCTGATAAAGCGCGGTCAGATGGGTCATGTCGGAAGGGATAGCCTGAGGGCCTTCGGATGGAAAGATATCTCAGCCTATCGCGGTTTTGCAGCTGCAAGGACAGATGCGGGCGGTCGCGAAGTCTCTGTGGAAAAGGGCAGGCTGTAATACATCAAATATTCTTGCCTATAGGCGCAAAAATCCTGATTTGACCGACTCTGTTTTTTCCGTACCGTCGCCTGACCGGAGCCCCTCCGGCAAGGAGAGTGATCATGACCCGCCCCGCACCGCTGTTTACCCCCGTCCTGATTGTCGGCTGCATCATTATTATGGCAAGCTTTGCGGTGCGTGCGTCTTTTGGCGTCTTTCAGATCCCGATTGCCGAGGAATTCGGCTGGTTGCGGTCCGAATTTTCGCTGGCGATTGCCATCCAGAATCTGGCCTGGGGCATCGGGCAGCCGATTTTCGGCGCGATCGCAGAGAAGATCGGCGACCGCAAGGCGATCATCATCGGCGCGCTGGTCTATGCAGCCGGTCTGGTGCTCAGCGCCTTCGCAACCACGCCGTTTGAGATGCAGGCTTACGAATGGCTGGTGGGTTTCGGCATAGCCGGAACCGGGTTTGGTGTCGTGCTGGCCGTGGTTGGCCGGGCCAGTTCGGATGAGAACCGGTCAATGTCTCTCGCAATTGTCACTGCCGCTGGCTCTGCCGGGCAGATTTTCGGCGCGCCGACTGCCGAATGGATGCTGACGTTTTTGAGCTGGCAGAGCGTTTTTCTGGTGTTTGCGGGCGTTGTTCTGGCGCTGATCGCGACCCTGCCCCTGATGCGCGCCTCGGAAGCGGCCTCCAAGGCGGAGCTGGAAGAGAGCATGGGGGCAATCCTGGTAAAGGCGTTCAAGGATCCGTCCTATACGCTGATTTTCCTCGGCTTTTTCAGCTGCGGCTATCAGCTGGCCTTTGTCACGGCGCATTTCCCTGCGTTTGTGACAGAGATGTGCGGCCCGATCCTGCCGGGAGGTGCGCTTTATTCGATGGGTATCACCTCAACCTCGACATTGGGGGCGGTTGCGATATCGCTGATCGGCGCGGCCAATGTCGGGGGAACCCTGCTCGCCGGTTGGCTAGGCAACCGGTATTCCAAGAAATACCTGCTGGCGGCGATCTATACCGGCCGCACGATTGCGGCGGCGGCCTTTATTCTGGTGCCGATCACGCCGGTTTCGGTCATCATTTTTTCCATCGTGATGGGGTCGCTGTGGCTTGCGACGGTGCCGCTGACCTCCGGTCTTGTCGCGCATCTCTACGGGCTGCGTTACATGGGCACGCTTTATGGGATCGTGTTCTTCAGTCACCAACTGGGTAGTTTTCTGGGCGTGTGGCTGGGGGGGCGGATGTATGACATCTACGGAGATTACACGCTGGTCTGGTGGATCGGTGTCGGGATCGGCGCGTTCAGCGCCATTGTGCACCTGCCCATTCGCGAACACCCGCGGGCCCGGATGGCCGCTGCCTGAGGGCTGCGACTTGGGGGTCAGCTCCCTCCTTGCCAGCGGTCCAGAATGTGGCGGCTGGTGATCAGATCCATATGTGCGCCGCCCCCGTTTTTGAACAGGGTGATCTTGGTAGGGTCGAATTCGGGAAAGCGCTCCAGATCGTAGAAGTCCGCCAGGATTTCGTTGCGGCGGATCACGCCGTCGGCCAGCGGAATCTTGAACTCCCCAATGTGATCGATGGTGGTGTCAAAGCTGTCACAATAGATCTCGGCGCGTTGCAGAGCGGTATCATCCGCCTCGCGCATATCTGGGCGGTAGGCGCCGATCAGATTGAGATGCTGGCCAGGGTGCAACCAGTCCCCATGGATGATAGGCGTCGACGACATGGTGCAGGTCACGATGATATCCGCCGCCCGCACAGCAGTTTCCAGATCGGGTGCTGTTTTCGTATGGGGGTAGCGGTGTGCCAGCGCCTCTGCCTTTGCCAACGTACGATTCCAGATGCGGATCTGAGCTTTGGGGTAGGCGGTGCCAAAGGCCTCTATCAGCGAGGCCCCGACTGTACCGGCCCCAACAATCAGGATCTCCCGGCTGTCTGGATTGGCCAAGCGGAGCGCCCCCAGCAGGCTATCACCAGCCGTTTTCCATTTGGTCACCAGATGGAAGTCGATCAGCGCCTCCAGCATCCCGTGTTGATCGTCGTAGAGGCACACCGCACCATTGACCATCGGCTGGCCGCGATCCGGGTTGCCGGGAAAGATCGTCGCGCTTTTCACCGCAAGACCAAGTCCATCAATCCACGCGGCGCGGTTCAGCAGCGTGTCCTTGCCCCGGTAGAGGAAACTATCGGTGACCTCAGCCTTTGGCAGCCGGTGTCCTGCGGCGAGGGCATCGCAGAACGATCGCCAGTCCAGATTGGCTTCGCCCTGGTCGAATGGGATTTGCAGGATCGCGCTCATTGGGCCTCCTCCGGCGACAGCAGTCCCTCTGTTACCAGGCGATCAGCCCAGGTCTGGGGATGGGTAAAGAGATGCGTCTGCCAGCCGCGTTCGGCGGCAGCCTCGATGTTTTCGGGGCGGTCGTCGGTGAACAGGAGACGCTCAGACGGTACGCCGGTATCCTGTTCAAGCTGGGCGTAGATCTCTGCCTCAGGTTTGATCGTGCGTAGATGGCCGGAGACAAATGCTTTGTCGAACTCGTCGAAGAACGGGTAGGTGGTTCTGGCCAGTTCAAAGGTGCCAATCCCAAAATTCGTGAGCGCAAAGACCGGCACAGCGCGTCGGCGCAGAGCGCGCATCAGGCGAACGGAGTGAGGAATCGCAGGGCTGGCCATCTGGAGCCAGCTGTCGTGCCAATGGCGAATCTCCTCGGCCCATTCGGGATGCTGATCGGCCAGCGCATAGACGGCGCCCTTGAAATCGTCGCCCCGGTCTATGCCCAGGTTCATTTCATGCAGGTCGACCTCGCGAAACAGCGCTTCGCGTCGCTCCTTGCCGATCTTGGCATCGTAGAAGCGTTCAGGCTCCCATTCGATCAGCACGCGGCCGATGTCAAAAACGACGGCTTGGATGGTCATCTTCAGGCTCTCCTATCCGGTCGAACGCGGTCGTGGGCGAGGGGCCGGGCGACTGCGGCGGGTTTCGCGCCAGACTGAAACAAGACCGGCGCCAATGATCAAGGTCGATCCGATCCAGACCGGGCCGTCTGGCCATTCGTCAAAGACTAATACGCCCCAAACCACGGCCATCGGCATGGCGATATATTCAAACGGAGCAACCAGACCAGCCTCGCACTGGCGATAGGCCTGGCTGACCAGATAACCGCCGACGGAGCCGGCTAGCCCCACGGTCAGAAACAGGAGCCAATCCTGAGAGGCAGGCCAGATCCAGGCGCGCAGGATGAACTGCAGACCAGCGCTGTCGGAGGTGGCGAAGCGCCCGTCACCGGCTAGCAGGCCGACAAGGGAGCTGACCAGCAGAAACCCAAGCGTCGGGTAGAAGGACAGTGTCGCCGCCTTGTCCGAACCGCCAGCCCGGCGGGTCAGGACATGCAGCGTGGCATAGCCGCAGGCACCGAGAAACGGCAGGATTGCAGCAGGCTGAAAGGTGCCGGGACCCGGGCGCATGATCATCAGAATACCGACAAAACCGATGGCAACCGCCATCCAGCGCCAAGGGCCAACCCGCTCTTTCAGAAACAGGACTGACAGGCTGGTGACAACCAGCGGCGTGGCAAAGGCAATCGCCACCGCTTCGGCGATGGGCATGATCGCGAGACCGGTAAAGAAACAGAGATTGGCAAATAGCACCGCGAGGCTGCGCAGCAGATGCAGACGGGGTTGCCGCGTGCGCAGAATGCCATAGCCGCCTTCCAGAGGGATGATCAGCGCCAGCAAGACGAATATGGCCACGACGGAGCGGAACATCACCACCTGATATAGCGGGTAATCGCCGGACAGGAATTTGAAGATGACGTCGATGATGGAGAAACAGATGGCGGCCCCGACTGCCGCAAGGACGCCAAGAATGGGGAGGCCTGCCTGTTGCTGCGTCACATCTGCTCTCCCCCTCGGTGATTGGTGCAATCAGTGACGCAACGATGGGCAAAGGGCAAGAGCAGGGGGCGACCGGACCGGTTCAGGTGGCGCTTGCGGCGCGGATCTCACGCTCGAGCGCGTCGAGAAAGCGGGATCGGTCGGCTTTGGTAAAGCCTTTGCCGCTGCCCCCGGCACCAAGCGGATTGGCGGCGCGCAGATCTGCCATCAGATCGCGCATCGCCAGTTGTTGGCCGATATTGGCCTCTGTGAAGCGTTCCCCATTGTGCCGCAACACCCGGGCGCCGGCCTCGATACATTTTGCGGCCAGCGGAATATCTCCGGTGACCACGACATCGCCGTTTCCGCAACGCTCGGCGATCCACATGTCGGCTACATCGGCGCCTTCAGATACGATCACGGTCTCTACCAGCGGGTTCTGCGAGGGGCGCAGCCCACCGTTTGAGACAACATACATCGTGACCTTGTGGCGGGTTGCCACGCGCTCTGCCTCGGCTTTGACGGGGCAGGCATCGGCGTCGATATAGAGCGCCATCACTCAGCGGCCTTGGTGGGTTTTACCTTGGCGGCCGGTTTCGCCTTGGCGGCGGTCTTGGAGGTCTCGGGGCCGGTCTTCTTCACCTTGAACTCCTCCGGGATCGGCATCCGGTTGAACGCGTCAAGGCCGGCAATCTTATAGGCCTCGGCCAGGGTCGGATAGTTGAAGGTGTTCTGGACGAAGTAATCCACCGTGCCTTTGAGGTTGAGCACCGCCTGGGCGATATGGATCAGTTCGGTTGCGCCTTCGCCGACAATCTGAACACCGAGCACTCGGCGCGTCTTGAGAGAGAACAGCATCTTCAGCATGCCGTGTTCCAGCCCCATGATATGACCGCGAGAGGTTTCGCGGAAGCGCGCGATGCCGATTTCGTAGTGGATGCCACGTTCCTGGAGTTCTTCCTCCGACATGCCGCAGGTTGACATCTCAGGCACCGAATAGATGCCATAGGGGAACCATGGGCTTTCGGGCAGGGTCGGTGTTTCCAGCGCGTGACAGGCTGCAACCCGCCCCTGCTGCAATGAGGTCGACGCCAGGGAGGGGTGGCCGATCACATCGCCGGTGGCATAGATATGCGGCACGGCGGTCTGATAGGATTTGCGATCAACACTGAGACGGCCGCGGTGATCCGTTTCCAGACCAACAGCCTCAAGGTTCAGCGCCTCGGTATTGCCCATGCGACCAGCGGCGAACAGCAGCATGTCGCCGCGTACATGACGTCCGTTCTCCAGGCTCACCTCGATATGGCTGCCTTCGTCCTCGATCTTGGTGATGGCAGAGCCGAGACGCAAATCGACGCCGTTCTCGCGGATCTGGTGAGTGAAATCCTGAATCAATGTGCTGTCGATGAAGTCGAGGAAGGTGTCGCGCGGCTCGATCAGGGTCACACGGACATCAAGGGCAGAGAACATGGTGGCATATTCGACGCCGATCACCCCAGCTCCGACCACGACCAGCGAACGCGGGATTTCCTCCATTTCGAGGAACTCATCGCCGTCGACGACGGTTTTGCCGTTGAATGGTACATACTCCGGGCGATAGGTGCGCGTGCCGGTGGCAATCAGGAATTTCTCGCCGGTGACACGGGTGGTATCGCCTGCCTCGGTAGCGACTTCGACCTCGTTCGGGCCGACAAAACGCGCAAGGCCGGCCAGGACCTCGACGTGGTTTCGGTTGAACTGATGTTCCAGCACGTCGACCTCATGGTCGAGGGTCATGTGCAGGCGGGCCTTGAGATCCTCGGCCTGGATCTGATCCTTCACCCGATAGGCGCGGCCATAGAAACTGCGCTCGCGCCAGCCAGAGAGGTTCAGCACGGTCTCTCGCAGGGTTTTGGACGGGACAGTGCCGGTATGCACCGAGACACCGCCCAGACGATCCTTGCGGTCGATGACCAATACGCGGCGGTGCAGTTTGCCTGCCTGAATCGCTGCGGTGCGCCCGGAGGGGCCGGATCCGATAATGATGAGGTCGTAGTTGAAATCTGCCATGTATCAGCCCCGGTAGAGCGCTTCGGCATGGAAGGACACATGGTCCTCCATGAAGGTAGAGACAAAGAAATAGCTGTGGTCATATCCCGGCTGCATCCGCAGGACCGCCTGCTGGCGGCGGGCCGCCGCAGCCTCGGCCAGAGCCTCCGGTTTCAACAGGTCGAGGAATTGATCGGATGTGCCGGTGTCGATCAGGATTGGCCCGTCAAAGCCGCTCTCCTGCATCATCAGGGTGGCGTCGTGGCGCGCCCATGCGGCTTCGTCAGTGCCCAGATAGGCCGTCAGCTGCTTGCGGCCCCAGTCACTGGCCGAGGGGTTGCAGATCGGCGCGAAGGCCGACACCGACCGGAACCGGCCAGGCAGGTTCATCGCCATCGTCAGCGCGCCATGTCCGCCCATGGAGTGGCCGGTGATCGACTGGCGATCCATATCCAGTGCAAACTGCTCAGCCAGCAGGGCAGGCAGCTCCTCGGTGACGTAATCCCACATCCGGAAATGCGGCGCCCAGGGATCCTGGGTGGCGTTCACGTAGAAACCAGCCCCCTGTCCCAGGTCATAGGCTTCGTCATCCGCAACCCCGTCGCCGCGCGGGGAGGTGTCCGGAAACACGATGGCGATCCCCTGTTCCGCGCACCAGGCCTGCGCGCCTGCCTTGGTCATGGCGTTTTCGTGGGTGCAGGTCAGCCCGGACAGATACCACAGCAGCGGAACCGGCCCATCGGCGACTTCCTCCGGCAGGAACAGCCCAAAGGTCATGTCGCAATTGGTGCTGCTGCTGGCATGGCGATAGACGCCTTGCACGCCTCCGAAGGCGGCATTTTCCGAGACGGTTTCCATGGGGCGACTCCTTTGTTCTATGTTGCTCTATCGCTACCTGTGGTCAGCCATAGGGTCCAGTGACTGCGCGTCTGTGGTCCCTGTTTTTGCGACATATCATTGCAAAAACCTGAAGACTGCGGACGCCGATGGCCGCGATTGATGTCAATATCGCCCGGTCAGCGGTCGGATCGGCTCAGGGCTGCGTCAATACCGAGACCCCGGCGATCACCAAGGGCAGTGTCAGGATCGAGAGTGTCGTCGACAGCAGGATGGCGGCTGAGGCCCGGTGTGGGGCGACCCCATAGTGTTGCGCCAGCATGTAGACGTTTCCGGCCACCGGCAGCGCTGCGGCGGCGATTGCGACACCGGCGGCATAGGGATCCACAGGCACCAGCACCAGCACGCAGAGCGCCACTGCGGCCGGGTGCAATACCAGCTTGGCGAAGCTGAGCCAGCTGGCAATCTGCACCCGTTCGGCAGATTTGGAGGCCAGAGACGCGCCGATCGCAAAGAGCGCGCCGGGCGTTGCCGCATCGCCCAGCAAGGCGAGAAACGCATTCGCAGGGGTCGGTATCGGCAGCGCCAGCGCCGACCAGATCAGACCTGCGCAGATCGACAGGATCATCGGGTTTCGCAGCAACCCACGACCAACCAGCCCCAGCGTGGCGCCGCTAAGGCCGCTGCCGCGCCCCAGGTTGATCAGGACGACGATCAGAGAGGAAAACACCACCAGATCGACGCTGAGAACCAGCATCATCGGCCCTACCGAGGCCGGGCCGAACAAGATGATCATCATTGGCAGGCCGAGAAAGCCAACGTTGCCGATGGCCGCGCATTGCGCCTCTACTGCGGCGGTTTGCATGTCGAGGCGACGCAGCGCAGCCACCAGCGTGGTGACCCCATAAACTACCGATGTGCCCAACAGATACCCGAGCACCAGCCGGGGATCGAAGATCTCCGAAAAAGACAGATTGGCGGCAAATCGGAAGATCATTGCCGAAAGTGGGAAATAGAAGACGAACTTTGTGAGGCTGGCGGTGGCCTCTTCCGAGAAAAAGCGGCTGCGACCGGCCCAATATCCAAGACCGATGATCGCAAAAAACGGGAGTGTTCTCAGAAATATGTCGAGCATCGTGGGAATTGGTAACCTAATTTGACCAACTCGGGAAGAGCGTTTCTCACCCCGCGCAGGGCTCCCGCCTGTCATCGGACCTCGGATGAGGTCCTCTTCCCGTTGGGCCGGGCAGCGCTGACGCGCTGGCACCTATCCGTTGGCCCCCATGGCGTAACCGCAGAGCCGCCGCCATAAGCGGTTCCGGTGTGTTTCCATCCGCGCGTTTGCCTATGCCGACAAACGCGTTAAGCTCATGTCATGAGTTGGACAGATCGTCGGCGCAAGCGTTTTTTTGTTCGCCGCGCAGGGCTCTGGCTCATAGACTATCACGACGCCGCAACCGTTTGTGAGGTCACGCTTGACCTTGCCGCAGAATGCCTAGATTGGGCCTGCAACCCGCGATATCCGATCACTGTGTCGCCCCCTGACCGAGAGTATTGATGAACCAGCCAACCGCTATTCCCCGCAAGGGTCGCAAATATGATCAGGTGCTCCTCGGTGCGCGGGATGTGTTTATGGCCCATGGGTTTGAGGGCGCCAGCGTGGATGATATTGCCCGAGAAGCCGGGGTCTCGAAGGCAACGCTCTACAGCTACTTTCCGGACAAGCGGCTGTTGTTCATGGAAGTTGCTCGGCACGGTTGCGCGCGTCAGGCTGACACAGCGGTCAGCATTGGCGCGGGTTGCTGTGACCCTGAGACCGCGCTGCGTGAGGCGGGGCACCACGTTCTGTCGGTGATCCTGTCGGAGTTTGGCGTGAAGATGTTTCGCATCTGCGTTGCCGAGGCGGACAGGTTTCCGGATCTGGGACGCCGCTTCTACGAAAGCGGACCGGCAACCATCCGGGCGCAGCTGCGCGAGTATCTGGCAGAAGCGACCGCACGGGGCGAGCTGCGGATCGAGGATCTGGATCTGGCGGCTGATCAGTTTGCGGAACTGTGTCGCGCGGATATGTTCCTTAGGCTGCTTTTCAACATCGACGCCGATATCGGCGATGACGAGCGTGAGCGTGTGGTTGAGGCCGCGATCAAGACGTTTCTTGCCCGCTACGGGATCGCTGGTACGGCAGGCAACAGTGCTCGCTGATCTGCCATCGGGTCGAACCGGCTAGGGCAGCTCAGTGAGTGGTGAATTCGCGCGGTGTCTCACGGTAGATTTGGTGGCAGTTGTGACAGGCGGATAGCAGGCGCGGCAGGCTGCGTTTCAACCCGACCGCCGAGCGGGTATTCAGTGCGCGTGCCGCGCGTTCGGCAGACTCCGCATGGCGTTTGAAATCAGCCCAGTTTGCCCAGATACCGCCGCGTGCATGGGATGACAGATCGGTGACATCCTGGCGGAATTCGCGCGGAATGCGGCGCGTTGACCGGATCAGAGCGCGTCGGGCCGCGCGCGCGGCACCGCGATCGAATGCGATGTAGTCGCGGGTCATCGCTGCAAGATCCTGAACGGCCGTTTTTTGGCCACCCATCAGAGCGATACGTTGGGCAACGTGTTTGTTGGTCGGTTGAGGATCGGCATCGACCTTGCCGGCCAGCAGCAGAAGTGAGGCGATCAGCAACGCGCTGCCCATGAGAAGGCAGAGGCCCCCCAGACCACGCCAGTGCTCGTCGGCTCGGGTCTGAACCCGGTCAGATCGATGGCGTTGTTGTTTGGGGTCATGCTGCATGGTCTCTTGGCTCCAGATCCTGATCAGGCGCGATGCGAAAAAACTATGCGGTTGAGGTTAGATCCCGGTTAATGATGGGACAGACGGGCTGGCTAGAACCCTTCGGCGATGGTCGAAGCGTTTGTACTAGGCGCAATCGCGGGCGGCGGGTTATCGTCTGGCCATGAGCACTCCTCGATTTGATATTCTGGGCCAGGCGCTTTCCGATGCCAGCCGCACCCGTATGTTATGCGAGCTGCTGGACGGTCGGTCCTACACCAATAAGGAGCTGGCGGCGGCGGCAGGTGTCACCGCGCCGACAGCAACAGCGCATCTGCAGCTGCTGCAATCCGCAGGCCTGGTCGTTGCTGAAAAGCGAGGGCGCTGCGTTTTTCACAGGTTGGCCAGCGCCGAGGTGGCACAGACCCTTGAGCAACTGGCTGCGATTGCGCCGTCGGATCATCTGCATCGTGCGCAGCAGCGAAAGGCGGGTGTCCTGGCACCATTGCGCAGTTGCTACGACCACTTTGCCGGTCCATTGGCGGTGGCGATGACCCGACGGTTTCTCGATCTTGGAATTCTGGTTGAGCGCAACGGCGGGTTCGAAGTGATTCCGGCAGCAGAATGGGACCGGCTGGGAGTGACCCTGCCGACACGGCCTTCACGGCAAGCCTTTGCGAAGCCCTGCATGGACTGGACGGAGCGGCGCCTGCATATCTCGGGCGAATTGGGGCGTCAGCTGTTGTCTCACGCGCTGACTTCGGGCTGGGTCAAGCGTCAGCCGGTCAAACGGGGGCTGCTGCTGACCGCCCCGGGACGTGCGGCTTTTGAGCAGACCATCGGTCTGGACACACGCTCTGTTCTGCCCGAGCTTTCGCCTTCCTGAGGACGCCAGCTGCGGCGCAAGGTGGCAATAATGCTTGATTTACTGTCTGTTTGGCGCAACGCTGTCATTATGAGCTTTGACCAAGTGCAGCCCTTCTCATCGTTTTCCGGCCCGCAGCAGGTTGCCTTTCACCGGACCGAACTTTCGGTGATCCTGTCGTTGTATGGCCGTATGGTTGCAGCCGGGGAATGGCGGGACTACGGCATTTCGACCCTTCGGGATTTGGCCGTTTTCTCGGTGTTCCGGCGCACCGCTGAGCACCCTCTTTACCGTATCGAGAAGCGTCCCAAGCTGCGTAATAGGCAGGGGCAATATGCGGTTGTCGGTATGGATGGGCAGATTCTGAAGCGCGGCCATGATCTCAAATCCGTGTTGCGTGTGCTCGAACGCAAGCTCATCCGATCCGTGACCTGACCGCCGGTTGCGGCGCTGCCTGATGATCCGGGCCGCGAAGAAGCGGCTTCAGAGGTCTGGGCGCCGGTGACGAGTGATCGGTCCATCGCCTTGCACCATGATCCGCTCCACCGCATCCGCCACCGGCTCCAGTGCAACCGCCATATGATGGGCGTTTGCATGGATCATGGTTTCGTGGTCCTGCATCAGGGCGACATGGCCCTTCCAGAACAGGAGATCGCCGCGTCTGAGATCACTGGGAACCGCTGTGTTGCCGAGCAATATGTCTTGGCCCAGTTCATTTTCCTGCTGGTCGCTGTCACCGGGGCAGGTGACGCCGCAGGCCAGCATCGCCGCCTGGACCAGACCCGAGCAGTCGATCCCCCAGCGGCTGTTTCCGCCCCATAGATAAGGCGTGCCGAGAAAGAGCTGTGCAACCGCGACCGGATCGGTTTCGGGCACTGAAACCGGCCGCAGATGAGACGCGGGGATGAACCCCAGATTGGTTTCCGCAAATCGATCTGTGAAAGCTAGGACGCTCACCCTGCTGCCGTGGCTGAGACTGCAGAGGTCGGCGGATTTCATATCTGCGGCGCTATAGGCATGTGTTGCCGGTGTGCAGACCCGATGGGTTGCGGGGGCGGCATCGGTTGCGAGGGCTGTGGCCGGAACATAGCCGACATAGCCATCAGCCATAGCCTGCACGAACGCCCATCCATCGCGCTCTTCGTAGATCGTGATCTCGGCGCCAAGCAACAGTTGACGGTCGCGCGGCCCGTCCGGGCGCCGTAACAGGTTTACCACGGGCAAACGAATACAGGCGGGTTGTCCTGTCACTGCCGTGCGGTCGGGCGAGTGCTGCGCCAGATGTGCAGCGATCACGCGGTCATTGGCCGGGGTGCGGCGGGGATCGGTCATCCGGTGCCTCAGAGGCTCAGCATGGTTGGCAACGCATCGAGCAGGGCCCGAGCGCCCTGCAATGCGCCGCCCTTTGGCCGGGCCGGGGCGGCGGTCGGCGTCCAGCCATAGATGTCGAAATGGATATACCGGCTGCCGCCGGCAAAGCGGCGCAGGAACAGAGCCGCGGTGATTGATCCGGCAAAGCCGCCGCTTGGCGCGTTGTCCAGATCAGCGATCAGCGGTTCAATCATGGTCTCATAGGGCGCGTGAAAAGGCATCCTCCAGACCGGATCGGCTGAGGCAGCGGCGGCCGCGCTGAGCGCATCGGCATCGCTATCGCTATCGGTGTAAAACGGCGCCAGATCCGGACCGACCGCCACACGCGCCGCGCCCGTCAGCGTGGCCACGGAGATAAGCAGATCCGGGGCGTCTTCCGCCGCGTAGGACAGGGCATCGGCTAGGACCAGCCGACCTTCGGCATCGGTGTTGTTGATTTCGACGGTCAGACCGTTGCGCGCGGTGAGTACATCACCGGGGCGAAAGGCATTCGCCGAAACGCTGTTCTCAACCGCTGGGATCAGGACGCGGAGCTGCAAAGACAATTGCAGCGCCATGATCATCTCTGCGAGCCCCAGGACATTGGCGGCACCTCCCATATCTTTTTTCATCAGGGCCATGCTGCTGCCGGGTTTGAGATTGAGGCCGCCGGTGTCAAAACAGACGCCCTTGCCTACAAGGGTGAGCTTCGGGCCAGTATTGCCCCAGCGCATATCCAGCAGGCGGGGGCGACGATCCGAAGCGCGGCCAACGGTGTGGATCATGGGGAAGTTCTGCGTCAGAAGATCTTCATCGGCGACAACGTCAAGGGCGGCGCCATATCGATCCGCCAGCGCCTGTGTTGCCTCCTGCAAATCCTGCGGCCCCATGTCAGAGGCGGGCGTATTGATCAAGTCGCGAGTCAGATATTCCCCGGCCGCGCAGGCCTCGATCCGGGCTGCATTGATGCCCTCGGGTGCGATCAGATGGGTTTCGGAGACGCGCCCGGATTTATACCGATCAAACCTATATTGGGCGAGCAGCCAACCTAGGCACTCAGCCGGGCGATCCTCCTCGGCGATCCCTTCGACCAGGCGATAGGTTGCTCCGGGCAGCGCAGAGAGGGCGCCGGCCAGAATGAACCTGCCCCTCGCGCGGTCCTTGGCGGTGCCGTATCCCACCAACACCTGTCTGGGCGCACCGTCGCGATCCGGAATGACGAGCACCTGCCCGATGGCGCCGCGAAACCCATTGGTGCGGGCCCAGTTACTGGTCTCGCTCGGCGCATTGGCAAGCCAGTCTTCGCACTTGTCCTGATCCAGCACATGCAGATCGAGGCTGGCCGTCGCCGGGTCGGCGAAGGCCGGACGCGCAAGGCGGCTGATGGCGGATGGCTTGGCAGAGGGCATGACAGGATACTCCGGGACCGGGGGGCGATTTCATCGTCAGAGTATCTGTCACAGCGCCGTCTGCAAGCCCTGCTGATTGTCGGTCAACCCGTGGTTTCAACAGGTTGCATCCGCCACGGCCGCAGGCGCAACGCCAATAAGGGCCCCGCTAAGAGCCCGGACGCATAACCTGCGTCGCTACGAAATTGCCATTTGGTTGGCATCAAGCCTTGGTCTGACAGTTGGAGACCGGCTCCATCGGCGGCAGATCCGCTGTCAGATATATCCGAGCAAGTGTCCCCCCAGGATCACTTGTCAGACCGAAAGGTCCTGTTGCTCCCATACAGCGGTCAGGGATCGCTCGCCGATCCGCATCAGCCGGAACAGGGTCGCCGAAACTGCTGCAAAATCGTTTATGTCGATCGCGCCGGTCACGTCACGGGCAACCCGTGCCATTGCTGTCATGCCAATCTGATCGGCGATAGCGATCAGGGAACGCGCACTTTTGCGTAGGTTTGGCAAATCGTTCTGGCGCCAGAGACGTTCGCAATGAGACAGCCGCACGGCGAGTTCCTCGATCGCGCGACAAACCACATCTTCTGCCCCGGCTTCGCCGAGTTGCGTATAGAGATCCGACAGTTTGTCGGAGTCTAGGCGCACATTTTCTTTGTGTACTACAGTGAGTATTTGAGCCACCACATTAAACCCCAATTTATTCATGCCCCCACGGCACGGGCCAAACTTGCGCCTTAGAAGTTGTCAAAAGGTTTCCAGCCGGATGACCAAATCTCTCGAATTTGCTAACAATCCTTGGTAACAGACCTGCCAGAGGTCAATCGAGGAACGACACATGCAATTTGCCAAACCCCTGCCGAGCTATCTGGTGACGCGCTATCATGGGTGGAAAGCCACGACCTATAGCGAAAATCAAGGCTGGTACCGGCGGCTCGCCAGCGAAGGGCAGCGCCCGCGCGCGATGGTTATTTCCTGCTGCGACAGTCGGGTTCATGTCACCTCGATTTTCGGTGCCGATCAGGGCGAGTTCTTCATTCACCGTAATATTGCGAATTTGGTGCCGCCTTATCAGCCTGACGGCGATCACCATGGCACCAGCGCGACCGTTGAATACGCTGTTACCGTTCTGAAGGTGGCACATCTGATTGTGTTGGGGCATTCACAATGCGGTGGTGTGCAGGGATGTATCGACATGTGCAAAGGCCATGCACCAGCGCTGGATGCCAAGGAGAGCTTTGTCGGGCGTTGGATGGATATCCTGAAGCCGAAGTTTCCGCTGGTCGAAGATATCGAGGATACCGACGCGCAGGCGCGTCAGTTTGAACGGCAGGCGGTGGTTGCATCGCTCGAAAACCTGATGACCTTCCCCTTCATTGATAGCGCCGTGCGGGATGGAACATTGAGCCTGCATGGCCTTTGGACCGATATCGGCGAGGGTGGTCTGGAGTGTTATGAGCCGCGCAGCGGCAAGTTCCAGCCGGTCTGATCGGGGGCATATCGCCAACGCAAAACGGTCCCGATCAGACCTCAGGCCGCCGCCGGATTTGAAGCGGCGGCCATTCTCAGCGCTGCTTGCGTATAGCCGCCCGCGGCCCCGTCGATGAAATGGACGTGATCGTCGCGCATCGCGGACGGTACGATGCAGGTTACCAGCGCTTCGTCCTGTTCGTGAAGGCCATAGCGCACCTGCCCTGCTGCCGCGGCTTTCTCCAGGATATGCGTGATCTCGTCGCGCACCTCTGCCGGACAGTCGAGTGTCAGTTTCAGGCCATCGTCGAATTTTCGAAAATCCGCGTTGGCGACGAGCATTCTGCGGTAATGCTGGGCATCAAAGCCACCAATCGGACGCTTGCGGGTGAGCGCATAGGCCGCAAAGACAGTCTGAACAAACAACTGCAGCTTTCGCAAAATCAACGCGGTTTTCCCGCGTGACATCTTTGCCTCCAGCGTCAGACCCGGCGGGGGGAAGCTGAAGCTTGGCCCGCCCTCCGGCACCGGATGACCATGGCGCTGCAACTTGTCTGCAACTGCGAGAACATCGCTGGCGATTTTGGCAAAATCCCTGGCTGAGGCCCGACTATCGGGCTGCACCACGACCGAGAGGATCATCCCGTTGCGAGCCGGTATCGTATTCCAGCGGCAGGACAGGCCTGTCAGATCCGGCGGATCGGGCAGCGGTGCGGGGGGCACTTCGAAACCTCCCAGCTTCATCTGCCGTTCCGCCCAGTTGAGGCCACCACCGGCAAACATTGCGTAGTCGGCCGCGTCTGAGACGGCATAGCGGGCAACGGCGACATCCAGGCCTTCGGCTCTGATCCAGGACACCGGCAGCAATGCGGCGCGCAGCTCGATGTCGAATTCCGCGCTGGTCCAGCTGCGCAGCCGCGCCAGCGTGTCGCGCGCGATAGCGGCGTGTTCAGGGGCCACTGCAAAGGAGGCGCCGTCACCGCCAAAGACATAGGGAAACGGCGTGCCTCCTAGGGCGTTGATCATCGCGGCAATCGCCGAGGCGCCGATGGTGTTTACCGTCTTGTAGCGCCCGGTCGCGATCAGATCGGTGGAATTGACGATATCGCAGCAGCCGACCATCCAGTCCCTCGGCAGCGGCGTAAAGGCACCAGAACGGGTCAGACCGGCAAAGTCGCGGCTGGGCGCTAGGCTTTGGTAGAAACCATCCTGTGTCATCTGCGATCCGTTCATCCTGTTGACACCATAGCCTAGCGCGACAGCAGCACACGACCAATCACGGCTAAGTGGTTTCGCACTCTTGTGAATTGGTGCGAAATCGCCACTGTGGACGGATTATGATTGCTGGTCTTGGCTGCTTGCCGGGGCAGACATCTCATTCCGGGGGGGACCAACATGCAGGCCGGGCTGGTCATATTATGTCTGGGCTACGTGCTCAGTCAGTTTTTTCGCGCATTCCTGGCGGTGCTCAGCTCCGCCTTGCAAAACGATCTGGGAGCCACGCCCGAGGATCTCGCCTTTGCCTCAGGGCTCTGGTTCCTGACCTTTGCGGCGATGCAACTGCCGGTCGGCTGGGCGCTGGATCGTGTCGGACCAAGCCGGACCGCTGCGGCACTGCTGCTGCTTGGCGGTGGCGGCGGAACGCTGGTCTTTGCGCTGGCGGCTCAGCCCTCACATATCAGCCTTGCGATGGTCCTGATCGGGATCGGCTGTTCTCCCGTGCTCATGGCGTCCTATTACATATTCGCACGCGAATATCCGCCACGCCGTTTTGCGACACTGGCGGCCGTGATGCTCGGGGTGGGCTCGCTGGGCAATCTGGTCGCGTCCTATCCAACGGCGCTGGCGGTTGAGGTCTTGGGATGGCGGGGCACGCTGTTCGGGCTTGCAGGGATCTCTACCGCAGTCGCACTGGGCATCGCGCTGACGGTAAAGGATCCGGCGCGGGTCGAGGCGGGCGAGGGGGCCAAAGGGTCTGTTCTCGATATTCTGCGCCTGCCGGTCCTCTGGCCGATATTCATCATGATGTTCGTGGCCTACGCCCCCTCTGCGGCCTTGCGGGGGCTGTGGATCGGACCCTATCTGAGCGATGTTTTTGGACTGGGGCGGGAGGCGGTCGGGTTGGCCAGCCTGGTGATGGGGGGCGCGATGATCCTTGGCACCTTTGCCTATGGTCCGATGGACCGGCTGCTGGGAACCCGCAAGGGGGTCGTGCTTGGCGGCAATCTGCTTGCCTGTGTCGCGCTGGGGGCCTTGATGCTGTGGGTGGATGGTCCCGTGCCGCTGGTGGTGGCGCTGATGGCGGCCGTTGGCTTCTTTGGCGCTGCGTTTCCGGTGATTCTGGCGCAGGGGCGTGCCTTTGTGCCGCCGCATCTGGTGGGTCGCGGTGTGACCATGCTCAACTTCTTTGGCATCGGCGGGGTGGGAATCATGCAGTTTGCCAGTGGGCGCCTGCATGCGGAAACGTCCGGTGCGGACCTTTCCTTGCCCTATTTGGCCATTTTCGGTTTCCTGCTCGCGTTTTTGCTGGCCGGATGCGCAATATATCTGCTCAGCCGAGACAGCTTGGATTGATCTAGCCTTTCCTCGCGCGGGCTTTCCCGATAAGACACCGCAGCCGGTCACGAGGCCGGACACAATTGGAGACACAAAATGGGTTATCGCGTCGTTATCGCGGGCGCCACGGGCAACGTGGGCCGTGAAATGCTGAACATTCTGGCTGAACGCCAGTTTCCTGTGGATGAGATTGCAGTTCTGGCGAGCCGCAAATCCCTCGGCACCGAAGTCACATTCGGCGACAAAACACTGAAGACCCAAGATCTCGACACCTTTGATTTCAGCGGCTGGGATATGGCGCTGTTTGCCATCGGGTCCGACGCGACCAAGAAATACGCGCCCAAGGCCGCTGGCGCCGGTTGCGTGGTTATCGATAACTCGTCGCTTTATCGTTATGATCACGATGTGCCGCTGATTGTTCCTGAGGTGAACCCGCAGGCGGTGCATGGTTATGCCAAAAAGAACATCATCGCGAACCCCAACTGCTCGACCGCACAGATGGTTGTCGCGCTGAAGCCGCTGCATGATCGCGCCAAGATCAAGCGCGTTGTGGTCTCCACCTATCAGTCGGTTTCCGGCTCCGGCAAGGAAGCGATTGATGAGCTGTGGGATCAGACCAAAGCAGTCTACAATCCGACACAGGATGTTCCGCCCTCTGTCTATACCAAGCAGATCGCTTTCAACGTGATCCCGCATATCGACGTCTTTCTTGATGATGGTTCCACCAAGGAAGAGTGGAAGATGGTTGCGGAGACCAAGAAGATCGTCGATCCGTCGATCAAGGTCACGGCGACATGCGTCCGCGTGCCGGTCTTTGTCGGCCACTCCGAATCCATCAACATCGAGTTCGAAGACTTCCTGGACGAAGATGAAGCCCGCGATATTCTGCGCGAAGCGCCGGGCATTATGGTGATCGATAAGCGCGAAGACGGCGGCTATGTGACGCCGGTCGAATGCGTCGGCGACTTCGCAACCTTTATCAGCCGGATCCGCCAGGACTCGACCATTGATAACGGCATCAACCTGTGGTGCGTCAGCGACAACCTGCGCAAGGGCGCTGCCCTGAACGCTGTCCAGATCGCAGAGCTTCTGGGGCGTGAAGTTCTGAAAAAAGGTTAAAAACCTATCCATTCAGAGAGGGGGCTGTCTCGAAAGAGACGGCCCCTTTACCGTTTGTACAACTGTTCTTGCCAGCCTTTATCCCACTAGTCTGATGAGAGTTGGATGAGGTAACTTGGGGGTAAGACCATGATGGGAAAAACGCCGACGCAGGCGCAGACACATGAGACTGTAATCAGCTCGGGGGAAACGGCTTGGGCCACGGCACGCAACGGTTCGCGCCTAGATGCCGAAATGGCGGCGCAGCTGCGGATGGTTTTGAGCGAGAGCTTTCGCACAGCAAAGAACTGGCTGGATCTGATCCGGGCTCTGCGCAGCAAGGGATTTTATCTGGAGCGCAGTGACGGGCGGACCCGTCTTCGCGATGCGCATAGCCACGTCGAAATCTGTACCTGCCGGTTTCTTGGGTTTCCTGGGAAAGAGCTGGAGGCGCGATTTGGGGCTCCATTGCCGGACAACATAAGCCAAGCCTGAGCAAGCACTGGCAGTTTGCGTCATGATGGGATGCAACGGCTGGTAACATCTCGCAACGATACGTAGATTTGATCACAGGCGGGCCGCTTGTCCGCGATTTGATCAATCGAGAGATATCATGCGACCTGTTCATTCAGTTTTTGCCATTCTTGCGGCTGCCACCGGCACAATCAGCATTGCCACATCCGCAGTTGCGGATGTGTTCCCTGTTTCTAGCCAGGTTTCCGCGGTAACGCTTTATCCGGGGCTTGCCCAAATCACCCGCACCGCGGCGGTGGACCTGCCTGCCGGGCGGCACCAGCTGATCCTGCAAAACGTGCCACAAAGCGCGCAGACCGCCAGCCTGCAGGTGCAGATCGCGGGCGTGCGCCGTATCAGCACCCTAATGCGAGAGGAGTCCGTGCCCCCTCAGGACGTGGCGACACCTGAGATTGACGCTGCTGAGGCACGTATCCGTCAGATCGAAGAACAGATTGCAGCCGTGACGGATGAAGCCGAACGTGCCCGAGCCACGGCCCGAGCCGCGCAGAGCTCAATCCAATTCCTTGAACAACTTGGCGGTAATGATGGTCTGGCGGGGGCGGATGCCTCAGCGCTGGCGGATATCGCGGTGATGATCTCAAACCGGGCTACTGCAAGCCATCGTGAGATTATTGATGCAGAGGCCGAGGCCCGCGCCAAGGAGCAAGCTCTGACAGCACTCCAGGACGAATTGAAGGAGGCCCACGCAGCACTCGCAGCCATCGCGCTGGAGGATGAGGATCGGCTCTTCATTGAGGTGGAAGTCGACGTTGCGGAGGCTGGGGGCGCCGAGGTTACACTCACCTATCTGACAGCTGGAGCGGGACATATAGGGTGGTCTCCCCATTATGAGCTGCATCTTGCGACAGGTGATGTGGCGGAGCTGACTCTGGCGCGCAGCGTGATGCTGGCGCAGGATACGGGCGAGAGCTGGCAGGACATTGCGCTGACGCTGTCGACGGCGGAACCGCTGGGGCAATCAGCGCCATCGCGCCTGTTCCCACAGCTGCGTCGGATCGAGAAACCGATGCCTGTCCCAACGCCTAAGCAGCGGCTGTCATCTGATATGGAATTGCAGCTTGCCAACGAACCGATAATCGAAGCGGCTGTGTTGGTTGATGAGCTACTTCCGCAATGGAGCGTCGACACGGGTGGCGTTGCGGCTGTCTATGGGTTTGGTGAGCCGGTCTCCATTGCCTCGGGTGTGGATGCGTTGCGGCTAGAAATGGACAGTGTCACCGCAAGCGCCGAGTTGAGGGCACAGGCGGTGCCACTGCGCAATGAGGTCGCTTATCGCGTGGTGCGTTTCGCAAACGAATTTGGCGAGCAGTTGCTGCCTGCAACGGAGGCTGCTCATTTCGTGGACGGGAAGCTGGTCGCCGTTGCAGAGTTTCCGGGCCTGGCACCTGGGGCAGAGGCAGACATCGGGTTTGGGCCGATCAAGGGGCTGACCCTGCGCCGCGATGTTCTGGATCAGAGCGAAGGTGAACAGGGGCTGATTTCGCGCAATGCGGAACAGTTTAGCCGGGTTGAGATCGAGATCGAGAACCTGACTGACCAGCCCTGGCCTTTGCGGGTTCTTGACCGTGTTCCATACTCCCAGCAGGACGACCTTAAGATACGCTGGTCTGCGCGCCCTGCGCCGACGGAAGAAAACGTCGAGAAACAGCGCGGGATATTGGCCTGGGACATGGAGATCACTCAGGGCGCGCGTGAAGTGATCCAGATCGAGACAGAGCTGAGCTGGCCTGAAGATCAAATTCTGCGCTAGCCCTGCCGCCTGCCGGTCTCGGCGCTAGCGTTGCCCGCGCAGGCGGCCCACCACGCCGCTAGGGAAGAAGTAGACGCTAAGAATGAAAAGGACACCCAGCCACAATAGCCACCTGTCCGGGCTCAGGAGTTCGGGCAGCAACGGCAACCCCTCGGTCATGCCGGAAAGCACGCCCATCAGGTTTTGCAGGTAATTCTGCGCAAGTACAAAAACGGTCGCACCAACCACCGCACCGTAGATCGTTCCCATACCACCGATGACGACCATCAGCAGGATATCAATCATGATGGTCATCGACAGGGTGGTGTCTGGTCCCACGTAACGTAGCCAGATCGCATAGAGAGAGCCGGACAGCGCGGCAATCGCCGCCGAGAGACAGGTGGCCGTAACGCGGTAGTAAACAACGCGGTAGCCGATCGCCTCCGCCCGGAAATCGTTCTCGCGGACGGCCTGCAAAACGCGACCGAACGGTGAATTCACGACGCGCAGCAGGGCGAGAAACAGCAGCGCGCTGCCTGCGAAAATCAGGTAGTAGGTGAGCAGTCGTCCGTTGAGTTTGACGCCGAACAGTTCACCGCCAAACAGCTCCGTGCCAAATTTGAACGCAGGTCCCAACTCGCGCGGGGTCTTGAACGTCAGACCGTCTTCGCCGCCGGTCAGACCAGAGAGCTGGCTGACAAGGACGGCAACGGCGGAGGCAACCGCAAGCGTGATCATCGCAAAAAAGATGGCCCGCACCCGCAATGAAAACAGGCCAATCAACAGCGCCAGCCCAGCGGCGAGACCAGCACCGGTGAGAGAGCCGACCAGAAGCGCATCGAATCCGCGCCCCATGTGGGTGGAGGACAGTGCCACACCATAGGCGCCCATGCCAAAGAACATCGTGTGGGCAAAGCTGACGATGCCGCCGTAGCCCAGCAGCAGATCATAGCTCGCCACCAGCACCACGAATATGCAAATGCGTGCAGCCGTATCCACTGTCCGCACGCCCGGAAACAGGAAGGGTGCGAAGGCAAGGCAAATCAGAATGACAGCCAGCAACAGGGCCAGAATGCGAGAGCGGGGCAGGTCGCCAGACAGAAGGATGTGCATCATTTTGCCTTTACCACCGGGATCATGCCCATCGGGCGCCACATCAGGATTGCGACCATCAGGGCGATATTGGAAACAAGGGCCAGTTTCGGCTCTACGAAGGCGACATAGTTCTGCAACAGCCCGACCAGCAGCGCACCGATGAAGCAGCCTTCAACCGATCCGAGACCGCCGATGATCACCACAATGAAGATCAGGATCATCGCCTGATTGCCCATATGGGCGGTGATAACTTCCTGATAGAGGCCCCACATCACACCTCCCAGGCCCGCAAGGGCTGAACCTGCGATGAACACGCCGACGAAGACGAGGCGCAGGCGATATCCGAGCGCGGCGACCATCTCGCCATTCTGTACGCCTGCGCGCACGATCAACCCGATCTTGGTCCGGCGCAGCACGAAGCGCATGGCAGCAAAGACCGCAAGGCCGACGGCGACGGTAACAAGACGGTACTTCTCGATAGCGGCGTCGCCGAGGGTCAGCGCCCCCTTCAGCGCCTCGGGACGTGTGAAGTAGATTTCTTCCGGCCCCCAAAGGACGATGATCAGCTGTTCGGCAATGATCAGGCCACCCATGGTGACCAGGATCTGGCTCAGATGATTGCCATAGACGGGTTTGACGATCACCCGTTCGAATGCCCAGCCCATGAGGGCGGTCGCCGCCATTGCGGCAAGAACGGCGGCGAGAATGGCCAGCAGGTTCAATGCCAGCGACGGCGCATTGGTCAGCTGGCCCAGTGTCAGCAAAACCGAAATTCCGATGAAGGCTCCAACAGAAACGAAGGCGCCATGGCCGAAGTTGATGACATCCATCAGCCCGAAAACAAGCGTCAGCCCGGAGGCCATGAGGAAGATCATCATTCCCATGGCCAGCCCGGAAACAGTCAGGGTCATCCAGCTTGCAGGGTTCTGCACGGCGATAAAACCGGCGATAGCCAACAGTGGAACCAGCAGCAGCGGTGCGTAGGGGGCCAGTCGGTCGCGGAGCGACGATTGAGCCATCGTTGGCGCGTGTTCGGGGGCAGCGGTCATCTGTTGATCTCCTGCCGGATAAGGCAATGGCGGGGTCTGTCTTGAACATCGGGCATGTTCAATGCGCCTCCATGCTGAGGCCCATCAGCCGCTCCTGCAAAGCGGTGTCGCCTGCCAATTCAGCCATTGCGCCTGACCAGATGACACGGCCGTCGTCCATAACGCTGGCGGTGTCGCCAAGCGCCTTGGCGACTGCAAAATTCTGTTCGACCATCAGGATCGATGCACCCTGATCTTTCAGGTCCTTGATCGCGCGTGCCATGGTGGAGATGATCGCCGGGGCCAGGCCTTTTGTCGGTTCGTCGATCAGGTATAGCTTGCGTTCTTCGATCATGGCGCGGGCAATTGACAGCATCTGTTTTTGCCCGCCGGAGAGATTTCCGGCTTCGGATTTCCAAAAGGTCTTCAGCGGCGGAAAGGCCTGAAAGATCCAGTCGAGCCGCGCCGTATCAATCGGGCCGGAAACCGCGGCGAGGACCATGTTTTCTTCAACAGTCAGATCGGCAAAGATCCCCATATCCTCGGGGACGAAGCCGATGCCCGCGCGTGCAATGCTGGCGGTGGGCGTCTGGGTGATGTCGGCTCCATCGAACAGGATGCGGCCACGATGGGTTCGCCAATGGCCGATAATGCTGCGTAGGGTCGTTGTTTTGCCGACACCGTTGCGCCCCAGCAGCATGGTGACACCGCCGCGCGGAACATCGAGGTCGACCCCCTGAAGAATATGGTACTGGGCGATCTTGGTATGGATCTCCTCAATCCGCAGAAGAGGAGGGGGGGCGGTCCGGTCGAGGTCAGACATGATCAAGGATCCCCTCCAGCCCACGGCCCATATAGGCCTCCTGCACCACGTCGGAGGCCATCACCTCCGTCGGAAGGCCATCGGCAGCCAGCGCGCCATTGTGAAGAACGATAATGCGGTCGGCTAGGGTTCGGATCACATCCATCTTATGCTCGACCAACAAGATGGTGCGGTCGGTCTGGCTTTTCAGATCCGCGATGAGATCCAGCACGACCGGCGCTTCGTCCACGCTCATCCCGGCTGTCGGCTCGTCAAACATATAGACAAGAGGATCGAGCGCGATCAGCAGAGCGACTTCCAGCTTGCGCTGATTGCCATGGGACAGCTCCGAAACCATCTGCTGACGCTCGTCCAGCAGGCGGACCTGGGCGAGAATTCTTTCGGCCTGATCAATCAGATCGGTGTGGCCTGTGACCATCGACCAAAGATTGAAGCCGCGCGCAGCCTTGGCCTGCACCACCAGCCGGACGTTTTCCAGCACAGTAAGGTCGGGAAACAGATTGGTCATCTGGAATGCGCGACCGATGCCTGCTTTGGTGCGGGCTGATACGGACTGCGTGCTGATATCCCGCCCCATCAGCGTGACGCGACCGGCGCTGGCGGGAATCTGTCCTGAAATCAGGTTGAAATAAGTGGTCTTCCCGGCGCCATTGGGGCCGACAATGGCCGTGAGTTCGCCCGGATGAAAGTCACAAGTCACAGCATCGACGGCCACATGCCCGCCAAAGCGTACGGTGAGATCGCTGGTGGACAGTAGAGGGGCGGGCATGGGTGCATCCATCTGAAACGGGGGCGGTGGCCGGGTGATCGTGGCGGGCCGCGCAATCCTGTGCGACGTGCCGGGCCCGGTGGCGGTCGCCCCGGACCCGGTCGCGTTGTGTGATCAGTTGCGGATCGGAATCGGCAGATCGTCGATGCTCAGCTCGCGAACCAGTTCCGGGATCGCCCATTCGACATCGTCGTCGACACGCAGTTTGAAGTGATACATGGATTGCAGCGCCTGATGATCCTCGGCCCGGAATTTCATGGTGCCCTTCGGGGTTTGCCATTCCATGCCTTCCATCGCCGCAATCAACGCCTCGGTGTCGGTGGATCCGGCCTTCTTGATCGCTTCCACGGCGGCGATGCCAGCGGCCATTCCGCCTGCGGTGAAGAAATCGGGCGGGCTGTCGAACCGTTCAAAATGGGTCTTCACCAGCCAGTCGTTCACCGGATTGTCAGGCAGTTCGTAGTAGTAATACGTGCCACCTTCCATACCTGCGAAATCCTTGAACCCTTTCAGGGCGGCGAGGATGTTTCCAACGCCGGCAAATTCGATCCCGAAACGACCGGGATCCATTGCGTTGATCTTGGCCCATGGATTGCCACCACCGGCCCAGATGATGAAAAGCTTCTTCTCGCCCTCGAGATCTTTCATCGCGTTGAAAATGCGCTCGCCCGCAGCGGTAAAGTCGGTGGTGTCGGTTGGGGCGAATTCCTCATGGACAATTTGGTGGCCCTGAGCGGCCAGGGCTTCGCGGAAGGCTGCGATGCCGTCGCGGCCAAAGGCATAGTCCTGTGCCAGCGTCGCGATATGCACATTTTCACCGGCTAGGGCGATGGCGCTGGCCACCGCATCCTGCGAGGAATTGCGCGAGGTGCGGAAAATGTAACGGTTCCAATTCGCGCCCGTGATGGAATCGGCAACCGCCGGCTCCACGATCAGCAGTTTTTCGTATTCTTCGGCAACCGGCAGCATCGCCAGCGCAACGCCGGAGCTGACCGGCCCGATGGCCAAATCCACCTCGTCGTCGCCGTAGGCTTCTTCCAGAAGTGCCTTGCCATTCTCAGGCTTGAGCTGGGTGTCCTTTTCGATCACGACGATCTTTTCGCCGTTGATTTCCATAGTGCCGCCGGTGGCATATTCCAGACCCAGCATCAGCCCGTCATGGGATTGTTTGGCATAGGCTTCGAACGGGCCGGTCTTGCCGTAGACATGGGCGATTTTGATATCTGCAAAGGCGGCGGTGGCCAGCGCAGAGGTCAGCGTCAGTGCGGAGACCATCCCCGCAGCAAATGTGCGTTTCATCCTGTAGCTCCCTCGTGGCGCGCCAAGATGTTTGGCGCGGTCTCGCTCCTGTGGTGGCAGGCTAGCGGCGGGGTGTCAAACCGGTCAATTGCGCGGAAATACGTATTTTTTGATCTCATTTTGTGAACGTGGCGTTCGGCGTCTATTTCGCAGACCATTCAGTGGCGAGGGCGCGGGCGTTATTGGCCAAGACCATCACGTCAATCCCAACTGCAAGGAACTGCGCGCCCATATCCAGATAGGCCTGTGTCGCCTCGGGGGCAGTGCCCAGAATGCCAGGCGCCCTTCCGGCAGCCTTGATCCGGGTCATGGCATCGGCGATCACTGCTCTGACCTCCGGGTGGGCGGAGTTGCCCTGATGTCCCATGTCAGTGGACAGGTCGGCAGGTCCTATGAAAATCCCGTCGACACCTTCGACCTCCAGAATGTCGTCGAGATTTTCGATGCCTTTACGGTTTTCGACCTGCAACAGGAGGCAGATTTCCTGATCGGCGGTTCGAGTATAGTCGCTGACAGATCCGAACATCGACGCCCGCGCCGCAGTTGCGCCCACGCCACGGGTGCCGGTGGGCGGATAGTGGCAGGCTCGGACCAGCTCTCTGGCCTGTTCGGCAGTTTCGACGATAGGTATCAGGACCGTTTGCGCACCGGCGTCTAGAACCTGTTTGATAATCCATGTCTCTCCAACCGGAACGCGCACGACGGGATGACTCTTGGAGGCAGCCAGAGCCATCAGCTGATCACGAATGGACCGGATGTCGTTTGGCGCATGTTCACCGTCGATCACCAGCCAATCGAAGCCACAGGTTCCCATTACTTCGGCTACGGCACCCTCACCAAAGCTCATCCAGCACCCAATCTGGCGATCGCCCCGCGATAGAGCCTGTTTGAAGGTGTTTGTGGTGGCGGGCATTGGCAAATCTCCTGTTTGGGTCGGGTGGCGCGGGTTTGTTCTGGTCACCGGGCTTTCAGGGCGCGCGCAATCTCGGTGATAACCTCATGGGCCAGCATAACATCGGCTTCGGTTGTCTCAAACTGGCCAGCCTGGAACCGGATAACCAGCGCGCCGTCGACGCGGGTCTGGGTCAGATAGATACGACCATCGTCATTGATCGCGTTCACCAGTTGTAGATTGAGATCATCCAGATCTTTAGCGCCCTGCGGGGCATAGCGGAACGACCAAAGCGACCACATTGGTGGTGTCGCAATCTCGAAATCAGGCTCTAACTTGAGCTTATCGTGCAGTTGATTGGACCAGATGATGTGGTTGCGCAGGCGCTGGCGCAGACCCTCCAGCCCGTAGGTGCGGATCAGGAACCAGATTTTCAGGGCCCGGAACCGGCGGCCCAGCGGCACCGACCATTCGGAATAGTTGATGATGCCGTCATGGCCGTGGGTCTTGAGGTATTCCGGGCTGATCGCGAGGGTTTGCACCAGATCATCCGGGTTCTTCAGGAAATGGGCGGAGCAGTCGAACTGCACGCCCAGCCATTTGTGCGGGTTGAAGACGATGCTGTCGGCGCGCTCCACCCCCGGCCAGTAATGGCGGTATTCCGGGCAGATCATCGCAGAGCCGGCCCAGGCGGCGTCGACATGAGTGTAGAGTCTATGCTTCTCGGCCACATCCAGTACCTGGTTGACGGGGTCAGTGGCGCCAACGCCGGTGCCGCCCACGCAGAGAATGACGCCCGCGGGCTGGTGACCCGCTGCGAGGTCGGATTGGATCGCCGCCTCCAGCGCGTCCGGGTCCATCCCGCGCCAATCGCCCTTGATGGGGATGCGGATCAGGTTCTGCTGGCCGATGCCCGCGACCCAGATAGCGCGGTCGATGGAGGTGTGGACTTCAGATGAACAGTAAATCCGGAGTGGCTTTTGGGCGAACAGGCCCTGCTGGTTGCCCTGCCAGTTCAGCGCCTTTTCCCGCATGGTCAGCACGGCAGCGAGGGTGGCGGAGGAGGCCGAGTCCTGAATGACGCCCTGGAACTGGTCCGGCAGGTCCAGCGCCTGGCGCAGCCAGTCCATCATCCGCGTTTCCATCTCAGTTGCCGCCGGCGAGGTCTGCCACAGCATGCATTGCGGAGCGATGGCGGAGGCGAGGAACTCCGCCAGCACCGAGGGCGCGGCGGCGTTGGAGGTGAAATAGGCAAAGAAGCGCGGGTGCTGCCAATGGGTGATGCCGGGCATCACGATGTCTTCAAAATCGCGGAAGATCACCTCCATCCCCTCGCCATCCTCGGGCGGGGTTTGGGGCAGGGCGCTCAGCACCTCGCCGGGAGCAGTCTGCGCTCGCACCGGGCGGTCGCCGACGGTCAGGTGATAGTCCTGTGCCCAGTCTGCAACCTTGCGGCCCCAGTGAGAAAAATCATTCCAGTTCATCGTGTCGTCCTTGGGCTTAGCATCCGGCTACCTTAGATGAGCATATAATTAACATGTGCATTAATACCTGTCCACATGCTCAATCGTATCCGATGTCAGAGATCCGCTCAGCGTCATTCCGCCAATACAGGTATAGACCCGGTCGATTTGGATTGCCCAGCAGCGTAAGTGCTAGTCACTCCGGGTACTGAGGATTTGCCTTTGCGCCCCTAGACAGCGATAATCTGGCATGACCAAGCAGTTACCAAGCACAGACCGATCCTTGCCCATTGCCCTGCTGCGCGCGCGTGAGCGCGTGATGGGCCCTATTCGCGCGTTGCTGAGCGACGCGGGGCTGACCGAACAGCAATGGCGCGTGTTGCGGGTCGTTCAGGAAACAGGTGACATTGATCCGACGCAGATTTCCGAGCGCGCGTGCCTGCTGCTTCCAAGCTTGACCCGCATCCTGCAGAAGCTGGAGGATAAGGGGCTGATCCAACGGGCAAAGGATCAGATGGATCGCCGCCGCCAGATTGTCAGTATTACCGAAGCGGGCGAACAGGTGATTGACGACAACTTGCAGGCCAGTCTCGCCGTGATCGAACGGACCCGCGCGCAGATGGGGAATGAGCGTTACGAGGCGCTTCTGGATCTGCTGAACGAACTGCACCAGCTGGAAGAGTAGCCGCAACAGGTGTCCCTAACGGGCGGGCAAAAGCATGATCTGAATATCCGCCACATTGGTGCCGGTTCCGCCGGTTACAAACAGATCATCCGCAAATCTGAGCGCCCGGTTGCTGTCGTTGTTCCTGAGCAAGGCCATCGGGTCGCCCCCCTTGTCCAGAATGCGCTGCCACGTGCCCCCATCGACAATGCCTCCTGCCGCATCCGTCGGACCGTCCCGCCCATCGGTGCCCGCTGACAGGAAAGCCCAGCTTCCGCTCAGCGTTTGGCGGCCTAAGCGCGCCACATGGAGCGCCAGTTCCTGATTGCGTCCACCGCGGCCTGTTCCGGTCAGATTTACCGTTGTTTCCCCGCCGAAGATCAGCGCGACCGGGTGGTTTGAAACCCGTGCCTGGGTTGCGGAGATAATCCGTGCCGCGGCGGCCTCCACATCTCCGGTCAGGGCATAATCAACGATATCGGTAGACCAGCCCTTGCGTGCGGCCAGTTCCTTCATGGCGATCAGGCTGTGACGGTTGGACCCGATCAGATGTGCAATGACGGACCCTGTATCAAGGAGGGTTTGTGCAGGGTCTTCCTGTGCTGACAAATGGGTCTGAACAGCGCCCGGAAGCGATGCCCAAAGGTCATGCGCTACAAGACAGTCGCGCGCCATGGTGCGCGATCCCAGCGGTGCCACCGTCGGACCCGAGGCTATCGCGCGCAGATCATCACCGATCACATCCGACAGAATATAGCTGAAGACCGGTGCGGGGTAGGCGGAGCGCAGGAGGCCACCTCCCTTCAGCTCAGAGAGTTGCTGGCGGATCAGATTCATCTGCATGATGTCCAGTCCGGCTCCCAAAAGGAGATCGGTGACTGCGGTTTTGTGGGCAAGTGTAAGCCCTGCAGCCGGCGCCACGGCGAGGGCAGAACCACCACCGGAAATCAGCGCCACCACACTGTCATTGGCAGTCAGGTCGCCGACGGCCTGACGCAGGACGGCGCCAGCCGCGAGGCTCATGTCATTGGGCACCGGATGGTCACCGGCCAGGACACTGGCTCCGGGGATCTCGGCAAGGTTTTCCGGGTTGGTGACGGCGACCGCCCTGTCGGATGGCGGGAGCATCCGCATGGCCTGTCGCATCATGGGTACGGCGGCCTTCCCCAGTGCGATAAGGATCAGGCGTCCGCCGGGGCGCGGCAGGGGTGGGGGATGCTGTCGCAAGCTTTCCGCCAAGGCCATGGCAGGGTCGGCTCGGGCGATGGCGGCGGCAAACAGATCGCCGAGGGTGCTTCGCAGGTCAGCCATGCTGGACACCGGGGGTATTCGTTGGCCTGTGGCGGGCCTGCCTGCGCGGCCCATGCGGCGTAATGGTGTCGAGAGACAGGGTGTGGTCCATGTTGCGCATCCGGTGCCGCAGCATTTGGCGGGTGAGACGGGCCAGATCGCCCTGGTGCTCGGGGTGTTCCGCGACATTGACCCTTTCGCCCTCGGCGGTGTGGTCAAACAGCAGTGGCGGCAGGTCAGCGGCAAATTCAACCAATGTAAACCGCGCGTCCCGTAGAATAGCGAGGCAGGAATTGCTGGCATCGGTTCCCAGATGGTGTTGCCAAATACTGGGGCGTTCTGGCTCGCCAAAGTCCAGTTCCGAATAGCTGTAGCTGCGCCAGTCGTCTGGTGTTTCCCCGGAAACCAGTGGGAGCAAAGACCGCCCATCCATTGAGTTGGGGACCGCCTGACCGACCCAGTCGAGAATAGTCGGGGCCAGGTCGATCGACTCCGTGATGTCTTGCACGACCGCTCCGGCGCGTATGGCGTTGCCCGGTTGGCGAATGATCAACGGGGTATGATAGGCGGCATCATAGACAGAGAATTTACCCCAGCTGTGCCGGTCACCCAGCATTTCCCCATGATCGGCGCTGAGCACGACAAGTGTATTCTCCAATTGGTCGCTGTCCTGCAGATATTGCATGACCCGGCCAATATGAGCGTCGACCTCGCTGGCGAGGCCTAGGTAGATCGCCCGCAGCGTCTGGATTACCGGGTCGCTGGGGTCCAAATCCGGAAAACCCTCGACAAAGGAGGCGGGAGACGCAGCGCGGGTGGTCGGGTCGAAAAACGGATGGACCGCGCGTTCGTCCTCTACAGTGGCGAGGCGCTGCGGCAGCGGCAGGCTGGCGGGATCGTACATCCGGTTGTAAGGCGCAGGCGCGACCAGCGGCGGATGCGGGCGGATATAGGTGAGATGTGCGAACCAGCTCTGATCGCGGTAGCCAGGCATTGTCGCCAGAAACCGATCGGTGAGAAAGGCGGTATCGCTATCCTCGGCCCGGTACACAGCGGGGTCGTTCAGTCTAGGAGCGCCCCCGGTTGGCGATACCGGTTTGTAGATGTCCCAGTAGCGATCGAAGGTATAGCCCTTGTTCAGCAGATGCGCGCGCCATGGATGCGACATCTCCATCCGCATTTCCAGCATCTCGTGGAAACCGGCCATCGGGTATTCGTAGGTCTGCATCGCCGGGTCGCCGGGGTGGTAGATGCGCGGGTCATGCGAGGTGTCGGTATAGCCAAACAGCATCGGCAGATAACCCGCCTTGCGCATCTCAGACGCGAGGTTTGGTGTGTCATGCCGGAGCGGTGTCCCGTTGCGAACGGATCGGTGGTTCATCGCATACTGGCCAGTCAGGATCGAGGCCCGCGACGGTCCGCAGGGATTCACGACCGTATAGTTTCTCTGGAAAGTAACGGCATCCGCCATTAAGGCGCGCAGGTTTGGCAGCGCAACGTGCTCGGCCAGGGCTCCAAACAGGCAATCCGCCCGCATCTGATCGATCAGGATAAACAGGACATTCCTGCGCTGGTCTGAAGCTTGGCTCATGTGGAATTTCCTTGCCGCAATTGCGGCCAGATAAGCCTGAAATGACGAGTATGGCAAAGGGTTTCCCTGCCATCACATTGTTGAATTTGACCGTTTGTGTGGCATTTTGTGTTTTTATGTTTGATTTTTTCGGCATCCCTGTGGTTCACTCTCCAGCGAAATCTCACTCCTTGCCAAGGCTGCCTATTGCCCGAAGACCAGAAAATCTCGCACCGCGAATTGGAGCTGCTGGAGGCCTTGCGCCGTCTGGGCGGATCGGCACGCAGCGGCGAGCTGGCCAAGGTTCTGAAGGTGTCGGAGGAAACCGTGCGTCGGACCATCAAGGCGCTCGCGAAACAGGGACTAGTGCAGCGAGTGCACGGAGGCGCCTACCTAGCGGGACCAGATGCGGCGGATAGTTTCTTCCGACGGATCTCGAAATATACGGCGGAAAAGCAAAGCATCGCTGCCAGGGCACTGGACCACGTTACCGACGGGATGGCGGTTTTTCTCGATGTCGGCTCCACCACCGCTTTTGTCGCCAAGGCGCTGCGCAGCCGCGCCGGTCTGACGGTGGTCACGAATTCCATTGGTGTGGCGCAGACGCTGGCCAATCATAACGGCAACAGGGTGCATTTCCTCGGCGGCGAAATACAGAGCAACGAACGCGGTACATTTGGACATGTCGCTGAACAGCAGGTCCAGGAGTTCGCGCTGGATGTGGCGGTGTTGTCGGCAGATGCGTTTTCTGCCAAACACGGCGCGCTTTACCAAAGTGCGACAGAAGCACAGCTGGCAGCTGTGGTGGCGCAGGTTGCCGAATGGACCATGCTGGTGGTCGCGCACCCGAAATTCGAAGGCACTGCGCCGCATCGCGGTCCGCAACCGGAACTGCTGGATCTGTTGCTGACCGATATCATGCCTGCCCGCAAATACCGCCGTGCATTGGAACTCTGGGAGATTGACCTTGAACTGGCGCCTGGTTCGAACACCCCCGAAACAGAAGGGGGCGAGAGCAAGATCAGGAAGGGATAACCTGATTGGCGGAAGCGCCCGGAGGGCTGCGCAGCTGGGGTTTCCCATCGCGCCAAGAAAAGAGCGGTAACGTCACGACGCTGCCCAACAAAAGGACAAGACATAACTCTATGGCCATATTGAGCTTTCTGACCAGCCTTGCCGGTGCCGTCATGTTGCTGCTGTTTGCGGTACGGATGGTGCGGACCGGTATTGAACGCAGCTACGGCGCGACGTTCCAGCGGCTATTGACCGGGCAGCGCAGCCTTGTGCAGGCCAGCTTCGTGGGGATTGGCATGGCCATCGTTCTGCAAAGCTCTGCCGCGGTTGCCCTGCTGACCTCGGGATTTGCGGCAAGCGGTTTGCTGTCCTTTGCCTCTGGTCTGGCGATTGTTCTGGGTGGCGACCTTGGATCGGCGCTTATCATTCAGCTCTTGTCGTTCCAGCTCGACTGGCTGGTGCCCGTGCTGCTGGCTGTCGGTGGCTATCTTTTCGTCAAGGTCGAGGCGAAGAAGGCCCGGCAAATGGGGCGCATTCTGATGGGGATCGCCTTTATTCTGATTTCGCTGCGGTTCCTGCGCGAGGCTATGGACCCCATCCGGGAGAGCGCGTTCCTACCGGCAATCGCGGAATATCTCGCCCGGGATTACATCACGGCGTTTCTCGTGGGCGCTGCGCTGGCCTTTGTCATGCACTCTTCGGTGGCGGCCATCCTCATGTGCGTCACCCTCGTTCAGATCGATGCGATCCCTTTCGCGGCCGGGTTGTCCCTGGTCCTGGGGGCCAATTTCGGCTCGGCCTTCATTCCGGTCTGGCTGAGCCGAGGGATGCCTGCGCCAGGGCGGCGTGTGCCGCTTGCGAATTTGGGACTGCGTGGAACCTGGGCAGTGATCTGCGTCTTTGGCGCCAATATCGCTTTGCGGGCAGGTGTTCTGGGCGCACCTGAGGGCGGCCAGATGCTGGTCTATGCGCATCTTCTGTTCAACACATCGCTGTTGATCCTGGCGCTGCCGTTCTGCGGAATGCTGCATGGTGTCATGACCAGCCTGATACCAAACCCGACCCCTCTGCAGGGCAACACGCACGGGCTGCCGGTGAGCGTATTGAACACAGATGATTACCGGCAACCCAATCAGGCGATCAGCAGCCTGAAACGCGAACTGCTGCGGATGTCGGATCTGGTCGGTGCGATGTTCCGACCAATTCCCGATCTTTATCAGCACGGCGACCGTGCCCAGATCAAGGCGGTGCAGGCTCTGGATCGGGAAGTGAACAGCTGCTTGTCGGGTATCCGAAGCTACGTGGCTGGCATGCCAAGCGAAGGGTTCGGCAAAGAAAATGCCAAGGTTGCCCGAGATCTGGTTGAATATGCCATCCGGCTGGAGACGGCCGGCGACGTGGTGGATGAACGGCTCGCCGTCCTAGCTGCGTCCATGCACAAGAAGGGGGTGCGGTTCTCAAAAGAAGGCTGGGCAGAAATCACCCGTATGCACGAGGTGATCGTCGCCAATATGCAGCTTGCATCGAATGTGCTGATCTCGGACGATCTGGAAAGCGCACGCTTGCTGAGCCTTGAGAAAACCGAGGTCAAGCGGATGGAACGTGACAGCCGTAAGCGCCATCTGCGCCGATTGCAGCGCGGCGCTGCGGAAAGTTTCGAGAGCTCGGATATCCATCTCGAGACATTGCGCGCGCTGCGGGAATTCAACAGCCATATCGCCGCCATCGCCTATCCGATCCTATACCGCAACGGGCAGCTGCTGGAGACCCGTTTGATCCAGGATATGCCTGCGGACGAAATGGACTGATGTGTGTTCTGGAAGCCCGCTAGCTGTGAAAGCCTGATATGACGCCATTTGTGATTGCCATCATTCTGTCGGCCGCGTTGCTGCACGCGATCTGGAATGCCATTGTAAAGACGGCGATCGACAGGACCACGACGCTGGGTCTGGTGGCTTTGGGGCACGTCATCCCCGGGGCGGTCATGGTGGCCACGCTACCTTTGCCGGATGTGGCAAGCCTGCCCTACATCGGCGTGTCGACGGTGGTGCATTTTGGGTATTTCTACATGCTCGGTCGCGCGTATCATCACGGCGACCTGAGCGTCGTCTATCCCATTGCGCGCGGCATTGTCCCAGCGTTGGTTTCACTCTGGGCGATGATCTTTGTCGGGGAAATCCTGCCGGTGCAGGCCTGGGTGGGAATCGCGCTCATTGCTGGGGGGATTCAGCTTAGCAGTTGGAAGGCGCTGCGATCAGGGGTCGGGCAGAGCGCTTTGTGGTACGCGCTGGGCACCGGTTTTTTCATCTCACTATATTCGCTGGTTGACGGCATTGGCGTGCGTCTGTCTGGCAACACGGTCAGCTACTGGGCTTGGGGCGCGTTTCTCCATGTCTTTGTCGCGGCGTTTGTTCTTCTGCGGAAACGTGCAACACTGCCCGATGTGCCTGTCGGCGTCTGGGCTTTGGGGATCGCCGGCGGTCTGGTATCTATGTGCGCCTACGGGCTGGTTCTCTTTGCCAAGAACTTTGCGCCGCTGGGGGCTGTATCTGCCCTGCGGGAAACGTCTGTTATCTTTGCCGCGCTGATCGGTTTTCTGATCCTGAAAGAGGGCAACTGGAAACGGCGTCTTGGGGCGGCTGTGCTCATGGCGGCGGGGGTCGCGCTCATCGGCATGGCGGTTTGAGGGTTTCGGCGATTTTGTGAACACTTCCACAGTGTTGCATCGTTGACGTGAGAGGCGCCAAAGGCGCAGACTGACTGCGGTGGAACCATGTGGGAGTCGGCGTCTTCGCTGACAAGCGCGCATAAGTTTCGTTCCGAATGTCTAGGGACGGAACTGAAACTGGCACCATAAATACGCCTGTAGGGCCTCTTCTGGCCTTATCGAATTCTGAATCTGTCACTGTAGCAATCGGAGTGTGTTTCGCAGAGTTCCACTACCAAAAAAGAAAAACAAAAGACCAACAGATCCATAGGGAGAAAAAGAATATGACTGCAAAGTCCAATGTAACCCGCCGCTCGATTCTGAAGAGCGCTGGTGCGGCAGCCCTGGCAGCGCCGCTCTATTCCAAGAGCGCACTGGCCTCCTCCGGCGAGATCAACATTCTGATGTGGTCCGACTATCTGCCACCTGAGTTCATCGCCGGGTTCGAGGGTAAGACCGGGATCAAGGTGAACTACACAGGTATCGGGTCGAACGAAGAAATCATTAACAAGATGAAAGCCACGAAGGGGCAAGGCTTCGATATCGTTTCGCCAACCAACAACCGCTCCTTGCAATGGGGGCCACTGGAGCTGCTGAAGCCGTTTGATCTCAATAAGGTAAATGTTGATGCGGTGAACCCGGCGATGGCGAAGATTGGTACGGATGCCTGGAACTTTGGCGATAATGGCGCCCATTGGCTGCCGCATATCTGGGGCACTGAGGGAATTGCCTACCGGACTGACAAGTGGCTGCCATCGGGCGATGCGCCGTCTTACGGCGATGTCTGGAGTGAAGAAAACGCAGGCAAGACCATGGGCCGTGCCCATTCCATGATGCTGGGTGCGGGGCTCTACATGGAGGCCGCCGGCGAAATGGAACCTGGCTCGATCTGGGCGGCATATGAAGATGAAGACACCATGCGCAAGGTCTGGGGGCAGGTCACCGACTGGTGTGTGGCGCGCAAAAACCGGATCAAGCTGATCTGGAACGATGCGGATACCCAGAAAAACGGCCTGCTGAACGAAGGTGTCGTTGTCGGGCAGACCTGGGATGGACCGCCGCTTGCGCTGAAATCCGCAGGTGAGCCTGTTCATTACCAGGCACCGGTCGAGGGGGCGATGGCCTGGGTTGACGGCATGTCGATGCCAGTCGGCGCCCAGAACGAAGAGCAGGTCTATGCCTTTATCGACTATGCTTACCAGCAGGAACCTGCGGGCAAGGCAATCGACAGCCATGGGTACAATTCGCCCGTGCTGAAAGCGGATGATTACTCCGGCGATGTCTATAAGAAGAACTTTGCCGAAGCCTATCCCGGCAACAGCCTTGCCAATCTCAACCCATGGCCGGCTGAAGCCCCCTGGTACGCAGACGTACGGACCGAATTCGTCAACAAGTTCAAGAGCGCCTGATCACCTGATCGGGCAAGTACATCTGGCTCCCGTTTCGGCGGGGGCCAGCCACACGCCTGAGGGCGTAAATTCAACATATCATCAACCGGATGCTATCTGCATCGGCCGGGGGTTCGCCTCCGAACGAACGGTTGCACCGAGGGAGAGGCCACATGAGTGCTGGGGTAGGCGTAGATCTTGAAAACCTCTGGATCCGCTTTGGAGATTTCGTCGCCGTGCGCGACGCAAATGTCAAAATCAACGGAGGCGATTTCTTTTCGTTCCTGGGCCCGTCTGGCTGTGGCAAGACGACAATCTTGCGCGCGGTTTCCGGTTTCCTGGAGCCAAGCGAAGGGAACGTCTTGATTGGCGGCAATAACATGCGCGGGATTGGCCCGAACAAGCGCCCGACCGCGCTGATCTTTCAGAACCTTGCGCTGTTCCCGCTGATGAAGGTTTGGGAAAACATCACCTTCTCCATGGAGATCAACGGCGCGTCGGCAAAGGATCGGCGCAAGCGCGCGGATGAGCTTCTGGACATGATTGCACTGCCGGGGCAGGGGGACAAACTGCCGTCGGAACTGTCTGGCGGTCAGCGTCAGCGGGTTGCCATCGCGCGCGCGCTCTGCGCTGAGCCGGATGTGCTCCTGCTGGATGAACCGCTGTCGGCACTTGATCTGAAGTTGCGTCAGCACATGCGGACCGAGCTGCGCGAAATTCAGCAGCGGGTCGGCATTACGTTTATCTATATCACCCACGATCAGGGTGAGGCGCTGACCATGTCCGACAATATCGCCGTCATGCGCGCCGGCGTGATCGACCAGATCGGCAACGGCAAGGCGGTCTATAACGATCCTGCAACGGCCTTTGCCGCATCCTTTGTCGGGGAGAACAACGTGTTCCGCGGCAAGGTGAAGCGGGTAATGGGGAATGAAGCGCTCATAGCGACGAACCGGTCCGGTAATCTGGTCGCGCGGATTTCTTCTGCCAATCAGGGGAAGATGAAAGAGGGCGATGATGCGATGATGTTCATTCGCCCCGAAGCTTTTGCCCTGGCGCCGCAAGGGGCCACCGGTGATCATTTTGTGACCGCCAAGGTCAACCACGAGGAATTTGAAGGCAATGCCTTCAACATCTTCATGGAGGGAGACGGCGGTAAGGAGCTGAAAGTTTCCATCCCGAACCTTGGTCAGTCGTTCGACGATCACACAGGTCAAAACATCACCCTGGAATACGAGACGAAGAATGCCGTCGTCGTGCCCGCGGGTGAGCTGGCCGCAGAATAAGGAGGGCCAGATCATGCCAAGATTCCTGAGGGAATTCTTTAATCGCAACGGCTACGGACTGGGTTCGTTGATGCTTGGTCTCGTCCTGTTTTGGACTATCGGCCTCATCATTCTGCCGCAGCTGTCGATGCTCGACTTTTCATTCCGACCGAACCTGCCTCCACCAGAGATCGGCGGGCCGAAGGACGTCTATACGCTGGAGAACTACAAATATCTGGTCTTTGGCCCCGAGGGCGGTAGCCAAGACTACAATGCAGTTGATCTGCGGGTATTCTTCCGCACGCTCGTCGCTGCGGTCTGTGTCACGGTGTTCAACCTGATCCTTTGCTATCCGATCGCCTATTATCTCGCGCAGACCAAGGGCAATCACATCCGTATTTTTGCCCTGATGCTGATCATCCCCTATTGGATCAATGAAATCCTACGGGCCTTTGCCCTGCGCATCATTTTCGGGGAAAGCGGTGTTCTGAACACGGCCCTCGTCGGGATGGGGGTTTTCGATACGCCGTTTGATTTCATTCGCAATGATATCGCGCTCTATGCAGGGCTTGGCTATGCCTACATCCTGTTGATGATCTTTCCGATCTATAACGTGATCGAAAGCTTGGATCGCAACCAGATCGAGGCCGCTCGAGACATGGGGGCCAGCTGGGCCAAGATCCACCAACGCGTTGTAATCCCCTATGCCAAACCAGGTATCAGCTCGGGGTGCACCATGGTGTTCATGCTCTCGGCGGGCGCTCTGGCGGCGCCGCAGATCCTGGGTGGCCCCTCGTCCTTGTGGTTCACGCAGTTGATCTACCAGCAGTTCAATGACAACTCCGACTGGCCGCAGGGTGCTGCCTATGCGGTGGTACTGCTTGTGACCTGTATCCTGTTGGTTCTGGCCGTCATGCGCCTGTTCAAGGTGAATATGGGAGATATCGGCAAATGAAGAATTTCTCCTTTCTGCGCCTGAGCGTCTGGTTCTATCTGGCGATATTCTTCGCCTATCTTCTGGGGCCGCTGGTGATCATGTCGGTCACCGCCTTCAACTCGCCGGGCTTTCCGCAAGCCACGCCATGGGAGTGCCTGACATTCGAATGGTTCTCTGCCCTGTTCCAGGACGAGCGCATTCTGAATGGCATCTGGAATTCTATTCTGGTGGGCGCGGGCACGGTGGTGTTGTCGGTGGCAATGGGTCTGGCGGGCGCTTTGATGCTAACGCAGATCTGGCCGAAGCTCCGGGCGACCTATTACACCGTCATCATCGCACCGATCCTGATACCGGGCGTGGTGATCGGTATTTCGACTCTGGTGTTCTGGGATCGTATCAACCGTATGGTTGGTCTGGGGGCGGATAGTTTCCTGTCCAATGGGCTGTTCTTGACCATCATCGGCCAATCCACCTTCATCGCCAGCTATTGTATGCTGGTGCTGGTGGCGCGTCTGCAGCGTTACGACATCGCGCTGACTGAGGCGGCGCTTGATCTGGGGGCGACCCATGCGCAGGCGTTCCGCAAGGTTCTGTTGCCATTCATGAAACCGGCAATTGCGTCGGCGGCGGTTCTTGCCTTCCTTGCTAGTTTTGAGAACTACAACACCACTACTTTCACCTTCGGCGAATACCCGACCCTGACAATCGAACTGGCGCAAAAGGTGCGCTACGGTATCACTCCGGCGATCTCTGCTCTGGCATTTATCATCGTTGTGCTGACGGTTTTTGCGGCGCTGTTCAACGAGGCAACAATCCGTCGGCGTGAGTTGGTCGCGGCGGCCCGCAAGGACGCGACGGTGGAAGAGCTGGAAAGTGGCCGACTTCGGCTGCCGGGGTTCCTCAGTTCGAACTGGGCGGCTCTTGGGCTGGTTGGGGTTGCCTGCTTCACCATTGTGATTGTCGGCACGGCGACTGTTTACAGCCCAGCTCAATGTATCGCCGAAGTGAAGGAGCAGAAACGTCTGGAAACCGAGCTGCGTATTCAGGAATTGCGTCAGCGCCGTGCCGAAGACGCTGCTCGCCGAGCAGCTGAAGAAGCAGAAAACGGGAGCTCTGATGCTGGAGGCGCAACATCTGAGCCATCTGGCAGCGGTGGTAATAGCTCTGGGTTTGGCGGGGTATTTGACCCCAATGCTCTGGGTGGCGGAGACAGCGCTGCCCCTGAAGGCGAAGACGAAAGCTCGGCACCGGCAAGCGGCGGAAACTCCGCCTTCGGTGGCGCGTTCGATCCCAATGCGCTCTCGGGTGAAAGCACGTCTGACGGCAACTGAGCAACTCTGCGTGTAAAACGACAAAGCCCTGCCCAAGGTTCTCTCTTGGGCAGGGCTTATTTCATGCCAGACCAGTCCAGGCTGGTGACAGATCAATCTGGTTCCTCGAGCCCGTGAGAGGGGTAGGCCGCGATTTGCCCGATCCCGCAGGCCGGTTGTCATGCGGTCCGCAGGTCAGCTGAGATGCGCCCGGGCTGCAACTGTTGGCCGGACCGGCGCCTGAACGGATCCAAATCGACGTAGTTTGTGCCACCCCGTCAACCGCCCTGTCAGGATCCGCCACAGCGAGCGATAGACATTGATGATCAGCAATTGGCGATAAATGAAGCGGTTCAACAGCAACAGCAGCACCATGGCACGCGGGGTCGATGGCTCGGACCGTACGGCATAATCAGCCATGATCATTTCCAGCAGCGGTAGCGCAAGGAAAATGGCGAGCACGGCATAATCACGAACGGTGAAGGCGTCAAAGGTGGTTCCGTCAAAGCTGGACACGAACCGCACCAACATGAGCACCAGCAACAGGTCGATGATCGGGCCAAGAAGCGGCATGATCACTCCGAAGACAACCAGATCCGTAAGCCCGACCAAGCCGACAGCATGGCCCTGACGGATGGTGCCGCGATGTTTCCATGCGGATTGCAGGATCCCGATCGACCAGCGCATCCGCTGTTTCATCAGTGTTCCGACGGATGCGGGCGCCTCGGTGTAGGCATATGCACGCTCCGCGGCACGGACCTCATACCCCTTTTCGAGGAGTGAGATGGTCAGATCGGTGTCTTCTGCCAGCGTCTGGCTGCTGTAGTAGCCACATTTGCGCACAGCGTCGGTTCGCCAGGCGCCAAATGCACCGGGTACAACCATGATCGCATTGATCGTTTCATAGGCGCGGCGGTCGATGTTCTGGGCGACCGTATACTCAAGCTTTTCCAGCTTTGTCAGAAGGTTGTTAGAGTTGCCGACCATGATTTTGCCAGCCACTGCACCAACGTTGGGGTTGCGCAAGGGCTGCATCAGACGGCGGATAGCATCCGGCGCGACGATGGTATCGGCATCAATCGCAACGACAAAGTCGGTGGTGACATGCGAGAAGGCGAGATTGGATGCTTTCCACTTGCCGCCATTGGGCTGACGCAGGATCTGTACCTTCGGGTTGCCTTTGTAGGTCTTTTTCACCAGCTCATAGGTGGAGTCCGTTGACCCGTCATCCACCACCAGCACTGATAGGTTGGGGTAGTCTGACTCCAGCACGCTGTAGATCGTCTTCAGGATGCTATTCTCTTCGTTATAGGCTGGGATCACCACCGTCACCGGGGCGGAAAAATCACCTGTCCGGTGGCGTAGATCCATGCGGTCCGCACGGCGGGACCGGATCGCCATTATGAACAGGACAAGAGCGCGGATGACCCCGAGAAGCACGGCAAATGGAACCACAAATGCCACCCACGTGGCGCTGTTGCCCACACCTGTAAAGGCCAGCGCTTCGAAGGGTTCAAGGCTGGCGACCTGCCGCGTCTCGTAGGGGCTTCCAAACCCGGCCATTGCCTGTTCTAGCGTCAGAAACTGATAGCCGCGCGCTTTCAGCTCGGGCAGCAACAGGCGTAGAGCGCTGATGGTACTGCTGCGCGGACCTCCGCCATCGTGCATGAGCAGCACCTGACCGCTGCCGTCCAAGGCTCCCAGAGTGTAGTCTACCAGTTGCTTCGGGCTCAGGCTGCGCCAATCCGGTGGCACGATATCGGCACCCAGGAGGTGATAACGTTGATCGATAATGGTCTTCAGCCGCCGCGCCAGATCGCCCTCCAGCGGTCCGGGACCACGCATATAGGGCGCGCGGAAAACAACTGGTGTGCGGCCGGTCAGCCAGGAAAAGATCCTTGACTGCAAAGCCAGTTCAACCTGCACCCGCGCAGGGGAGGCGCGATTGAGCTGCGGGTGAGAGAAGGTGTGCAGCCCGAAGTCAAATTCGGCTTCGGCGAGTGCGTTGACGACGTTCTTTTGCTCAAACATCTGATTGCCGACCATGAAGAACGTCGCAGGGACGTTGGCGGCATTCAGGATATCGAGGATCTCCTGCGTGTGGTCCTGCGACGGCCCGTCATCGAAGGTCAGGAGAATGGATTTGTCTGGCAAGACCCCGTAACGGTCCGCGATGACCGGCAAGGGCAGCGGATCAGTGATCGCATCGATGACCATGAGCGTTTCGGAATCGCGGGTCACATGGCGACGGCCGACGACTTCGGTTTCGCTGAACCGCAGAAATGGGCCGGTGCCACGATACGAGACAAAGCTGTTCAGATCGATATCACGCAATGTGGCAAAGGCTTCGTCCGACAGGATATCTTGCTGGGCGAGCAGAGGCCAAATGGAGGGATCCTCTTGCCCCAGCCCCCAGATCGCAACACCGTCGATGCCAGCTTCTGCGACACTCAGCAACTGGCTGTAGTGGCTTACGGCATCCAGATACCAGATCATGTTTCGCTCGCCACCAGCGTCCATATAGGAGATCAGCCCATGACCTTTTTCGGGTGCATAGCCCGCGAAGGCGCCATATTGGTCGGCCTGGGACATTGCATCTGCATAGCTGATAAACTCCGGCGCACTCGTGCCAGTGGTCCAGTGCACACCACCAGCCGCGAGACCAATCACCAGTTTATCCTGTGGGATAGTGGTGCGCGCACGTTCGAGAACGGACTGGAACCAATCAAGCGGAGCTGGCGATTCTTCGTAGATCCCGAGACGGTAGCTGTTCTGAATGGCGGGCAGGATCACCCGCTCGGGCAATGCGCTGCTATAGGCAAGGGTTTCGATCTGGTCTGGCGCGATAACTGCACAGGTTTCCAGGTTTGCTGCCGCGAAGTCCCCTTTCACACCATCGAGATGGAGTAGAGCCTTTTGCAGGTTTTGCACCTCAAGCCGACGCATATCAAAACACAGACCGGACCACCCCTGCCGCGCCGCAAGCGCTGCGGTATTAGACCAGTGACCAGACGCCTCGCTGCTGAGCGCGCTGGCCTGCACATGGATCAGCGGCTGGATCGGACTATCACCAAAAGGGTTGGTCCGCACGACATAGGGCGTACTAAAATCCTGATTGCCGGACTGCAACCAGTCGACACCTTTGTCGCTGATGATCAGCCATTCGGGGACAAACACATTGATCGTGTTGCAGGTCCGTTGAACGGAGTTGGAAACGTCTTCGAGGTCCGCCGTTACAAAAGCGTATACTTTCGAGGGGTTATTGCTCGCACTGCGGGGCGTGCCTGTTTGGGTTTCGCAGGAACTGCCGCCCGCAATATCCGCGCTGGCGTAATCGCGGTCGAGCTGATCATTGCCCCCATCGCCTTCCAGATTGTCACTCTGCGGCAGGAAACGGCGCCAATCTTGGCTGATGTTATCCGCAGGCGCGCTGTTCTGAAACAATGGTCGCGCCAATTTGAACTCGGTGATCACATTCTGTGTCACGGCAATGATCATCGCCGCCGCCAGGGCGAGCGCAATCACAAACAACAGGACCGCCAGAAACGGCCGGGTTGCGTTGCCAGCTTTGAAGATCTGCTTCTCCGCGTCGGTCGAAAGAGCCATCTCGGCCGGCAGAATCTCAGTCGGAAATGTCTTGTGACGACGCGTTGAAGCAGCAGGAGCCTTTGCTCTGCTTTTCTTTGGACCTGGCGTCGGCCGATTATCAGTCGTCGTGTACATCACTTGCCAACCCGTTCAAATAACGTGTTACTTTTTCAATTACTCGTTTGGGGGGCAGGCGATTTTCGCCAGTCGTGCTTTCGCGCGAACCATTTCGATTCCGCGTCCGCTAATTAAGTTTTTAACAAAGTCCTAACGATAATTCAAGATGGGCATCGCGGCTCGTTCAAGTTATGGTAAACAGCGCCGAAACCAGAAAGTTGGACAGGGTAATGCGGTGGAAACGTCGTGAGTTTCTGGGGTTGGCCTCAGGTGGCCTGATAGGTGCAGCATGGCCGGCTGAAGCGCAGACAGATCACGCAGAGGGAATTCGGGCGTTTTCCATACTGCTGACAGGTGTGCATCCATCCCTGCCTGAGAACGCACTTGGCTCGCTGATCTTTGCGTTCCTGTCGCAAGGCGTTGCTTTGGCGGTTGAAGTTGAGTTCGATGACTTCGCCAGACACAGCCCGGATGCCGTTCATCCGGTCTTGTCGATGCTGAGTGACACGGCATCCAAAAACCGGACATTCGTCGAGATTGTCCCTGCCACGCGCGATCTCATGCAGAAGACGGGATATTTCAAGGCACGAGCACTCTGGAGCCTGCGATCACAGATTGATCGGCTTTTGCCGGGGTCGATGGCGGCGGCGGCCCAGCCTGCGCATTTTTCGACCGTGTCCACAAATGGGGTGGAGGGCGACCTGAGGCAGGATGGCTTGCGGACCGGAGGGTGCACGACCGTGATCTACGATGCGGTTGCTGATGCCGAACGCGAGGCGCTGCTTGGGCCGGCCGCAGTTCTTATGTTACCGCTTAAGGCGCGTCTTGATCTGAGATCAGCCCAGCAGAAGATGACATCCGGGCTTTTCTCCCAATTGGGGGACGGGACGGTGCTGGCCATTGATGTGGCGGAACTGCCGATTGATCCGGCACGCGCTTATGAGGTCGGTCAACGTATCGCCGCGAGTGTCAATCGCGCGCGCCTTTCAGGGTATCTTCTGTCGGTCCTGCCGCGAGAACTCTACAAACGGTGTTGTGCTTTCCTGCCAAACCACTCCCGGCACTATGTCATTCTGCCCGAGTTCCCTGAGAGTGGGGAAGGCTATGACGCGTTACTGGGCCAGGCGCGGGCACGTCTCGGCGTTGACTGTGTGACTCTGGTGCGCGGCGGGGAGCGTCGCGCGGATGGCGCTTTGTTGTTGGAGACCCGTGACGGGGAGCAGCGCCGTCTGGGAGCGCCGGGCCTGGGGCCTGACGGCGAACCGGTTGAAGGCCCGCTCTTCCTTGCCGATGAGGTTGCGCCGCAGCGGGGAGACGTGCGGCATCCGGATGCTGTCTTCGTTCATAAGGTTGACGCTGTTGGCAAGCTCGCCGCCAAGATTCCGGCCGCGAATGGGATCTGCCTTAATTATCCTACAGGAATTGTTGACCCGGCGCATGAGTTGCTGCTGGAGGCGCGAGAGGCACTGCGCAGTACTGATTTGGCGCCGGAGTCGCCTGTGTTTGATGAGGCCATGATGGCCGACGCACAACTGGCCTACAGCTATCTGGAACAGGCAGAGATGAGCGCCACCGGGTTGGCGCTGACCGTCAGGAAGCAGATTAACGGTAAGTCTTTCAACAACTATGAAATCACGATGTGGGATGTCGGCAGCCTGATACTGGGGCTGCTCGCCGCAATTGATCTGGATCTGGCGCCCGCTGACAAGATCTATCGCCGCATCAAGAAGATCATGGCATCCCTGCCGGTGATTACTGACGGGGACATGGCCTATCCGCCCACGCTGATCAATGTGCGGGATGCGTCTATCGAACGCCGCGGCTTTGATGCCTGTGATTTTGCACGCCTGAGCAGTGCCGTGACCCGGGCCGCGAAACATGCGGCGCTTGCGGAGGCGTCGTCTCAGCTAATGAAGAAATGGGAAATTGCGGGCCTTATGCAGGGTGGTGTGCTGAAGAATATTCTGAAGACACGCATCCAGTCGTCGTATCTGTCGCACTGCGCCCACTATCAGACGCGTATTCTGCCGTTGCTGGGTCAGCCTGATACGCGATCTCCTTATCGGGAGGCCTTCGTCGGGGATACCGTCGCCGACAGAACGGTCAGTCTACTCTATACGGTGGATCAGATTGGTATTCTGCCCACCGAACCGCTGCTGCTGGAATATGTCGAGTTGGGGCCCTCGGCGGAATGCGCGGTCCTCACCGATATCTTCCTTGGGGCGATGAAGCATCACTATGATCAGACCGGGCAATTGCTGGCGCCATCAGAGACCCCAATCGATACAGCGCCCTGGTTTGTCTATCAGGGGTTCGATCTTGGCCATGAAACGCGATGGAATGTCAGTTATCGAAAGGGGCGCGATGTGCTCTTTGAGCCAGTGGCGACCAGCCCCTACGGGATCTTTTCAACCAAAGCGGCTTATCTGTGGTATGCGGTGCGGCCATGCGCGTTCAGCCTGAAGATGCTGGAAACAGCACAGAGCCGCGCCCGAATTGATGGTTTTGGCATGAGCAGTGGCCTGTTCCTTGACGGCTATGGGCAAATGGCAAACCATGCTGACCTTAACACCAATGGGATCGTCCTGCAGGCGCTTGCGCATCTGAAGCGCCGCGCCCGCTAGGGGTTAGCGAATTGGATCGCGGCCAAGTTAACTCACCGGGCCGAAGACCTGACAGCCGCTGGCCGAGATTTCGCCCTGTGCAACCGGATAGCCGCGCCGTGGGTTGAGGCGGATGGGCTGCATCCCTGTCAATCGGTTCATGCAGCGTTCGGTGTCGCGGACAGAGTTTCGCTTGCCCCCGATGTAAATGTCGAGCCAGGGGCGGCCGTTCTTGCCGGTATGGCAGGGACCGTTTTGTGGCTGGTGCCCGTCGCCACATACATCTTCTACGATTGCGTATTTGCGCAGGCGCTCGATGTAAAACCGTGTGCCTGCCGGGAAGTCCAACGTCTGGCGCCCGCGCCGAATGGCATGTCCCACCGCGATGGTAATTGGGTCATTATAAGTGCCGGTTCCGCCGGCCTGGCGCCGCAGGACCGGGCGCGCAATGGCGGCACTGCCGGGGGGAGTGTTATCCCAATAGCTGTAGCCGGTAAGATACCCTTCGAATCTCACCTCGGTGCCACGTTTGACGAATTCGTCCAGCTGACTCTTGATATTGTTGTTGATGCTTTGCGCCGGGAGTATTCCGGCAGAAACGCTCATCATGGTCAGTGCAGCGGCAGCCACTGCAGTTTTTCGAATAATAGAGTTCCAGATCGTCGACATGACGTGTTCCTTGTCGAGGGCAGCCTCGTGCTATCGCGGCTGATAGGGAGATCAGCACGCTGGTTTTGGTACAGCTCACCCGGCGCACCGACTGCATGTCGATGCGTTCCAGGCGGCCGGGTTCGGTATTGCCCTGTCGGCAGTTATTGGTGTCGTGTGGTGGCCCGCGAACTGGCGTTCCCGGCAGGGGTGCAAAACGATGACGCGTCCATTTCGTTGGTCCCGTTCCGCAGCGCCTCACGACTGAAGCAAAGCGGATACACCAGATACGGTGTCGTACTCAAAGTGAGCCCACCGGTTTTGGCGGGAAGCTTCCAATGGATAAGCGGATTTCAGGCAGCATCGATTTTGGCGGCCACTTGATTTTTTTAAGAGTTTGGAGTCGCGGCGCGGCACCATCGTCGTTTCCAGCGCGGCCTGAGGCAGAGCGCCAACGTCGGCTCGGCTAGATGCGATAGATCGCTCAAGCTGTGTCTCAACGAAAACACGCTGTCTCTGCACGCGCTGAATGTGGGGAGGACCCGGGAAAGTTGGACGCTTGCCTGTATGATCTGCCCTGCGAGCTGTCGGTTGAAAAACCGTAGCCTTGGCCCGCATTTTTCACTTTTGTCCAAACAGACTGGATCGGCCCCATACCGCTTGGCACCAGCCGGCACGATGCCCGGCCTTGTCCTGGTCGGCGGGCGGTCGTGTTGCACTTGATTTGTCATTCAACCCTCCTGTTCCGGGTGCTGCTGCGGTGCCGCGCCCCGCTTAGCTCGCGGGATTGCGGTCCTTGGCAATGAGAATGACGGCTGAAAATTAAAATCAGCCTTAACCAGAGTGATTCGCGCATCGCAATCTGTAGACAATTTGATTCAACGGCGGTTAACCGCTGACAGTCTCAAGCAGCTGTCGGCGTTGTTGCTGCAATGGCAACGAATCGGAGTTCGAATGCTAAGGATCGATTCGGTCTCGAGGGGCGTTGTTCTCGACCGGTGGGCTGTCGGCGGACAATCTGTGGGAGAAGCTCTGCAATCGCGAAATATCCCTGCATACGGAGGGGGTAGCGGCCGAGAATGGCGGCTTCAGATATGCTGTTAAGCATATAAACTTGCGATGTTCTGGAAACTGGTGCTGCTGGAGAGAATTGAACTCTCGACCTCTCCCTTACCAAGGGAGTGCTCTACCTCTGAGCTACAGCAGCGCCGGTGAGGGGGCTTTTAGGCATAAACGAAGTGGGGTGCAAGAGCATTCTGGACGGTTTTTTCACACTCCGGTACAGAAGATCTATGGCAGAGAAGAAAACAGTAAAAAGCGGCGGGTCAGCGCCCACACGCGAAGATCGGTTGAAGGCCGCATTGAAGGCGAATATGGGCCGTCGGAAGGCTCAGGCCAAGGCGCGTGCGGTGAAAGACGACAGTATCGACCGCAGGGCCGACGACCTCTCAACAGGCAGTTCCAAGGAGTAAGGGCAGATGGATTCGATTTTGGTGACTGGGAATGGCCCGCTCAAGGGGCAGATTCCCATCGCGGGTGCAAAAAACGCCTGTCTCACGCTGATGCCGGCAACCATGCTGAGCGAGGAGCCGCTGACGCTGACTAATGCGCCGCGACTTTCGGATATTCGCACCATGACGACCTTGTTGCAGTCGCTGGGAGCCGAGGTGTCGACGCTGCAGGATGGCCAAGTGCTGGCGATGTCCAGCCATGACATCAACAATCATACCGCAGACTACGATATCGTGCGTAAAATGCGGGCGTCGATTCTGGTTCTGGGGCCAATGTTGGCACGCGATGGTCATGCGGTTGTCTCGCTGCCTGGTGGCTGTGCCATTGGGGCGCGTCCGGTAGATCTGCACCTGAAAGCGCTGGAAGCGCTGGGTGCAGAGCTGGAACTGAAAGACGGTTACGTCCATGCCAAGGCGCCGATGGGCGGCTTGAAAGGTGGCACTATCGATTTCCCCTTGGTTTCAGTCGGCGCGACCGAAAATGCCCTGATGGCCGCGACTTTGGCCAAAGGCACCACCGTGATCAACAACGCGGCGCGGGAGCCTGAAATCGTCGACCTGGCGCAGTGCTTGCGCAAGATGGGTGCTCAGATCGAAGGTGAAGGCACCTCGACGATCACAATTCAGGGCGTGGATCGTCTGCACGGCGCCACCCATCCGGTTGTTACCGACCGGATCGAGCTGGGCACCTATATGCTGGCGCCAGCGATCTGCGGTGGTGAGGTTGAGCTGCTCGGCGGAAAACGGTCCTTGATCGAGGCGTTCTGTGATAAGTTGGAGGCCGCCGGCGTCGAGATCACCGAGAATGAGAACAGCCTGACCGTGCGCCGCGGCAGTAACCGCGTTCAGGCCGTGGATGTCGTGACCGAACCGTTCCCCGGTTTTCCGACCGATCTTCAGGCGCAGATGATGGCCCTGATGTGCACGGCCGAGGGAACCAGCGTTCTGGAAGAGAAGATCTTTGAGAACAGGTTTATGCATGCGCCGGAGCTGATGCGCATGGGCGCGAAGATCGACGTGCATGGTGGCCATGCTACCGTGACCGGCGTCGAAAAACTGAAAGGCGCGCCGGTGATGGCCACCGATCTGCGTGCCTCGGTTTCCCTGATCCTTGCCGGCCTCGCGGCAGAGGGTGAAACCAAGGTTAGTCGGGTCTATCATCTGGACCGCGGCTACGAGCATGTGGTGCGGAAGTTGTCGTCGGTCGGTGCCAAGATCGAACGGATCCAGGAGCAGTGATGTCAGATGCCAGTTTCGACGATGGGCGCGAAGCGCCGCTGAATCTTGGTGCCCTGGGTCCCGACGATCTGCAGGTCATCGCCTCGCTCGCACAGGATGCGGTGTTTCCGGTGACGGAAATCAGCTGGCGCCCGACCGAACGGCGTTTTGCCCTGCTGCTGAACCGGTTCCGCTGGGAGGACAAGGACGCCGCTGAAAGGCGCGGGCGCCCTTATGAACGGGTGCAGAGTGTACTGGTGGTCGATCAGGTGCTGTCTGTGGCGTCGCAAGGGGTGGATCGCAAAGAGCGCGATCTTATCCTGTCTCTCCTATCGCTGAGTTTTGAGCCTGGCACCGACGGTGACGGGCATATTGTCCTGACGCTTGCCGGTGATGGGGCCATCCGTCTGGCTGTAGAGGCGATCGAGGTGACCTTGCGCGATGTGACGCGTCCCTATCAGGCGCCGTCGGGTCGGGCACCGAAGCACGAGACATAATGTTGCGCCGACTGGTCAAGGCTGATCTTGCGGATCTTCGTGCCCTGTGGCGCGAGGGGCTGACAGAGTTTCCTGCGTCATTTCTGATGACCGTGGAAGAAGCCGACAGCATTCCGGATGCGGCTCTGATCAGCGGCTTCGAGAGCGGCGCCTATTGGGGCGCGTTTGCCGAGGAACAGTTGGTGGGTTTTGCCGTGCTACGGCAGGGGGGATTGTCACGCATTTCCCATACCGCCGATCTGGGGCCTTTCTATATCTCACGTGCCTATCAAGGTCAGGGGATGGCCCGAGCCCTATTGACGCAAATTCTGGGTCACGCTCGGGAGATTGGATTGACCCAGGTCGAGCTTTGCGTGGATCAGGAAAACAAGAAAGCGCAAAGGCTCTATCAGCAGGCCGGTTTTCGCCCATTCGGTCTTCGCCCCCGTTCGGTGATGCTGGGAAGTGAGCCCCGACATGATGTGCTGATGCTATGTCCGCTGGATGATGCTCTGCGACCGGACATGATATCGCAACTGGCGCGGCGGGTGCTGCGCTGACATCAACGCAAGCAATCATCTTGAGACTGAGGGCTGGGGGCTATATTGCAGGCGCAAAGGAGAGCCATGATGCCCGTTTTTCTAAACGCGTCCGACGCTGATTTCGAAAAGGCCTTTACCGCGCTTCTGGGCGCGAAACGTGAAGACAGTCCCGATGTGGATGCTGTGGTTGCCGATATTATCGCGGATGTCCGCGCCAGTGGTGATGCCGCGCTGATTGAGCTGACCGCAAAATTCGACCGGTTGCAACTGACAGCCGATCAGCTGCGAATCTCTGATGCCGAAATTGACGCGGCTGTGCAGGCGGTCTCTGGCGAGGAACGTGCAGCGCTTGAGCTGGCGGTCGATCGAATTCGCGCCTATCACGCACGGCAGATGCCTGCGGATGATGCGTGGCAGGATGATACTGGCGCGTCATTGGGGTGGCGCTGGTCGGCGGTATCGGCCGCAGGTCTTTATGTGCCGGGGGGGCTGGCGAGTTATCCGTCCTCTGTGCTGATGAATGCGGTTCCGGCGAAGGTTGCCGGTGTTGAACGGCTCGCGGTTGTGGTTCCGACGCCGGATGGGCAGATCAACCCGTTGGTTCTGCTGGCGGCGCGGTTGGCGGGCGTCGATGAAATCTACCGTATCGGTGGTGCGCAGGCGATTGCGGCGCTTGCTTATGGAACCGAGAGCATCGCACCTGTCGACAAAATCACCGGCCCCGGAAACGCATTTGTTGCTGCGGCAAAACGGCGTGTTTTCGGGAAGGTAGGCATCGACATGATTGCAGGGCCGTCCGAGATCCTGGTGATTGCGGACAAGGACAACGACCCAGACTGGATCGCGCTGGATCTGCTGAGTCAGGCTGAGCATGACGAAAGTGCGCAGTCGATCCTGATCACCGATGACGAAGGATTTGGGCAGGCCGTGGCGGAAGCGGTCGAGCAACGATTGAAGACGTTGGAGCGTGCCGCCATCGCTGGCCCCAGCTGGCGCGACTATGGTGCCGTGATTACCGTGCCGGATCTTGCAGAGGCAGCGCGGCTTTCGAACCGCATCGCGCCCGAGCATCTTGAACTCTGTGTTGCTGATCCGCGCGCGCTCAGCGAAAAGACCATTCATGCCGGGGCGATATTCCTTGGCCAATATACGCCCGAAGCCATCGGTGATTATATCGGCGGACCGAACCACGTGTTGCCAACGGCGCGATCTGCACGGTTCTCATCTGGCCTGTCAGTCATGGATTTCCTGAAGCGCACGACGCTGAGTGAGATCACGCCTGAGGCGCTGCGGGCTATCGGACCTGCGGCCGAGACACTTGCGAACAGCGAAAGCCTGCAGGCCCATGGTCTGTCTATCCGCGCCCGGCTGGATCGGTTGAATCGGTAATGCAACGGAGCAGGCCGTGACGAATTGCGGGGCGGCCTTCAGATGCGAGACTGTCCCAAGAGACACATCCTTGCGGCACATCGTGCCCCGCGGATTGCCGTTGCAGCGGCCATCGGCTAGTCAGTTATCTGTATGACCCGCGCACAGAGATCTGACCCATGAGCCGCATCAGCCAAATTGACCTTGATGACAGTAACTTGCCGCCGCCGACGCCCGAGATTGAGCAGGAGCGCCGGGTCGCCATTTTCGACCTGATCGAGGACAACAGCTTTGCCCTACCAGCGCGCGGCGAGCGCGAGGTGCCAGAAGGTCCCTATCATCTAGGTCTTGCGATCCGGGATAAGCGGTTGGTGTTTGATGTGGCGTCCGAAGCCGGGGAGAAAGCGGCGGAATTCCATCTGTCACTGTCGCCGTTCCGTCAGGTCGTCAAAGACTACTATCAGATCTGCGAGAGCTATTTCACAGCTGTTAAGACCCTGCCGCCCAGTCAGATCGAGACGATCGACATGGCCCGCCGAGGTATCCATAACGAAGGCAGCCGCGTTCTTCAGGAACGTCTGGAAGGGAAGGCCGAGATTGATACGGATACGGCGCGCCGCCTCTTCACGCTGATTTGCGTTCTGCATTTTGGGGGCTGAAGCGTGAGCGAGTTGCCACAGTCGATTTTGTTCTGCTGTGACCACAACGCGGTCCGTTCCCCTATGGCCGAGGGGATCATGAAGCAATTTTATGGCTCTGGCACCTATGTGCAGTCGGTCGGTGTCAAGAATGATATGGAAATCGACGGTTTCTGCATCGCGGTCTGCCAGGAGATCGGCGTTGAATTGTCGCGTCATCGCTCGCGGTCGTTTGACGAAATGGAGCAATGGGGCGACGACCTGTCGTCTTTTGATCTAGTCGTGGCTTTGTCGCCTGCCAGCCAGAGACGGGCCCTGGAACTCACCCGGTTTTTTCACCTCGATGTCGAATATTGGCCAATTATGGACCCAACTGGACTGGGGGAAACCCGGGATGCCAAGCTAGACAGCTACAGGCAAACCCGATCCCAGATCATCCAGCGCCTGACTGAGCGCTGGGGCAACCCGTTGGAGACAAAATGAACCGCACCGTCACCCGATATTTTGAAGCATTCAACGCCAAAGATACCGAAGCCATGCTGTCGTGTCTTTCCGATGACGTGGCCCACCACGTGAACGAAGGCAAAATCCGCACCGGTAAGGCGTTGTTTGCCGAGTTTTGCGCCCATATGAGCCGCTGCTACGACGAAAACCTCACCGATATGGTGATTTTCGATAATGAAGACGGTACCCGGGCGGCTGCCGAATACATCGTGAACGGCGTCTACCTCGAAACCGATGCAGGTCTGCCCGAAGCGCATCGGCAAAGCTACCGCCTTCCCGCCGGGTCGTTCTTCGATCTGAAGGACGGCAAGATCATCCGCGTGACGACATATTACAACCTGGCGGATTGGACGGCGCAGGTCTCTGGCTGATGGACCTTCAATTGGAGGTTTTGCGTGGCGCGGCCTTGGCTGAAGCGATTGATGACATCGCCCGCCTTCGCATAGCTGTCTTTCGCGATTGGCCTTATCTCTATGATGGCGATTTGGCCTACGAACGCAGTTATCTGCAAAGCTATCTGGACAGCGACCGGTCTATCGTAATTGGGGCATGGGATGGCGAGGCGCTTGTTGGTGCTTCGACCGGCGCACCTCTCGCGGATCACGCCGAGGATTTTGCCGCTGCGTTCGACGGAACCGGCTTGGCGCTGACGGATGTTTTCTACTGCGCCGAATCCGTGCTGTTGCCACAGTATCGCGGGCGCGGGCTTGGGCACAGTTTCTTTGATGTGCGGGAGGCCCATGCCCGAAATCTCGGCTTTTGCGTATCCGCGTTTTGCAGCGTTCAACGTCCGGGCGACCATCCCGCCAGGCCCGAGATGTACAATGATCTACACAGTTTCTGGCACAAACGGGGTTACTCCCCCATGCCGGGTGTGATGGCTCGTTTTTCGTGGCGTGACGTGGGAGATGTGGAGGAAACCCGAAAACCGCTTCAATTCTGGTCACGCAGCTTGACCTGAGCGGTCTCGTGCAGCTCAGCTCTTCTCAGCTCTTCTCAGCTCTTCTCAGCTCTTCTCAGCCGTTCGATGTCAAACGACAGGAAAATCTCATGAAAATCGCCACTGCTGCCTATCCGCTCGATTGGTTTGATGACTGGTCCGAATATGATGCCAAAATCACCCATTGGGTAAAAGAAGCGGCTGAACAGGGAGCAGAGCTGCTGGTGTTTCCCGAATATGGCGCGATGGAGCTGTCCACGCTCGATGGTGCCGAGGTTGCCGGAAATCTGGAACAATCCCTACATGCGGTTTCCAGCCGGATGCCTGAAGTCGATGCCTTGCACCTGCGTCTCGCCGCGCAATTCGGAGTGCATATTCTTGGGGCATCGGCGCCCGTATTTGATGGCCGGGATCGTCCGGTTAATCGTGCGACCCTATATGCCCCGAACGGCAGGAAGGGCGTTCAAGACAAGCAGATCATGACCATGTTTGAGCGTGATCCATGGGAGGTGGTCGGTGGCGGCCCACTCAAAGTGTTTGACACCGAACTGGGCAAGATCGGCATCCTCATCTGCTACGATAGTGAATTTCCGCTTTTGGGACGGGCGCTTGCAGATGTGGATCTATTGTTGGTGCCGTCCTGCACGGAGGCACTGGCGGGCTATTGGCGAGTCCGCATCGGGGCCATGGCCCGCGCTCTCGAAAATCAGTGCGTCTCGGTGATGTCGTCTATCGTAGGCCCTGCGGAATGGTCAGAGGCCGTGGATCAGAATACCGGAACGGGTGGCATATTTGGACCGCCTGATACCGGCTTCCCCGCGACTGGTGTCTTGGCCGAGGGGATATTGAACAAGCCGGGCTGGACCTATGCCGACATTGATCTTGAGGCGATTGCCCATGTGCGCCGCGATGGCGTTGTACGCAACCGCACGCATTGGGACGAAAGGGCCGAACCTGAGAAATCGGTCACAATATGTCAGCTGCGGTGATTGCGCCCTTGAAAATCTGGGAAAAAGCGCTCATTTAAGCGCACGTCCCGCAGACTCGCGGGAAACCGCAATTATGGAGATAACATGGCCAAGGAAGATACGCTCGAATTTCCCGGTGTCGTGAAGGAACTCCTGCCCAATGCGACGTTTCGGGTCGAGCTGGAAAACGGCCATGAGATCATCGCACATACGGCAGGCAAGATGCGCAAGAACCGCATCCGTGTTCTGGCTGGCGACAAGGTACAGGTTGAAATGACCCCATACGACCTGACCAAGGGACGGATCAACTACCGCTTCAAGTAAGCGTGGCGATCCCTCATATGAACAAAGCCCGGCCTTCGAGCCGGGCTTTTGTTTTGGGTGCAGCTCGCAGCGTGCTGGGTTGGGCTTTCCCCGGTCCGGCAGAGCCAGTAAGACAAGTCTGAAATGCCTGGCGGCTTTCGCCCGCGGGTGACAAACACGAACAAGAGGTCCGGACATGGCATTCATTCTGGGATCAGGCAGCCCGCGTCGATTGGAACTGCTGGCTCAGCTGGGAATCACCCCGGATGCGGTCTGCCCACCCGATATTGATGAGACTCCCAAGAAGGGAGAATTGCCGCGTCTTTATTGCGCGCGTATTGCCCGGCAGAAAGCCGAGGCGATCGTTGCCAATCCAGAGGATGTGGTTCTCTGTGCGGACACCACAGTAGCGTTGGGGCGCAGGATCATGGGAAAACCGTCCGACGCCGGGGAAGCTGCGGAATTTCTTCTGGCGCTTTCTGGACGCCGTCATCAGGTGATTACCTCGGTTGCGGTGCGCCGCGGCGATCGCATTTGGGCGCGTGATGTTGTCAGTGCCGTGAAGATGAAACGCCTCTCGGATGAGGATCTGAATGCCTATCTTGCGACCGGTGATTGGCAGGGCAAGGCGGGCGCCTATGCAATTCAAGGCCCAGCAGGAGCGTTGATCCCTTGGATCAACGGATCCTTCACTGGAATCGTCGGTCTGCCATTGGCCGAAACCGCCGCCCTGTTGCGCGGCGCAGGCTGGACACAGAGTAAGGAGACAGCAGCATGAAGGGACGGACAATTGTGCTCGACCATATCGATGGTCGCGAGGCCGCGGCGCTCATGGTGGATGGCCAGCTTGAGGATCTGCTGATTGACAGCGACGCACCGACACCGGGCACGATTTACCGGGCCCGAGCAGATCGCCCCGTCAAGGGGCAGGGCGGAATGTTCCTGACCACACCGGACGGGCCTGCTTTTTTGCGTCAGGTCAAGGGGTTGGCGCCCGGTCAGGAGTTGCTGGTGCAGCTGACAGGATACGCCGAAGCTGGCAAGGCCTTGCCAGTCTCCCAAAAGCTCCTGTTCAAGAGCCGCTACGCGATCGTCACGCCTGAGGCTCCTGGCCTTAATATTTCCCGCTCGATCCGCGACGAGGATGAGCGGGACCGCCTTTTGGAAATCGCCCACGATGCAATGGGGGATCACGGCTATGGCCTGATCCTGCGTTCCGCCTGTCATGGCGCTGACGGGGAGGAGATTGAAGAAGATGTCCTCGCCATGGTGGCGCTGGCCTCCCAGGTCATGGAGGATTCCGGTAGCGGACCAGAAGTATTGGCGGAGGGGGACACCCCGCATCTTCTTGCATGGCGTGACTGGACCGATCCGGCAGATATCGAGCGCGATCCCGGTGGATTTGAACGTCTTGGCGTATTGGATGCACTGGAAACGGTTCAGGGCATTCGCGAACCTCTCAGCGGGGGTGCCTTTCTTTTTATCGAACAGACCCGCGCGCTAATCGCTGTCGACGTAAACACTGGCAGCGACACATCGCTTGCAGCTGGCGTGAAAGCCAATATGGCCTGCGCAAAATCCCTGGCCCGGGCGCTGCGGTTGCGCGGTCTCGGCGGGCAGATCGTTATTGATCCGGCTCCTATGCCCAAGAAAGATCGTCGCGCTTTTGAAACCGCGTTGCGGGCCAGTTTTCGCAATGACAGCGAAGACACCGTTCTGGTTGGCTGGACCACGCTTGGCCACTTTGAACTGCAACGTAAGCGAGGCCGTATTCCGCTGGCGGAGGTGCTTGCATGAGCTGTCCGATCTGTGACGGAGAAACCTCCAGCGATTATCGTCCCTTCTGTTCACGCCGCTGCGCGGATATTGACCTTGCGAAGTGGTTCAACGGCGCCTATGCGACCCCCAGCGCGGACCCGGAAGATATTGAAAACGCTTTGGAAGAAGTCGAAAAACACCGAGAAACCAAACATTAGCGATTTTCTTTGAAAAAGCCTCTGGACACGGTCACGCCCACGTCATAGAAGGCCCACACCCAAGGCGATAAGCCTTCCCGTGCCCGGGTAGCTCAGGGGTAGAGCAGTGGATTGAAAATCCTCGTGTCGGTGGTTCGATTCCGCCCCCGGGCACCATTCAAATACCTGAAAAGAAATGTAAATTCCTGTTATCAACACAGGGCGCGATGGGGCGTATCTTTGCTTGGGTGCCGATTGGGTGCTGACGAGCCACTTGGCGTCCCAATGACTCGACAACAGAAGCTAAAGCGGCTCGGCTAGTCTGGATCAGTTCAGCGGTTTCAAGATGTAGCCGTTAAACGAGATAAGATTGTATGGACGATCGCCAAGTCCCGCTTTGATGGCGTGTTCCTTTTCCGAGGTTGCGATCAAGATCTGATGTCGATCCGGTCTGCCCTTGGCTGACACTTGAAACAAGCTTGTTAGGTTTACTGGGTCGGCAGCTTGTTGCCCGGGTTCATCGAACACCACCAGCCCAGCGTGGTTGGTGGTGTAGTTTTCATCCAACTCTAGAAGAGAAAGATAGTACGACCACTTCAGGCGAATGCCATCGCTGGCAGACGCTTCAAAGCCGATGTCTTTTTCAATTTCCCCACCAGAATCCTTATCAAACACCAACACCTGTGGTCTGAAGTTGTCCCTAGCCAAGGAGATTTCAGAGGGTGGGAAGGAATGGAAATCAAAAGTTTTCAGATGCCCCTGTACGAGGGACTGAAGGCGAGAAATCTTGTTCTTGTCCTCCAAGGAAAAGTCGTCTCCGGTTCGCAATTCCTTGAGCCGGGATGAAAGTCGAGCCCATACTTTTGCGACTACGACCAGCTCGTCAACGAGGCTGTCCGCGCGCTCTTGCATTACCTCCCACTGCGCCAAGCGTGCCTGCAACCGAACCGATTTTTCAATTGTCGTCCTGTTGACGCTCGACGCCGGGCGCACGAGCGCACGTTTCAAGCTACGCAACTCACTTTGCGCTTCTTTATAGTCCTGTTCTATGGACCGGCCCCGCAGACGAAGCTCTCCAAGCCTCTCTTCGGTGGATGCCAACGCCGACTTGTACATGAGTTGCTGCGATTTTATGAAAGCTATGTTTTCCTCAAGGGCCATCGCCCCTGAGGAACTTGGTGGTAGCAACTCTTGAGACAAATGTTGATGGCAGGTCGGGCAACTTTCAAATGCCACGGCATCAGTAACCTCCGAACCAAGCGCCATTAGTTTTTTGGTGTCCTGATGACGCTTGAGATCAATATCAAGCACGTCTAGGCGTTTCCGTAATGCCCTGTTTTCTTCGAGAACCGAACGAAATTCAGTTCTCGCGACTTCAAACATTGCTCCGAGTTCATCATAGCGCAACTGAGCCGCTTCAAGGGCTTTTTGTGTACTCGCCTCGGCCTCTTCCGTAGAAACAAGTTCAATGCTGTTTAGATCTTCGATTTCTTCGTGAAGCTCCTTGGCGGCGACTTCTAAAGGCAGCCACTCGCCGTCCATGAAAACTTCCAGCGAAATATTTGCTTGATGTGAGAATTCGGCGGTAGGTGCCTTGGGTACGCCAATAAACCGGATGAGGTCGACACTACCTCGCTCCAGCGCACGTCGTTTTTCGGCCCACTCACTTTCAAGGAAACTTATGCGCTTGTTTAGCTCAGCCCTTTCCCGACGCACCTTTCCGGCGTCGAGGTTTAGAACGAATTCAAGAACACGTCTGTTGATGTCCTGTATCCGGAAATGCGTCGGCAACGGTCCTTGAACTGTGGACCAACCACGCTTCTGTTCCACAAAGAACATGGGGAATAGGGTTTCGACGTACAGCGGACACTCAGTCCCATCGAACCTAGGAACAAGCGGCAACTCCCATCCCAAGAAATCAGCTAGGAAGTGATGGAATCCACTTTCTCTTGTGGCCGATCCCGGATCATGAACAAAGAAGTCTCGCTGTCTTTCCCTGACCTGATCAGTCTTCTCGGCTTCCGGTGTCGACCATGTGGAGATGAGTTTTGGATCTGCATCCCCAACTATGCTTCGCCGGATGCGAAGCGTCTCACCTTTGTGGTTGCAAACTTCAATTTCGACATAGGACTGAAGCACCTCCTCATATGGGTCATCCTTGGATTCATGAATTCGTTCCCTCATTGCGAATGGCAATGGGACCGACAAATTTGCACTCAAGGAACGCTCCAAACCCAGAACGTAGATAATGGCTTGCAGGCAGGTTGACTTGCCAGACGTGTTGTCTGCTTGGACAATGTTAAGACCGGAAGTGAAATCAAGATCGACCCCATACACAGTTCTTGCTGTGATCGATCTCAGCTTCAGAGAACAAACTTGGATCATGACGGGGCCTTATTGGCTAGCAAGATTTGGGTCACAAAGCCTTCTGTGATCTTGCTCGAGAACTCCCTGAGAAACGCCTTTTCAGTCACAAAACTCTCTTCGTCGTCGTCAAGCTTCTTTGCAATTTTCTTCCCCTTGTCAGTAAGACAAATCGCCGCTTTGCCGTTTGCCACCATCCATTCGGCCAGTTGCCCGCCCGTTAGCAGGTCTACATTTCGAGAAAACGCAGGTTCAACACGCATTCGCCACTCTATGAGAGCTGTTTCACCACTTATGATTTGGCCCAATTTCTTCCGCGACCGTTCTGAACGCAGCGCGTCGTTTAATAGATTTAACTTCGCTAGGGACGCTTTCTTCCCGCGTGAATAGTTCAGCATCAAAAGTGTCAGCGGGATACGCCAGCCGATACGAAGATCGCCTGGTACAGGCGAAGGCTTGCGTTCGAAGGAAAATTTTCGGTCCGTGTGAATTTCAAAGTTCATTTTCCGTTCGGCTCCTGAAAATCCAATGGGCATTCAATGAGCCAAGTTCCTACTTGACCTTGCGAAATTGAGGCAATCTGCTTCTCGGAAAGCCCCGGCACCTGGCTTCTCAGGGAATTCGCGACGCGATCTATCGAAGAATTTATCTGCTGGGAAGCGGTATCCCCTTCGGCTCCAGCCATCTCAAGACGGCGCTCTTCGGAGTCGATGCACTCAGTTGATGCTTCCCAAAAATCGGGAAACTCGTCTCGCAAGTCTGAAAGAATATTCTCCCGCTCAACGTGGGCATAAACGTAGGTTTTCTTTTTCTTCTCGGTTCTCCCATCATCATCAAGAGGAAACGCACGCTTGAGCTTATCCTCGACGCGCTTATCGAGTTTACTGTGCACAGCTTCAAGCTGACCCGGGCTAGGCTTCTTGATGGATAAGGGTGCCCCCACAGCCTTTGTGCGAAGTTGTTGATACTCAGTCTCGAAATCCTCTTGGCTTTGCACAAGAGCGCAAAAATCAGGTGCCAAGAAATCCAATCCGGCTTCCTTCACTTCCTTGGCGACCGCTTGGACATGAGAAATAACATCTTTGTTGTCCAGAAAGGGGCAAAGCAAAATCCAATTAGATATTTTGCGATCCCCAAGTATTTTGGAAATGACGCCTTTGTTCTTCACCAGTTTTCGAAGATCACGGGCACCTTTTGCTTTCATTGCACTGGCGGCTTTTGCAACGTCCGACGTTTCTTCAGGCGCATAGCTCTGGTAGCAGCATCCATCGGTGGTGATGAATTCGAGACCTGCGTCACCCTGAACCCTATCAGGAATGTCTTGCACATTTTGGGGAAGGTGCCGCACTTGCACAAGCTGCTTGGAATAGCGCTGCCATTCCTTGCCATCCCAATCTCTTCTATACTTAAATGCCAATAGCCTATCCCAACTCACTTTAGAGTTGAGGTAGACTCGGAACAATTCCCCAGTAAGTCAAGCGTCTAGCTGAGGGCTTTCGCCCGCCGGATCATGTTGACGCGGTTGAGGACGAAAGAACCTTGCGAGCTTCCTTTTCGGCAACCGAACCCTTCACCCATTGCCATGGGCTGCGCGGCTTCCGGGCCTTGGACAGCTCCGGGTTCGCCTTGGCATCACTGGCGGCTGCGCGCAGGCGTTCTCGGGCCTCGCGCGGGTCGAGCTTGAGTTCGTCGCAGAGCGTTTTCAGAGTGATGATGTCAGCCATATTCGATCTCCTAGGTTGCTGATGCAGATCGATAAGACGCGCGCCCTGTGTGTGTCAGGGATAACCCCAGAACATCTTTAGCTTTTCCCGATTTGCTGCTACCACTGATCTCGACATGGCAGACGCGGCCATGTTGGGGCGTGGAAACCCCTCTCTGACTAGGCCGTGAAACCGGCTGAACACCTTTGACCTATGGTCGGGGTGCCTGTGTTATACAACAGGCTCCGGCTAAAGGCACAGGGTCCGTGTCAGAGCGGATTTCCAACACCCCGATCACCAGTCAACCGCGAGGGCGCTCGCAGATCGGGGTGGGATGGGACTGACGCTCACCGAGCCAATTGAATGGGAAGAACGCGCAAGTCTGCCAGACTGTGCGGGCGTGTATGTGATTGCACGCAGTGAGCCGACCAACACCGTCTACATCGGCCGAACGTGGGGCGCGAAGGGCGTCAGAAACCGGATACGCCAGTTTCACAGATCGGCCTCGACTGGGATGAAGGGCCACGCGGGCGGCGTCACCTTCCATGGTATGTTTGATGGCGACATGACCGATCTTTGGGTCTCGACACATCTCCCCGAGGGCATCCCTTTATCTCCCGAAATTTTGCATCCCTACATAGCCTACGCAGAAAGGCGCTTGATCTGGGAGCATGTTGAAGCAAACGGGTGCTTGCCGGTTTGCAACTCCGAGTGACCCGAAACCAAGCCCCAGCAGCCGGAGACAAACGCGCGCGCGGCGGCGTTGCATTGAGCCAGGAGCGCCAGTTTGCCGTTTTCGTGCACATGACCTCCGGCAGGTACGCAACGGCGCTGAGCGGGCCGCTCAGAGCCTTGTCGCGTTTCGACTCGCGCAGCAGTTCCTACGCCCACTGCATGAACAACGGGGTTACGCCTGACGGACGGCCCCAATTTTCTTATCGCATTTGCACCAATCACCTTTGACCACAGGAGACATATGGACATGGCAATCGAAGCAACTTGGAACTTCAACGGGGAAAAGAAGGTAATCCTTGGGAGGCTGCACAGGTTATGGTGCTTCCTGTTCGGCCCGTTCTACTACCTGTTCAAGGGCATGTTCCTGTGGGCGATCCTGTCGGTGATCACTGCAAACGGCCTGTGGATCGGCCTCCCCCTTTTCAATCGCGCCATCGTGCTGCGCCATTTCCACCGCAAGGGCTGGGTGCAAGAATGATGCGCCGGATGCCCCAGCCCATGAGTAAAGCCACCCACACAGCACCCAAATCAGCGCCTGCTAGTGGCCCTGTTTGCGGACCAATTGAAAAGACTCAGATATCTGGCTCCGTCTCACCTCTAACAGCCTGATCAATAGTCCGCGTGTCGGTCTCGGGCGCATCTGACCGCACCTACGGAGGCGAAGACAACAGGTGACCACATGGGGATGGGGGGTGGCGTTTTTTAACGGTGCACGCCTTGCGGGCAGACAAGGGGTCATACCCGCTGCCGAGGTTTTCGGTCCCTAGCCGCTGTCCCTGCTTGTCGCCTAATGACACCGATGCCTGGTCCACAATTCTGGGGCTGAGCATCAGTCGTGGCAAATTTGTGACCCACCGCCAGCATGCCTTCTCGAGTTCGCGAACTTGGTCAGTGTGCCAGATTGCCACTATGTCATGACGCGCGGTGGCAATCTGCCAGAACGCCAGTGTCGGTATGAGATATACTGGCATTCTGGCACGCTGACATCTTCGTCACGCTTCGGGCAGAGACCACACCCAGCCTGACTTCTTCTGGGCTGATTTCACGCCGATGCGCGACCGCGCACGGTCTAGTGTCCGCTTGCTGATGCCCTGCTCGGTTGCGAGCGCCTCCATCTCCTTTGCCTTTCGTGGACCTTTGCGAAGTTCGCGTTTGAGGAACTCCTCGGCGGCATCCTTCGGGCGCGGCCTGTCGGCACCGGAGTTCAGGTCCTCGACTGAAACGTCGTCCGTTCCGACGAACCGAAGGCGCGGGATGTCATCCTCAGTCTCGCCTAGCGCCAGCTCATAGACCCAAGTCGGCCCTCGCGGCCCGACATTGTGTTTGAGGTGCACCATCACCCTGTGGTCGTCCCGCTCCGGGTGCCTTCCGATACGCAACGCCGAGCGCGCGGCTGCGATCATGTCGATGGTCCCACCTCCCTGATAGAGCGCGTTGTCGTGCTTCATCTTGGTCAGGTGCCGGATCAAGATGATGGCGCAACCATAGTCCTTGGCGACGGACTCGACCTTGTCGAGTAGCGAACGAACCGCTGGCGAGTCCTTGATCGGTGTGTCTGTAGGTACGAAAGAAACCCAAGGGTCAATGATGATGACCTCTGGCTCATACTCGTCCAATTCCGCCCGAAGGGTATCGAGGCCGTCTTCGTCAAGCGCAATGCGCCCGTTCAAGACCCTTATCCGCTCCGAGTCGCCGCCCAAGGCATCAATGCGTGGACCGGTCGTATATGACGGGTCATCCTCTGCGCTGATGTAGAGAACGTTCCCTTGGGTGACCTCCTGCCCATCCGGTAACCTGCCGCCGGTCGAAATGGTGGCGGCGAGATACATGGAGAGGAACGACTTGCCCAGACCGGGGTCGCCTTCGAGGATAGTCAGCATGCCGAAAGGGATGTAGGGACGCCAGAGCCACTGGACCTTCCGGCGCTTCACGGTCGAGAGGGTAACGAACGTTTCTTTGCTCCTCATTGCCCCGCCTCCAGCTTTGCGATGATACGAGATACCTCGGTCTCAAGTGCGTTCAGGTCTTCGCCGTATTTGTCGAGAAAGTACGGACTCGTCCAAACCACTCCAGCGATTTCAGCGACGGATGCACCCACCTCATGAAGACCCGCCACGATCAAGAAAATGCTGCGGGAACGGTCGGGGGCTACAGCATGGTCGTGCCTGAGAAGCTGGCCTGTCGGCACCTTCAGCTTGGCGCGATATTTGCGCCATACGGAAAGACGATCATGGCCTCCCGGGTGGATTTTCGTTGCTTGCGACCGGGCAGCATTGCTCCGACCTTGATCGGGCAATAGCTGCGGTCTCTTGAAGATCAGTCGTGTGTCATAGTGCCGGAGAGGGATGAAGGGCTTCGCATATGCTGGCTTGTGGTTGAACGAACCGGGTACACGCAGCAGCTTATTTGGCGCACTTCCACCCTTGTCGCCCCCATGACGATAGGTCAGCGCCTTTGAAAAGGCCGAAGCCCGTTTCGGTGTGTGGGGACGGTCCCAGAACCACAAAGCCTGAGTATTGCCCGGAGACGTTTCCCAGACGACCGAAGGCAGAGGGTCGAAGCTGCTGGGGTTGCCCTTGTCGATGTCACACCAGCCCAGACGGCACAGGTGAACACAGTTCACGAGCCGCTTGGGGCGCGTGTACACATTGGGGCTGAAAAATTGATCCCATTTATGGCGGTCGTACTTGCGAAGTAGACGCCCGATTTTCACGTCTTCGTTCAGCCATTCGAATTCTTGCACCATCTTGGTTGACCCGCGACGTTTGAAGCAGAACGCGCCAAAAAGGTCCTGAGACACGCGGTTTTGCGGTTCCCAGAGGGTGGTGAGAAAATCGATCTGATCTCGGATGACGGCGCGGTCTGACGCGCCATGTTCCCACAGTGACGGGAACTCGGAGGTCTTGATGATCGGATACATGGTGTTGCCTTTCAGCTAGGCGCAACTTCTCCGTTCGCGCGAATGTGCGCGTTGCAGGAGGTGTGCGATTTTTCGGGAAAGGTGCCGGACTTAGAAGTCGGCGTAGTGGTGACGGGACCGTTCTTCAGCGCGCTCAGAGAGCCACTGTTCGATCTCGTGTAGGAACCAAGTCACACTGGTTCCTGCGAGGCGCGCTCGCCTTGGGAAACGCCCACGGGCCTCCCAGCGCAAAAGCGTGCTGTTGCTCACCGTGATGCCCAGACGCCGCAAGTCAGCGCGTGTGGCAAGGACCTTTTGTCCGTTCGAGATATCCATCTTGTCTTTCCTTCTGCATGGTTAGGTTTGCGAAGGAGCGCTCCGACAAGACAGAAGATGGATCAGGTTGGATCGCATTGCGAGCGAAGGCCCTGAAAGCGTCAACTCGGTTCGAGTTGGCATTTTCAAATGGCTTGCATGTTTCTTTGGATAGGGCCGTCGAGCTGTTCATGATTGCCCGTGGTCTCCAAGAAAACTCGCCTGACGAATTCAGGGATCGGACCAATGGCAACCTTTAGTTTTTTGTCCCAGTTTCCTCTAGACAGCTTGAGGTCAGGGTAACACTCGCGCAATTCCGACAAACAGACATAGACCACGTAGTGCCTGATTTCATTGGTGTGGGATATCTTGCCTGCAACCTCGCCGGAAATCTCGTCCTCGAAGTCAGCCTGAAGCAGGGCAGCTTCTTTTTTCAGCTCTGCCAAAGCAGCAAGGAACGGTTCTCGGGATGGGGTCTGGATGTCACCATAATGCTCCCAATGCACAAAATGTGGAGTGTTCTCTGGCGCCAGCGCCGCCTCAAGTGTTTCAATTGGATTGATGATCTGGCGCTGCAGCCAAGTTATCCGCTGCGTGAGCGACCTGTCGAAAGGCGCCAGCCGAAAGCCGTTGGGTGATGTCTCAATGCCTCTGCGCACCTTTAGGCACTCGTCGCGTAGCCTCTCCCAGAAATTGGCAAAGCCTTCATCATCGGGCAGACCAAGGATTACGCGGATTTCCTCTCGGCACTCGCCTCCGAACGCACCGTCGTGATTTTCGTCAGTTCGCTCGCCCACAGTTCTAGCGCCTCACGCTTTTCATTGAAATACGTGTAGCGATTGTAGGTTGCGCCGACGCCTGAGACGACCCCAGATTTGTGATTGGTCACGGCGTCGATCACATGGGGCATCACGCCGAGCTTCGCCATGCCTGTCGAGGCTGTGCGCCGGAAGTCGTGGAAGCGCCAGTCAGGCGTTCCCTCCCGCAGAGCGGTATCGACGCGTTCCTTCAGGCGTCCGAACCCAGATATCGCAGAACGCCCAGTCGTCGTGAACACGAAGTCGCTGTCGAGGAACCTGTGCAGTCCACGGAGGATGTCCACGGCCTGATCGGGCAACGGTACTATGTGTAGGCGAGCGTTTTTCACACGATTGGCTGGGAGTTCACAGATACCCTCATCAAGGTTGAGTTCGGACCACCGCATCCCCGCGACTTCGCTCCGGCGCTGCCCGGTTATCAGTAGGAGCTTGAGGAAGGGGCCGAACGGGTAGTCCTCGGCATCGCTGTGCTGCCAGATCGCGCGAATTTCATCATCGCTCAGCACACGATCACGAGGAACCTCACGCGTAGGCGGCCTGAGGAGAGCCACAGGCGACGTTTCGATGTCGCCGCGCATGACGCACCAGTTCATGAGCTTTTTGATGGCTGAGAGCGCCCGATTTGCCCGTGTCGGCGTGCCGTTGGCGATGATGCCGTCCAGCACTTTGCTGACATCCTGCCGTTTGATCTGGTCGATAGGCCGATCCTTCAAACCATCGAACTTGTGCAGAACACTTTCGGTGCGCTTCCAGTCCTTGGTGTTGGGCTTGGCATGAAGCTCGATGAACTTGGGGATCATCTCACCCAGTGTTTCGGTCGATACCTCTGAAACCTCAGGGGCGTTTTCGAACTCGCCCAACTCGACATCACGGGCGATTTCCATCGCGCGGCGTCTGGCGTCGGCTAGGGAGACCACAGGATAAGGGCCGATTTTGATGCGCCTACGAGAGCCGTTCGGTCGGACCAACGTGTAGAACACCTTGGCACCTGTGGTCGACACACGCACATGCAGGCCGTTTACCTTCTGGTCGCGGACCTCGTACCGTTTGGTGGTCGCCGGAGGCATCGCGTCGAGTGATTTGGTTGTCAGCATCTGTTTCATGCAGACATCGTAAGACACCCAGAATCCGCGTGTCAGGGTATGATCTGACGAGTAAAGCTCTGATCTTGCAGGGTTTGTGTTGGTTTGGGGCGGATTGGGTGCTATCCAAGAAATCAACTAATAGATGAGTTGGACAGAGTTCATGACCTTGGTGTGCCCAGACTGTTTCGGAAATAGTGGCCTGCAACGAAGAATAGTCGAAATTCGTCCAAATTTCGATGAGGGGAACTGTGATTTTCACCCGAGTAAGAAGGGAGTCCCGATCGCCGATGTGGCTGCAATAGTCGATGAGGTTTTTCGCAATCGATACACGTTCTCGTCAATTGACCCACGTACAGGCGAGTACAACGGTTACGACCTCGAAGGAACTTTGTGGGAGCTAACTGAAGCGGAAGACGATGACGTTATCCGTGCTCTATCTGACAAGTTGATTGAGTTGGACGATTATTGGCCGCCCGATGGTGGAGAACCTTTCTACTCTGACGAGGTGGGATATGAAGTAAACGATTTCGGGTACGAGGAGCATAGCAATACTTGGCAGTTCTTTCGTCGTGAAATCCTGCATGAGCAACGGTTTTTCAACGTTAAAGCTCTCGAAAAGCTCAAGGAGATATTTGATGGTTTGCACCTGCTACGCGACGACGCAAACCTTCCCGCAGTTTATGAGATAAAACCCAGCGATCCTGAAGCGCGGATATTTCGTGCGCGCATTAGCAACGGTATGGATGGCAGACAAAGGATTGCTGAAAATCCTTCCCAAGAACTAGGGCCGCCCCCTGAAAACCTACGGCGCGCCGGGAGAATGAACTCCTCCGGGATTCTTGCGTTCTACGGGGCGTTTGATTTCAATACCTGCGTTGCCGAGCTGCGTCCGGCTGTGGGCGAAACAGTAGTATCGGCTGAGTTCGGGTTAGTTCGGCCCATACTTGTCTTGGATACAACAAGATTCTCAGGAAGACCCAAGGACATCAATATCTTTGCGAAAACGCACATGAAAAGAATCAGGCTATGGAAATTCATGTCAACATTCATGAATGAAATAGCTCAGCCTTGTCTGCCAAATGACGAGCACTTGGATTATGTCCCGACACAAGTCGTCTCAGAGTACCTTCGACATCTTCACAAATTCAAACGCGGCGATGGAGACCAGACCATAGACGCTATCATATATCGGTCGGCACAGAACGGCGTTGGAAAGAATATCGCGATCTTCGGGGATGCCGGGTCAGTTGAAGGAGGCTCAAACACATCAGGGTGGGCTTGGAACAAAATCCAACATGGGTTGCAATTCATAGAAGGCACAGTGGAAACACATTTGGTCAACGGCGTTTCCCACAATACTGTAGAAGCATTTACGCCTGTCCGTGGCTCCAGACGCTCAAGTCACGAAGAAAGCTTTTGAAGCGTTATCCCAACCCGAAACATTGGGCCAATTTTTGTGAGCATTTCCTATGAGCACACCACCTAAACATCTTAGGACCGGTTCTGACGCTGGACGAGGATTTCGATATCAGGACGCCGTGGCTGCATTGGTGGCGGTCCAACTCTGGGCGCGAAGTGAAGTTGGCACCATCATCCCGGAAGGCAGTGATGATATAGAGCGGCGTACTGGTCCTCAAAGCGACTTGATATCTGTCAAAAGCCGTCGGCACGAGCGAGGTCCATTCCGTCCATCGGATATTCGTGAGCATGTCACGCAGTTGGAGCGCCGCGCACGTGACGGTGATGCCCGTTCACTTGAACTTGTGCTTGAACAGGATGTCACGGAGGATGCGCGCCAAGCTGTCACCTCCCCGATATCACTTGCGATAATTCCATCTCCACGAGAGGACGCAGCTGCAATCGTCGAAGAGCGAATGGGATGCTGGGCGGTTGCGGCAGAAATCGCTGTTGCCAAACTACAGGACATCCTTGGCGATCTGGCAGACCGTAATGGGCCACTCCCAGTTGGCGAGAGAATTGGCCTAGGTGCTGCAGAGGTGGAAAGGATTCTCTCGGATGCGCTAGCGTCGATCCAACATGAAGCACTTGAAGAAGCGATACTAGGCGGACTCGTTGAGGCCGTCGATTTCAACACGCCGACAGACGAACCGTCCTTCTATTCTGGCGTGGATGTTGAGCCTGGCCATTTGGCGGCTGGGCTTGTTGTGACTCGGCCAGAAGATGGTCATGCAGTTGAAGAGGCCCTAGGAGCGCGCAATCGAGCTATCATTTGTGGTCCGTCCGGTGCCGGAAAGTCTGCGGTGATGTGGCAAGTCGCGAAGGCTACCAAACACACGATCCGTTGGTATCGCCTACTACGTCTTGAAAACGAGGATATCGGTATTCTCAATCGGTTTATGGGAGGATTGCGTATTTCCCCCAGTAGGCCGGTTGGGATTGTGCTGGATGATGCAGGGAGACGCTTGCCTGAGGCTTGGGGACGTGTCCTTGGGATCGCTCAACTGAAGCCGGGCCTTGTTCTACTTGCCTCGTGCCGAGAAGAAGATCTCGTAAGGCTGCGGACCGCTGATACACCTCTTCTTCGTTTGACCGCTAACGAAAACTTAGCAAAAGCACTTTGGGAGAAGCTTCACCAAGAAGGAAAAACAGGCTGGGCAGGCTGGCGAGAGCCTTGGGCGTCGGCAGAGGGTCTCCTTATGGAGTATGCCCACATGTTGTCTACGGACACTCGCCTTCAGGAGGTTTTGAAGGAACAATTTGATGACCGACTTTCTGATCCAGAGCGTGATCTAGAAACTGATGCCGTAAGGATCGTCTCTTGTGCGCACGCGAGTGGTGCAAGGATCGATGTCAAAAGACTCGCAGAAGTCCTAGGCGCTACGGCACCAGAGATGTCCAGAGCGTTCACAAGGTTGGCGCGTGAGCACCTTGTTCGAGCAGCGCAAGAAGGGCTTGTAGCACCTCTTCACCAGCTAAGGTCGAGTGTGCTTATGGCGGAGGCACACGCCTCAGGAGCCGTGGCGCTCAGCGACACCCTTGGCGCGGCCATCGCAGGCACCCATTCCCAAGATCTATCTATATTGCTTGCCGACATTGACGTTGAGAAGGTCGAGTTGGTTGACCCTGCGGTTTCTGCTCTGGCCTCGAGGATAAATGCAAGCCAAGACCCCACCACTCTTTTACATGGCTTGAAAGGTCTTGCGTTTCTCGAAGCCAAAAGCATTGCTGTCGGCTGGCTCAAAACCGAAGCCGCCAAGGCGCTCCCATTTGGTCAAAGGCAAACAGCAGCGGCACTTAGCTTGAGCGATGCCGACCTGTCAGGTGACATTTGGCCTGATGCTCTTACCAACGCAGTCAGAGAATTTGGTCGGCAGATGCATGGAGCAAAAGCTACACTACGCACCACTCTAATCAGCAAGTGTGACCCCGATCTAATTGGGCGCATCTTTCAATCGTGCTCTGCCAATGAAGTCCAAGGTATTCTTGCAGCATTGATTGGTATTGAAGCGCTGCCCGCCTCAGTCAGATCTGCGATTTTGGATCACGGCCCCAATCCGATGGAACTGCCCTTTGACGAAGCAGTCAGCCTGCTCGAAACCATCATTGACCTCGACCGAGAAGTAGCAGTGCTTTGGACTGACAAAATTGCTCCAGATGGTCTGGTTGGGAGGGTGGCTCGTGAAGTGCCGTGGGCGACAGTCCCTGAGATTGGACATGACGGGGATTTGGTCGTCGCGTCCTGCTCACACGTACATATTGCGGATGAAATCGTTCCCGATGCTCATGAGGCGGTTGTTTCGCTATGCCGGTATCTTTTCGCACTAGCGCCACAGGTAGACCGTGCAGACGTAGACGCAATCGACGCCAGTGGCGTTAGATTGGCGATAGGAGACTTTGAAGTTGCTGCCAAAACGATGCCGCGAAGTGCATCACCACCGGTCTCACGCACGGGCTGGAACCGCACGATAATAAGTGCTGTCACAACGAGTTCGGAGCTAGAGACACGCACGGCGTTTCTTGCTGAGGCTCTTAGAATTTCCGGACAGATCGCACCAACTCTTGAACGAGTTTTAGACCGTGTCGTGAGAGGCAAGATACCTCCCGAGCGGGACCTTGAAGTGCTTGGAGGCAGCCACAATGCAGCACGGGCTCTGACATCGCCAATAGGCCAATTTGGTGATCGAGCCAAAGGTGAAGTTGACGCATTCGCTGAAGTTCAGGATGCATTGTTTTTTACTAGCGCGGACTTGGTTCGCCGCTACGCAGGTCTACCGGAGGGAGCCAACGCACTCGCGGCATATTGCGGCGAAAAAGCACAAAAACTTCGTGAAGCGCTTAGTGACCCAATGTGGTCTCTACTCGATGGCGTTGATTTTGGCCCGCTAATAAGAATCGTAAGCATCCTTGAGGATGTCAGATTGATTGCGTGGGACCATGGAAAGCGGTTAGCGCGTGCAAGTGCTCCCCGTGAGCAAGTCAGAAAAGCCGCGAAGCGAAACGCGTTGCGTACAGCTTCCAGACTGGCCTGTAGAGATATCAGCCGAACGGGCGAGCGTTTGTTGCAAGAGCTTGAAGCCGAAATGACCAATGAAGGTTTGACAGCCCGAGTCTTCCTCTTACCCGAAAAGACAGACAGTGTTCCCGGAGTGGCCTCAAGCGTTTTGGTACTCGTTGAGGTGGTGGATTTGGACGAGACGCTTGTCGCCGCGCCGGTCGTTTTTGAATTGCTCCGTTCCCTCGTTCCACAGTTCGTTGGATTGACTGTAGTTCCAATTCATGCCGATGGGCATTTGCTCCGTTTCGGGATAGGAGGTTTTGAGAACCCATTCCCGATGGTCGAAGGCGAGTCCTCGGAACGCGTTGAGGAGGTTTTCCGCGATCACAACATTCCACCCGCTCAATTACCTTTGCATGACCTTTACAACGAAATGATTTCGACAGCTTTAGCTATTGGAAACATCCTAGCCGCTGATCGGGCAGGCGAAGACCAGCCCCAAAGCGAGCGCGCCACTCTGATCGGCTTGGAAGACAGGCTAGGCACCCAATCCGAAAAACTCAAAACCAAATTGGGCGGCGAGTTTGCCGATCTCGTGGATTCCGCTCTGGACGAGGCGCAGAGGTTTGGTTTGGGTTCGCGAGATCTTCATTCGATAGCTGCTGGTGGCGAAGACTTAGAGGATAGAATGCGCCAGAGGAAAAGGCTCGCCATTGCCGCTCTAGCGGTGGATTTGGGCCTCCTTGATGAAGGAGAGACTTAGTGCATTCTATCTCCGCCTCTTTGTGAAGTCGCCCGTTGGTTCTTATGTGCGTAGGGCTGGGTGTCACATGGGGGCCGGAATGCTTGAGCTTGATTGCCATGAAATGACGGAGAGCGAAACAGTTTGGAATGCCCAAGTATTTGACTGCAAACCCCATTCGACACGGATTGCATGGGAACGTGATGGTTTGGCCGAAGCCTGAGGAAAATTGAAAATCCTCGTGTCGGTGGTTCGATTCCGCCCCCGGGCACCATTGTATAACTATAAATCAATGATTTAAGTTGAGATGCGCTACGCTCCTACCAATCTGCTGGCTAGCTGGGTGCCAACTGCCGCTCCTGCATCTTCTTGATCGTCGTTAGTCGTGCGCACGCCTCGCAAGCAAACTCAATCCGAGTCACTCTCCTTCTTGAATAGCTTCTCTAGCGCTTGGATGTCATCGTCACTGAACTCCGTGAAAAGCGACAAAGACATCGCGCTCGTTACTTTCGCTTGCACGGCGTCCCAATCGTCAGATGGGTCATGCTCGATGTACTTCGAGATACCTTTTGTACTTCGATGCGCACTGACGTCGATAACTCTCGGCTGGTCGCAAAGTGATAGGGTGTTGGAAAGCCGAAACGCATGAGTTGTGGTAGAAAAGGCGATACTGCGGTTCAATGAAAGTCCCGGCTTGGAAAGAGCCTCTTGGCTTGATCCCTTGGGTGCATTGCGCGGGCTGGATAGCGGGTGCGTTTCGGGGTGTCGTCCGCACGTGGCCCCTCGGATTGAATTGCACTGTCTAGCGGGTGGCCTAGCTCCGATAGCCTCGCAGATTCGTCCTCGATATTCTGGGCGATGACATGCACCACAGCACCTTCTCGTTGAAGGTAGCCTGTTACGCGCAACAATCTCCCCCCCATGACAGTGCGGCGAAAACGTTCGTATATCCTGTTCCAAACCACCACATTGCAAACGCCGGTCTCATCCTCAAGGGTCAGAAATATCACGCCTGAAGCGGTGCCCGGTCGTTGCCTCGTAATGACCAGGCCGCATACGCAGACTGGCTGTAATGGCGCGGTTATCAGCTGGTCGTGGCAGATCAGGCCGGGTAGAGCCGGACGCAGAAGTTCCATCGGATGCGCGCGTAAGCTCAGGCGCATTGAGACATAGTCTTCGACGACTTCTTCCCCCAGATGCATCCGCGGCAGCATGACGTCCGGCTCGGTGATGGCTTCTCCGTCGAACTGATCGTTGAACAGCGGAAGCTGTGCAGGAGTTCGGATTGATTTTACTTGCCAGAGCGCCTCTCGGCGCGGGACACCCATAGACGAGAAGGCATCCGCCTCAGCCAGACGCTCCAGGGCTGCAGGGGCAAGCCCCGCGCGCAGCCAGAGGTGCTCAGGATCTATATACCCGTTTCCGCGCGCAGCAATGATCCAGCCTGCGTCGTCTTCCTTGAAACCTTTGATCTGACGAAACCCTAGACGCAGGGCCAATGTTCCATCCGGGCGGCGTTCAAGCGTGTTGTCCCATTCGGAGCAGTTTACACAGATCGGCCGGACTTCGATACCATGATCACGTAGATCCCGGATGATCTGTGCTGGAGCATAAAAGCCCATCGGCTGAGAATTGAGCAAGGCACAGGCAAAAATTGCCGGGTGGTGACATTTCAGCCAAGCTGAGACATAGGCCAGCATGGCAAAGGCTGCAGCGTGGCTTTCGGGAAATCCATAGTCCGCAAAGCCTTCTATCTGTCCGAAGCACCTTTCGGCAATGTCTTGGCTATAGCCGTTCCTCAGCATTCCAGCGATGAATTTGTCGCGATACTTTCCAATTGTTCCCATGCGCCTAAAGGAGGCAAGAGAACGGCGCAGGTGGTCAGCTTCTTCTGCAGAAAAACCCGCACCGACAACAGCGATCTGCAAAGCCTGCTCCTGAAACAGAGGCACGCCCATTGTGCGCTTGGTTACCTGTTCCAGAGCAGGTCCGAAGGGATCCGGGTTTTCCAAACCGTTTCGCCTGCGAATATAAGGTTTCACCATATCTCCCTGTATCGGACCCGGGCGGACGATCGCGACTTCGATAACCAGATCGTAGAATTTGCGGGGCCGCATCCGGGGCAGGAAATTCATCTGTGCCCGGCTTTCTACCTGAAAGACCCCCACCGCATCTGCGGCACAGAGCATATCGTAGGTCGCCTCATCTTTTTGGGGGACGGTTGCGATGCTGTGCGTTATGTTCTCGTGTTGCTGCATCAAGGCAAAGGCTTTTTTAATGCAGGTGAGCATACCCAATCCCAGCACATCTACTTTCAGAATGCGCAGGGCATCAATATCATCCTTGTCCCAGCAGATGACGGTACGATCTTCCATTGCGGCATTCTCAATCGGGGCAAGTTCGTCCAGCCGTCCACTGGTGATGACAAACCCGCCCACATGTTGAGAAAGATGACGTGGAAAGCCGATGATCTCGCCGATCCGTTGTATCGTCTGCATCAGGCGGCGGTCTTCTAGATTGAGCCCAAGTTCACGAATGCGATCCAGATCCACATTGCCATTGCTCATGCCCCATATCTGTCCGGACAGGCCTGCAGTTACATCCTGGCTGAGGCCCATAACCTTGCCGACCTCGCGAATGGCAGCGCGCGTGCGAAAGTGGATGACGGTTGCGCAAAGCCCAGCACGATGGCGACCGTATTTCTGATAAATCCACTGGATGATTTCTTCACGCCGTTCGTGTTCGAAATCAACGTCGATATCCGGTGGCTCTCCCCGATGCTTTGACACGAAACGCTCAAAAACCATCGCAATCATATCGGGGCTGACATCCGTAATGCCCAAGAGATAGCAAAGGATTGAATTGGCGGCAGACCCGCGTCCCTGGCAGAGGATCCCCTTGGATTTGGCAAATTGCACGATGTCATGAACGGTCAGAAAATAGGCTGAAAACTCCAGTTCGTTGACAACAGAAAGCTCTTTCTCCATCAGCTGAATTGCCCTGTCCGGAGGACCATCTGGGTAGCGACGTTTCAAGCCTTCCTGAACCAGGCGTTCCAAACGGGCCTGTGCTGTTTCACCGTCCGCCTCTTCATGTGGGTATTCATAGGAGAGTTCACCCAGATCAAAATTACATCTATTGGCAATCTCCAACGTGCGGCGGAGCGCTGCAGGGTGATCACGAAATATACGTGCCATATCGGCGCCCGCTTTGAGCCGACGTTCTCCATTTGGCAAGGCGCGGGTGCCGATCTCATCGATGGTGATATTCTCGCGCATGCAGGTTAAAACATCAGCAAGCTGCCTGCGATTGGCACGGTGCATCAGGACATCTCCGATCGCCACCATTGGAGCGCATGTTTTTTGCGCTGTCTGGGCGCAGGCCGCGAGATAAGCCTGATCGCTTCCATCATAGCGCGGCGCGGCCCCCAAGAAGACATGATGCGGAAACTGCCGCCCCATTCGTTGAATATCCAGGACAGCATCGTTCAATGATCCCTTTGGCAAGGCGATCAGGATCATGGCCTGGCAGGCATTGATGACGTCTTCAGTGTAGAGAATACATTTACCTTTTTCCGCACGCCGTTTCCCGAGGGTGAGCAATCTTGCCAACTTACTATAGGCGGTTCGGTTGCATGGTAGGGCCAGCCAATCCACTGCGCTGTCCTGCAAGATGAGACGGCATCCGACAATCAACTTGGGAAGGACCGGTGCTATCGGCTTGGGAATGGCAGATGCGTGGCCTATCTCTTGCCGAGAGGAGGAATCGATCCGCTGGTGGGACCGGATTTTCAAGGCATCCTGTGTTTCCCGTGTCAGCTCCTTTAGCGCACTCCAGGCCCGGACAACCCCCGCAAGCGAGTTGTGATCTGTTATTGCCAGCGCTGACAGTCCCAATTCGGCAGCTCGCGCAACCAGTTCTTCGGGATGGGAGGCCCCGGTCAGAAAGGTGAAATTTGTGGTGGCACACAGTTCGGCATAATCTTGCTTTTGCAGTCGTCGATCCGGCAGATCTTTCTGAAACACCTCAACCTGCCGATGCCTGTGGTTGACCTCAATCATGCGAATTCCCCCTGCACGTACCAGCCGGGGTTCTGAGGCGTATAAAACAGCCAGAGCCGTCGCCCCTGCGTGGTTTCCACCCGCCAATAATCACGCAAGCCAGACCGCCAGTTGTCGTCATCAAACCACCATTCGGGGGTGATGCGCTCCGGTCCGGTGGCCCTGCCTGTGGTCAATGACATGCGTCGCCAGCGGAAATGGGTCGGCGGATAAGATCCGCCCCCTGCAATCGGTTCTGGGTGAAACAGGCAGAGTGGGCGTGGGTTCCTGCAAACCCAACCGCTGGCGGCGGTTGAATAGGCCGCAGGTGATGTAATGAAGCTACGTTCCGGAATATGGCTGTCGGCGGGAAGAAAACGCTGAATGTTTTCAAGACCGATCCGTGTCCCGAGCCGCGTAATCAGATCGTCCAGCCGGTCGTCGCTGTCAGTGGCAACGTGAGTCATCTGCTGCGCGGGCAGAGCCTCGGTCTGTGTCGCTTCGAGACGCAGCTGATCTATGCCAAAGCCAGCGTCAATTTCAGACAGTCCCTTTTCGAACAGGGGGAGAATCCGGAGTGGATCGCGCAAGGGGCGGGCCAGACGCAATTCCACTTCTTGGTGTCCCTGATCCACTCGCCGCAGTGTTACGACAAACACACGGGCGCCCATCTCATGGGTTTTCAAGGTTGCACAGAGTCGTGTCAGCAGTCTTTTCGTGCCAGCCATGACATCATCTATCAGGCCGATAGGCTCTGGCAATGTCATGCGGACACCGTAATGGGGCGGCGCGGCCAAAGGTGTGATTTCTTCAACTTGCTGCCCTAAGGCCTGATCCAGCCTCATCACTACGTTTGGTCCAAAACGGCGTGTCAGCGGGGCACGGGGCGTTGTCGCAAGATCCCCGATTTTGCGCAGCCCCAATCTGATCAGAGCGGTTGTTGTCTTCTCATCCAGCCGCAGAGCGGCAACGGGAAGGTCCTTAAGAGCTGGCAACATAGCCCCTGGTGCAGCCTGTCCCTCGCCGAAATGTGCCAGCGCCCAGGCTGCTCCGCGTGTGTCGGCCAGTCCGATCTGTGCCGATAGGCCCGCCCGTGTCAGACCTGTGCGGATATCACTCAACATATTGTCCTCTCCTCCAAAAAGGTGAGAAGAGCCACTGATATCAAGAACCAGGCCGTCCCGGCCTTCTAACCCTACCCAAGGGCAATACCGGGTGGCCCATCGGCGCAGGGTCAGCAAGAATTGCTGATCCCGGTAGAGATCCGCAGGGGCTGTTTGTAGTTTTGGACAAAATGCGCGGGCGTCTGAGTGGGGCATACCCTGGTGCAAGCCTTGCTGCGCGGCTTCAGTATTGAGGCAATACAGCCGATTTGCATTGCTGTGTTTGATGGTCAGCGCAAAAGGGCCGGACAGCGGGTACTGCCGAAGAAACCGGTCACTCGCTAACCGGTGAAACCATATCGACACGACGCGACGTGCGATTCCATCGAACATGCCAAGATCCAACTGTTCCCGATTTGTTCTTAATAAGACTCCAGTGAAAATGAGTCGAGTCCTGTGCATGAAATAGAGGTCGACAGCGCCAGCGGCTTTCGGCGGCATTGCTGCCCATCCCTTCAGGGATAAGGCAAAGCCCGGTGCTGTTTCCTGTCTTCGCCGCGAGTTGCAGACGCCGCCCGGCAGTAAGGCTGAGAGGTTTGCTGATGTCGATCGCGACCAATGCGACAGCGCGCTCCCGCAACGCCTCCTCGGCACTGGCAAGCCCATCGGTCTGATGCGTCACATTTGCAACCAGCATCTGAGAGGGATCTGCAAATTCACCTAGCCCCAGAGGGTTGATATATTCTGGACGGTGGCTTTCACGTATCCAAAGCGTGGGTCCGCAGGTCTGGGCCATCAAAGCTGCAAGAAACCCAAAACTGCCAGGACCGCAGACTTCATGTACGCGTCCGCGCTTGAGTGGAAAATATGGGAGCGTTGAAGTGGTCATGATCAATTTATACCGTGTCACATCGCCCTGCAAAAGTGGCTGCCCTGACAACAGCACAGACCGCACAACAAACCAGTCGAGGGCAAAGGGCCAATTCTGACGGACATGTTTGGTGAAAGGAGCGTGATCCTGAATCGGGTTAATATTCGGCCAAATCCCCGAAAATGCCTATTTAGAGACTGTTCAGCACCTTTCTTGCACTGCTGGGATAGGCCTCCTGTTTGTCTGACGACATTCTGTCCCAGGTCCGATAGGGCTGCATCAAACGCGGGTTTCTTGACAGTTTTTCACGGTTTCGGATCAGAAAATCCCAGTACAGCGGTGTAAACGGGCAAGCCTTGGACCCTGTTTTTTGTTTCACGTCATAGGCGCAATTCGCACAGTAATCCGACATTTTGTTGATGTAATTTCCACTGGCGGCATAGGGCTTGGACCCTAGGAAACCGCCATCTGCAAACTGGCTCATGCCGATGACATTTGGCGCTTCAACCCATTCATAGGCATCTGCGTAGACCGCCAGATACCATTCGTGGACCTGGTGCGGGTCCACTCCAGCCAGCATGGCGAAATTGCCGGTGACCATCAGCCGCTGAATATGATGTGCATAGGCCTCGTCACGGGTCTGACTGATGGCTGCGGCCATACAGGCCATGTCGGTTCGGCCACTCCAGTAGAACTCTGGCAGGTCCCGTGTTGCCCCCAGGAAATTCATTGAGGTGTAGCCCGGCATGTTCAGCCAGTAGATACCGCGCATATACTCGCGCCAGCCGATAATCTGACGAATAAACCCTTCGACCGCATTGAGAGGAGCGCGCCCCTCATAATAGGCACGTTCGGCGCGGAGGCAGACTTCTAAAGGGCCAAGCAGGCCAATATTGATGTATTGCGCCAGAACGGAGTGGTAGAGAAACGGCTCTCCTGTCAGCATGGCATCCTGATAATCGCCAAATAGTGGCAGCGCCTCATCTACAAAATGATCTAGCGCCGCCAGGGCTTCCTTGCGGGTGACTGCGAACCAGAAGGGGGTTAGCTGTCCGAAATTGCTGGAAAACCGCTGCTCCACCAGCGCGAGTACGCCTTGCGTGATTTTGTCCGGATCGGTGTGAACAGGCTTGGGCATGAACATGTCGTTCTGGGCCGGTTTGCGGTTCTCAGAATCATAGTTCCATTTGCCACCCTCAGGGTCATCACCCTGCATCAATAAGCCGGTTTTGCGACGCATTTCGCGATAGAAATACTCCATGCGGAGTTGTTTGCGCCCCTCCACCCAGTTGCGGAACATCTCATGACTGGCGAGAAAGCGGCTGTCCTCAAGCATGGTCAGCTTTGCCGGTCCAGACCAGTTGGTCAGCGCCTCTTTGAGGCGATATTCTCCCGGCTCGGTGATGAGAACCTCTGTTGCCGGGGTCTGCTCCAACGCACGCTCCAGCTCGCCAATCAAGCTGCCTGAATTGTCGGGGTCCTCAAGTCGTATGTACCGCAGGGCCCAACCGTCGGCGGACAGCTCATCCGCGAAGTGCCGCATGGCGGAAAAGACAAAGGCGAGTTTCTTTTTGTGGTGCGGGACATAACTGGCTTCCTCCGTAACTTCAGCCATCAGGAGGCGGTCTTTCTGTCGGTCACCCTGCTGCAGAGACGAAAGATCATGCGACAGCTGATCACCCAGGATCAGAATAATCCTGCCGCGGTCATTGCTGTCCTGAGGTGTCACACTATTGGTCATGTCCCGGTACTCCGCTGGTCTGGCAGCAGATAGCGTGACCGTGAAAGCTGGCAACGGGGAAAGCTGGCAACGGCAGGGTGGTCCCGCGCAGAAAGGCGCGACAGATAAGCCAATATTCGAGACTGATCTATGTCATTTTCAAAGCGTCAAGAGGCCTGGCTGTAGCGGACACCCTCCGGTTTATGCGCGTCGAATGCGCTGGCGATGATCCGGGTCAGCGCGCGCCCTTCGGGTTTGACACGGAGGGCGTCGTCCGCCCAGGTCACCAGTTCACCGTAGGTCGCGGTGACCTCCTCCAGATCCGCAGTCAGCTGCTGGCATATGGGCCCGTACCGCTGGCGCAGTTCCGTGAGATCCAGCAGGAAATCACACATCAGCATTTCAATCGCCCGAGCCCGCACCTTGTCGATCTGGGTAAGTTGATGGCCGCGTGCGCCGGCAAGCTCGCCGGCTTCAATCCTCTGAACATAGGCGGCCGTAGCAGCTGCATTCTGCACATAGCCGCCTTCAAAGCGCGAGATCGAAGAAGCGCCGACACCGATCAGCGTCGGGCAGCGGTCATCCGTATAACCCTGGAAGTTTCGCCGCAAGCCGCCATTTTCGCTGGCCAGGTTCAAACGGTCCTGAGGGCGCGCAAAATGATCTATGCCGATGTTGGCAAATCCGGCAGATCGAAATGCCTCTGCGGCCAGCTCAGCCAGATGGTAGCGGGCTTCATCGCCTGGCAGCGCGGTATCATCAATCAGCTTCTGCCGTTTTGCCACCCATGGGACATGGGCATAACCAAACAGGGCGACACGATCTGGCGCCAGTGTCAGCACCTTGTCTACCGTATCCGCGATGCGTGTCGCGTCCTGATGGGGCAATCCATAGACGAGATCGGTATTCAGAGATCGAATGCCAGCCGCGCGCAGCTCAGCGACACAGGCGGCAGTGACGTCATAGGGCTGGATACGGCCGATTGCTGCCTGCACCTCGGGATCAAAATCCTGAATGCCGATGCTGGCGCGGTTCATGCCTTCCTCTGCCAGAGCCGCAATCTTGTCGCCGTCTACCATTGTCGGGTCGATCTCGACTGAAAACTCGCAATCATCTGTCGGCGGTATGGCAGATTTCACCGCTTGCGCCAGCCGGTGTATCAGCGCTGGCGGCAGAATGGTCGGAGTGCCGCCTCCCCAATGCAGGCGGCCCATCTGCAACCCTTTGGGAAGTCGCTCGGCGAGAAGGGACAGTTCTTTTTCGACGGTGGCGATATAGCTTTCGACCGGGCTGAGTGTCTGAGTGCCCTGGGTTCGGCACGCACAAAACCAGCACAAGCGTTCGCAGAAGGGCACGTGTATATAGACTGACACAGGTTCCGCCGGGTCCAGCGCCGACAGTGCATGGCTCTGGAAAGCGCTATCGACGGCTGCGCTGAATACCGGCGCTGTGGGGTAGGAAGTATAGCGGGGAACGCGGCTGTCAAAAAGTCCCAGCTCGCGAAGGCGATCAATCTGTTTCATATTGCCAGATATGACCGATTTCTGAATGCAGGACTTTGCGCGAAATCAAATTTTAGACTGGCAAGGGTGAAACGCCGATCACGCGCTCATGCAAATGTAACGCGGCCGCCCAGAGCAACAGGCCAAGCGCAGCCCGTATGGCCAGATCCCGCAGGTGCTGTTGCCGCCAGCCTGAGTTGCGGATCGGGCGTAGCGAGAACACGGCGGTAGTTGCGAAATAAGCCGCTGCGTCCGCAACAAGCGTTGCGCGTGCCTTAAGGTCAAAGAGCAGGATTGCAGCACCGGCCAGGAGAAAGGATCCGCCAAACACAATGGCATGAGCCAAATCGCCGTTGGCCAGCAGATGTGATAGCGACCAGAGTGCCAGCGCCAAGAGGATCGGATGGCGGCTGAACGCGGCGCGCCCGGGATCATCCCGCGTCGGATCGGAACTGCGCCGTCCTCCAAGCGTAAAGGGGGTTTCCACGCCCAAACCGCAGCTTGTCAGCACAAAGACCAAGGGCATTGTCAGCATCGGGGCCCATCGCAACCAATCAGATGGCGGCCAGAGTTCGACATAAGGCGCATCAGCCGCGGCTACGATGACCCAGCCGAACACTCCGAGTGACAAAAGCCCGTAGGCCGAGAAATAGGCGCGGCGACCAAGGGTTGCGATCAGTCGCCCGCGCAGATCTGCGAGGCGTGGCAGGAAATGGCTGACGATAAACACTGTCATGGCAAGGGTGAAACCCGTCCAATCGGTTGACATCAATGATCCCCTCGTCTGGCAGGAGCCGTACCGCTGGATGCGGACTATCCTATCTGTTTGTCCGTTGTAGTGGCGGAATGAACTGCATCCGGATGCGCCATCGCGAAGGCCTGATTGCTTGCACATGTGGCTTCAATCTCACCAAGACGGGGCAGGTCGTTGAAATCCACCCCCCAGCGTCGGGCGTTGTAGAGTTGTGGCATCAGGCAGAGATCTGCGAGCCCCGGACGGTCTCCGGTGCAATATGGCGCAGGGGGATATCTTTCCAGAAGCGCATGAAAAGCAATGAGACCCGGACGAATGAAGTGGCGCATCCAGCCTGCGGGCATGTCGAGAGAGTGTTCAGCATCTTGCGGCTGTGCCTCTGCACAAAGGCTGGTGGCGTAGCGGGCGACCTTCAGATTGCAGACAGGGTGCAGATCAACCGCGATGGAGTGGGCAAGGGCCTGAACCCCCGCACGCTCTGAGGGGGTGCCAGGCAGCAGGCCAAGGTTTCGGGTCTGGTCCAGGTAGTCGAGGATTGCCAGCGATTGCGTCAGGCGCAGCCCGTCGATTTCCAGCACCGGCACGAACCCTTGCGGGTTGCGGGCCAGATGCTCGGGGCCGGTTTGCTCGCCGTTGACCAGATCCACGGTTTGGCTCCGGTAGGCGATACCCGCGAGATTGAGGGCAATGCGAACACGATAGCTGGCCGATGATCGCCAGTAGTCGTAGAGTATGACATCAGACATTCCGGTCTCCCTGCATGGCCTGAATGATCGGTGGAAACACCGCCCCGTGGTCCGATCAGTAAAGCTCGCTCAATTCCTTGGCGTGCAGCCATTCGGCATGTTTGGGCGCCTTCTTGGTCTTGGACCATTCTTCCAGCATTTCCCATTTCACGGAGTCCAGCTTTTGCAGCAGTGCCTGTTCCTCCGGGTCGGGGCAGGCCAGCTCCACCCGGTGGCCGTTCGGATCGAAGAAATAGATCGAGTGGAAGATCGAATGATCGGTGACGCCCAGCACCTCAACGCCGTTGGCCTCCAGATGCTCCTTGAACTGGATCAGGGTCGCGCGGTCCTTCACCTTGAAGGCGATGTGCTGCACCCAGACCGGCGTGTTGCGGTCGCGGTCCATTTCCGGCTTGGTCGGCAGCTCAAAAAAGGCCAGGACGTTGCCGTTGCCTGCATCCATGAAGATATGCATGTACGGGTCGGGTTCATGCGTCGACGGCACATGGTCCTCGGCAATGGCCAAAACAAAATCCATGTTCAGCATTTTGTTGTACCACAGGACTGTCTCCTTTGCGTCCTTGCAGCGGTAGGCGACGTGGTGGATTTGTTCGATTTTCAAGCGGAGTCCTCCCCGGTTTTCAGCGCGGCAGCAGCCAGCGCCTGTTTCAGGATCGCGCGTTTCCCGATGTGATTTGCCAGCACCAGCACCAGCCGTGCATTCAGCGCATCGCTTTCGGCCTTGCTCAAATCCTCATGTGCGGCCAGCAGATCGGCATAGAAATCGTCGGCGCGTTCGAGGTTGGCGGCCAGGATCAGTTGGTCTTCGGTCATGGTGATCACTCCTTGCCGATGGCCCGGCGGATCGCATGCCGGAACAGGTTGTCGTCATAGCTGGGGCGGCGGGCGGCGACATGCTGGTCTGGGCGGATCAGGTAGACACCGCTTTCATGCTTGCCCAGGTAGCGGTCCTTCAGCGCCAGTGTCTTGTCGTCCTTGCTGGAGAGCGCCAATCGGGTGACCGTGATGCCGGATTCCTCAATCTCATCAGGCGCGTCGGCGTCGATGGTCAGCAGGGTGAATTTGTCGCCCAGCTTGCCAAGCAGAAACCCGTCGACCAGCGGCACATCGGGGCAGGGTGAGCCGGGCCGGGTGCGTTCCGGCCCGTTGAGCGCGTCTGCCGAATTCAGCGGTGATCCCTCATAGGTGCAGGGCACCGACAGCCGACCGGAGTTCACCAAAGGACGCGCGAATTCATACTGCTCGGACAGGTCCAGAACCGCGTCGCGCAGGACCCGGCTCATCTCAGACTTGGGGGTGATGAAATCAGTGGAGCGCGAGGAGTTCCGGATGTTCTCGTCAGCGCCGTGGACGCGTTCAATGTCATAGCTGTCCAGCAGGCTTTCCGGCGCTTTGCCGTCCATCACCAGCTTGAGTTTCCAGCACAGATTGTCGGTATCTTGCAGGCCGGAGTTGGCACCGCGGGCTCCGAACGGCGACACCTGATGTGCGGCGTCGCCGGCGAAGATCACCCGGCCATGGCGGAACTTCTCCATGCGGCGGCACTGGAAGGTGTAGATCGAGACCCACTCAAGTTCGAACTTCACATCTTCGCCCAGCATCGCCTTGAGTCGCGGGATCACGTTTTCGGGGCGCTTCTCACGCTCCTTGTCGATGTCCCAGCCCAGCTGAAGGTCAATGCGCCAGACCCCATCGGGCTGCTTGTGCAGCAGTGCCGACTGCCCCTTGTTGAAGGGAGGGTCGAACCAGAACCAGCGTTCCGTCGGGAAATCCGCGTCCATGATCACATCAGCAATCAGGAAGTTGTCTTCGAACACCCGTCCGACGAAATCCAGCCCCAGCATCTGCCGGGTGGGGGAGCCGGCACCGTCGCAGGCAATCAGCCAGTCGGCTTCCAGGTTGTAGGAACCTTCTGGCGTGTCAATTTCCAGCACGGCATGGCTGGGGTGGGTGCCGATGGCAGAGACCTTGTTGCGGCCGCGGATTTCGATCGGCGCGCCTTGCTCCTGCAGCTCTCGGACCCGGTTCACCAGGTATTCCTCGAAATAATATTGCTGCAGATTGATAAATGCGGGCCGCTTGTGGCCCTCCTCAGGAAGAAGATTGAAATCGTACACCTTGCGGTCGTCGAAGAAGACTTTGCCGAGGTTCCATTGAACGCCTTTGGCGACCATCGGATCCCCAAGGCCAAGCCGATCGGCGATTTCCAGTGTCCGTTTCGAGAAGCAGATGGCGCGAGAGCCAAAACTGACCTTGTCGTTGTCGTCCAGCACGACCACGCCAATGCCCTGCTGGGCCAGGTCAATTGCGGCAGCAAGACCAACCGGCCCCGCACCGATCACGACGACTGGATGACGCACCGGCGAGGGCGCATCCTGATCGTCACTGCGTTGATAAGAATACAAGGGAACTTCAAAGATCTTGTTCATCTGGCCTCCTCCCAAATCCGGGTGCCGTCAGGCACGGCTCGACTAGCCCCCGGTCGCGGCTACGCCGAGGTTCTGGTCAAACATTTCATAGGTACTGCTGGGGCGATACGATCTGGATCAAACCGCCCCGAGTATAAATTTGCCTGGGCCTCACCCCTGCAGGGCTTCCCACATCTCCAGATCGCGCTGAGCGGTCCAGATCCGGGGGGTGTCGATGCCGCGTGCCTCGTCATAGGCACGGGCCACGTTGAAGGGCAGGCAATGCTCATAGATGGCATAATCTGCAAACTTCGGATCGCATTCTGCGCGCACCGCGTCCCAGGCTTCTTTCAGCGTGCCGTTGCGGGCTGCAACTTTCGCTGCCGGGCGGTAGGTGCTTTCAACGAAATCGCGGGTGCTCTCGACGGCGCGTTCCACCGCGTCCTTGCCCACCAGCGCGTCTCCACGACCGGGGGCAATGGCGTCGACATCATAAGCTTTGATATTGTCCAGCGTCCTGCCCCAGTCACCGAAATGCCCGTCGCCGCAGTAGCAGGCTGAGTGGTCTTCGACGATATCGCCGGTGAACATCACGTTCTGATCCGGCACGTGGATCACCGCGTCACCCGCGGTATGGGCGCGACCCAGATGCTTGATGTCGATCCGGCGATTGCCGAGGTAAACGGTCATCGAATCGCTGAAGGTGGTGGAGGGCCAGGTCAGTCCGGGGATGCTCTCATGGCCTTCGAAAAGGCGCGGGAAGCGCTGGAATTCGCTGTCCCAGTCCTCCTGCCCGCGTTCGACCACCATCGAACGGGCCTTGTCCGACATGATGATGTTCTGCGCGCCAAATGCGGAAGCACCCAGTACGCGAACAGCGTGGTAATGTGTTAGCACCACATGGGTGATCGGCTTGTCGGTGACAGAGCGAACGCAGTCGATCACCTTGTTCGCAAGCCGTGGGGTCGCCTGCGCTTCGACGATCATCACAGAGTCATCGCCGATGATCACGCCGGAGTTCGGGTCGCCCTCGGCGGTAAAAGCATAAAGCCCCTCGCCGATCTCATCAAAGGTGATCTTCTTTTCAGTCATGTCCCCTTGGGACGCAAAAGCCTTGGCCATGGTGGTCTTCCTTATCTTGCGTAGGGGTTTTCAAGCGCGGGCAGCACGGTACCGGTGCAGTCGCCGAAACCGATGGTGTAGCCGTCGCCTTTGGCCGCGCCTTTCAGGGTCAGCGTGTCACCGTCGGCGATGAAGGAGCGCTCCTCGCCAGTGTCCAGCGTCAGCGGCTCCTTACCACCCCAGCTGAGTTCCAGGAGTGAGCCGCGGCTTTCCTTGGTGGTGCCGGAGATGGTGCCGGAGCCCAGAAGATCGCCCGCGTTCATCGGGCAGCCCGAGGTGGTGTGATGCGCCAGCTGCTGTGCGGCGGAGTAATACATTTCCTTGTAGTTGGTCCGCGCGATGGTTGTGGCCTCTTTGCCTTCCGGCGCCATGGTGACCTCAAGGTCGATATCATAGAGCATCGGGCCGCAATCCTTCAGGTGGTCCAGCAGTTCCACCTCACGCCCCGGCGTGTCGCAGCGGAACGGCTCCAGCGCCGTTTTGGTCACGATCCAAGGAGAGATCGTGTTGGCAGTAGCCTTGGCCTGGAACGGTCCCAAGGGCTGGTATTCCCAGGCCTGGATATCGCGCGCGGACCAGTCGTTCAGCAGTACATAGCCAAAGATATGGTCATCCGCTTCCTGCACGGTGATCGGGCCATCGGAGGGGGTGCCGACAATGGCGCCCATCTCCAGCTCGATATCGAAGCGCGCGCAGGGCGCCCACCGCGGCGTCTCGTCATTTGGACCTTTCAGCTGACCCCAGGGTCGGCGCACGTCGGTACCCGACACCACAACGGAGGAGGCCCGCCCGTTATAGCCGATCGGGATATGCAGCCAGTTCGGCGGCAGCGCATTTTCCGGACCGCGGAACATGGTGCCGACGTTGAAGGCGTGGTTCTTGCCCGCATAGAAGTCGGTGTATTCGCTGACGGCAAAGGGCATGTGCAGCTCGGCGTCCGTAGCCGGAACCAGCAAAGGTTCGACCTTACCCTGCTCGGCAGAGCCTTCGGACAGCAGCGCTGTCAAACGGTTGCGAAGCGCAGTCCAAACGGCCGGACCTTCTTCCATAAGGTCGTTCCAATACGGAACGTCGAACAGTGGCGCATCGCTCAACTGGACCAAGCCGGTTTCCTCGGCGGCCTGCATATCGAGGATCATGTCCCCGATGGCCACGCCGCAGCGCGGATCGTCGCCATCAACAGAAAACACGCCATAAGGCAGGTTATTCAGTGGGAACGGATGGGTCGCGCTGTTGGCGGAGGTGACCCAGGATTTTGTCAAAGGCATACGTGGTCCTTTTCGTTTGAGAGCAGCTGCTCTCGTCATCTTTCCCGAAATACTCCGGGGGTGAATGCGGCCTTCAGGCCGCAGAGGGGGCAGCGCCCCCGTTGGATTACTTCTTGCCTGGTGTGCCGTCGAATTTCTTCTCGATATCGGCCCAGCAGTCGATGTAGTCATCCTGCAGCGGTGCTTCGTTCGCGGCAAAGCCTGTCAGATGCTGCGGGAAACGGGTCTCGAACATGAAGGACATTGTGTTCTCGAGCTTCTCGGGGCCGAGGTTGGAGTTCGACGCACCCTCGAACGCATTCTTGTCCGGCCCGTGCGGCAGCATCATGTTGTGCAAGGACATGCCACCCGGCACGAACCCTTGCGGTTTGGCATCATACTGGCCGTAGATATTGCCCATTAGCTCCGACATGATGTTCTTGTGATACCACGGCGGGCGGAAGGTGTTCTCGGCCACCATCCAGCGTTCGCGGAACAGCACAAAGTCGATGTTGGCGGTGCCCGGTACACCGGACGGCGCGGTCAGCACGGTAAAGATCGACGGGTCCGGGTGGTCGAACAGGATCGCGCCGACCGGGCAATAGGTGGTCAGGTCGTATTTATAGGGCGCGTAGTTGCCGTGCCAGGCGACCACATCCAGCGGCGAGTGGCCGATCCTGGTCTCATGGAATTGACCGCACCATTTGATGGTCACGGTGGACGGCGTCTCGCGATCCTCGAACGCCGCCACCGGCGCCTTGAAGTCGCGCGGGTTGGCCATGCAGTTGGCGCCGATGGGCCCGCGGCCGGGCAACTCGAATTTCTGACCGTAGTTCTCGCAGACAAAGCCGCGGCAGGGGCCTTCCAGCACCTCCACCCGGTACACCAGACCGCGCGGGATGATGGCGATTTCCTGCGGTGCGAGGTCGATGATACCCAGCTCAGTGGCAAAGCGCAGGCGTCCTTCCTGTGGCACCACCAAGAGTTCAGAATCGGCGGAGAAGAAGTAGCTGTCCACCATCGACTCGGTGACCAAATAGATGTGGCTGGCCATGCCGACCTGGGTGTTCACATCGCCTGCGGTGGTCATCGTGCGCATGCCGGTGAGCCAAGTCAGGCCTTCATCCGAATGCGGCACCGGATCCCAGCGGTACTGGCCCAGCGAGATCACGTCCGGATCGACGCAGGGGGCAGACTTCCAATGCGGCAGGTCGATCTTCTGATAGCGGTGCGAATGCTTGACGGACGGGCGGATGCGGTAGCACCAGGTCCGCTCCGGCACATCGGCGGTAAAAGCGGTGCCGCTCAGCTGTTCGCCGTAAAGACCATAGTTGCACTTTTGCGGGCTGTTCATGCCTTGCGGCAGCGCACCGGGCAGCGCCTCGGTTTCAAAATCATTGGCAAAGCCCGGCATATAGCCCTCGTGTGGCCCGGTAAGGGACGGGGCCTGGATCATTTCGTGGGCATCGACTTTGTGATTCATGGCGCGCTCCTTTTCTTAACTCTCTGTTTCGGTAATAGTTGATTTTGTAACTAACAAGGCATAGGTCACCCTCATGACCGAAAAAGATGACTTCGCGCTGCAGGATTTCTTACCCTATCTCCTCAATCGCGCCGCAGAAGAGAGCTCGCTTGAGTTTCAACAACACTACAAGAATCGCTACGGGATGCTCCGTACCGAATGGCGGGTCCTGTTCCATCTGGGCAGCTACGGGCGCATGACCGCAAAGGAAATTGGCCAGCGCGCCAAAATCCATAAGACCAAGATCAGCCGTGCCGTTGCGAAGCTCGCCGAGCGTCGGTTTGTATTGCGTCACCGGGATGAACGAGACCGACGATCAGAGCATCTGGAACTGACCCCGCAGGGGCAGGCCGCCTATCGCGATCTTCGGGAGCAGGCCGCCATCTATGATGGGCAGCTTGCATCCCGACTCAGCGAAGGTGAAAGCGAGGCGCTGCGCCACATGCTGCGCAAACTGGCCGGAATTGAACCATAGACATCCGTTGGTTGAGGCTTCAGATTGGGCCGGAACCACAATGTGAGGCCGTGCACAATGACGGATGCTGCTCTGCGCGCCACGCCGATAATCGACTGGCTGACTGCTGAAGGACTAAGAGGGGCAAGCCGTCAGGAGATGCTGCAAGGCTTTTGCCAGAGGCTTGCTGACGACGGCGTGCCGCTCCTGCGGTTCCATCTGGCGCAGCGTGCCTATCACCCAAAATACGGTGGTATCGGCTTTAGCTGGACCCGCGCGGACGGCTTGTCGCATGAATTCTATGAACACAGCGATACACCGCGGGATGAGTGGCTCTACAGCACCTTCTATTATATGTTGGAACGCCAGGTGCCTGAGTTTCGCACCAAACTGACCGGGCATGTGCTGGAGCGGTTTCCTGCACTAGCGCAGTTCAAACAGCGCGGGGCCACGGATTACTTTGCGCTGGCAATGCGCTTTGGTGATTTTGCCGATGCCCCTTTTGATCCTAAGCGGCCGGGAGAGGGCATCCTGTCATCCTGGTCAACCGATCATCTCGATGGTTTCTCAGAGGCGGATCTCACGTTGATCCGTTTTATCTACCCGCATCTGGCGCTGGCGCTGCGGGCGGCCTCTGCCCAGCAGATGGCCAAGGATCTGCTTCAGGTCTATCTCGGTCGCGATGCTGGTCAGCGGGTTCTGTCAGGAGAAATACAGCGGGGCTCGTCACGCCAGATTGATGCGGTGATCTGCTATTTCGATCTAAAAGGCTTTACCCAACTGGCTGAGCAAATTCCGGGCGCCGAATTGATCGACATGATTAACGACTACTTTGGTCTGGCGGTCGAGACCATTCAGACCCATGGAGGGAATATCCTCAAATTCATGGGTGATGGCATATTGGCGATGTTTGACCTTGGCAGTATCGGCGAAGATGCAACAGCAGCGCTCGCGGCGGCCAGTGGCTTGCAGAGCAAGATACGCAATCGCAATGTCGAGCGTGCGCAGCAGGGTAACCCGGTTGCTGATTTCACGCTGGCCCTGCATGCCGGCGAAATCCTCTATGGTAATATAGGATCTGAGAACCGGTTGGATTTCACGGTGATCGGACCAACCGTCAACCTGACGGCACGGCTGTCAGGTATGCACGCCTCTGTTGGTCGCAGCATCATTGTCTCGGAACAGGTTCAACGGGCAGCCCAGCCGACCAGTCACGATCTGGTGTCGCTGGGTCGCTATATGCTGCGCGGTGTTGCCGAGCCGGTTGAGCTCTTCACGATTTACGAAGGCAGCGGAGCGGGCCTTTCTGATCGGGTGTCAGAACAACGTTCAGCCTGAACAAAGGTAAAAATTGCCATAATTTACGCATTTTTTCCGCGTAGAGCAGAGCTGGGACAGATTATGGCCAACGAGATTCGTGCAAGAAATCTTGAACTGCCATGCCTGACTTTATTGAGAGAGCAGCGAGGAAAGTGTGATGAAACTGGCAGTGCGCATACATGACCTGATAACCGTTGCGGCCGTTTTGTGTGCAACTGCCCCCATGGCATTTGCGGCTGGTGAATGGCCTGACGCGGGCGGACCGGGCAATGGGAACGGCAATGGCAATGGTTGGGGCAATGGTTGGGGCAACGGCGGGGGCAATGGGAACGGCAACGGCAATGGCCAGACCGTGCCTGAGATCGACGTCAGCGCAGGTATGCTCGCCGTGGCTGCGGTCGCCGCTGCTTTGCTTCTGAGCTGGGAGTTGCGCCGGCGCCGGTCTGTTTAGAACCAATGGCTGCCAGGGCGTCGCTTGAGTCAACCATTCTGGACCTAGATAAGTGTCCAGTTCCCGGTCGCAAAGGCAACATAGGCGATCAGGGCATTTGCCACCATATGGGCCAATATGGCGGCCGGTAACCCGCCCCCACGCAGATATAGGGCGCCAAAGATTGCGCCAGCGGCCACACCAAGCGCGAAGCGGTCATGCATCAGACCGAACAGAAGGCTGCTGACAATCAAGGCGATAACCGCCCGTAGAACCTGACCCTGCCCGGCCATGCGGCGCAGCAGATACCCGCGAAAGAACAGCTCTTCGATGATGGGCACCAGAATTATGGTCCCGAGCAGGCGTGTCGCAATCCATAGGATATCCCGGTGCTCTGTAATGTTGCCACGGCTGATGTCGGGTGTGGCCATCACGATCCAGACGGCTGCAATTGCGGCCCCGGCGGTGATATCCATAGGGCGTGGCCTGTAGGCCAGCGCCCTAAGGGCAGGCCAGAACAACAGCAATGCGGCTGCCATCATTGCGGTACGCAGCGGATATCCGTCTGCAGGTTCTGCCCAGATTGCAGAAACCAATACGCCGCTCAGCATCATCACGACAAAAGGCACTATGCTCGCGATCAGCATATCGGCGCGCAGCGGTGGCAGGTCGGCGGTTGCGGCGGCCACCCTAGCGGGGTTGCTCTGCAACCAGCGAGAGCGATGGGCAATCGCCAGGATCAGCAGCGCAAGACAGGTGAACATCAGCCAGCCGGCATAGCTGTGAAATCCGTTGACCGCATGCTCCGGTGCAATCCAGGCGCCGATCAGGATCAGTATAGCGATACGCGCGACATTGAAGCCCCAGCTGAGCAGCAGAGCGGCGGGAAACAGGAACAGCCAATATCGTGTCTGCCTGAGGTCGCGGCCCATCAACAGCGCATAAAGCCCCATAAAGGTCGTGACGAGGGCAAACCCTTCGACGCCTGAGCAGGGTTCGCCGATCTCCACCAGAAAACCGTCGACACGGATCAGATGCAATGCCGGATCGGACCAGACTGTGGCACCTGAGCTTTCCAGAACCCATGTCACGAGGAGGAACGTCACCGACGTCAGCGCTTCTATGTTCCAGATCGGTTCCGTCATGCGAGTGATATCGGGCATGACCAGTGCCACAAGGAGCGCCAGGATCAGAGGCAGGCCGCAGCCGTGCAGCCAGACAACCCAATCTCGAAGTGGCATCAGGGCCAGCAGACCGCCTAGCCCGGCGATGCCGCCGCCTAGGCAGACCAGAATAAGTGTCGGCGAAATCCATGCGTTGATGCCGCTGGGTCCAAACAGGGCCAGCGGGACCAGCGCGATCAGAAGACCGACGAGGTTCAGGATAACTGCCGATGGGCGTTGCGAGGCGCTCCCGACAAATGCGGCCAGCGCAGTATAGGCGCTGCGCACCAGCACAAGATAAAGGCTGAGCACGGTCAACAACGCCAGCAAACGCCCGGCGAGTGATCGCACGGTGGTACAGGCCAGATCCGCGCCGGTGAATTTGCAATGCACATCGGCCAGCAGCTGGTAGGCGACCATGACAAGCAACAGCTCGGCAATCGCCAACCCGAGGATCAGGAATAACCGTCGGCTGCCGTTGCCCAACACCTGGTCGATAGGGCGCGACGACTGTGGCTGATCAGATATCGACATCCACGCCTGGCAGATTCAGCGATTTCATCATGTCGCGCAGTTCCTGCCGTGCCGCGATGTTGGAGATATTCAGCTGTTTGACGCCAATATCCTTGAGGTCCAGCAGGGTCAGCCCGCGCGGAAACAACTCCCGGAACACCACCCGTTCTGAAAATCCGGGGGCAACGCGAAATCCGATCCGTTTCGACAGCATGGAAATCGCGCGTTCCATCTTTTCCTTGTTCACCATGCGCTGAGTGCCAACTCGATTTCGGATCACAATCCAGTCAATTGGTTTCAGGCCAGCCTGCGCGCGCAACTGTCGCGCGTTCCAGACCATTTCGGAATAAACGGACGGCCCGGTGATCTTTTCACCCTTTTGGTCAGTATGCGCCAGGAGGTCGAAATCGACAAAACTGTCGTTCAGTGGCGTGATCAGCGTGTCGGCCAGGGAATGGGCGACCTGACTGAGCCGGGTGTGCGAACCCGGGCAGTCGATCAGGATAAAGTCGTTGTTGGGTTCCAGCTCGGAGACCGCCGCAGACAGCCGGTGGTCATAGATGTTCTCGCCGGGTTGCAGGCTTTCGGGATCGATTTCGGGCAGCTCATGCAGCTCCACCAGCGGCAGGTCCAGCGCGGCCTTTTCCATGAACGCCTTGCGGTTTTCCAGATAGCGCCCCAGTGAACGTTGACGCAAGTCGAGGTCCAGGGCGGCAATCTTGTATCCCAATCGGGCCAGGGTGGTTGCCACATGCATGGAAACGGTGGATTTGCCCGCGCCCCCTTTTTCGTTGCCGACGACAATAATATGCGCCACGTTCGCTTCCCCCAATCACTGCGCAAAATACCGCGCATTTTGGGATGAGTATACTGCCCGCGCGAATCGATGGAAAGCGGGATATCCGCACGTTAGGCCCTGTTTTAGGGTCTAGGGTTCATCCCGCGTTAACCGGAGAGGGCGCTGCGCAGGCAGGCGTGGCACCAATAAAAAACGCCGCCCAAAATGAGCGGCGTTTTCCGAAAGAACAAGACCGGATCGGCTTAGAAGCCCAGGCCTTCGTATTTTTTCTTGAACTTCGATACGCGACCACCGGCGTCCATCAGGCGGGTCGAACCACCGGTCCATGCGGGGTGCACGGTGGGGTCGATGTCCAGCGAGAGAGTGTCACCCTCTTTGCCCCAGGTGGAGCGCATCTTGAGGATGGTGCCATCGGTCATTTTGACGTCGATGAAGTGGTATTCGGGATGGGTGTCGGCTTTCATGATACCACTCCTTACGCTTTGGCTTTGTAGTTTGTATCTTCTGCAATCCGTGCGGATTTACCGCGACGGGCGCGCAGATAGTACAGTTTCGCACGGCGAACACGGCCGCGGCGCACAACAGTGATGCTGTCGATGTTGGTCGAGTGCAGCGGGAAAACACGCTCCACACCTTCGCCAAACGAAATCTTGCGAACGGTGAACGAACCGGCGATGCCGGAGCCATTCTTGCGGCTGATGCAGACACCTTCGTAGTTCTGCACGCGCGAGCGGCTGCCTTCGGTCACTTTGTAGCCAACGCGGATGGTGTCACCGGCTTTGAAATCAGGGATCTCTTTCCCCAGGGCGGCAACTTGTTCCGCCTCCAACTGTGCGATCAGATCCATCGCAGGTCTCCTATGGTTGCTCGTGGTTTTGTCCACGAAGTTTTGCGCGGTTGCGAGAGCTCTTGGTCTTCATCGGGTCCCGCCATTTGCAGCCCGCCAGAGATCGTCCCGTTCTTTCCTGAGAGTGGGCTGACATCCCCCCAGATTGCCGAAGAAGGCGGGTCGGGGGTTTCATGATGCAACAGCACACCGGTCCATAGACGCAAAAGCGAATCCAGACAGGGCCTTCTATGCCTGTTTTGCTGGCGGATCAAGAGCCCAGGTTCAGTCTGGGACCGGCCTGTCCACTTGCGGGCGCTCACTCGGCCTTTTTGCGGTTCAGAAAGGCCTGCCAAAGGTCAGGGCGCCGCGCCTGCGTGATCTCTTCGCTCATTTTCTGGCGCCATTCAGCAATCTTGCCGTGATGGCCGGACATCAGAACATCAGGTATGGGGTGACCCTTCCAGTCTGCCGGACGGGTGTATTGCGGGTGCTCGAGCAAGCCTGAGGAGAAGCTCTCTTCCTCGGCAGAGGCTTGGTTGCCCAAGACGCCTGGGATCAGCCGAACGGTGGCATCAATCATGGCTTGGGCGGCAATCTCGCCGCCGGTCATCACAAAATCTCCCAGGGAGACTTCCTGAATGCCATAGTGCTGCAAGACGCGCTCGTCGACACCCTCGAATCTCCCGCAGAGCAAGGTGACCCCGTCGCAGCGTGCGAGGCTCTGCATCAACGCCTGATCCATCCGGCGACCGCGCGGAGACAGATAGATCAGGGGCCAGTTACCGGAGGTGCCTGCCATGGTGTGTTCAATAGCGTTGCCAAGAACGTCGGCCCGCAGGACCATGCCGGCGCCGCCACCTGCCGGAGTGTCATCGACATTGCGATGCTTACCGATGCCGAATTGGCGCAGGTCAATGGTTTCCAGCTGCCATAATCCTTCCTGCAACGCCTTTCCGGTCAGGCTTTCGCCAAGTATGCCGGGGAAGGCATTCGGGAACAGCGTCATGATCTTGGCCTTCCAGACGCCGACCAGATCCGGCGTCGGCGTCATCAGCTCGCGCGGTTTAAATGAGGGGCGAATGGCTTTGCGGCCATGAGATTTGTTTTGTGCACTCATGTGGTGCTGTTTAATCCAGTTAGAAAGACACGCAATAAAAAGCTTTGGTGTTTGGATGAATTCGGAAATGGCCCTTATTGTTACCGACCGCGAGTATCAGGCCGCAATCGACGATGTGCAGGCGCGCGCAAGAGCGTTCTGGCCACGTATTGCGTCGGATCTAGGTCTGCTGCCCGATGGGGTCAGTTTTCGCAGACTACAGGTGCATAGTCGGCGCCAACACTGTCGCAGTGTGCTCGAGGTCAAAACGGCCAGTGGGCAAAGCTATGTCTTGAGGGCGGTTTTTGACGAAGCCAACGCCGCGCGGCAGATCAGGTTTCTTGACCGGCATCAGCAAGCGGCGCTTGGCCTGCAATCGGTCTGCGGTGTGTCATCGCCTGACGTGCTGTGGCGAGATCAAGATAGTGCTGTAGTTTTGATGGACTTTGTCCAAGGGGATACCGCCTACCGCGAGCTGGCTATGACCGAATACGGGTTCGGTGACCGGGCAGAGGTTCTTCGACGGATTGGACATGCGGTCGCTGAATTGCACAGGGTTTCGGATGCCGGAGATATGCAATTCTGGCCAAAACCGTTTCTGAAACAGGTCTCAGCGCGGGCGGAGGCGGTACGTGCCGGGGAGTTCCAGGTCTTGAAGCCCAAGAGGTATCTGGGCCTCTGCGCGCTGCTTCACCGGGAGGCACGGCGCGCCCGTGCACTGACATTTCGTGGTGCATTGGAGCATGGAGATCTTCATCTACGCAATATCTTGATGTGCGATGGTGAGGTGTCATTTATTGACTATTCAAACCACGACGGAACATTCCCGCAGCGCGATATTGCCGATATCTGGTTGTCCAACTGCCCCGACCACCTGGCTGCAGAAGGGCGCGCGCCTGGTTTCGGAGGTGTTGCCAAAGCCGATTGGGCAGCATTTGAGGACGGCTATGGTGCAGAACTGACGACGGATCCGATCTTTAGGTTCTTCTTTACTTGGCGCCTGTTCAAGCTGTGGTCAGCGCTGGGCGACAAACTATCGGAGCCGCGACAGAGAACAAAGGATCTCGGGGTCGCTGTTGAACATGTGCTGGAGCAGCTGTTGGCAGCTGAAGGCTGACGGGCTCAGAACACGCCGTCCGGCGGGTCTGCGATGATGCGTCCGCTGGCAAGATCGACCGTCGGCACCGCAGCCAGTGTAAAGGGCAGCAATACTGTTTTGCTGTCTGCCGGGAGGGCGACTTCCAGAAGATCACTGGCGCCGTGGTTCTGCACAGATTTCACGGTCCCCAGCAGGGTCCCGCCGGTGTCGTACACCTCCAGCCCCATCAGATCGGTGTGGTAGTATTCATCATCCGGCAGGCTCGGCAGACGGTTACGCGGTGCAAACAGGCGGACCCCCTTTAGAGCATCGGCCTGCTCCTTGGTCTCGATTCCGCCGATACGGGCGGTAAACCCGTTCTTGATGGCGCGGACCAAGGTGATCGTATAGGTCTGGCTGCCGTCTTCGGTGCTGAGCGGGGAATAGTCTTCGATATCCTCGGGCATCGCACAAAAGCTCTTCAGCCGCACTTCGCCCCGCACTCCGTACGAGCCGGAAATGGCACCAACGCAAATCTGCTCAGTCATTCAGTCCATCCTTTGCAGAACCGCGCAGCAGTCCAGGTGCCGCCCGCGAGTCCGCAGCGTTCTGTTTGGTAATTGCGTTCATATAGAACGCCTGCGGTAAAGGCGATCAGAACAAAAACCGCAAGCCGTATCAATCGCCACATGGGCGGATTACCGAGTTTCGATCGGCAATGCGTTGCGCCGGGTTTCCCAACCCAGTTGTTCCAGTTCGGGCGTCTTGGACATCCGCTCCGGGTGACCAACACAGAAATAGCCGATCAGCTGCCAGTCCGCTGGCACATCCAGATCCCTGTTCAACCGTTGTGGGTCAAGGATGGATACCCAGCCCAGCCCCAGCCCTTCGGCGCGCAAGGCCAGCCAGAACAGAGTCACGGCGGTGACCACCGAATAGCGACGCATCTCCGGCATGGTGCCAGCGCCCAACTTGTGACCTTTTGTGGTGGAATCGTCGCAGTAGATCGCCAACTGAACCGGTGCTTCGCGCATGCCGGAAAGCTTCAGTTTGGCGTAGCGTTCGGCCTTGGCTTCGGAGAAACCCGCTAGCGCTTCGGCGTTTGCGCTTTCAAAATTGGCAAGTGCGGCGGCCCGGGCTGCGTCACTTTCGACGCGAATGACCCGCCATGGTTCGCTGAGACCCACGGAGGGAGCCAGCTGAATGGTGTCGAGACAGCGCGCAAGCACTGTCTCGTCCACCGGATCAGAGCGGAACCGGCGCACATCGCGCCGGACACGCATCAACAGATCAAGTTGCATGCGGAAGTCTTCAGAGAATGAATTGTCCCGCATGTTCATCAACTTACTCCGCTTCTGCAGTGGCTTCAGCAGCTTTGGCTGCTTTCTCTTCAGCACGTTCCTGGGCTTTCTTGCCCGGGGTGCCTTTCTTAGGGTTGTTGCGTTCAACCTTAGCGCGTACGCCGGCGGATTCCAACATGCGAGCGATACGATCTGTGGGCTGGGCGCCCTGGTCCAGCCAATGCTGCACACGCTCCATGTCCATTTTCACGCGCTCTTCGCTGTCTTTCGGCAGCAGCGGGTTGTAGGTGCCCAGCTTTTCGATGAAGCGACCATCGCGCGGCATGCGGCTGTCGGCAGCCACGATGCGGTAGAAGGGACGCTTTTTCGAGCCGCCGCGGGCCAGACGAATTTTCATTGCCATGGGTTCAGTCTCCTTTAATGGCGTTTGCAGGGAAGTCCCTGTTATTCCTGGTGTTTCTTGTGGTGTCGGATGACTTCCTGAATAATGAAATTCAGGAAAGCCTTGGCGAAATCGGGGTCCAGGTCGGCCTGTTTCGCCAGGTCTTCGAGCCGTGCGATCTGCGCTGTCTCACGCGTCGGATCGGACGGGGGAAGGTCGTGTTCTGCCTTGAGTCGGCCCACCGCCTGGGTGTGCTTGAACCGCTCGCCCAACGTGTAGACGAGGATCGCATCGAGGCGATCAATACTCTCGCGGTGGCCTTTCAGCAACGCCGCTGCGCGGGCGACGGGATCTTGAGGCTCTGTCGTCATTTCTGGCTCCACAAGGCAATGAAGGCATATCGCATCAGGCAGCGTTGGGTGAATAGATCAGTCAAGCGCCCAACCCTCCGGTTTGAACATGGGATCTGCGTAGTGGCTTATCTCCATCTCGATCCCATGGGACAACTGGCTGTTCTTGAGTGCTTCTGGTGCGGGATGCCTGTAGACGGCGTCGTTGCCATCAATGGTTGCGGCGTCCTGGTCCTTCTTGGCACCCAGCCGTTCGGCAAGACGGATCGAATCCAGGTTCTTGGGGTCAATATAGCTGACCGCCCCATCCCAGCCGAGCGTATTGTAATAGTAGTTCCGTGCCGCGTGGGTTGCTTCCAGCGCATAGCCTTTACCTGCGGCATCGGGCCAGATGATCCAGGCGATCTCACGCTCGGGCCAGCCAGCAGGCATCCAGCCACCCGCCATGCCGTAAGTTTCCTCGGTGGTCTTATCGTGGATCATCCACATGCCAAAGCCACGCACCTGCCAGTGGCCGATTTCGGCGGCATAGAGCATCCAGGCCTCATAGGGGTTCAGTGGACCGCCCATGAAACGCGCACGATAGGAACTGAACGTGGCTTTGAAGTCGGGATAATCCACGGCTTCCGGGCCACGCAGAATCAGGCGCTTGGTTTCGATTACGGGGATGGACGATGGCATCAGATGCCCCCCGCGCTGAAGTCGCAGTGGCAATAGATCATTGAAGGCGCCCTGTGATTGCAGGCCGGTCCAGCAGATGTTTGCGGGGCTGATGGCGCCAGGTGCGCATATTGTGTGCAGGTGCGAGGCGGAACGATACTAATTTTTCTGGGCGGGCGCCGATTCGCTGCGCCAGGGCAATGGAGGCTGCGTTGTCCTCGGGAATGAAGGAGGCGATACTGCTCCAGTTTTTCTCGCGGAACAGCCAGTCGAGAACGACCTCTGCGGCCTCGCTTGCGTAGCCTTTACCACGGGCATCCTCGGTCAGGTGCCACGAAAGCTCCGGCTCTGGCCAGCCCTTCGGGAACCAGGGGCCAATCATGCCGACCGGGCGCCCGGTATTGCGCTCGATGAGGGCGAACAATCCGTAACCACGCAGGTGCCAGTGGCCGATGATCGTCGCTATCGACCACCACAGCGCATCAGGATCGTCGACCGCGTCGATGAAGCGCGGCGCACCAATGCGCAGGAAGGCATCATGCGCGTCAAAACCGGCCTCCGCAGGGGAGACCAACAATAGCCTCTTCGTCATGAGGCTAGGGAAACGATTGTCTGTGTCTGGCATACCCACACTCGTTTCGGCCCCTGCCGCGCGCGCACCAGTGACCTGTTTCGGCATCAATGACGGCTCGATCATGCCAGATGCCGGGAAACAAGGGGTTAAGGCGCTGTTGCGCTGTGGCAAGGCGGCCACAGCGGAGCGGATGTGGGTAAAGACGCGTGTGGGAAGGTGGGTGGCCATCATGCGTAGGCCTCCGGTCCGCGCAGGACCAAGTGTTCGGTTTCAAGCTTAAGGATAGCCGGGATCTGCATCATGCCAGCCCCCGCAGATCATGCACGATCACCACGTCGTCGGCGCATTCGCCCTCTGCGTCGGGGTCGATAACACCGCCGAGACGCTGGCCCAGGGCGATTGATCGGTGGTTGTTCGGGTCGATAATATTGATCAGACTGTCCCAGCCGAAATTCTGTCGCGCCCAGGTCATGACAGCTTGCGCGGCCTCGGCAGCGATTCCCTTGCCTTCAGCTTCGGGGACGACGAACCAGCCCAGTTCCGGGCCGGGATAGCCGTCCGGTTGGTAAATCCCGACCTCGCCCGCATAGGCGCCGGTTTCTCGGATTTCGACACCGAAGGGGCCGTACCCACGAAGTGTCCAAAGTGCCACATCCCCGGCCCACACTCTCCACGCTTCGCCGCGCGGCAGGATGCCACGCTCGTAGCGGGCGCGTTCGGACGCAAAGAACGCGGCCCAATGCTCAAAATCCTCAAGCTTGGGGGCGCGCAGCGTCAGGCGCTCGGTCTGAAGGGTAGGGATGGAGGCGATCATGCGGCTTATTTCTTCTTGCCGAAACCGGAGAGGCCGCCGGGCAGCCCCATGCCACCCCCGAGACCACCAAGCCCGCCGAGACCGCCGGGCAAACCGCCCTTGCCGCCCATCGCCTTGGCCGCCGCTTCTAGCGCTTTTGGGTCCATCTGGCTCGGATCCATGCCGGCCATTTCGGGCATGCCACCTTTGACGAACATGCCTTTCATAGCCTGCTTCAGCATCTTGCCTTTGCCCATCTTACCCATTTTCTTCATGACGTCGGCCATCTGGCGATGCATTTTCATGAGCTTGTTGAGGTCAGAGACCTGCATGCCGGATCCTGCTGCAATCCGTTTCTTGCGAGACGCCTGGAGCAGGGCAGGATTGGCGCGTTCTTTCTTGGTCATCGACTGGATCATGGCAATCTGCTGACGCAGAACCTTGTCGTCGAACCCCGAATCCTCAACCTGCTTGGCCATCTTCGCCATGCCAGGCATCATCTGCATCATGCCCTGCATGCCGCCCATCTGGATCATCTGCTCAAGCTGCATCTTCAGGTCATTCATATTGAATTGACCCTTCATCATGCGCTTCATCATGCGCTCAGCCTGTTCGGCCTCGATGGTTTCTTGGGCCTTTTCGACCAGCGCAACGATGTCGCCCATGCCGAGGATCCGGCCCGCGATTCGATCCGGCTCGAAGGTTTCGATGGCGTCCATTTTCTCGCCGAGACCAACAAAGCGGATCGGCTTGCCGGTGACAGCGCGCATCGAAAGCGCCGCACCGCCACGGCCGTCGCCATCCATCCGGGTCAGGACCACACCGGAGATGCCAATTTTGGCATCGAATTCTTCGGCCACCTCAACGGCGACCTGACCTGTCAGCCCGTCAACAACAAGCAGGGTTTCGCGGGGAGAGACGACATCACGGACGTCTTCGACCTCCTGCATCAACACTTCGTCGATCTGCAACCGGCCCGCCGTGTCGAGCATATAGACGTCGTAACCACCAAGCGCCGCCTGCTGTTTGGCGCGTTTGGCGATATCGACGGGTTTCTGGCCCGGAACGATGGGCAGTGTGTCGACACCGATCTGTGTGCCCAGCACAGCCAGCTGGTCCATCGCGGCAGGGCGATAGACGTCAAGCGACGCCATCAGGACGCGCTTGCCTTCTTTATCTTTTAGACGCTTGGCAAGCTTGCCGGTGGTCGTGGTCTTACCTGACCCCTGCAAACCGACCATCAGGATCGGCGCGGGAGGATTGTCGACCTTCAGCTGTCCGGGATCTTCGTCGCCGCGCAGCACGTCAACCAGTGCGTCATGGACGATCTTTACAACCTGCTGGCCCGGGGTGACCGATTTGGTCACGGCTTGGCCCGTTGCCTGCTCCTGTACGCGCTTCACAAAATCGCGGGCGACCGGCAGGGAGACATCTGCCTCGAGCAGCGCGACACGGACTTCGCGCAGGGCGGTCTTTACATCTTCTTCAGAGAGCGCGCCCTGTTTGGTCAACCGGTCGAAGACACCGGATAGGCGTTCGGATAGATTTTCAAACATGCCTGCGGCCTCCTATGCCGGTTTCGAAGTGGACGCCCCACATGTAGGGAGCAAATGATCCATGCACAATCGCCCCCACGGGCGTAACACGCTGGTGGGGGGCGATCCCTGACACGGGCAGGGACCGGAAGACTCATCATGGCTCCCGGATTTGCAGCATGCGTTACGCCTTTGTCCGGAGTGAGTCAACCCGGCGCGCCCAGACAGAGCGAGGGGGAGGCTGCCATGCGCTGGGTGCAACGGTTGACGCGAGCCACCTCCCTGAGGGAATATCGCAGGGAGACGGCACCTCGGCGACCACCTTCACAGGCGCTTATTCCGGGTGTTCCCCCATATGACGAAACTACGGTGTCGAGTAAGCGGCACCACGCGAGAGGCAGTTATTCTCAAGGCATCTGTTGCGGCAATCTAATGCCGCATTCCTTCATCGGGCGGCTTTGCAGCCATCAGAAGGATCATGACAGATGCGTGTATTTTCGATCATCGGCCCCTCCCAATCCGGTAAAACGGAGTTGGCAACGGCACTGGCGACACTTCAGGAGCCTGGGCAAAAACCACAGCACGCCACGGGCGTTGCAGATCTGCGAGCCTTTCAGTTCATGGAGGAAAACTGGGGGGTGATTGATATCGCCGGCGGGGTTGAAAACCTGGCCATTGCCGGGCCCGCTTTGGCCGCCAGTGATGCAACGGTGGTCTGCGTGCCTGCTGATCCCGCCGCCGGGGTCTTGGCCGCGCCCTATCTGCGTATGGTCGAAGAGGCGGGTGTTCCCGCCTTTCTTTTTATCAACCGTATGGATCAGGCCGCAGGGCGGGTGGCGGATATTGTTGCTGCGCTACAAACCTATTGTCGGCACAATATCGTACTGCGTCAGATCCCTATGCGGGCGGGTGGTGAGGTGATCGGGGCAGTAGACCTGATCTCAGAGCGGGCGTGGAAGTATCAGGAGGGGCAGCCCTCGGCCCTTGTGGCCTTCCCTGACAGCATCCATGCACGCGAGCGTCAGGCGCGCGGAGAGATGCTGGAGGCGCTGGCGGACTACGACGACGATCTGCTGGAGCAATTGATCGAGGATCGCAAGCCGCTGACCGAAGCGGTCTATGATGTCGCCACGCGGGTATTGCAGCACAATGATCTGATCCCTGCGTTGCTGGGGTCGGCGCTGCATCGCAACGGGATTGTGCGGCTTATGAAATCCCTTCGGCATGAGGCCCCGGCAGTTGATGTTGCTGCGCAGCGGTTGGCGGGGGACGGAACGCCCCTTGCAGTGGGCTGCATCGGTGACCTCGTCAAACATCTTGGCAAGACAGTTGTGGTCCGCGCGCTCAGCGAACCTGTCGGGATCGGCGCACAGGTCGGTGGCGGCAACCTGGGGGCGATGACCCAACTGAACGGTGATGGCGGGCTTGCAAAGAACGGGGCAGGCGTCCAGACGCCTTCACGATCTGCGGGGAATGGCAGCAATGGTGCCTCATCTGATGCCGGTGAGTTGGCGCCAGGCGATATCGCGCAGGTGGTCAAGTCTGATCATCTCAGTCTTGGATATACCTATCTTAAAGACCACGCTGCGGAACTGCCGGACTGGGCGCAGCCACGCCCGGCAAGTTATCAACGGATCCTCACCCCTTTACATGATCGCGATGATGTCCGCCTTACCTCTGCACTGGAAAGAATTGCTGAGGTAGATCCGGGGCTGCGAGTTGATCAGGATGAAATGAGCGGTCATGCGCTGCTCCACCTCCAGGGGCCGTTGCACCTGCGCCGGATTCTGTCGCTGCTAAAAGGGTCGTTTGGCATTGAGGTCAGTGACGAACCGGTGCCACCCGCCCTTCGGGAGACGATCACCCGTCCTGCCACAATCCATCATCGCCACCGCAAGCAGTCCGGGGGGGCGGGCCAGTTTGCGGATGTCGTGCTGAGCATCGCCCCCGCAGCGCGCGGATCAGGGTTTCAGTTTACAGATGAGGTCAAGGGTGGTGCCGTACCCAAAGGGTATATTCCTTCAGTCGAAGCCGGCGCGCGAGAGGCTCTGCAAGCGGGTGTCAACGGTCACCCTGTGGTCGACGTGAAGGTAACCCTGCTGGATGGCAAACACCACTCCGTCGACAGTTCCGATTTTGCTTTCCGCACCGCTGGCAAATCTGCGGTGCGTGAGGCATTGGCGCAGGCCGGGTCTGTGGTGCTGCAACCGATTATGCGCGTGGAAATTCACGTACCCTCCGTCTTTACCGGCGGGCTGGTCCCCGTGGTGAGCGGAATGCAGGGGCAGATCCTGGGCTTTGCCGCCCATCCAGATGCCGCCGGGTGGGATGTGTTTGAAACCCTACTGCCTGTCGCCGCGCAGGAGCAGCTGTGCAACAGCCTGGCCAGTGCGACCCGCGGTACGGCGTGGTTCTCAAGCGGTTTCGATCATTATGAGGAGGCACGGCGGGTGTAGCCGGTCTATGGCAGACTGACCAACCAACAGTGAAACGCCGGCGAAACTATGATGTTACCCCTTGCGTCCTTGTGGGTTTCTTATTGATCTGCTGACATCACGTGATCTGCAGAACGATAACAGCATGAGGCCGCAATGGATGCATCAACCGAGCTACAGGACAGCCTACCGGTTTCCTGCGATAAACTGCTGGCGCAGCTGGATGTCTGGGGCATCGGCTACCGGTTGCACCGCCATCCACCGCTGCGCACGGTTGAGGAGGCAAAAGCGGTCGAAGCGGAGTTCGTAGAGCCGGGGAAGACCGCATTGCGGTTGAAGAACCTCTATTTGCGGGACAAGAAGAAACGCAACCACCTGATCAGTTTGGAACAGGACCGCGACGTCGATCTGAAGCGTCTCGCCGCTGAGCTGGGGCTGGGGACGCTGTCGTTCGGCTCGGCAGAGCGGCTGTTTCAGACCCTCGGTGTGCGCCCAGGATCGGTGACGCCGCTTGCGATGATCAATGGTGTCGAAAGAGATGTGCATTTCTACATGGACAAGGCTGCCCAGCAGGTCGACCTGATCTACATGCACCCGCTGGTTAATGATCGGACGGTCGCGCTGAGCCGTCCGGCCTTTCTCGATGTTATGCAGCGTTTGGGTGTGGCGATCACCTGGGTCTGAACTGCTCAAACTCTGGCTGACCTTTGCGCAATTGCGAACCTTTCTCTGGCCGTCCTTGGTGGAATGTGCATGTTTGCAGTAAGTGGGTCGCAAGTTGAGAGATAGCCATGGAGAACTGGGACGAGGTACGCACTGCCTATCAGGTCGCGCGCATGGGGACGGTCAGCGGCGCCGCCGAAGTTTTGGGGGTTCACCATGCCACGGTCATCCGCCACGTCGATGCTATTGAGGCGCGGTTGGGCGTGAAGCTGTTCCAACGCCATGCCCGTGGCTACACACCGACAGAGGCCGGGCAGGATCTGCTGCGCGTGGCACAGGCCACAGATGATCAGTTTGGTCAGCTTGTCGGTCGGCTCAAGGGGCACGGCGATGCTGTCTCGGGCGAACTGGTCGTGACATCGCTGTCATCGATGTCGGCGCTTCTGGTTCCTGCACTGACCGAGTTTCAGCGTCAGCATCCGGAGCTGGTGATCCGGTTCCTGACCGGCAGCCGCCTGTTTCGCCTGGAATACGGTGAGGCGCATGTGGCGATTCGTGCCGGATCTCCGCCTGAGCAGCCTGACAACGTGGTTCAGCCGTTTATGCGTCAGCAACATGGGCTTTACGCCAGCAGGTCCTATCTGGAGCGGTTCGGCCCCCTGAACGGGCTTGAGGATATGCCCAATCATCGCTTCATTTGTAACGATGATATCGACAGCCGCGCGCCTTACTCCCGCTGGCTGCGAGCGCATGCCCCCGAGAGCGCGCTGTCGTTCCGCTGCGTCAATGGGGCGTCGATACAGGACGCGCTCTTGGCCGGGGCGGGGATCGGTTTTCTGACCAAATGGGAAGCTGCGCGGCATCCCGAGCTGACACAGATCATGGAGCCGCTGCCCGAGTGGAGTGGCGATCTGTGGCTGGTCACCCATGTGGATCTGCACCGCACCACCAAGGTTCAGAGCTTCCTCAGCTTTCTGAAAGCAGAAGCCAAGGCCTGGGCCGAATGACACCGGCTCATCGTGGCCATCTGGCTATGCTGCTCTTCTCGGCGTTGGTGGCCGGATCGTTTTCGCTTGGCTCCATGGTCGCCAACGACATCGCTCCGATGGCCCTGAACGCGGCGCGGTTCATAATTGCTGCGGTTGTGATTGGCATTGCCGCCCAGGTGACTCATGGCCTGCGGCGACGGAATTTTCAGGCGCCCTGGCGCTTCATCCTTCTGGGCGGCTTCTTTGCGGTCTATTTTGTTCTGATGTTCTATGGCCTGCAAACGGCAGCGCCGGTCAGTGCGGCCGCCGTCTTTACGCTGACACCGGTTCTGAGCGGCATTTTCGGCTGGCTGCTGTTGCGCCAGATTACGAGCTGGCGGATGGCGTTGGCTTTGGCGATCGGTGCGGCGGGTGCGATCTGGGTCATATTTCGTGGTGATCTGGCGGCGATCTGGGCGTTTGAGGTCGGTCGCGGAGAGGTGATCTATTTCTGGGGCTGCGTGGCTCATGCCGTCTATACGCCGATGGTGCGGCTGCTGAATCGCGGGGAACCTGCTGTGGTGTTTACCTTTGGTATGCTGGTTGCCGGGGCGATCATCCTGGTGGTGGTGGGTTGGGCTGACATCCGCGCGACGGATTGGGTCGGGCTGTCACCGCTTGTCTGGCTGGTTCTGCTTTATGTGGCGCTGATTGCCAGTGCCGCGACCTTTGTCTTGCTGCAATACGCGACGCTTCATCTGCCGTCCGCCAAGGTGATGGCCTATACCTATCTGACGCCGAGCTGGGTCATCCTGTGGGAAATCGCATTGGGTCGACCGGCTCCCGGCGGTATCGTGGCGCTGGGCGTGCTCTGCACGATCTGGGCGCTTTGGCTTCTGCTGCGGGAAGGTCGCCCACCGATGGCAGCGGCAGAGGCTGGCGGATCGGCGTCAATCCGATGACAGATCGTTCGCCGGGGTTCCGAGTTCGGTTTCCAGGAACCGCTCGAACGCATCCAGATTGACGGGTTCGTACTGACCAAACCCCTGCATCCAGACACTGGCGGACCGCATGGCATCCGGTTGTAGCTTGCACCATTTGACCCGGCCCCGTTTTTCCTGCGCGATCAAACCGGCGCGGCTCAGGATCGTCAGGTGTTTGGAAATTGCCGCCAGCGACATGTCAAAGGGATCCGCAACGTCTGTAACAGCCATATCATCCTCCAGCAGCATGGTCAGAATGCTGCGTCGTGTTGGATCCGCAAGCGCGGCAAAGACAATATCAAGGGGGTCGCTCATTCTGACACACCTAAACCGCAGAATGCGGGTCGACAATCCCAAGCTGTGAACCCCATAACTCCCGGGTCAGAGATTGCAGCACCGGAGAGACGTGACATGGCACTGAAATATTGGGCGGCGATCTTTGTGCTGGGCATCGGTTGGGGCATGTCCTTCATGTTCAACGCTGTGCTGCTGCGCGAATTGGGGCCGCTGTCGGTTTCGATGGGCCGTGTCGGCTTTGGGGCGCTTGGATGCTGGATCTATGTGTTGGCGGCGCGCAAACGGGTGCCGGAGCAACCGTCGCGCTGGTTGGCTTTGTTTGGCTTCGGCGTATTGAGCTACGCTGCGCCCTTCGCCTTTTACGCACTGGGTCAGCAGCATATTGCCAGCGGCGTGGCCGGGATTCTCAATGCCTTTACCCCGGCGCTAGCAGTTGTTGTGGCGCATTTCTGGCCGGGTGGAGAGCGGGCGACAGTGCTGAAATCAATGGGTGTGATGTTTGGGTTCCTCGGTATTCTGGTGCTGTCGTTGCCGCTTTTGCAAGGGGGGCGGCAGTCCGAGATATGGGCCGTGCTCGTGACGCTTTGTGCGCCGCTGTGCTACGCGTTCTCAGTCAATATTGCCCGGCAGTTTCGCGATATGGATCCGGTGGTCCTGGTTGCCATCGCCCTGACCGGAGCAACAGCCGCGATCGCGCCGCTTGCGATCTGGGCCGAAGGCGTGCCTGTCATCACACGGCTGGAGACCTGGGGTGCGCTGCTGGTGATTGGCTTCATTCTGACCTCCGCCGCCTTTATCCTGTTCTACTGGGTTCTGCCGCGGGTGGGGCCAACCAATATTACCCTGCCCACCTTGATTGCGCCGGTTTCGGCTTTGGTGATGGGGGCCTGGGTGCTTCAGGAACCTCTTAAAGTGGAGCATCTGGCGGGCATGGCTGCGATCTTGCTCGGGCTGGTGATGATCGACGGCCGTTTGGTTGGCAAAATCCGGCGCAAACCCGCGCTCTGAGGAAAATCAACCTTTTGGTTGAATATGAGTTTTCAGGGTGAGTTTCACGGGGCCGCTACGAAAAGTCATCCGCGGCCAAGAGGGGTTGTCTTTAATATTTATTATTTTCAGTATCTTGCGCGTCCTGCCGTAGTGCAATCTGCGTTGTTGACTCTGGACCTAGGACTCCTTAGCACCGCATCAGAATTCACGTGAGGATGGCGCCCGTGTCACAAGAGCCGGAAAAGCAGCGTTTGGCGCAGCTCGAGGCCAGGCTGGCAGAGGCGCGTAAGGCCCATGAGCCCAAGCCGCGTGTGGACGAACATTATTCGACGGCAAGCGATGCCTGGAGAATGGTGATTGAATTGGTGGCCGGTCTGATGATCGGCTTTGGCATCGGGTACGGTTTGGATCTTCTTTTTGGGACCATACCGATCTTTCTGGTGCTGTTCACAATGCTGGGTTTGGCGGCCGGGGTAAAGACAATGCTCCGCAGCGCGCAAGAGATCCAGGAAAAGAAACTGGCCGAAATGGCCGAACAAGATGCGCAAGACCGGGATTGATCCCCCGGCGACAGGAGAAACGGGACAATGGGCAAACTAATCTTTGGTGCAGCTTTTCTGCTGGTACTTGCGTCTGGGCTGTTCTTTGCGCCCGCTATTCCGGGGCTCCAGATTCACCCGACTGACCAGTTCCTGGTAAAGCCGCTGGGTGGCGCAGCAGAGCTGAACTTCTACACCCCGACCAACGTGACCCTGTGGATGGGGCTGGCGATTGTCGCAATCTTCGCTCTGATGGTACTGGGATCGTCCAAGCGCGCGATTGTTCCGTCGCGCATTCAGTCGGTTGCTGAACTTGCCTACGGGTTCATCTACAAGATGGTCGAAGACGTCACCGGTAAAGACGGTCTGAAGTTCTTCCCCTACATCATGACCCTGTTCATGTTCATCCTGACCGCGAACATGCTGGGCCTGATCCCCGGCAGCTTCACGACCACCTCGCATTTTGCCGTAACTGCGGTTCTGGCGATGCTGGTTTTTGTGACCGTGACCGTGACCGGCTTTGTGCTGCACGGCACCAAGTTCCTGGGCCTGTTTTGGGTCAGCTCCGCACCGCTGGCGCTGCGCCCGGTGCTCGCGATCATCGAACTGATTTCCTATTTTGTGCGCCCCGTCAGCCATTGCATTCGTCTTGCAGGTAACGTGATGGCTGGCCACGCGGTTTTGAAGGTATTCGCAGGTTTTGCAGGCGCATTGGGCCTGTTCAGCTTCCTGCCGATCTTTGCCATCACCGCGGTTTACGCACTCGAAGTTCTCGTGGCCTTCATTCAGGCCTACGTGTTCACAATTCTGACCTGCGTGTACCTGAAGGACGCGCTTCATCCGTCGCATTAAGTCGCGGTTAGGTCCGAACAACAAGATCCTCAACTTCCAATCGTAAGGAGATACACAATGGAAGGCGAACTCGCACACATCGGCGCTGGCCTGGCTGGCATGGGTACTGGTATTGCTGCACTGGGTGTTGGCAATGTTGCTGCTAACTTCCTGGCAGGCGCTCTGCGCAACCCCTCCGCGGCTGCTTCCCAGACCGCAACCCTCTTCATCGGCATCGCATTTGCAGAAGCTCTGGGCATCTTCTCGTTCCTGGTCGCTCTGCTGCTGATGTTCGCCGTCTAAGACCCTTCGGAACCATTTTCCTTACGGCCGGGCGGTGTGGACGACTGCGCCGCCCGGTGTAACGGCAAGTTCCCTAGGAGGACGACATGGCAACTCAGACGCAGGACGCAGGTCACGGTGCCGCAGAGGCTGCCCACGGTTCGGGCGGCATGCCGCAGCTGGACTTCTCGACCTATGCGAACCAGATCTTCTGGCTCGTGGTCACGCTCGTCGTGATCTATTTTATCCTGTCGCGCATCGCGCTGCCCCGCATTGCGGCAGTGTTGGCCGAGCGTCAGGGAACCATTACCAACGACCTCGCCGCGGCTGAAGACCTGAAGGCCAAAGCCGTTGAGGCCGAAACCGCTTACAATCAAGCTCTGGCGGATGCCCGTGCCGAGGCTCAGCGCATCGCTGCTGAGACCCGTGCGGAAATCCAGGCAGATCTGGATGAGGCCATTGCCAAGGCAGACGCACAGATATCGGCCAAAGCAACGGAATCAGAAGCCGTCATCGCCGAGATCAAGGCCGGTGCCATCGCCAGCGTCGAAGCCGTCGCTGTAGATACCGCCGCCGAAATCGTCGCCGCATTTGGTGGCAAGGCAGACGAAAAAGCCGTCGCAGCCGCGGTTGCCGACCGGATGAAAGGATAAGAACATGCGCTCAGTATTGGCTCTTGCTCTGACCTTTGGTGCCACCAGCCCCGCGTTTGCGGCGTCTGGCCCGTTCCTGTCGATGAGCAACACCGACTTTGTCGTGACGCTCGCGTTCCTGCTGTTCGTCGGTATTCTGCTCTATGCCAAGGTGCCCGGTCTGCTGGGGGGTCAGCTTGACGCCCGTGCGGAAGGCATCAAGAAGGACCTCGAAGAGGCCCGTGCCCTGCGTGAAGAAGCCCAGACCATTCTGGCGTCTTACGAACGTAAGCAGCAGGAAGTTCAGGCGCAGGCTGACCGGATCGTTGCTTCGGCACGTGAAGATGCTGCCAAGGCGGCTGAGCAGGCCAAGGCGGATCTGGAAGTCTCGATCGCCCGTCGTATGACGGCTGCCGAGGAGCAGATCAAGGCAGCGCAGGATTCTGCGGTGAAAGAAGTACGCGATCAGGCCATCCTCGTTGCTATCGCGGCGGCGGATGCTGTGATTTCGAAGCAGATGACAGCGACAGAAGCCAACAAGCTGATCGACGCTGCTATCGCTGACGTGGACGCCAAGCTGCACTAACCTGCACTTGTTATCGGCGCGTATTAAAAAACCCGGCTCATGTGGCCGGGTTTTTTTGTTCGCCCAGCTGTGGGCTTGGCCATTGGAGTGGCGCGATTGCTGACCTAAATGGTGGATCGGACGCGGGCCGAACGATAGAAGTGAACCAAGATCCCGAGCCGGAGCTCGGGCCTCTAAGTCCCGAAGGAGACTCACATGCGCGCCCACCCGACGGCCATTGTCAGCCCCAATGCCAAGATTCACCCAAGCGTGGAAATCGGTCCGTTCTCGATCATCCATGACAATGTCGAGATCGGTGAGGGCACAAGCATAGGAAGCAATTGCGAACTCGGCGTTGAAACCCGGCTTGGGGATGGGTCGCCGCTGCGGATCTCGGCACGCTCCAACATACGTTCACACAGTGTTTTCTATGAAAGCTCGACTTTTGGAGAGGGGCTGGTGACCGGTCATCGTGTCACCGTCCGTGAACTGACCTCGGCCGGACGCGGTTTCCAGATAGGCACTCTGGGCGATATTCAGGGTCATTGCACCGTTGGTGATTACGTCCGGCTGCACAGCAATGTCCATATCGGCCAAAAGAGCGTCATCGACGATTATGTCTGGATCTTTCCCTATGTTGTGCTGACCAATGACCCCCATCCGCCCAGCGAGGTATTGCTTGGCGCTCGGATCAAGTCATTTGCTGTGATTGCCACGATGACCACTGTCCTCCCCGGGGTGACTGTCGGCGAGGGTGCCCTGGTTGGAGCCTGTAGCGCAGTCACGAGAGATGTTGCAGATCATCGGATCGCGGTTGGGAACCCGGCGGTCGACAGGGGGGATGCGAATAAGGTCCGGCTGAAAGACGGCACCGATCGGCCAGCCTACCCGTGGAAGTCGCATTTCCACCGAGGATACCCCGAAGAGGTCGTGGCGGAGTGGCTCGCGTCCATGCCCGAAGCCTGATCCCGGCCGTGCTGAATGGGGGCGGCGCCTGGCTCAGGATTTGCTGATTTCGTGCTCAAGCCTCTGCTTGGCGATTTCCGCGTTGCGCAGGGTGCGCTGATGGTCGCTGAGCGCCTGTTTCACGTAATCCAGATGGGTTTCGACCGCCGCCCGCGCTGCATCCGGGTCGCGCGCCTGCAAAGCGGCGTTGATGGCGCTGTGCTGCGCGAGCAGGGCCTCGCGCGTGGTGTGCTGTTGGAACATGATCTGGCGGTTGTAGAAGACCCCCTCCCGCAGCAGGTCGAACATCGACCGCATCATATGCAGCATGACGACATTGTGGCTCGCATCCATGATCGCGGAATGGAACTGCGCGTCCAGAGCTGCCGCTTCCTCTGAAGTGGCAGGATCACCGGCCTGTTCCATCTTTTCAAAGATGGTCTGAATGACCTGAAGATCATAGTCGGAACCGTATTTGGCCGCGCGCTCCGCCGCGAGGCCTTCCATGTCCCGGCGAAAGCTGAGGTAGTCGAAGACGGCCTCATCATGGCTGGCAAAGAGCTGCACCAGGGCAGGCGAAAAGGCTGAGCCGAGCACATCGGCAACAAAAACACCGGCACCGGCCCGCGACGTGAGCAGGCCTCGGCTCTGCAATTCTGCCAGCGCGTCCCGTAGGGATGGCCGCGATACGCCCAGACGCTCCGCCAGTTCGCGTTCCGCAGGCAACCGCTCGCCCGGTGTCAGGATGCCTCGCAGAATGAACTGTTCGATCTGGCGCACCACTGAAGCAGAGAGTTTTTCGGGCTGAACTTTTTGAAAGGGCATGATGATTGCCTTCTGAGGTGCGTTTTTGGTCAAAACATATGACCACGCGGCAGGTGCGGCTGCAAGAGGGCGGCATCCATTCGGCAGACAACCTGCGCGTTCCATGCTAGCTGTGAGAGCAAGACCGAAGAATTTGTCACAACCGTCACGGTGATACGCATGTTCGACCCGGCCAGATCCACGGTTCTATTCCGCTCGATTTTTACATTCCTCCTTGTCGTATTACTTGCCGCCTGCGATACCGCAAGTCCGCATTTTCGGGGCCAGACCGTGCAGAGGATTGCCGTGGACGGCAGCGTTTTTGATGTCAGGATGCGCGGTCGGTTGGCAGAAGCCGTTCGCGTCAACCCACAGTATGCGCCGCGGCTTGGACCGATCAGAGGTCGGGCGGCCCGTGCCATGGAATTGGCCAGTGGGTGTAGCGTGGGCTATGTACTGGGCGATCAGGCCGTGCTGGTCGGGCGATTGGACTGTGTAGCCGGTTAAGCGGGAAATAGAAAGTTATCCACAATATATGGTGGCGATATCGCGCTGAGCTAGCGGATTTGGGGGGCGGCCACATTGACAGTGGTGTAACAAAGCCATGACACTTGGACCCCAATGAATCACAGGATATCGGCTTGCGCTTCTCGAAACTCAGACTGAATGGCTTCAAGAGCTTTGTGGACCCAACGGATCTGCTGATCGCGGATGGCCTGACTGGGGTTGTCGGGCCAAATGGCTGCGGCAAATCGAACCTGCTCGAGGCGCTGCGTTGGGTGATGGGCGAAAACCGCCCGAAGGCCATGCGCGGCGGTGGCATGGAGGACGTGATCTTTGCGGGGACAAGTTCCCGGCCTGCGCGTAACTTTGCTGAGGTCAGCCTGCAAATCGACAATAGCGAGCGGCTTGCGCCGTCCGGGTTCAACGAAAGTGACAATCTGGAAATTCTGCGCCGCATCACCCGTGATGTTGGCAGTGCCTACAAGACCAATGGTAAGGATGTGCGCGCCCGCGACGTGCAGATGCTGTTTGCTGATGCCTCGACCGGCGCACATTCGCCAGCGTTGGTTCGACAGGGACAGATTGCCGAACTGATCAATGCCAAACCGAAGGCCCGGCGGCGTATTCTGGAGGAGGCTGCAGGTATTTCGGGACTCTACCAGAGGCGGCATGAGGCTGAACTGAAGCTCAAGAACACCGAACAGAACCTGCTGCGCGTGGATGACGTGATCGAGCAACTGGCTGCTCAGCTTTCGCAACTGGCCCGTCAGGCCCGACAGGCGCAGCGCTATCGTGATATCGGTGAGCAGCTGCGCCGGGCGGAGGGGATGTTGCTGTATCGCCGCTGGCGCGAGGCCGATGACGCGCGGCTTGAGGCAGAAGATGTCCTACGCGCGCGTGAGACGCAGGCCGCCAAGGCCGAGGCGCTAGCCCGTGTCGCAGATGGGAAGCGACTAGAAGCAGAGGGCGCATTGCCGCCTCTGCGCGAGGAAGAAGCGATCGCAGCGGCGGTCCTGCAACGTCTGTTCGTGCAGCGCGATGCGCTGAGCGATCAAGAGTCACAGGCACGCCAGACAATCGAGACGCTGACCAACCGTGTGGCGCAGTTGGGCCTTGATATCGAACGTGAAAGCGGGCTGAACCGGGATGCCGGCGAGACAATCGAGCGGCTGGACTGGGAACAGCGCGAATTGGCGCGGGCGGCCATTGGCCATGATGACCGCATGGCCGAAGCCGTTGAGCGATCCCGCGAGGCCGGATCTGTTCTTCAGGCGCGCGAAGAGCATCTGACGAGTTTGACCGAAGATGTGGCACGGTTAGCCGCGCGCCACCAGTCCGCGCAGCGCCAGGTTGAGGATTGCCGTCGCGCACTGAGTCGTGCGGAAGAGGAAGGCGGCAGTTCCCGCGAGGCGATGGCGGCCGCCCGCGAAACACTGGCCGAAGCCGAGGCCGCATTTGAAGCGGCAGTCGGCGCTGAAGAAGAGACGCGCGCGGCTGCTGAACTGGCAGATGAAACCCTCGCGGCGGCGGATGAAGCCCGCAATGACACCCAATCGCGAGAAGCAGAGGCCCGTGCTCGCCGCTCCGAAGCCGAAGGAGAGCTGGGTGCGCTGCGTGCTGAGGTGACGGCCCTTGCGAAGCTGGTGGAACGTGACACTGCCGAGGGCGGGCATGTTCTGGATGAAATGCGTGTCGCCGCCGGTTATGAAAAGGCACTCGGGGCGGCGCTGGCAGATGATCTGCGTGCGCCTCTTGCAGAGATCGACGGGCCAAGTGGATGGGTTACCCTGCCGCCTTATGACGGCGATGCGGCTCTGCCTGCGGGCGCTGTGCCGCTGTCTCTGCATGTAAGCTGCCCGGCAGCGCTGCAGCGTCGGATTTCGCAGGTTGGTCTGGTCGACAGTGATGCCGCAAGAGACCTGCATTCGCGCTTGTTGCCGGGGCAGCGTCTTGTGACATTGGAGGGGGATCTGTGGCGCTGGGACGGGTTCCGCGCCTGGGCGGAGGATGCACCCAGTGCTGCAGCGCTGCGTTTGGAGCAGATGAACCGTCTCGAGACGCTGAAACAGGACATGGAGCATGTAGGAGCGCGTGCCGATGGCGCCAGGGCGGCACATGAGGTCCTGATGCGAAAGCTTGAGGAGGTGACCGCCGCTGATCAGGCCGCCCGTCAGGCGCGCCGGGTCGCGGATCAGCGCGTCGCCGATGCTGCGCGTGCGCTGAGCAGGGCCGAAAGCCATCGCAACCTCTCCGAAGGCAAACTCGAAACTCTCAGCATTGCAGTGACCCGCCATGACGAGGATGCAGCGGCGGCAAAGGCGCAGCTGGCTGAGGCTGAGACTGCGGTGGAGGGCCTTGAAGACCTCTCCGAAGCGCGCGCCAAGGTCGAGGATGTGAAGCAAGCGGTCGAAGCCGCGCGGATCACTATGCTGACGCATCGATCAACGCAGGATGAATTGCGTCGCGAAGGCGAGGCTCGGACCGCACGCGGACAGCAGGTGACCAAAGAGCTCTCCGGCTGGCGTCATCGTCTCGACAGCGCCGAGAGGCGCATTGCCGAGCTGACCGAGCGTCGCGCGGCAACAGAAGACGAGCTGGAAGAGGCCCATGCGGTTCCAGCTGAAATTGCGGAGAGACATGACGAACTGAATGCCGCGATTGAAGAGGCAGAGGCGCGCAAGGCTGCCGCGTCGGACGCGCTGATCGGCGCTGAAACCGTGTTGCGCGATGCCGTGCAGGCCGAGCGCGAGTGCGCGCGCCTTGCGTCAGAGGCACGTGAAGCACGAGCCCGCTCCGAAGCGCGTTGCGATGCCGCCCGTGAGGCGGTGGGACATGCGGAGGCGCGGATCCGTGAGGAACAGCAGACCGTGCCGGACGACCTGTTGGCCCGCCTTGATGCCACGCCTGAAGATATGCCCAATGCAGAGGAGCTGGAAGCGGAGGTCAACCGTCACAAGCGCCAGCGCGATGCGCTGGGAGCCGTCAATCTGCGCGCCGAAGAAGACGCCCGTGTGGTGCAGGAAGAGCATGACCAGCTGGTCACCGAGAAAGCCGATCTGGAAGAGGCGGTGAAGACGTTGCGCGCAGGGATCGCCAGCCTCAATCGTGAGGGACGTGAACGGCTTCTGACCGCCTTTGAGGAGGTGAACGCCAGCTTTACCATGCTGTTCACCCATCTGTTCGGCGGCGGCGAGGCCAATCTGGTTATGGTCGAAAGTGACGACCCGCTGGACGCCGGGCTTGAGATCATGTGCCAGCCACCGGGTAAGAAGCTGTCAACGCTCTCACTGTTGTCCGGCGGAGAACAGACTCTGACCGCTATGGCCTTGATTTTTGCGGTGTTTCTGTCGAACCCGGCACCGATCTGTGTGTTGGACGAAGTCGACGCACCTCTGGATGATGCCAATGTCACCCGTTTCTGTGATCTTCTGGATGAGATGTGCCGACAGACCGACACCCGTTTTCTGATCATCACGCACCACGCGGTGACCATGGCGCGGATGGATCGGTTGTTTGGCGTGACCATGCAGGAGAAAGGCGTGAGCCAGCTGGTGTCTGTCGATCTCAAGAAGGCCGAATCTCTGGTCGCCTGAACCCTTGTTCAACAAGGCCTCTGGTTCTATCGTCGCCGCGACAATGACAGGATTTGCAATGAAATTTCTTTCTCTACTGACAGCCGCAGCCCTGGTCGCCATTCCTGGTCTGGGGCACGCTGAAAATATCCTTGCAAAGGATGCAACCACGCTTGCAAATTTTTTTGAGACTGAAGGGGTCGATTTTGAGGTCACAACTGACGATGTGGGCGACCCCAAGCTAAAGGTCGACTATTACGGCAATGACTTCTCAATCTATTTCTATGGCTGCGAGAACAATAGGAACTGCGATGCGATACAGTTCTTTTCGGGCTACCAGACGGATGGCGGCGTGCGTGTGGCGAAGATCAACGAATGGAACACGGAGAACCGCTTTGGCCGTGCTTATATCTCGGACGAGGGATCCGCTCGGGTTGAGCTGGACGTCTATCTTGGCAAAAGCGGGATGAACCCGGACGATTTCGCCGAGCTCTTGAGCTACTGGTCCCGGATCATTCAGGAATTCGAAGAATTCATTGATTGGTGACCCAGAAGGTTTCGTCACCGAAACGTGACAGATCAGACTCTGAAATACCGCTAGGCTGGCTGCATGAGATACCCCATGTTGCTGGCCTTTTATGTTTTCCTTGCTGCAGTTGCCGGCTTCGGTACCGTGTCGGCCCAAGACGGTGCGATGCGCAGCGGAGACCGACCTTTTGATGCCGAGGCCTTGGCGGCGCTGCCCGGACGTTCCTTTGTCTTTTACGATGATGGCGAGGCGCTGTTCGGCTCGGATGGGGCCTACGCCTACACATATTCTGCGAAGAATGGCGGAGGTACGGCCTGGGGCAGCTACAGCGTCAAGCCGGACGGCCTCATATGCGTAACCTTTGTCAACGGCGCCTCACGCTGCGATCAATATGTGACAAACCGTGACCGCACGGTGGTAATCACCTCCGACGGTCAGAGGTTCCCGGTGCGCTCGATCCGGTGAATATCAGGGGTGCTGCACCAGCTGATCAGAGACGCGACAGCAGCGTTTCGGTCGGCCAGGCGTCGGCTGGTAAGCCCAGGCGCTCCTGCTCTTTTTGCACCGCGATCCGTGTCTTGGCGCCAAGGATGCCATCCACATTGCCGACGTCATGGCCCCGCGCGATGAGTTTGCGCTGAAGCTGTTCCATCTGCTTGGCCACAAGACCTGTATCAGGTGCGCCCGCATCATAGGGGGCGGCTCCTGACAGGCGGGTGGCGAAATATGCCGCCGTCAGCACATAGGTAAAGCTCTGGTTCCACTCGAAATAGACGTCGAAGTTCGGATAGGCCAAGAAAGCAGGCCCTTTGTGACCCTGTGGCAGAATGAGTGCAGCCTTGGTGCCGGTGGCTGCCAGCCGACCGGACCGGGACCGCACGCCCAAAGCCCGCCAATCGCCGACTGTCTGCTTGTGATGAACACCACTCAGGCGGAGGTCCAGATCTTCGGGGATTGTCACCTGCTGCAACCAGGGTTCGCCGGGCCGCCAGCCCAAATGCGACAACATCTTCGCCCCGGACATCAGCGCATCGGGAGCGGAGGTCTTGAGGCTGACGAGGCCGTCACCATCCGCATCGACCCCGTTTTCGAGGATATCGCCGGGCAGCATCTGCACCATTCCGATTTCGCCCGCCCAGGCGCCGGTGGTGCGGCGTGGATCAAAGTTGCCCTGACGAAACAGTTCCAGCGCCGCAAACACCTGCGGGCGGAACAGCTCCGGTCGGCGGCAGTCATGGGATAGGGTTACAAGGGCGTTCAGCGTGTTGAAATCCCCTTGAACGGCGCCATAGTCGGTTTCGAAGGCCCAGAACGCAAGCAGCACGCTGCGATCTATGCCATAGGTCGTCTCGATCCGGCGGAAGGTCGTATCATATTTGCGCGCCATCGCCAGACCCCGGTCCAGCCGGTTTTTGGAAATCAGGCGCCGCGAAAATTCGATGAACGGTTTTTGGAATACACCCTGCGCGCGGTCCGCTTTCAGGACCGACTGATCCTGCCGAACACCTTCGAAGAACCGGTTCACCGTAGCGCTATCATATCCGCCGGTCAGCGCTTCTTCTTTCATCAACTGGACGAAATTGCGAAATCCGCCGCCACATTGTGCTTGGGCCTGAAGAGGGAGCAGGAATGAGACGAGGGCGAGAAGGCTGGGGCGCAACACGGTTGGCGTGTCCTTTTTGAGAGTGCTGCCCCTTGTTAGCTACAATAGCGCGGCAATGGCAACCGTTAGCGCAAGCCCCAGCGCCCAAGACATCCAAAGCAGGCGAACGCAACGGGTGATACTATGGGCACTGGCGCTTTTGGAGCCGACAGCATTGACCCAAGGAAAATCCTGCATTTTTCCATCGTAGGAGCGGGGCCCGGCCAGCGCGACCTGAAGCGCGCGTGCCATCGCAGCCTCGGGCCAGCCTGCATTCGGGGAGCGATGGCGGCCTGCGTCCTGTGCAATTTCGGGCCAGCTTGGCAGCACGCGACCAACGGCTGCGATCATCAACGCTGACAGTCGCGCCGGTATCAGGTTCAGCGCGTCATCCAGCCGTGCAGCTGCCCAACCAAAATTTCTGTGGCGCGGTGTTTTATAGCCAATCATGCTGTCGGCTGTATTGGTGATCTTGTAGATCATCAGCCCGGGCAGGCCACCGACAAGAAACCAGAATGCGGGGGCGATCACCCCGTCGGAGAAATTTTCGGCACCGCTTTCGATGGCTGACCGCGCGATCTGCGGGGTTGTCATGCCGGTGGTATCGCGGCTGACGATCAAAGAAACCGCCGTACGACCCTCTGCGAGACCGTAGCGCAGGCCGTGGGCAACAGCTTCGACGTGTTCGCAAAGCGATCGTTGTGCCAGCAGAACCGCAGCTACCAGAAACTGCATGACCGGCCCAAACAGCGACAGAACCCAGCCAAGCCAGCCTGCCCCAAGAACCAGAAGGACGATGGCCAGAACACCTTTGGCCTTGCGTTGTTTGCCGGTGTTGAGCGACCGGTCGGTAAGCTCAACCGCACGCCCCATCAAAACCGCAGGGTGCGGCAGCCGCGTCCAGAGCCAGCGTGGTTCGCCAAAAACAGCATCCAGCAGCAAGGCCGGTATCAGCAGTTCCGCAGTTGTCACAGAGCCGCCTCAAGCCTCGCCCAGCCATCCCCTGTGGGCAGGCCGAGACGCAGATAGTTTATTGAATAGGGGAAAATACGCGTCCAGATATGTGCGCGTGCAAGCTGGGTCTGCCAGGCCGCAGCGTCGTCCACATCATATAGGCGGAACAAATCGGTGCCACCGACAATCTGGGCGCCCTTGGCGATGAGCATCTGATCCAGGCGCTCGGCATCCTGCCGCAGCCTCAGCCGTGTGGTGGTGGCCCAGTCCTCGTCCCGCAAGGCCTGCGCGCCGATGCGCAAGGCCGGACCGGAGACCGCCCAGGGGCCTTGCCAAGCCGCCAGACCGTCGAGCAGGCAGGGGTCGCCGATAGCAAAGCCAAGCCGCAGGCCCGCGAGGCCCCAGAATTTGCCGAAACTCTTTAGGATGATAACGCCCGGGCGATCTGCAAGATGAATAAGGCTGTCCTCAGGGCAGACATCGCAAAAACTCTCATCAATCACGACCAGCGGGGCCTGTGCATCCTCAGCACTCCACCGGCGTCCGTCGGGATTGTTTGGATGGACCAGAACCCGCGCCTCTGCCGGGCCCCCGGTGACGGTCTGCCACCCGTGAGTGGTAAAGGCAGCGGCATGTTCGTTATAGGTCGGTGGCGTGATCTGGACCCACCGTGGGTCAGCCAAGGCCGGAATGGCGGCAATCAGCGCCGAGGCGCCTGGGGCAGCGAGGATTTTTGCATCTTTCGGCACCTTCCAGAAGGCGCGCGCTGCGGCAACCAGATCGGCCTGTGCTGCCTGGTCGGGCAGGGCACCCCAATCCGCAGATGTCAGGCCAGTGATCGGATATGGCACGGGGTTGATCCCGGTCGAAATATCGACCCAATCTCTGGCTACACCACCATATTCCGAAATAGCGGCACTAAGGTTGCCGCCGTGGTCCCGCTGAGGGACCTCTGTCAGATCCAGCATGCCTGTCATCTTGGGCCTTAACAAATGAACCAGAACCGAGGGCCAAGAAAACCGCTGACCCAATACCGCCGTATGGAGCAGCAATGACGAGAAAGCAACCATAGCCCCATGCAATCAACAATTCGCTAATCTCGGGGAGATTGCGGCGCGGAAAATCTCGCTATGGGTGTGCTTGGCGAATACCCGACAATAGGGACGTAATATCTCGTTTGCCGGAAACCGGCTGTCCGGGAGCAACTGCCGATTCCTGCATCGACGGTTGTGATCGCCGATCACAGCGGCAAGGAACATCCATGGGCGACAATCCGTGAACCACGTGAGGATTGTAGCCCGCGCATTCGGCGTACCACGAATGCGCGGTTGCAGGCAGGCACGGCAGCAACCATGCGACAGTGGCAGGCTGACAGGTCAGTCGCGGCCGTGAGGCGCCATCCAGTCGATCTGCGGGTTGATCGGGATGATCCGATGCGGGTTGATGGTCTCATGGCTGTAATGATAGTGGCGCACGATGTGATCCATTCCGACGGTGCCAGCCACGCCCGGCCATTGATACAGCGCGCGAGTATAGGCCCAGAGATTCGGATAATCGATCAGCCGTCGCCGATTGCATTTGAAATGCAGGTGATAGACCGGATCAAAACGGACAAGGGTGGTGAACAGCCGCCAGTCTGCCTCGGTCAACACGTCGCCAAGCAGGAAACGATGTTCGGACAGGATGTCTTCCAGCCAGTCGAGGGTCTCGAACAGCGGCTCAACAGCGGCGTCATAGGCCTCCTGCGTGGTGGCAAACCCGCATTTGTAAACCCCATTGTTCAGGGTGGAATAGACCCGATTGTTCACGGCTTCGATCGGTTCGCGCAGTTCTTCGGGCCAGTAGTCATCATCATTGTGGCTGATGCCGTCGAAGGCGCTGTTGAACATGCGGATGATGTCGGCGCTTTCATTGGAAACGATGGTATTTTGCGTTTTGTCCCAGAGGATTGGCACGGTGACCCGACCGGAATACTGTGGGTCGGCGCGGGTGTATATCTGGTGGAGATGATCATTCCCGAACAGCGTGTCACCCGTCGCGCCGTGGTCGTCCTTGGCAAAACTCCACCCTGAGTTCAGCATATCCGGGTGTACGACCGAAACGCTGATATGATCTGCCAGCCCTTTGAGCTGGCGGAAGATGAGCGCACGATGCGCCCATGGGCAGGCCAGCGAGACATAGAGATGATAACGCCCGCTCTCCGCGGCAAAGCCTCCTTTGCCGGTTGGCCCGGCCAGACCATCTTTGGTGATCCAGTTTCGAAATTGCGCCTGCGAGCGTTTGAACGCGCCACCGGTTGATGCTGTGTCGTACCATTGGTCGTGCCAGACGCCATCAATCAAGAGGCCCATCACCGTCTCCTGTATGCTGTGAATACATATGTCGAGAGGTAACCTAGGTTGAGCGGGGGCGCGCGCCCATCGCAGTTTACGCGCATCATCCCTGCGCCAGTGCACAGCTGCGACAAGGGGCGTATCCAGCCTGCAACGCGCAGATCAAAAGTGGTGCTGCGCGCAAGATGTGGAAATGACTCAAAAAGTTCACTTGATTTTATCCTTTCCAAGTTCACACTTGTGGTGAACCGGGCAAAACGCCCGCTCGCGCTGGAACAATTATCGCCATGCGATGACGCCAGCGTTTGCCAGATCGAAAGGTCACTGCGATGACGACATTTGTTCCGAAGTCTGTGCTGGACGCGCTGGATGCCGCGCGGCTGGATGGAATGAAACGCAAGAGCCGCCTGCGCGTGGCTGTAGACGATCACATGTTTCCGGTCTTGCGCATGTGGAAAGACGGCTTTTCGATCGAGGCAGCAGATGCACCGCAGCTGCGGGGCCTGGTTGATCTGTTTGACGGCAGTCGGCATCTGTCCCAATGCCTGATCGTTGCCTCTGATGAGGAGGGCGGCGAAATGCGGTATGAGTTCAAACGCGCAACACCGGCCTCGGACAAGGCACCATTGGATTTCTACCGTGCTCCGGACGCGCCGGTGGGGCTGATTGCACAGGATGACCTGCGGCTCTAAGCCGGGCGAATTTGCTTGGGTATATTGATATTTGATTGGAAAACGGGGGTCTTAAATAGAGCCCCCGTTTTTTCTCCTCGGTCTCGCGTATCTGAGCGAGACCGATTTTCCACCCGGCATTATTGAAGGTCGGCGAATGCCCTGCGCAGACGCTCGCAGGCCTCTTCGACCCGTGCGCGCTGGGTGCCTAGGTTGAACCGCAGGAAGCTGCCGCCACCAGTTCCAAAACTGGGCCCGTGGTTGGCAGCAATCTTCGCGTCGTTTTCAACCCGTGCGGTGAACTCCTCGCGGCTCATGCCAGTGCCGGAGAAATCGACCCAGGCCAGATAGGTCGCTTCCAGCCGGGTTGAATGTAGACCGGGGATCTCGTTCACGGCGGCATCGAAGATCTGCCGGTTGCGGTCCAGATAGGGCACCAGTTCATCCACCCAGGCGGCGCCTTCCGGAGAGTAGGCGGCAGCCGTTGCACATTGGCCGGGAGAGTTCGGCGACAACGCCAGCGCCAGCATCCGGCGGGAGAATTTTGCGCGCAGATCGGGATCGGGAATGATGACCTGACCGGTGTGCATACCGGCAAAGTTGAACGTCTTGGACGGCGCGGTCAGCATCAACAGGCGATCGGTGATATCCGGTGCCGCGTTTTGCATCGGGATATGAGTTGCACCGTCGAATACCAGATCGTGATGAATTTCATCGGAGAGCAGGATCAGATCGTGCCGCTTGGCAAAATCGGCAACGCTGCGCAGTTCATCCTGGGTCCAGACACGGCCGACCGGGTTATGGGGAGAGCAGAGGATGACCATCTTTTCCGAACCGGTCATCTGCGCATCATAGGCCGCAAAATCCATTTCGTAGCGCCCATCGTTGACGGCAAGTTCGCATTCGACCACCTCACGTCCGGCGTTGCGAATGACCTTGGCGAAGGCGTGATAGACTGGCGTGAACAGCACAATGCCGTCACCCGGTTGCGTATAGGTATCCAGACACATACCGACGCCGTTCACTAGACCGGTTGTCGTGAAAATCGCGTCGGGGTCGACCGACCAACCGTGACGGTTCTGCATCCACCAGCAGATTGCGGACCGGTAGGGGCTGTCGCAATTCACATAGCCATAGACACCATGGTCGGCCATTTCCCGCATCTTGTCGGTCACGACCGATGGCACTGCGAAATCCATATCGGCCACCCACATCGACAGACCTTCGTCGCGTGGCACGCCATAGAGATCCTCCATCATGTCCCATTTGATGCAATGTGTATTCCGGCGGTCAATGATCTTGTCAAAATCCATGTCTGAACTCCCGTTGTTCAGGGGCGAAGCTAACGGCAATCCAGCGACACGCAAGGGGGCCGTTGCAGGGCGGGCGTCAATGGCCTAAATCAGCGGCATGAAACGACCGATCCTGATCCATCCTGATCCCCGCCTCAAGAAGGTATGTGCAGCTGTTCCCGACCTTTCGGACGCATTGCGCACGCTGGCCGACGACATGCTGGAAACCATGTATGCTGCGCCGGGTATCGGCCTTGCAGCGCCGCAGATCGGCGTGCTGGACCGCCTTATCGTGCTGGATTGTGTCAAGGAAGAGGATGGCCCGGCCCGCCCTCTGGTCATGTTCAACCCAGAAGTGGTTGCAGCATCGGATGACATCAATGTCTATGAGGAAGGCTGCCTGTCCATTCCCGATCAATACGCCGAGGTGACACGCCCCAAGGTGGTTGACGTCGAATGGATCGATCGCAACGGCAATCCCCAGCGGGAAACCTTTGATGGTCTTTGGGCGACCTGCGTCCAGCATGAGATCGACCATTTGAACGGCAAGCTGTTCATTGATTACCTGAAACCGCTGAAACGGCAGATGATCACACGGAAAATGCAGAAACTGAAGCGCGAGCGCGGACGCGGTAGCTGACGTTGGGCGGGTGGCTCCGTCTGTGGACGAGATGGCGTACGTCGGCTGCTTTGACCCGGAAAGGTGGACAAGATGACGGTTCTCCAGATCAGGGCTTGGCCCGACCCGGTGCTGAGCACCCCAGCTCCGCCGGCGACTGACCCATCAGAGGTTGCGGATCTGGTGCGCGATATGCTCGACACCATGTATGCCGCGCCGGGTCGTGGACTGGCCGCGCCCCAGGTCGGTGTTCTGGCACGGGTATTTGTTATGGATACGACCTGGAAGGAAGGCACGCGCGACCCGCTGGTCTGCCTGAACCCAGAGATCATCGCCCTTTCCGATGAGATGGCGACACGCACCGAGGGGTGCCTGTCGATCAGGGGCCTCAGTCTCGATGTGACGCGCCCAGCCTGGGTAGATCTCGGTTGGACCGACATGGAGGGCGTGCGCCATCAGCGCCGGTTTGACGGGTTTGCTGCGGCTTGCGTGCAGCATGAATACGATCATCTTGATGGTCGTGTCACTTTTGACCGGGTGGACCCAGAGGCGCGCGCTGCGGCCCTTGCCACCTATGAAACTAATCTGGAGACACCCCGATGACCGTGCGCCCCTGCCTGCCCTGGCCCGACAAGCATCTGCGCAGCCGCGCCGAGGACGTGAGCGAAATCACCGAGGATACGCTGACCCTCTGGCAGGATATGATCGACACGATGGAGGCAATGCCCGGTGTTGGCTTGGCCGCAAACCAGATCGGCGTCCTGCAGCGACTGGCAGTTGTCGACGGCTCCAGCGAACGAGGGCGCGCTGTCCGGCTGGCGAATCCCGAAATCCTGCACGCTTCGGTAGCGCTGCGGGAACATGAGGAGGCCAGTCCCAACCTCCCCGGCGTCTCGGCCAAAATCAAACGACCACGCGCGGTGACCGTGCGATATATGGATGAAACCGGCGCGGTGGTCGAACGGGATTTCGTCGGGATCGAGGCCACCAGCGTGCAACATCAGATCGATCACCTGAATGGCCGTATGTATTTTGACCGGCTGTCGAAGGTGAAACGCGATATGCTGATCCGCAAGGCGAAGAAGCTGAATGGCTGAGACACGTGCGGGGACAAACCCGCGGTTCGGGGCCTGTTTCAGGCGAATGGATTGAGAGTAAGGGGCAGCGGATGCGTATTATTTTCATGGGGACGCCGGAGTTTTCGGTTCCGGTACTGGATGCCCTGGTTGACGCGGGTCATGAGATTGCTGCGGTCTACTGCCAACCGCCCCGTCCGGCCGGGCGCGGCAAGAAGGATCGACCAACGCCGGTTCATGCCCGCGCGATTGAACTGGGTCTTGATGTCCGTCACCCGGTCAGCCTCAAAGGGGCCGAGCAGCAGGCCGAATTCGCGTATCTACGGGCGGATGTCGCGGTGGTCGTGGCCTATGGTTTGATCCTGCCACAGGCGGTGCTGGATGCGCCCAGACACGGCTGCCTCAATATCCACGCGAGCCTGCTGCCGCGTTGGCGCGGAGCGGCACCCATTCACCGCGCCATCATGGCGGGCGACAGTCAAACTGGCGTCTGCATCATGCAGATGGAGGCGGGGCTTGACACCGGCCCGGTCCTGCTGCGCGAAGCGACCGAGATTGGCCCGGAGGAAACCACCGCCCAGCTCCATGATCGGCTGTCGGAAATGGGGGCAGACCTGATCGTCCGTGCCCTGGACGGGCTGTCTGACCTGACACCTGAGGTGCAGCCGGACGCGGGCGTGACCTATGCCCATAAGATCGACAAGGCCGAAGCCCGCATCGACTGGCAACGCTCCGCGGTGGAGGTTGATCGGACGATCCGCGGGTTGTCTCCGTTTCCCGGTGCCTGGTCCGAGATCGAGGATCAGCGCGTAAAGCTGTTGGCATCCCGCGTTGTCGACGGGGCCGGCGTGGCGGGAATCGTTCTGGACGATGCGCTGCGGGTTGCCTGTGGTGAGGGCGCGGTTGAGCTGTTGCGATTGCAGCGGGCAGGCAAGGGAGCACAGGAACGCGAGATTTTCCTGCGTGGCTTTCCCGTAGCGCGCGGCACACAGCTTTAAGGGAGGCGGGTATGTTTCTGGCCCTGTTCGGCAGCGTCGTTATTGCCGGGATCGTCGGCTACCTGGCGGAGCGCACCGGTTTTACCCACAATGGGTATCTCTCGTCGATCATCATCTGCGTTGGCGGCGCGTTCCTGTTCCATTTTGTGGTGATCATGTTTGGCGTCGGCTTTCGCGCACCGGGTTGGAACGCCATTGCCGCATCCGTCGGCGCGTTGATCATCGTGCCGTTTCACTGGCGCCGCTGAACCTGCCTGCCGACTATTGCTCAGCTGCGCGGCGGGCGTGAACGATAAACTGGCAGATGCCAGCCAAACGCGATTGAGCCCGCCCGCAAAACCCAGCAGACCACCGCGCAGGCCACAAGCGCCCAGCGGGTCGGCAGGCCAAATGCCATGCTGACCACCGCCGTAATCGCGCCTGCCATGGCGCATGAGATATAGAGCTCGCCCTGTTTCAGCACCAGCGGCACTTCATTGCAGACCACATCACGCATCAACCCGCCCAGGGTGCCTGTTGCCATGCCCATCAGCACAACGATCACCGGCGTCTGGTCGGTTAGCAAGGCAGCGCCGGTGCCCGCCGAAACAGCGATTGCCAGTGCAAAACTGTCGAGCCAGACAATCCAGCGCAGCCGACTTTCCACCAAATGGGCAGTGAAGAAGACAATCACCGCAGTCACCGCCGCCAACAGGATTATCGTAGAATCGCCGATCCAGAACACTGGGTTGCGATCCAGCAAAAGATCCCGCACCGTCCCTCCGCCGACGGCGGTCAGGCAGGCCACGAAAGCAAAGCCGACAATGTCGAGCTGTGCCCGGCTGGCCACCAGGGCGCCGGAGGCCGCAAATACCAGAACGGACGCATAGTCCAGAAGGGTAAGGATGGTCATGCCTTGGCTTTGCCAGTCTTGAACGGGGCCATGCCTGCACGCGCAAGTTCATCGGCGCGTTCGTTCTCGGGATGGCCTGCGTGGCCTTTGACCCATTCCCACGTGACCGTGTGACGGCGCTGCGCCTCGTCCAGACGTTGCCACAGCTCAACGTTTTTCACGGGTTTCTTTGACGCGGTCTTCCAGCCATTTCGTTTCCAGCCGTGGATCCAGCCGGTCACACCGTTTTTGACGTAGGCTGAATCGGTCACAACGGTGAGGGTAGAGGGGCGCGCCAGGCTTTCCAGGGCATTGATCGCTGCCAGCAGTTCCATCCGGTTGTTGGTGGTCTCGGCTTCGCCGCCCTGCAGTTCCTTTTCCTTGACAACAGTGTCGCCGTCCATTGCGCGCAGCAAAACCCCCCAGCCACCCGGGCCAGGATTGCCGGAGCAGGCGCCATCCGTGTAGGCGAAGAGATCAGCCATGACAGGCCACCGAAATCCAGCGCGCCATGGCGCCGTCCAGCCCTGCGTTTTCGCCGGTGGTGCGGTTGTCCGGGGTGAACCCAGCAGTGCGCAATAGATCGATCAATTCGTCTTCCTCGTAGTAGGTATAATATCGCCCAAGGGCATCGCGGGCCTCGCCCTTACCGAGCTTTAGCGCGATGTAAAAGGGCCGACCTGACCGCAGCGCCTGCCGGATGGCCCTCAGGTGACGCGGAAAATCGGCACGCGGCGCATGTAGCAGACTGAAATTGGCCCAGATGCCATCATAGATGTCGCACCCCGACAGCTCATCAAAACTAGCGAGACACGTCTCAACACCCGGCATATGTTCCGCCAGTGCGATCATTTCCACGGAAGCATCCATCGCCACAGGGCGCAACCCGGCTGCGGCCATAACCGCGCTGGAGGTGCCGGGACCGCAGCCCAGATCCAGCACCCGTGCGTTCGGCGGGCAGGCAGCGATGAACTCGTGCAGGCGTGGGTCTTCTCGCAGGTGTGTCTGGTTCCGGTCAGCATAATCCGCTGCCTTGTTGTTGTAGATCTCCAGTGTCTCGCGGTCAGGCCCGCTCACAGGTAGACACCGACGGCGAGGCTGGCGACCACGATGCCGGTCAGCAGCAGGCGCAGCTGCATCCACCATGATGGGGTCAGACGCCAAACGTAAAAGGCATAATCCAGCAGCAACAGGCCGGCAAAGCCGTAGATCAGGTTTATGCCCGCGCTGGTCGGTCCTCCGCCGGTCATGAAAAATGCCCAAAGCGCTGGCAGCACCGACAGGGCATAACCAGTTACCGCCTGCATACCCGATGTCTTGGTCGCAAATCCCCAGAGCACGCCGGACATGAAGCTGAGGATCACAGAGCCATAGAACAGCTGCACATAGGGGCCGACAAACCGCGCGCCAAGATGGCTGGCACCCCAGACCTGCAACGCCGGGATCTGCGTGGTGAGTGCTCCCCAGACGAATGGGATCAGCCCGACCAGCCCCAAGACCAGCGGTGCCGGTGGTATCCTGCTCATGCCCGTTCCATCGCCAATCGGGTCGCCAGCGCGGCAAACAGCGCAGCAAAGCTACGGTTCAGCCATTTGACCACGGTGTCCGACCCCAGGATCAAGCTTCGCGCCTGCGCTGCAAAGAGCCCGTAGAGCACAAAGACACCAAAAGTCATGGCCATGAAAATCAAGCCAAGCACGACCATCTCCTGTGTCGCTGTTGCGGCCGCGCCTGACAGGAACGGCGGGAGAAGCGCCAGAAAAAACACCGAAAGTTTCGGGTTCAGGATGTTGATCAGGGCGCCGCGCTTGGCGATCCTTAGACCATGATCCGGAGCAGCAGGCGCGCCGGACAATGACAGCGCGCCGTCAGTTTTCAGCATTTGCCAGGCCAGATACAGAAGATACAGAACGCCCGCAATCTTCACCGCCTGAAACAGCACCGCCGAGGTGTGCAGAACCGCAGCCAGCCCCAGTGTCGCAGCCACAAGATGGGGCACGATGCCAAAGGTGCAGCCGACCGCTGCCCAAATCGCTGCACGCCGCCCCTGACCAAGACCAAGCGCCAGCGTGTAGAGCACACCGGTCCCTGGCGCGAGGACGACGACAAATGCGGTGACCAGAAATTGCAGTGAAATCAATTGACCAGCTCCTTATGATAGACAAGGTGGTTCAGGTCAAGGGTAATCGGCTGCCGGTCAGTTGCAAGACAAAGAAATCCGCAGACCGGCAAAGCGGCTGCGTCATTATCGTTTGCAGGGGACAAGCCGCCTCAGGCTGTTTCCCGCAGAACCCGGGGAACTTTGAACTCAACCCGTTCAATCGCGGTTTCCACCAGCTCGACTGTTACCTCGAACCGCTCGCGGAAGGCATCGATGACTTCGTTCACCAAGAGCTCGGGCGCAGAGGCACCAGCGGTGATCGCGACCGAGGAAATTCCCTCAAGCGCGCGCCAATCAATGTTTTCGGCCCGTTGTACCAGCTGTGCATATTGGCATCCCGCCTTGGCGCCAACTTCGACCAACCGTCGTGAGTTCGATGAATTGGGAGCGCCGACAACCAATAGGGCATCTGCCTTCGGGGCGACTTCCTTGACGGCCTCCTGGCGGTTGGTGGTGGCATAGCAGATGTCTTCCTTGTGAGGGCCGACAATATTCGGAAACCGAGCCTGAAGTGCTGCAACAATATCCTTGGTGTCATCGACCGACAGGGTTGTCTGGGTGACATATGCGAGATTGTCAGGGTCGCGAACCGTCACCGTGGTGACATCATCCGGGGTTTCCACCAGCAGCACTTCTCCCTCGGGCAGCTGTCCCATGGTGCCAATGGTTTCAGGATGCCCCTTGTGACCGATCATGATCATCTGGAGCCCGTTTTCCGCATGGCGCTGCGCCTCGATATGGACCTTCGACACCAACGGGCATGTGGCATCGACATAGATCATCTGGCGTCGGTCTGCCTCGGCCGGGATCGACTTCGGGACGCCATGCGCTGAAAAGATGACCGGCCGATCATCGGGGCATTCATCCAGCTCTTCAACGAAGACGGCCCCTTTGTCGCGCAGCCCGTCGACCACATATTTGTTGTGCACGATCTCATGGCGCACATAGACAGGCGCCCCCCATTTCTCGAGCGCCATTTCGACGATCTTGATCGCCCGGTCGACACCGGCACAAAAGCCGCGCGGCGCGGCGAGATATAGCGTGAGGGGGGGCTTGGTCATCGCGGTCTCCTTATCGCTCAGAGCTAGGGCTTTCTGTCGGCGAGGTCCAGCCCCGTGGCAATTGATTAAGCGGCGGTCCCTGGGACAAGGAAACCAAAAACAGCGCAAGCAAAAGCCCGCAAACAATGAATATCACTGCTGCGGGCCATGTCTGGGTCGTGGTGGCCTCCGGCAGGCCACAGATCTGTATCAGCCGGTGGCGGCTGATACGGAGCGCGGGTCACTTTGTTCGCGGGGAGGGCGGCCGATCACGTCTTTCAACTCTTCCAGCTCGATGAAATTATCGGCCTGTCGGCGCAGCTCGTCCGAGATCATTGGCGGCTGGCTGCGGATGGTGGAGACAACGGAGACGCGCACACCCTGCCGCTGCAGGCTGGCGATCAACGGGCGGAAATCACCATCACCGGAGAACAGCACGATATGGTCCACGCGGGGAGCAAGTTCCATGGCATCGACCGTCAGCTCGATATCCATATTCCCCTTCACCTTACGCCGACCCATGCTGTCGGTATATTCCTTGGCTGGTTTGGTCACCATGGTGAAACCGTTGTAATGCAACCAGTCAACCAATGGCCGGATCGGAGAGTACTCATCATTTTCCAGCAGAGCTGTGTAGTAAAACGCGCGCAACAACTTGCCCCGGCGCATGAATTCCTGCCTGAGCAACTTGTAATCGATGTCAAACCCAAGCGCCTTTGCTGCCGCATATAGGTTCGATCCATCGATGAACAGCGCGAGCCGTTCGTCCTTGTAAAACATCAAATATGTCCTTCCGGTAGGTCCGTCCCAGCAGTGAGGTTCCGTGAGTGAATGCTGAAATACGCTAAAACGGGTGGACTTAATGTAGGTTATTTGACATTTGCCGCAAGTGTATCGGGATTAAGAAACGAGGGCAAAAATGACCGAATTCCGGTCAGAGGCACTTATCGCCATGGGGGGAAACCTGCCTATCGGCGAACAGTCGGTTGAGCATACCCTCATAGGGGCTGTTCGGCAGTTGTCCGAATCAGACATCAGCCTGAGGGCAATCTCGCGCTTCTATCAAACGCCTTGCTTCCCGGCGGGCTCGGGTCCTGACTATGTGAACGCAGCGATTGCGATCGGCACAAACCTGCCCCCGCGTGAACTGTTGGAACTGTTGCATGAGGTGGAGGCGGATTTTGCCCGCCGACGTGTGCAGCGCTGGGGCATGCGGACACTGGATCTGGATCTGGTCGCTTATGACGATCTGGTCTGTCCGGATGTGGCGACCTTCGAACGGTGGAGGGATCTGCCACTGGATCTGCAGATGAAAGAGGCGCCGGGCCAGTTGCTGTTGCCGCATCCCAGGCTTCAGGATCGTGGCTTTGTGCTGGTGCCTCTGCGCGATGTTGCACCTGATTGGCGCCATCCGATTCTGGGTCAGACCGTGCGTCAACTCTGTGCGGCGCTGCCAATGTCCGATTTGACCGAGATTTCGCCGGTCTGAGCCGCCAATGCGCCCCATTCGGCGCTTGTCAAGAGAAAGCTTTGGTTTTAGAAGTCACCCTTCTGGACTTATTTTTGATTTGGAGAGTCGCCCATGGCCCGCGTGACGGTTGAAGACTGCGTAGACAAGGTTCCCAACCGCTTTGAGCTGGTGATGCTCGCAGCGCATCGCGCTCGTGAGATTGCCGCTGGTGCGCCGCTCACGGTTGAGCGTGACAACGACAAGAACCCCGTCGTGTCCCTGCGTGAGATCGCTGATGAAACGCAGAGCGCCGACTCCCTGCGTGAGCGTCTGATCGAAAGCAACCAGACCCAGATCGAGGTTGATGAGCCGGAGGATGACTCCATGGCCCTGCTGATGGGCGCGGAAAGCGACAAGCCTGCCACGGATGATATGTCGGAAGAGAAACTGCTGCGTGCGCTGATGGAGGCGCAAGGGCAGGGTTAAGACGTCGCAAGACATAATGAGCTGAGGCTGCGGACCGGAAATGATTTCACCAGAAGACCTGATTGCTCTGGTCCGCAACTACAATCCCAGGACCAATGCGGACAGGATCGCCGATGCCTATGCGTTCGGTGAGCAAATGCACGATGGGCAGTTTCGCCATTCGGGTGAGGCGTATTTCACCCATCCCGTGGCGGTTGCTGCCATCCTGACAGAGCAGCGGCTGGATGACGCCACGATCATCACGGCGCTGCTGCACGACACCATCGAAGATACCAAGGCGTCTTACGACGAAATCGCCAGCCGCTTTGGCAAGGAGGTGGCGATGCTGGTTGATGGTGTCACCAAGCTGACCAATCTCCAGCTTTCCAGCCGCGAAACCAAACAGGCAGAAAATTTCCGCAAGCTGTTCATGGCAATGTCCAAGGACCTGCGGGTTATCCTCGTGAAGCTTGCCGACCGTCTGCACAACATGCGCACCATCAAAGCGATGCGCCCGGAGAAACAGGCCCAGAAAGCCCGTGAAACCATGGATATCTATGCGCCACTGGCTGGTCGCATGGGGATGCAATGGATGCGCGAGGAGCTGGAGGATCTGGCCTTTCGCGTGCTCAATCCAGAAGGTCGCCAGTCAATTATCCGCCGCTTTGTCACGCTACAGCGGGAAACCGGCGATGTGATCCACCGGATCACCGGTGACATGCGGGCCGAACTGGAAAAGACCGGGATCGAAGCCGAAGTTTTTGGCCGTGCAAAGAAACCCTATTCCATCTGGCGCAAGATGCAGGAAAAGGATCAGGGCTTTTCGCGACTGTCCGATATCTACGGGTTCCGCATTATCACAACGAGCGAGGAAGACTGTTACCGGGCCCTGGGCGCCATACATCAGCGTTGGCGTGCTGTCCCTGGGCGGTTCAAGGATTACATCAGCCAGCCAAAGTCCAACGGCTATCGGTCGATCCATGCAACCGTCTCCGGGCGCGACGGCAAGCGGGTAGAGGTGCAGATCCGCACCCGGCAGATGCACGATGTGGCAGAAACCGGTGTGGCGGCCCATTGGTCCTACCGCGATGGCGTGCGCTCTGAGAACCCCTTTGCGGTTGATCCGGCCAAATGGATTGCGTCCCTGACGGAGCAGTTTGATGCGGAGGAGGATCACGATGAATTCCTCGAAGCCGTCAAACTGGAGATGTATTCCGACCAGGTGTTCTGCTTCACTCCCAAAGGCGATGTGATCAAGCTCCCAAAGGGCGCGACTCCGATCGACTACGCCTATGCCATTCACACCCGCATCGGCCACGCCTGTGTCGGGGCCAAGGTGGATTCGATCCGCGTGCCGCTTTGGACACGCCTGCGCAATGGCCAGTCGGTTGAGATCATCACTGCTGAGGGCCAGACCCCGCAGGTAAGCTGGCTGGATATTGCAACCACCGGCAAGGCGCGTACCGCGATCCGCCGTGCCCTGCGCGAGGCTGACCGCGCCCGGTTCGTGAAACTGGGCCACGAGTTGGCGCGATCCGCGTTTGAACATGTCGGGCGCAAGGCCACTGACAAGGCGTTGGAGACGGCGGCCCGCGCGCTTCGCGTCAGTACGGTCGATGAATTGCTGGCCCGTTTGGGGGCTGCGGTACTCACCGCGCATGATGTGGTTCAGGCGGTCTATCCGGAACTGGCCGCTGACAACAGCGATGAGGTTTCGCCGCGTCGTGCGGTGATTGGCCTTGAGCCGGGGCAGAGCTTCGAGCGGGCCCCCTGCTGCCAGCCACTGCCCGGCGAACGGATCATCGGCATCACCTATCGTGGCCGGGGTGTTGTGGTCCATGCTGCAGATTGCGACGCTTTGGGAGAGGTCGAGGATCAGCCCGAACGCTGGGTCGATCTGCACTGGCACAGTGGGACCCACCCCGCAGTCTACGGCGTGACGCTGGAGCTGACGATTGGCAATGACGCCGGTGTCCTGGGACGTATTTGCACATTGATTGGCGAAAAAAAGGCCAATATCTCCGACCTTGAATTTGTCGATCGGAAACCAGACTTTTACCGGCTGATGATTAATGTCGAACTGCGGGATGTAGAGCAGCTGCATTCGCTGATGTTGATGCTGGAAGCAGAGAGCGATGTCGCCGCCGTTGCACGGTACCGCGATGTGCCGGAAAGCCGCCCAAAGCTCGGGTAGCCGTTCAGTAGGATTTGGGAAGGACGCGAACCTTTGGTATTCAGGCGCCGTGATAGACGTCCGCCTCTGCGCGCGGTTGCCGATTTCCTGTGGCCGCGGGGCGGGTGGGGGCGCGCGTTTCACTATGTGAAGCATCGTGTGCGTCGTCTGCCCGATTCGCCGGAGCGGATCGCCCGCGGTGTCTGGGCGGGGGTATTCACCACCTTTACCCCATTCTACGGGATGCATTTCGTTGTGGCCGCGATTATCGCGCGGCTGATGAACGGCAATATCCTCGCCGCCCTCAGCGGCACGTTTTTTGGCAACCCGCTCACCTATGTGCCGATCGGCGTTGCCTCTCTGCAGACCGGCCACTGGATCCTTGGGACAGAGTTCGACGCCGATGTCGACAAGTCTTTGGTCGGGAAATTTCTGGCCGCCGGGAATGATCTTTTTGACAACCTGATCGCTTTGGTCACTGATCGACCGGCGGATTGGCAGGGGCTGACCCTGTTCTACCACGATGTGTTCTATCCTTATCTCGTCGGTGGCGTGATCCCCGGCCTCATCACCGCAACCGTCTGCTATGTGCTGAGTGTACCGGTCATCCGCGCCTATCAGCAGCGCCGCCGCACCAAGATCAAGGCTAAGTTCGACGTGATCAAGAAACGCGCCTCGCTGGACGCCGCAGACGACAGCAGCAGCTAAGCCGCTGCCAAACTGCGCGATTTGGCGGTTTCCGGGCTTGCCCTTGCCAGCGCAACCCCTAGTGTCAGGCAAAAGGCACTCAATTGGGAACTGCGATCCATGGCACAGACTTCCTCGCACAACACAGACCTGCGGCTTGGCGTGAACATTGACCACGTGGCCACCGTTCGCAATGCACGCGGCGGCCAGGTACCTGATCCGGTGCGCGCTGCCAAGCTGGCCGAGGAAGCCGGAGCCGACGGGATCACCGCCCATCTTCGCGAAGACCGCCGTCACATCACCGATCGCGATATCGACGGGCTGATGGAAGCGTTGAGCGTGCCTCTGAATTTTGAGATGGCCGCGACCGAAGAAATGCACAAGATCGCCCTGCGCCACAAACCCCATGCGGTTTGTATCGTGCCGGAAAAGCGGGAAGAACGCACGACCGAGGGGGGGCTGGAAGTGGCCCGCGAGGAAAACAAACTCGCCCACTACATCGCGCCGTTGCGCGATGCCGGGTGCAGGGTGTCGATCTTCATTGCTGCTGACCAGCGGCAGATCGAGGCGGCACATCGCATCGGTGCTGAGGTGATCGAGCTGCATACGGGTGCCTATTGTGAGGCTCATGCCGAGGGCGATTTTGCCAAGCGCGATGCCGAGCTGGCAGCCCTGCGCGAAATGTCCAGCTTTGCCCATTCCCTGGGGCTGGAGGTTCACGCGGGCCATGGTCTGACCTATGATTGTGTGCAACCGATCGCAGCCTTTCCAGAGGTGCGCGAACTGAACATCGGCCATTTCCTGATCGGCGAGGCCATCTTCAGAGGGTTGACCCCGGCCATCGCCGAAATGCGCCGCCTGATGGATGAGGCGCGCGTCTAGGACAGCCCCCGACGCCCACGGGTCTTGCCAGTTCCGGTCAGATCGCCTTTGATCGGGGCATGATATTGGGCGTTGGCACTGACTTGGCAAATATCGAGCGTATTCAGCGCACTTTGGACCGGTTTGGTGACCGGTTCAAAAACCGTGTTTTCACAGAAATCGAACAGCGCAAGGCCGAGCAGCGCATGGATGTCGCCGGAACCTATGCCAAACGCTGGGCTGCCAAGGAGGCCTGCTCCAAGGCACTCGGCACCGGGTTGCGGATGGGAATCGCCTGGAAAGACATGGCCGTTTCCAATCTGCGCAGCGGCCAGCCGGTCATGCATGTCACCGGCTGGGCCGCAGATCGGCTGGCAAAGATGACTCCCCCGGGTCACGAGGCCATCATCCATGTCACATTGACTGATGATCATCCCTGGGCGCAGGCTTTTGTCGTCATCGAAGCGCGCCTAATCACCAGTGAACCGCTTGCGACGCCGGGCGATGCTTGACTTACCCGGAGCGGCCCCGCATGTAGCGCCGGACCCTTGTTTACAGTTAGACCGGAGAGCCTGATGACGGCCAAAGCAACAGTCGGAAGTTCGATCCTTGAGACGGTCAAGACCATTGTCTACGCCCTGCTGATCGCAGGTGTATTCCGCACCCTGTTCTTTCAGCCGTTCTGGATCCCTTCGGGCTCGATGAAGGAAACCCTGCTGATCGGCGACTTTCTGTTCGTGAACAAAATGGCTTACGGCTACTCTTCGGCGTCCTGCCCCAGCCTGAAATTCCCCAGCGTCGGCATCGACATCGACAGCAGTGATATCTGTGGCTTCCTTGACGGTGATAACTCGCGCATCTGGGCCGATGAACCCGAACGCGGCGATGTCGTTGTCTTTCGCCACCCGGTAAACCAGAACGATTTCATCAAGCGGCTGGTTGGCTTGCCGGGGGACAAGATCCAGGTCAAAAACGGCATCCTGCATATCAATGGCGCGGCTGTTGCCCTGCAGGATGCAGGCGAGTTCGAGGAGCTGATGGCGCCGCAGGGACCTGCCGGATCTTATCCTCTTTGTGAAAACGCCCCTGTGGGTGAAGGGGCAACCTGCACGAAATCCCGCCAGATCGAAACTCTGCCGGGCGGCAGTCAGCACGTTGTGCTCAACATCGGCAATCAGGGTATGGATCACACAGGCATTTATCAGGTGCCTGCTGGTCACTATTTCTTCATGGGTGACAATCGCGACAATTCCTCCGACAGCCGACTGCCGCAATCGGCCGGTGGTGTCGGCTATGTGCCTTTCGAAAATCTCATTGGTCGCGCAGATCGGATCATGTTCTCCTCGGCTGGCCGGTCGATGCTGTTTTTCTGGACCTGGCGCGCGGATCGCTTCTTCAAGGGGATCGAGTGAAACTCTCTAAAGAAATGCGCGCGTTTGAGACGCGGATCGGCTATCATTTCTCCCAGCCGGCACTCTTGGTGCGCGCCCTCACACATGCCTCGGTCTCGTCTCCGAACCGGCAGGACAACCAGCGGCTTGAATTTCTGGGCGACCGGGTTCTGGGGTTGGTGATGGCGACGGCGTTGTTGGATACGGACAAGACCGCAACCGAGGGCCAGCTGGCGCCACGGTTCAACGCCTTGGTGCGCAAGGAAACCTGTGCCGATGTGGCGCGGGAGATTGATCTGGGGGCCGTGCTGAAACTGGGCCGCTCCGAGACCATGTCAGGCGGTCGACGCAAACTGGCCTTGCTGGGGGATGCAATGGAGGCGGTCATCGCCGCAGTCTACAAGGACGGTGGTTTTGAGGCCGCGCAGCAGTTGATCCTGCGGCTCTGGGGCCATCGAATTGGCCGAGTCGAGGCGGATGCGCGCGATCCCAAGACCACATTGCAGGAATTTGCTCAGGCGCGCGGAGAGCAGCCGCCCACCTATGTACTGGTTGAGCGCAAGGGGCCCGACCACCAGCCGGAATTTACCATCTCCGTGCAGCTGCAGGACGGCACCGAAGGCCGCGCAACCGCCGGATCAAAACGTCAGGCCGAACAGGCCGCAGCCAAATCTCTGTTGGCTCGATTGGAGCAGGAAAAATGACCACACGCGCCGGCTTTGTTGCCCTGATTGGTGAGCCCAACGCGGGCAAATCCACCCTTCTCAACCGTATGGTTGGGGCAAAGGTGTCGATTGTAACCCATAAGGTGCAGACCACTCGCGCCCGCATCCGCGGTGTCGCCATGGAGGGGGAGAGCCAGATCGTCTTTGTCGACACGCCTGGTCTGTTCCAGCCGCGGCGGCGTCTGGACCGCGCGATGGTTGCTGCCGCCTGGGGTGGAGCTGCGGACGCTGATGTGGTTGTACTGATGGTTGAGGCGCATCGTGGCATCACCGAAGGGGTAGAGCGCATCCTGGAAGGTTTGGAGAACATCGGCGAGGGGCGCAAGATTGCCCTCGCAATCAACAAGATCGACCGTGTTCAATCCGAAGTGCTTCTTGGCCTGACCAAGGAACTCAACGACCGCTACCCCTTTGCTGACACATTTATGATCTCGGCCGAGAAGGGCCACGGTGTCGACCATCTGCGCAGCTGGCTGGCGGAGCAGCTGCCAGAGGGCCCGTGGCTCTACCCTGAGGACCAGATCGCCGATCTGCCAATGCGGATGATCGCCGCAGAGATGACCCGCGAGAAACTGACCCTGCGCCTGCACCAGGAACTGCCCTACCAACTGACGGTGGAAACCGAAAACTGGGAAGAGCGCAAAGATGGCTCCGCCAAGATCGACCAGATCATCTATGTCGTGCGCGATGGTCACAAGGGCATCATTCTGGGCAAGCGTGGCGAGACCATCAAGGCTGTGAGCCAGGCGGCGCGCGCTGAGCTGGAAGAGTTCCTGGACCGCAAGGTGCATCTCTTCCTGCAGGTGAAGGTCCGCCCGAACTGGCTGGAAGAATCCGAGCGCTATTCCGAGATGGGCCTCGATTTCAAGGACGGGAACTGATCCCATATGGCGCGGCTGACCGCCAGTTTCTGGGTGCAGGCCTATCTCACCCGATTGCGGCTCGCCGATATCCCTGCCTTTGTGACCTCTCATGGTGATGACACAGCGGGGGCCGTATTGGTGAAGCTGAACACGCTGGACCGTCGGGCGCAGGCTCTGCACCGCTCCTATGATCTGATGAGCGGCTTGCGCAGCTGGGTCACTCTGGCCGAGGGGGATGAGGCGGATGTCGATGCCGCCATCGCCAAACAGCGCAGTTTCGACCCTGACCTCTGGGTAATCGAGGTCGAAGATCGCGATGGGCGGCATTTGCTGGACGAGCCGGGGCTGGATTGATCATGGAGTGGCGCGACGAAGGCATATTGCTGACGATGCGCCGCCATGGGGAAAGTGCTGCCATCGTGGATGCGTTTACCGTCGAACACGGGCGTCACTACGGGATCGTCCGCGGTGGCGCGGGGCGCCGGATGGCGCCGGTGTTGCAGCCGGGTGCCCAACTGGGCCTGACCTGGCGCGCGCGGCTCGAAGACCATCTTGGCAGCTATCAGGCTGAGCTGATCCGCAGCCGCGCCGCCACGGCAATGTCCAGCCGATTGGCGCTTGCCGGGCTGAACGCGGTGACGGCGCTGCTCGCCTTCTGCCTGCCTGAACGCGAACCGCACCCGGACCTGTATCTGCGCAGCGCGCAGCTTCTGGACCTTCTGGGGCGTGACGATATCTGGCCGCTGGCCTATCTGCGCTGGGAAGTTGCGCTGCTGGAGGAGATGGGCTTCGGCTTGGATCTCGATCACTGCGCCGTCACTGGCAGTCGACATGAGCTGATCTATGTCTCCCCCAAAAGCGGGCGAGCGGTGTCGCGCGCTGGGGCGGGGGAATGGGCCGACCGCATGTTGCACTTGCCGGACGTGTTACTGGGACGTGGAGGGGCCGAGACGCAGGACATCGTGGCGGCTTTGTCCACCACGGGTTTCTTTCTGGAACACAGGCTTGCACCATCGCTGGGCAACATCCCGCTGCCAGAGGCGCGGGGGCGCTTTTTGGATGTGCTCAGTCGGCAGCCTTGAAAACCATCTCGCGCCCGGTGTCATTTGACAGGATCATGACGTCGCCCTTGATCTCCACGATCTGCATCTGCTGCAAGGCGTCGAGAACCGCCACCTCTTCTCCGAGAGCCGGACAGACACGGCGCGTGGTCGCCATCTGCGCTAGGTCAAACCACGGGTAGGGGACGTCCAGCCGTGCGGTGAAACGATTGCAGGGCAGGGCGCCGGACACGTTCTCCCCGCGATCAAAGGACAGGGTTGTGGCGTCTTTCACAATATGGCCGTCGATCTCCTGCAGCTGCCATAGCACGCCACGGCCGCCGTAGCCGCGCAGGGTTTCATCGCCGAAACAGCCCGTTAGGGGCAAAGCGCAAGTCAGGGTGACGAGAGAGAAAAACTTGGTCCGCATCGCCGCACGCTACTCGATGAGGGGGCGAGGTCAACCAACCAGGGAGGCGCAAAGATAAAAAAGACCCGGCGCGAAACGCACCGGGTCAGAGGAGTGTCCAGGGGAGTTAATGACTGAACTCAGGCCAAGAGGCGTCTCGCGATGACTTGCGCCTGAATTTCTGCAGCGCCTTCAAAGATGTTGAGAATGCGGGCATCGCAGAGCACGCGGCTGATCTTGTATTCCAAGGCAAACCCATTGCCTCCGTGGATCTGCAGGCCGTTGTCGGCAGCCGCCCAGGCAACACGTGCGCCAAGCAGTTTTGCCATGCCCGCCTCTAGGTCACAGCGATGGCCGTTGTCCTTTTCCCAGGCGGAGAAATAGGTTAGCTGACGCGCGATCATGATCTCTACCGCCATCATCGCCAGCTTCGATGCCACACGCGGGAAGGCGATCAGCGGCTTGCCGAACTGCTTGCGGTCCTGGGCATATTGCATAGCGATATCGAGAGCCGATTGCGCAACACCGATGGCGCGGGCGGCGGTCTGGATCCGGGCGGATTCAAACGTTTCCATCAGCTGTTTGAAACCTTTGCCCTCTTCACCACCGAGGAGGTTCTCACGCTTCACGTGAAACCCGTCAAAGCCCAGCTCGTATTCCTTCATGCCGCGATAGCCCAGAACCTCGATCTCGCCACCGGTCATACCGTCGGTTGGGAACGGGTTTTCATCGGTGCCCGGTGTTTTTTCCGCAAGGAACATCGACAGGCCACGGTGATCTGTGCTGTCGGGGTTGGTCCGCGCGAGGAGGGTCATCACATGGGTCCGGGCGGCATGGGTGATCCATGTCTTGTTGCCGGTAATCTTGTAGTCACCATTATCACCCTTCACCGCGCGGGTGCGAAGAGATCCAAGATCAGAGCCTGTATTCGGCTCGGTGAATACCGCCGTCGGCAGGATTTCCGCGCTGGCAATCTTGGGCAGCCAATTGGCTTTCTGTTCTTCAGTGCCGCCGGCAATGATCAGCTCGGCGGCAATCTCGGAGCGGGTGCCAAGGCTGCCAACACCGATATAGCCGCGCGACAGCTCTTCGGAGACAACACACATCGACGCCTTGGAGAGACCAAAGCCGCCGTATTCTTCGGGGATGGTCAGACCAAAGACGCCCATCTCGGCCAGTTCCTCGATGATCTCCATCGGAATCAGCTCATCCTTCAGATGCCAGTCATGGGCGTTTGGCTCGACCTTTTCGACCGCGTAGCGACGGAACTGGTCGCGGATCATCTCCAGTTCTTCGTCCAGACCCGAGGCGCCGAACATCACCGATCCGGCCTGTTCCTGCATCAGCTCAACCAGCCGGACGCGCGCAGCCTGCGTGTTGCCGCTGTCACAGAGCGTCATGACAGCAGGGGCCATCAGCATCCGCTGGCTCTCTTGCGACAGGCCCAGATCCTGCAAACGCAGGATTTCGCCCTGGTTCATCTGGATGCCGCCGTGGATCTGCCAGAGGTATTCGCCAAAACCGATTTGTAGCAGCAGGTGCTCCATCTCGCCAAACTTGCCATTTGAGTGCAGGTCGCTGGCCCAGCGGTGCATCTGGCGCAGGCTGTAGGCGTAGGTCGCGAGCCAGGCGAGGCCATGGGCGGCGGTCTGGTTGGCCTCGACCAGCGCGCCAGAGACCCGGCCGCCTTCGCTGACCTGATCGCGGACGGTGCTACGGGCCGCCTCCAGCAGCTGGTCAACCGGTTCCAGCGCAGCAGCGGTCAGCGCCAGCAAATCAGGAATAAGCGTTGGTTGCATTTGCGGGTCCTGTCCGTCGTGAGCCATGAATCACATCCTTTTCAGCTGGCTCAGTGGTAAATCATTTTGCAGTTGCAGCGCAACAAAAATACCCTGTGGCATTATGATTGGATCAAAAATTACGTAACGATTTTGTGCGCGCGGCGATGGAAACCTGTGCTAAGGGTTTGATCATGTCCGATAATTCGATCCTTACCGTTTTCCTCTCTGCGGGTCTTACCTTGGAAAACTTGATCTTTGCGTTTGCGATTGCAGCACTTGCCGGCACGGTCAAGGGGATGGTTGGTTTTGCCATGCCGATGATCCTTGTTTCAGGACTTAGCCTGTTCTTACCGCCCGATATTGCGCTTGCCGGATTGATCCTGCCCACGCTGGTGACCAATGGGATGCAGGCCCTGCGGCAAGGGGTAATGGCGGCCTGGGAGTCGATTCGGCGGTTCAGGGTCTTTCTGCTTGTGGGTTTGATCTTTCTGCTGGGCAGTGCGCAGCTGGTCCGCGTATTGCCACAGGACGTCATGCTGATCCTGATAGGCGGGCCGGTCACCCTGTTTGCTTTGTTGCAGCTGTTTGGGATTCCAATCCCCATTTCCAGCGCCACACCGCGTATTGAGGCAACGGTCGCTGCTGTCGCCGGCTTCATCGGTGGTTTCTCCGGTATCTGGGGGCCGCCCACGGTGGCCTATCTGACGGCGCTTGGAACCGAAAAGCGCGAGCAGATGCGGGTACAGGGAGTCATTTACGGGCTGGGCGCCGTGGCGCTGCTGGTGGCGCATATCGGGTCCGGTGTCATGAGGGCCGAGACCGCGCCCTTTTCAATGTTGCTGATCCCTCCGGCGATTCTGGGAATGTGGATCGGCGGACGGTTGCAGGATCGGATCAATCAGGTCACCTTTCGGCGGGTAACTCTGGTTGTATTGCTGCTGGCGGGGGCAAATCTGCTGCGGCGGGGCCTCATCTCATAGGCTCTAACACCATCACTAGAGCCTGTATGATCCGAACGGGCAGACGAAGGACGGCATATGGTGAAGAGATTTGGCGCGGAACAGTTGGCCACTGCATCTATTGTCGTTGCGCTGCTGGTGCTGGCGCTGAAGGCGCTGGCCTGGTGGATGACCGGATCAATTGCCCTGTTTTCCGATGCGATGGAGTCTCTGGTCAATATCGGTGGTGCTATCATGGCGTGGTTCGCGGTTCGCTACGCCAATCGCCCGCCTGATGCTGGTCACCCCTTTGGCCATCACAAGGCCGAGTATTTCTCGGCGGTGCTGGAAGGGATCATGATTATCGTCGCGGCCCTGCTGATCCTGCATGAGGCGATAGAGGCGCTGCGCACCCCGGCGCCATTGGTGTGGAGCCCGTTGGGGCTGCTGGTGAATGCCGTGGCGATGCTGGTCAATCTCTGGTGGGCGCGGGTTCTGATCGGGCGTGGTACGGCCTTGGCCTCGCCTGCCTTATCTGCCGGTGGGCGCCACCTGATGAGCGACGTCTGGACCTCTGCCGGGGTTCTTTGCGGCCTTGGTCTTGCGCTTGCGACAGGCTGGCCATGGCTGGATCCGCTTCTGGCGCTGCTTGTGGCAGTCAATATCCTGCGCGAAGGGTACCGCGTCGTAGCCAGTTCTGTTGGCGGGTTGATGGATCAGGCCGCGCCATCCCACGAACGCGAGGAGATTGCCGAGATCATCCACCGGACCGCGCAGGGGGCCTTGCAGGTGCACGGTCTGAAAACCCGGCGCGCCGGGCAGGCGGTTTTTGTCGAGTTCCATATGGTTGTCGCAGGCGAGATGACCGTGCGGGCGTCGCACGCGATCTGTGATCGTATCGAAGAGGCGATCCGCGTCTCCCTGCCTACAGCGCAGGTTACGATCCACGTGGAACCGGAACACAAACTGGAAGATGGCGGGATCAAACCGGGGCAGTAAATCGGTCATTGCCAGACACGAAAAAGCCCCGGCCATGGACCGGGGCTTTTCTGATCTGACTGTGGTCGGCTTAGCTGATCGCGGCTGCCTTCACATCATCGTCGATGTAGGGCAGGTACTGCTCGAAGTTGTCGGAGAACATCTGAACCAGCTTCGCAGCCTGCGCGTCATATGCGGCCTGATCGTCCCAGGTCCGGCGCGGATCCAGCAGAACCTCGGCCACGCCCGGAACGGTCACAGGTACGTCAAAGCCAAAGTTGCCATCCTTGCGGAACTCAGCCTCGGCCAGCGAACCATCCAGGGCGGCGGTCAGCAGAGCGCGGGTTGCGCGGATCGGCATCCGTGAACCGATACCATAGGCGCCGCCGGTCCAGCCGGTGTTTACCAGCCAGCAGGTGGCGCCATGCTGGGCGATCTTCTCACGCAGCAGGTTGCCGTAAACCTCCGGGCGGCGCGGCATGAAGGGCGCGCCAAAGCAGGTGGAGAAGGTCGGCTCCGGCTCGGTCACGCCGCGCTCGGTGCCCGCCACCTTGGAGGTGAAGCCGGACAGGAAGTGGTACATCGCCTGCGCTGGGGTCAGCCGCGCGATCGGAGGCAGCACTCCGAAGGCATCGCAGGTCAGCATGATGATATTTTTCGGGTGGCCGCCGCGGGCGCTTTCTGAGGCGTTGGAGATATAGTGCAGCGGGTAGGCGCAGCGCATATTGGCCGTCAGGCTGTCGTCGTTGAAATCCAGCTTCTTGGTCTCCGGGTCGAACACCATGTTCTCGATCACGGTGCCGAACTTGGAAGTAGTGGCGTAGATTTCCGGCTCTGCCTCGGCATTCAGGTTGATGGTCTTGGCATAGCAGCCGCCTTCAAAGTTGAAGGTGCCGTTGTCGGCCCAGCCATGTTCGTCGTCGCCGATCAGCACCCGGTCGGGGTCTGCGGAGAGAGTGGTCTTGCCGGTGCCGGAGAGGCCAAAGAACACGGCGGTGTCCACAGGGTTGCCCTTGGCGTGGTTGGCGGAGCAGTGCATCGGCATGATGCCTTTTTCCGGCAGCAGGTAGTTCAGCAGCGAGAAGACGGATTTCTTGTTCTCACCGGCATATTCCGTACCGCCAATCAGGATCATCTTGCGATCGAAGTTCATCGCAATCACGGTCTCACTGCGACAGTTGTGGCGCTCAGGGTTCGCCTGGAAGCTCGGGCAGTTGATCACGGTGAAGTCGGCGATGAAATCATCCAGATCCTCACGATCCGGGCGGCGCAACATTGTACGGATGAACAGCCCGTGCCAGGCCAGTTCGGTGACCATGCGCACATTGATCGCATGGACAGGGTCGGCCCCGCCGACCAGATCTTGCACGTAATAATCCTTGCCCTGCATATGGACGAGCATGTCCTCGTAGAGCGCATCAAAGCCCTCTGGGCTCATCTCGGCGTTGTTTTCCCACCAGATGGTATCAGCGACGCTGTCGGTTTTCACCACGTGCTTGTCCTTGGGGGAGCGGCCGGTGAACTTGCCGGTGGTCACCAGGAAGGCGCCGCCGTTGCCAAGAGTACCTTCGTCGCGCTTCAGAGCTGCCTCGATCAGAGCTGGCTCCATGAGGTTGTAATAGACGTTCCCCAGTCCTTCGATACCTTGATCTTCGAGGCGGAATTGCGGGTTAACCCGTCCAGATGCCATGTGTTCTTTCTCCTGTGTCGACCATCGAAGGCCGCAAACAATAAAAGCCGCGCCCTGGGGCAGAGATCGGCACAACCGGCCGATGTGGGTGGTCTTAACATGAGGTTTTACTGGCTGAACAGAACGGTTTGACGCAGTTAGCGCCATCAAGGCGATGTTTAGCGCAACCATTTTTTTTAAAGACAATTTGCGAGGGTAGATGCCGGAATGTTCAGCGCCTGCTAAGGTATTTTTGTCTCAATTGAGGCGAAACTGTGTCGAGATTCCTCAATTGGCATTGATTCGCCGAGGTAGAACGGCGATGAACGTCTAAAAAACGCAAAAAAGAGCAGATTAGGGGCCAATCAGATGTCTAAGATTGCTTTAGTCGATGATGATCGGAATATCCTGACTTCGGTCTCGATGACCCTTGAGGCTGAAGGCTTCGAGGTTGAGACCTATAATGACGGGCAGGCTGCGTTGGACGCGTTCAACAAGAAGCTGCCCGATATGGCCGTCCTTGATATCAAGATGCCACGGATGGACGGCATGGACCTGTTGCAGCGACTGCGCCAGAAAACCCAGATGCCGGTGATCTTCCTCACCTCCAAGGATGATGAGATCGACGAGGTTCTGGGCCTGCGTATGGGCGCTGATGACTACGTCAAGAAACCGTTTTCGCAGCGGCTGCTGGTCGAACGCATCCGCGCATTGCTCCGCCGTCAGGAGGCGATCAGCGGCGATGCAGTGGCCACCACCACCGAAAACAAGGTGATGGAGCGTGGCAACCTGCGGATGGATCCCCTGCGCCATTCGGTCAGCTGGAAGGGGCAGGATGTATCGCTCACGGTGACTGAATTCCTGCTCCTGCAGGCACTGGCACAGCGACCGGGTTTCGTCAAAAGCCGCGACCAGCTGATGGATGTCGCCTATGACGATCAGGTCTATGTGGACGACCGGACCATCGACAGCCACATCAAACGCTTGCGCAAGAAAATGCGCAATGCGGACCCTGAATTCTCGGCGATTGAGACGCTTTATGGTATCGGGTACCGTTACAATGAAGAGTAAGCCCTGCTCAGGGTCAGGCGGAGTACAACGCCGATGCGCGATTCTGGCATAACCCGTCCACGGCGGGATAGTGATGTTGTTCTGGGCGATGATTGGGTCGCGCCGGAGCAGAACGTCGCGCGTGAACTCCAGGACCGGCGGGCCCGTCGCGGCGTCCTGACGCTGCGGGCGTCGCCGCTCACACGCAGGATCATCACGCTGAACCTGATTGCGCTGATCATTCTGGTGTCGGGTATCCTCTATCTCAATTCCTCGCGTCAGAGCCTTGTGCTTCAGCGCGCAGGTGCCCTGGCGGCCGAAGCGATGCTGATCTCGGATGTGTTTGAGGCACAGCTGCCTGAACTGGGCACCGTGAGCCTTGCGGTCGGCGACGGGATAGATCCGGTAACGACCCTTCAGAACATCAGCCTGCGGGCTGGTGCGGAAGTGTTTGTCTTTGACACCGCAGGGACGCTGATTGCCCAGACCAAGGGGGTCGAACAGGGCGGCGCGCTGGACCTTCTCAATGACGCCAGCCCATCAGAAACCCTGATCAGCGATGCTCTGGCGGCTGTTTGGTCCTTTGTGGGCGGACTGTTGAAGTCGGACACGCCGGAGAGCCCCGCCCAGCCTCTTGAGGACCAGCTGCGCGCTATGGTGCAACAGGCGCTGGTAGGCGGGACAGAGGTAAAGGCCGTTGTTGATACCAGCGGCGGCACGGTCTTCTCCGCTGCCACGCCGATCCTGTTTCAGGGAGAAGCGATCGGCGTTGTCACACTGGCCTCACCAACCGGCGAAATCGACGCATTGGTTCGCGGCGAGCAGGAGCGCGTCCTGCAGATGTTTGTGGTTGCGCTGGTGGTATCCATCGGGTTGAGCTTGGTGCTGGCCTCCACGATCGCAAACCCGCTCGCAGACCTCGCAGAAGCCGCAGAGCTGGGTCGCGATGGCGACTCCCGAAAATCAAAGCCTGGGCGCATTCGCATTCCCGATCTGAGCGCCCGCCCGGATGAAATTGGCCGTCTCAGCCGCGCCCTGCGTGGTATGGTCAAGGCGCTCTATAATCGCATCGACAGCAATGAACAGTTTGCCGCAGATGTGGCTCATGAGATCAAGAATCCGCTGGCCAGCCTGCAATCGGCGGTCGGTACGCTACGGATGGTCAAACGCGAAGATCAGCGTGACAAGCTGCTGGATGTCATCGAACACGACGTGCGGCGTCTGGACCGGTTGGTCAGCGATATCTCCAATGCCTCGCGGCTGGACGCTGAGCTGGTGAAAGAGGAGGAGGAGAGCTTTGATCTCCTCCATATGCTTGGCAACCTCAATCAATTCCTTGGCGAGGATGCGCGCGGCAAGGGGATCGACTACATCACCGACCTGCCAAAGACACCGATAACAATTCAGGGGCTGGAGGCCCGGCTGGCGCAGGTCTTCGTCAACCTGATCACCAACGCGATTTCCTTCTGCGAGGACGGCGATGCCATCCGCGTCTGGGCGCGCCGTCGCGACAACCGCGTTCTGGTCGTGGTTGAAGATACCGGTCCCGGTATCCCCGATCAGGCCCTGAGCAAGGTGTTCAAACGCTTCTATTCACAACGGCCCGTTGAGCATTTTGGCAATAACTCGGGCCTTGGTCTGGCGATTTCCAAACAGATCGTCGAAGCACACGGTGGTGTGATCTGGGCCGAGAATATCCGCCCGACCGAAGCTGACATCACCTCGGAACCTCTGGGGGCTCGGTTTGTCGTCGGCCTCCCGGTCTGACCCATGGCCGCGACGCCGACCTGTCGGCTTCACGCCAGCTGTGTCGCGGTGGCGGGGCAGGGTCTGTTGATCACGGGCGGCTCCGGCAGTGGAAAATCGACACTAGCCTTGCAAATGATGGCGCTCGGGGCGGAGCTGATCGCGGATGATCAGGTGATCATAACTGCCAGCGATGACGCTCTGGTGGTCAGCGCGCCGGAACCATTGCGCAATATGATCGAGGCGCGCGGGTTGGGCCTGCTGTTCGCCCGGGCAGCAGACCAGGCGCATTTGGCTGGTGTCGTCGATCTGGATCATGTTGAAACCGAACGTCTGCCGCCCCAGATTGAAACCACGATCCTCAACCGGCCAATCCGCCAGCTGCGTCGTGTCGACGGCCCGCATTTCGCCCCTGCGCTGCTGCAGTTTCTCAAACACGGAGCCTTGAATCCCGATGCCTGACCCGGATGCTGTCCCTGATCCAACGGCGGTGCCGATCGTTCTGGTGACAGGCCCGTCCGGTGCCGGGCGCACCACGGCCATCAACGTGCTGGAGGACCTCGGTTTTGAGGCGATTGACAATCTGCCTTTGCGCCTGCTGCCCGGTCTGGTGGAGACCAACAGCCTGACCCGACCGATGGCGCTGGGCCTGGACAGTCGCAACCGGGATTTCTCCCCCGCCGCCTTGCTTGATGTTATCGACATGCTGGCTGCGCGCCGGGATCTGCATCTGACCGTGCTCTACCTCGATGCCGACCCCGATGTCCTGCTGCGACGCTACTCGGAGACCCGGCGCCGGCATCCGCTTGCCCCGGCCGAGGATCCTGAGGTCGGGGTGCTTCGCGAGATTGATCTGATGCTGCCGATCCGCGACCGTTCCGACCTGTTGCTTGATACCTCGGAGATGAACATCCACCAGCTGAAGGCGGATATCGAACGCCGCTTTGCCCCCGAAGGGCGGGCGCTGGCGGTTTCCTTGCAGAGCTTTTCCTACAAACGCGGCGTGCCACGCAGCATTGATATGGTGTTCGACTGCCGGTTCCTGCGCAATCCCTATTGGGAGAAAGACTTGCGAAGCCTAGACGGGAGGGATCCGAAGGTGCAGAGCTATGTCCAGGAGGACAGCCGCTATCAGCCGTTCTTTGACCGGGTGCTTGATCTGATCCGCTTGCTGTTGCCTGCGTATCGAGAAGAGGGTAAATCGCATCTCTCTATAGCATTTGGATGCACCGGAGGGCAGCACCGCTCGGTCACGATGGCAGAAACCCTGGCCAAGGACCTTGCGGAAAACGGGCAGCAGGTGTCAATTAGACACCGCGAGCTGCACGGCCAGCGACAGAAGTGAGGGACCGGCTTGATCGGAATCGTGATCGTTGCACATGGGGGGCTGGCCAGAGAATATCTGGCCGCCGTGGAACATGTTGTGGGTCCTCAGGTCTGCCTGGAGGCGATCAGCATAGGCCCAGAAGACGACCGGGATGAGAAGCAGCGCGAGATCTGCCGTGCTGCCGATGCCGTCGACAGCGGCGGCGGTGTCGTTGTGGTCACGGACCTGTTTGGCGGTTCTCCGTCGAACCTCAGCCTCTTGGCCTGTACGCCACCAGATCGCCGGATCCTCTACGGGGCCAATCTGCCGATGCTCATCAAACTGGCAAAATCCCGCCATCTGCCTGTTGCGGATGCGGTCAGGCATGCCATGGAGGCGGGCCGCAAGTACATTAACGCCCAAAATATCAACCCCGAAGGGGAGCAAGCGCACTAAATGGTTCGTAAAACGCTGAAAATCGTCAATGAAAAAGGACTGCACGCGCGCGCCTCAGCGAAGCTGGTCGAGGTGGTCGAGGGCTTTGATGCTACGGCCGAAGTCTCGCGGGACGGGCTGTCGGCCTCCGGGGACAGCATCATGGGGCTTTTGATGTTGGCAGCCTCAAAAGGAACGACTATTGACATCGAGACCTCGGGCCCGGATGCAGAGGCGCTTGCCTCGGCGTTGGACACGCTTGTTGCTGACAAGTTCGGCGAAGGCTACTGAGGCTCATTCAAAGCTACGGAACAGGACAAGGCACTTGGCGGATACTGCGCATGATCGCGACGCTGGCGCGACGCCAGGGACCGAAGAGACCGGCGAGATCTATGACCGCCGGACTCTCACCTATGCCAATTCCTTTGACGACCGCTGGACGTCTTTTGCGATCCGCGCCATCGAATGGTGCACGGGCAAGCTGACGATCCTCAGGATGGTGCGCCGGTTCGAGCGCAGCAACGCCGAATACCGGGGCCAGAAATTCTGGCGCGGTGCCCTCAATGTCATGGGAATCGATCTGGAAACACCGCAGGAGCAAATCCTGCGCATCCCGCGAGAGGGGCCGGTGGTGGTGGTTGCAAATCACCCGCATGGGATGGTCGATGGGATGATCTTTGCGGATCTCATTGGCAGGGTGCGTCAGGATTATCGCATCCTGACCCGCTCCGTGCTGACCGGCCTGGACGAGGCGGCAACCTCTTTTATGATCCCGGTCCCGTTTCCCCATGACCCCGAAGCACAAAGCAAGATGGTCGAAATGCGGGCCAAAACGATGGCGCATCTGAAAGAGGGGGGCGTGGTCGCGCTGTTTCCCTCCGGTGTGGTGATGTCCTCGGACAGCTGGTTCGGCCCCGCAATCGAGCGGGAATGGAACGTGTTCACCGCCCAGCTCATTCGCCGCTCCGGCGCGCGTGTGGTGCCCATCTTTTTTCCGGGCAGCAATTCTCGCTGGTACCAGATCGCCAATCAGGTCTCGCCGATCCTGCGTCAGGGGTTGTTGCTGCATGAGATCGTGCGATCCTGCAACAAGCCGCAGAGCCCGGTTGTCGGTGAACCCCTTAGCGATGCGCAGATGGAAAAGCTGCAGAGCGATCCGCGCGGCTTTATGGCCTGGCTGCGCGAACATACGCTGTCGCTCGGCAAGCAGGGCTAGAGCCGCCGCGCGTCATCTTCTGGCTGGAAATATCCCCGTGGGATGAGCAGGCTTCCCGGAAACCGTCTGGCAGACGGTTTCGCCTGCGAAGGGGGCAGCGCCCCCTTTCTGAGATATCCGCCTATCGCGTCGGCACTGGGATCTCGCCCCGGTAATCATAGAACCCGCGTTGCGTTTTCCGGCCCAGCCAGCCTGCTTCGACATATTTCGTCAGCAGCGGGCAGGGGCGGTATTTGGTGTCCGCCAGACCATCATGCAGTACATTCATGATGGCAAGGCAGGTATCCAGACCGATGAAATCAGCCAGCTCCAATGGTCCCATCGGATGATTGGCGCCCAGCTTCATCGACTCATCAATGGATTTCACGGATCCCACGCCTTCATACAGGGTGTAGACCGCCTCATTGATCATCGGCATCAGGATCCGATTGACGATAAAGGCGGGGAAATCCTCCGCGCTTGCTGCGGTCTTGCCCAGTTTTTCCACCACCGCGTGACAGGCCGAGAAAGTGGCCTCATCTGTGGCGATGCCGCGGATCAGTTCGACCAGCTGCATGACCGGCACCGGGTTCATGAAGTGAAACCCCATGAAACGCTCCGGCCGGTCGGTCCGGCTGGCCAGTCGGGTGATCGAGATCGACGAGGTGTTGGAGGTGAGAATCGTGTGCGGCAGCAGATGCGGCAGCAGATCCTCGAAAATGGCCTGCTTCACCGTTTCGCGTTCTGTCGCCGCTTCGATGACCAGATCAGTCTTGCCGACATCCGCCAGCGTTAGCGTTGTCGAAATGCGCCCTAGTGCAGCGTCAACATCCGCCTGCTCAATCTTGCCCTTGCTGGCCTGCCGGGTCAGGTTCTTCTTCACCGCATTCACGGCACTGTCCAAGGCCTGTTGGCTTATGTCATTCAAAACAACATCATAGCCTGCCAGCGCCATCACATGTGCGATGCCATTGCCCATCTGGCCTGCACCAATCACGCCTATTTTCTGGATGTCCATCGCTCATGCCTCTTGGGAGTTTTCCGGCGGATCATACTGGCGGGTCCGTGGGCGGCACAAGGCCGATTGGCCGGGTTTTTAGGCAAAGTTGAGCATTAGCAATTCGTCAACGGATCTCGGATTAAGTGAGTCTCGGGTGAAATTTGGTGGGTATTATGAGCTATGAACTCAAGAGCGCGACAGCGCTTGCGGGCGAGCCTTGCAGCTATGCGGGCTCGAAATTATTGGTCCGCGGGCCGGCGCGTAATCTGACTGAACCATATTTGGCATTTATTGGCGGCACAGAGGTCTTTGGACGGTTTGTCGAACGTCCCTTCGTGGCCGAAGCAGAAACGATTCTACAGCGCCCCTGCGTAAACCTTGGCAGCGTGAATGCCGGGGTCGACAGCTTTTTGAGCGATCCGGATATTCTGGATATTGCCCGCAAGGCCGAAGCATCTCTTGTCCAGGTGCTGGGGGCACAGAATATCTCCAACGGCTATTACAAGGTTCATCCCCGGCGCAATGACAGGTTCTTATGCGCTCATGAGCCGCTGCGGGATCTGTATCCGGAAATGGATTTCACGGAGTATCACTTTAACAAGCACCTGCTGAGCGCGCTCCGATCTTGTTGCAGAACCCGTTACGAAACCGTTCGTGATCATCTGCAAGAGACCTGGGTTGACCGTATGGGAGAGCTGATCGCGGCGCTCAATGGGGAGGTGACTTTGCTCTGGATCCATTACGACGTCGATCATCAGGCCCTGTTTGGGCATGAGCCTGCGCTGGTTGACCGGCCGATGGTGGATGCACTGCGTGCGCGTGTGCTCGGGGTTGTTGAGATCCCTGTCCATACCGCGCGGGATGCCGCAGACATTGACGGCATGTTCTACGGACAGCTTGACCTGCCGTCGGCCCAGCGAATGGTCGGCCCGAAGGAGCATGTTAGAATTGCGGCGCAGGTGGCGCAGTATCTGCAACCCCGCCTCAGGAACTGATCGCGACCCGAAAGGTTGTTTGAAACAAAAAAAGCCCGCGACAGATGTCGCGGGCTTTTCACATGTTTACGCGACGCGCTTACAGTTTTTCGATCAGCTCGGGTACGGCCTGGAACAGGTCGGCCACCAGGCCGTAATCGGCAACCTGGAAGATCGGAGCCTCTTCGTCCTTGTTGATCGCAACGATGATCTTGGAGTCCTTCATGCCTGCCAGGTGCTGAATTGCGCCGGAGATCCCAACCGCAACATAAAGCTCAGGCGCCACGACCTTGCCGGTTTGACCCACCTGCCAGTCGTTCGGTGCATAGCCCGAATCCACGGCCGCGCGGGAGGCGCCAACCGCCGCACCCAGCTTGTCGGCCAGGTTTTCGATCAGTTTGAAGTCCTCTTCGGACCCAACACCACGACCACCGGACACAACAACACCGGCCGAGGTCAGCTCGGGGCGATCGCTGGCGGCGACTTTGTCCTCTACCCATTCGGACAGGCCGGGGTTTTCGGCAGCGGAAATGGTGTCAACGGAGGCGGAGCCGCCGTCACCAGCCGCGTCGAAGGTGGATGTCCGGAACGAGATCACCTTTTTGGCGTCGCGCGACTTTACGGTCTGAACCGCGTTGCCTGCGTAGATCGGACGCTCGAATGTGTCGCCATCGACAACACCGGATACGTCCGAAATGACCATCACGTCCAGCAGGGCTGCAACGCGGGGCAGGACGTTCTTGGCGTCAGTGGTCGCAGGCGCCACGATGTGCTCGTAGTCGGATGCCAGCGAGGCGATCAGCGCAGCAGTCGGTTCCGCCAGACGGTGGCCGAGCGAGGCGTCTTCAGCAACCAGAACCTTCGACACGCCTGCAATCTTGGCGGCTTCTGCACCGGCTGCTGCCGCAGAGGCGCCAGCGGCCAGAACGGTCACGTCGCCCAGCTTGCTTGCCGCGGTCACGGCTTTTGCGGTTGCGTCCAGCGCCAGGGCGCCATCGGTCACTTCGGCAAGGAGAAGAACAGCCATTACACAGCCCCCGCTTCTTTGAGTTTACCGACCAGCTCATCCACGGAGCCCACGATGATGCCTGCGGCACGGGCTGCGGGTTCGGTGGTGGAGATGATTTCCAGACGCGGGGAGACATCGACGCCGTAGTCGGCGGCGGTTTTCTCGTCCAGCGGCTTTTTCTTGGCCTTCATGATGTTCGGCAGCGAAGCGTAACGCGGCTCGTTCAGGCGCAGGTCAACGGTGACGATGGCGGGCATCTTCACTTTGATGGTCTGCAGGCCGCCGTCCACTTCGCGGGTCACAACGGCGCTATCGCCATCAATGTCCAGCTCAGAGGCAAAGGTGCCCTGCGACCAGCCCAGAAGCGCCGACAGCATCTGACCGGTGGCGTTCATGTCGTTGTCGATCGCCTGCTTGCCTGCCAGAACCAGACCGGGCTGCTCTTCCTCGACCACTTTGGCGAGGATTTTGGCAACGGCCAGCGGCTCGATGTCGGTATGCACGTCATCTGCTGCAACAACCAGGATCGCGCGGTCGGCACCCATGGCGAGCGCGGTCCGCAGGGTTTCCTGCGCTTGCTTCACACCGATGGAGACAACGACGATCTCATCAGCTTTGCCGGCTTCCTTGAGGCGGATCGCCTCTTCGACGGCGATTTCGTCAAACGGGTTCATCGACATTTTGACGTTGGCGAGATCGACACCGCTGCCGTCCGCTTTGACGCGGACCTTCACGTTGTAGTCAATCACGCGCTTGACAGGCACAAGTACCTTCATTTTGCGTTCTCTCCTTAACAAACGGTAAGCCGCCGGGGCGACTCTCCTCCATGCTCTCGCGATGTTGATAGCGGCTTAGATTGCGCCGCAACAGGGCAAAATCGTCACGTTACCGCCCTCCGACGTCGCGTCTGACGGTTTGCATCAGCAGTTTTGCAGGAATGTTTCGCCGATAATGCTGCACTGCCGCAGCGGCAGCTATACCGGTGCTTGATCTCGATGGGACAGGTTGCCGCAGCGCTATGCGATCACCGACCAGCTCTGCCACGCGCCGCTCGGCCGGGCGCGTGAGGTATTGTCATTGCGGCGCTTACCGATTGGCGCCGGGCACCCAGAGCACATCGCGCGCGCCGTTGTCATTGGCAGCACGCGACGCAACAAAGAACCAGTCGGACAGCCGGTTGAGATATTTCACCGCTGCCGGATTGATGTCCTCCTGCGTGGCAAGCTCGGTTGCCAGACGTTCGGCGCGGCGCGCCACGGTACGACATACATGGAGATGTGCGGAGAGAGCTGCGCCGCCGGGCAGCACAAAGCTGCGCAGAGGCGCGAGATTGGCGTTCATGACATCAATTTCCGCCTCCAGACGCGCAACCTGTGCATCGGCAACACGCAGTGGCGGGTAGTCGGCATTGGCATCTTTGTCCATTTCAGGTCGGCAGAGGTCCGCGCCCAGGTCAAACAGGTCATTCTGGATACGCGCCAGCGCCGCGTCCATCTCACCATCGGCCTCCAGTCGCGCCACCCCGACGAAGGCATTCAGCTCGTCCGAGGTGCCATAGGCATTGACCCGCGCGGAATGTTTGGCAACGCGGTCTCCATTGCCAAGAGCGGTGTCGCCCTTGTCGCCGGTACGGGTGTAGATCTTGTTCAATACGACCATGATTTACTGACCTCCCTGAGCGCGAAGATAGACATATCCGAGTATGAACACCACGGCGAGGAACTGAAACAGGATGCGCAGGCGCATCATCTTGTTGGCATTTCTGGCATTGAAGGCGCCGCCGGCGCCGAAGCCACCAATGCCGATTACCAGCACGATGACGGTTGCGGCGATCGCAGCAATCGCCAGGATGTAGAGCGGATCGCCCATCTTCTCATATTCCTTGTTTCTTGCCGCGACAGCCGCTGCCTTCATGGCAGGGCCCGCCGCGCATCAGCTATCTAAGCCGCGCGAGGATACGGTCAATCGCGCGTGTGGTCAGGATGCGTTTTAGCACACCTCCGATATGGGTCGGCACGGTGACATAGTAACGCGGACGTGGCCGTCGGCTCTCGCAGGCATGGATCAGTTTGGCCGTGACTGAGGATGCCGGGAGTTCGAACCTGTCTGGTCCATTGCTTTCATAGAGCCGCTTCAGGAGGCTGGCCTCATAGCGGTCGCGCAGGGCGGAGTTCTCCCAATCGACGTATTTCTCGAAATGGGGAATGGCCTTTTCGCGGATCTTCGACGTCACAGGGCCGGGCTCGATCAGAACGATCTTGATGCCGCTGTCGCGCAGCTCAACCCGCATGGTATCGGTCAGCCCTTCGATGGCGTGTTTGGTCGCCACATAGGCGCCGCGCCAGGGGAAGCTCACAAAACCGAGGATCGACGAATTCTGCACGATCCGCCCATGCCCCTGTGCGCGCATCACCGGGATGACGTTGCGGGTCAGCTCGTGCCAGCCAAAGACATTGCTTTCAAAGATGCTGCGCAGCCCTTCGGTCGAGACGTCCTCAACAGCGCCGGGCAGCCCGTGCGCACCATTGTTGAACAATACGTCCAGCGTGCCGCCGGTGCGCTCCAGCACTTCTGCCAGACCGCTGCGCAGACTTTCTGCATCTGTGTAATCCATCAGCGGGCTGACAAATCCCTGCGCGCGCAGCCTGTCGCAGTCGACCGGTTTGCGGCAGGAGGCGAACACGGTCCAGCCACGTTCGCGCATACCATGCGCAGCATCCAGGCCGATCCCGGAGGAACAGCCTGTGATCAGGATCGTTTTTTGCATAAAACTCCTCGCGCGGTCACCTGTACCGGCGCTTTATGGGCGTTTCTTGCTCACCAGGGAAGCCGCAATCCAGCCAACCTTGCCGTCTTTTACGGTGCGCAGGTGCAGCCAGCCGGTGCCAATGTCCTCAACAACCGTGACTTTCTCGCCGTTGCTGAGTCGATCCAGGATCGGGTAAACCGTGCCGGGGCCTGTCCGCATGTTGACGCGGGTTGCAGTGATGGTGCGGATGTCTTCTGCGGGTTCGGCCGGGTTCAATCCGGCGGCATCCGCTTCGAGCGCGGCCTGAACCAGGGGTTGCCCCGACAGCCCATCCGACAGCGAGGCCAGCTGCACCGTTGCCGTATCGCCCGAACCCGGTATCCGCGCAGAGGCGGGCGCCGAAGCTTGGGCCACGGAAAATGCTGCGTCACTGTTGCTCAGCCCCTCACCAACAGCGGCGATCTGCGCCATCGCGACACGCGAACGCAGATTGGGGTCTGCGGAGGGGCGCGGCGATTTTGCGTTCATTGAGGTTGTAGCTGCGGTCTGTGGCACGCGCAGGGCCACCTTGCTGACCAGCGATTCTGCGGTCACCGCGGTGCGGCGCGCTGCGGTGTCGCTGGTGTCGACATCACTGCCAAAAGCAGCCTTGGCGATGTCGATGGCAGCAGAGGGGCCTTTGGGCGGCTCAAAATCAGCGCCGCCACTGGCTTCGTAAAAACCCCAGCCCAAAAACAGAAATGATGCGATAACAAAGCGTGACATATACAAATCCCCCCCAGGATCAGCCTGAAAACCTGTGCAAATTCATGATTATCGAGCATTCGCTCGGCTGCAGGTAATACGCACCCGCTGCACAGATTGTTCCGGCTTAACTTAGATCTTACAGCAGTTTTTCGAGTCGTAGTAGGGGAGAGGTGGCGACTTTCTCCCCCAAGCCAGCTTTGTCGGTCGTACGGGAGGTGGTCGGGCGACGGGCAGGCCCTGCCGGTTGTGGCCGGGTCGATATATGGGGGTAACTCCGCATTTTCGCACGGCCCCGCTTTACCAAGACCGGAGGGGGCAGTATCACCAGTGCATGACCGACCTGGTAGATGATCAAGACACCCCCGATTCCCCCGCAACCGGAGAAATACTGGAGCCGCTGCGCCGTGCGATTGGCGAGCGGTACCTGACTTATGCTCTCAGCACCATCATGCACCGGGCGCTGCCCGATGCCCGCGATGGCCTGAAACCGGTGCACCGCCGCATTCTCTACGCGATGAGCCGCCTGCGTCTCACCTCGACGGGCGGCTTTTTGAAATCGGCCAAGATCTCCGGCGACACCATGGGTGATTTCCATCCCCACGGCGACGCGGCGATCTACGACGCGATGGCGCGTCTGGCGCAGGATTTCAACGTCCGCTATCCGCTGGTCGACGGGCAGGGCAACTTCGGCAATATCGACGGCGATAACCCGGCGGCCTCTCGTTACACCGAGGCACGGATGACCTTTGTAGCCGAGGCGATGCTGGACGGGCTGAGCGAGAACGCCGTTGATTTCCGTGACAATTACGACGGGCGTTTGACCGAACCGGTTGTTTTGCCCGCAACCTTCCCGAATATCCTGGCCAATGGTGCGGCCGGTATCGCGGTGGGCATGGCGACCAATATCCCGCCGCATAATATCGGCGAACTGATCGATGCCTGCCTGCATCTGATCAAGACCCCGGATGCCCGTGATGATACGCTGTTGAACTACGTGCCGGGACCGGACTTTCCCACCGGCGGCGTGATTGTCGAGCCACGCGAAAATATCGCCAAGGCCTATAACACCGGGCGCGGATCCTTCCGTCTGCGCTGTACCCATGAGGTTGAGGATCTGGGCCGTGGCCAGTGGCAGATCGTCATTACCGAAATCCCCTATCAGGTCCAGAAATCCAAGCTGATCGAAAAGATCGCCGAGCTGATCCAGACCAAGAAGATTCCGATCCTGGCCGATGTTCGGGACGAATCAGCCGAGGATATCCGCATCATTCTTGAGCCGAAGTCCAAGAATGTGGATCCCGAAGTGCTGATGAACATGATGTTCCGCAATTCGGATCTGGAAATCCGCTTCAGCCTGAACATGAACGTGCTGATCGACGGCGTGACCCCCAAGGTCTGTTCGATGAAGGAGGTGCTGCGCGCCTTCCTTGATCATCGTCGCGACGTGTTGCAGCGCCGGTCGCAGCACCGGATGGACAAGATCGACCACCGGCTCGAGGTTCTGGAAGGGTTCATTATCGCCTTCCTCAATCTGGATCGCGTGATTGATATCATCCGTTATGACGATGATCCCAAGGCCGCGTTGATGCGCGAGAACTGGGCGCTGGATCACCCGCGCGCCTATACCGAAGCCGATTATATCTCGCCCGCCGCCGGGCCTGGAGAGCTGAGCGAAGTCCAGGCCGAAGCGATCCTGAACATGCGGTTGCGCAGCCTGCGTCGCCTGGAAGAGATCGAACTGGTGCGCGAACGCGATGCCCTGCAGGAAGAACGCGCCGGGCTGGTCGAATTGCTGGCCTCCGAAGAGCTCCAGTGGAGCCGCATCGCCGAACAGCTGAAGGACACCAAGAAGCAGTTTGGCAAATCCTATGAGGGCGGTCCGCGTCGCACCCGCTTTGCCGAGGCGGGCGAAGTCGAAGATGTGCCGCTCGAAGCGATGATCGACCGCGAACCGATCACCGTGGTCTGCTCGCAGATGGGCTGGATCCGTGCCATGACCGGCCATATCGACCTGGGCCGGGAATTGAAGTTCAAGGATGGCGATGGCCCTCGCTTCATCTTCCATGCCGAAACCACGGACCGGCTTCTGGTCTTTGCGTCCAACGGGCGGTTTTATACGATTTCCGCGTCCAACCTGCCCGGCGGGCGCGGCATGGGTGAACCCCTGCGCCTGATGGTGGATCTGCCGAATGAGGTCGAGATTGTCGATATTCTGATCCACAATCCAGACGGTCGCCTGCTGGTCGCCTCGGATGCGGGCAACGGCTTTATCTGCGCCGAGAAAGATATCGTTGCCCAGACACGCGGCGGCAAGCAGGTGCTGAACGTCAAGGATGACGACCGTGCCAAGATCTGCATCCCCGTGATTGGCGATCACGTTGCAGTGGTGTCTGAGAATGGCAAATTCCTGGTCTTCGCGGTTGAGGAGATGCCCGAGCTGTCCCGTGGCAAGGGCGTGCGGTTGCAGAAATACAATATGGCCCGTGGCAAGCAGGGGTCGCTGGAGCTGGATGGCGGTTTGAGCGATGTCACCACGTTCAACTGGGATGACGGTCTCAGCTGGGAAATGGGCGGTGGCAAGACCCGTCATGAAACCGATCTGGGCCAGTGGTTGGGCAAGCGCGCAGGTGTCGGCAAACGGCCGCCCTACGGGTTCCCGCGCAACTACAAGTTCAAATAGGATCAGATGTGGCTGCCCTGTACCTGTGACCTCAGCGCCACCCGGTGGAACCGTAGGGCCATGACGGCTTTACCGGTTCCGTACCGGGCGGCTATCTGGGGGTGTCTTCTAACTGAAATGAGACTGCTATGATCCGGATCTTTACCCTCCTGGCCGCCATGGTCGCTGTCGCCGCCTGTACCGCCGCTGCGCCGGACGAACCGCTGGAGGAACTCGGGAACTTCAAGCTGGGTCATAACATCGTTATCGCATCCAAGGTTCAGATGGTGCCGGGGTCGCGGAAAGTCTCAAAAGAGGAATGGGTCGATATCCTCACCAATGAGGTCAATGCCCGCTTCAGCCAGTATCAGGGCGACAAGATCTATCATTTCGGGATCAGCGTTGAAGGGTATTTTGTCGCCCCCGGCGGCGTACCCCTCGTGCTCAGCCCGAAATCGGTTCTGGCGGTCAATGTGACCGTTTGGGACGACGCCGCAGGTGCCAAACTGAACAAGGTCGTCAAGAAATTCACCGTCTTTGAGACAACAACGGCAGACAGTTTCCTGGTGGGATCCGGTCATGCCCGGACCCGCGAAGAACAGATGCGGGGACTGGCGCGCAACGCCGTGGGCCAGATCGAGGATTGGCTGGTCGAGCAGCGCAAGGAAGAGGGCTGGTTCGGGCCCGAACAGACCTCCGGACAGGTTGACCAACCGCGCACCACCGGGGTGACAGAACCACCGGTAGCCGCGGCGGGCTGATTCCGCCTCACGCGCGCGGTGGATCCAGATCCGTTTCCGCCAGGCTCTGACCGGTCGGACCCCTGACACCGACATGGCCGATCATGCTCGATGCAATGAACCCTGTTGCCATTCCCCTGTGGCGGCAACTCTGTGGCCTATGGTTCATGATCTGGCGGTGATTTGCGACAGGACGCACAGGAACGGGTTGATTTTCACCTATAAACCAAATAAGCCGCGCGCGCAGAGGAAATTCGGGTCGGGTTTCGACCCCCAATTCAAAAGGGCGCCTACAGAATGGCTAAGGAAAAGTTTGAACGTACAAAACCGCACGTCAACATCGGCACCATCGGCCACGTTGACCACGGCAAGACCACGCTGACCGCAGCGATCACCAAGTATTTCGGTGACTTCAAAGCCTACGACCAGATCGACGGCGCACCTGAAGAGAAAGCCCGCGGCATCACCATCTCGACCGCGCACGTGGAATATGAGACCGAAGGCCGTCACTACGCCCACGT
>NZ_JAYMWW010000010.1:0-27517 GCF_048056015.1 Phaeobacter sp. JH20_37 | reverse complement strand
GATGACGCTGGAACAGGGCAGGGGGCGACCTGACCGCCAGGCCTTTGGCCATGTCTATCTGCGCGGAGGCTGCCCGACGGCCCGGTCGGCCGTGTCCGTAATCTTGTCCAGCGAAGCCTGCAGGCTCAGCCGCAGCGTCTCAACCTGCTCATCGCTTGGCTTCTTCGGCACCTCATCCGTCCATTCCTGACAGAGGAGAACACCACGTGAGAACGGCAGAGGCAGCATCTGCTGATCCCAGGTTGGCAGCTTAATCACTTTCCGTTCTGCAAACGCGACAGTGAACACACGGCATCCGGTCATCCGCGCCCAAGTGATCGGTACGCCCGAGGATATGCGAGCCGGCCCTCTTGGTCCGTCAGCGGCAATGCCGATAGAACACCCCTCCTTGGTGCGGCGCAGGACTTCGCGGGACAGTGCCACATGGCGTTTGTGGCTGGACATCGGGATGGTCTCAAACCCCAGACGCACCAGAATCTGTCCCGCCAGCCGTCCGGCGCGGGCGGCGGAGGTCAGCGCGCAGATGCGGCCCAGAGAGGTGTCAAACAGATAGGGGGCCATGATCAGTCGCTGGTGCCAGAGCACAAAGATCACCGGCTCTCCAGAGGCGACACAGGCATCCATTTCCTCGAACCCGCGGCGCTCCCAGCGCGAGGTGCGATGGGCGAATCGCACATATCCCGCCAGCAGGGCCTCGACGGCGCGGTTCACTTTCGGACTGTCGGCGATCTTTTTGCGCAGGCTCACTCTGGGATCTTTCCTCTGGACATTTTTCTCTGTCATACTGAAGCATGGCGAGTGGGGCCAGTCATCGCGGGAGGACGCGCGGAAATCCGGGCGATTTCGTTGATTTCCCTCTTGCCAGCCGCGCAGCTCTGGCTTAGGAACTGCCGCACCGTAGGGGTATAGCTCAGTTGGTAGAGCGACGGTCTCCAAAACCGTAGGTCTCGGGTTCGAACCCTGATGCCCCTGCCACTCTCTCATCTCAGGCAGAAGACATCCTAGCTCGGGCCTCGTTCTAGCTCGGGCCTCATTTCGATTGGCCGCCCAGCAGCTGCGCCTGTCCGCTCTCTCTCGTCGTGGATCAGTCCCGCCGGATCCAGTCCATATGGAAGACAAAACGCCTCCGCCGCCTTTCTGGGGCGGGGGAAGCGTTGGGTTTCAGGGTGAAGATTGCCCTGATCAGGCGGCGTGAATGGGCGTGCCTGCGGTCTGTGCCGCGCTGTAGCTGTCGGTTGGTTTTGCAGGCACCACATCCTCGGCCGGAACCGTCACATGCTGTGGCAGCAGTGCGTCGCTATGGCGGGCAAAAACCATGTCCAGCCCGCGTTCCAGATCCCGCATGTGGCGCGTGGTATCAAACAGCGGTGCTTTCGTCTGCATCAGCCGCAGTTTGCTGCGCAGTGCCAGCAGCTGATCCCGGTCCTCGGCCAGTTCCAGCGCCCGTGCCTCATAGGCCTGGGGCGTGGTGGTAAGCAGGTCTTCCATGTCGGCAGCGGCCAGCAGGCTTGCGGTGGTGCGGGCAGCGAACTGGCGCCCCGCCATTGTCAGCACCGGTAGCCCGGCAGCCAGTGCGTCGCGCGCTGCCGGACCGGCATTGAGGGTGAAGCTGTCCAGGAACAGATCTGCGACCATGCTGCGCGCCATACGCTCCTCGCCGGTGCTGGCGGCGGCAAAGATCACGCGATCCGGGTCGACACGGCGGTCGCTTGCGGCCTGTCGCAGTGCAGCCTGTGCCTCTTCTGGGTAGTCCGGGAGCCACAGAACGCTGCCCTCTACACGGGCCAGCAGCCGCATCCAGATATCAAATTCACGTGGGGTTAGCGCATGGCTGGCGGTAAAGCTGCAGAAGACGAAGGCATCATCGGGCAGGCCGCAGTCGCGTCGGCTGAACTGGTGGCCGGAGAGGTCCTGCAGGGCTGTAATACTCTGATAGCTGTGCGGCATGCGGATCACATGTTCCTCGAAATAGCGCTCGCTGCCGGGCGGGCAGGTAACCGCATCGCCGAGGATATAGTCATACGCCGGAGTGCCCATGGTGCCCGGAAAACCGGGCATGGCAATCTGAACCGGCGCGATCCGGGCCGAAAACACGGTTGCGTCGGCTTCGTGGGTATAGCTGGTCAGGTCAATTGCGATATCCAGCTGATCCGCGATGACCTGTGTCTTGATGGTGGTTGCGGACAGTCCGCGGATATCGCGGTGGTGGACGCCGACCAGATCCGCGCGCGGTGCGCTGGCCGCATAGACGTAAAGCGCGAATCGGCTCTGATCGTGGCGCGCCAGCAGGCTGTCGAGCAGTCGCAGCGCATCGAGATCCTGGGCCGAGCTGACGAAATAGCCGACACGCAGCCGCTGTGGGCGTGTTTCTGCCCTCGGCCGTTGCGGCGCCGGGTCAGATTGCGGGCGGGAGCTGGCATGGGCCTGCATCCGGATGCGCAGTAGGTCTGGATTGTCCTCAAGCGCGATCTGCGCTTGCGGGGCGCAGGCGGACCCACGCAGCCCAAGGTGCCGACGGTGCTCCTGATATTCGTCCAGCCAGCGCCAATCGCACAGCTCCGCCATCAGGCGCAGCTTCTGGGCGCGGGCGCGATCGTCATTGGGGCGGGCCAGCAGAATCTGGTCCAGATGACGGATCGCCTCGCTCTGCTGGCCGATCATACCGGTGAGCTGGGCAAGGTTGTACCGCGCTTCCAGGAAGTTCGGGGCAAAGCGCGCGGCCTGACCATAGAGATCGCGGGCGATCCCTATGTTCCCCAGCTGACGCTGGATATTGGCACGGTTGTAAAGCAGTTGCGCGTTGTCAGGCGCTTGATCAATCGCGGTGGCGAAACACTGATCGGCCTCGATGATGCGATCCTGCTCCAGCAGCGTGTTGCCCAGATTGTTGAGCGCGGGCAGGCAGGTCGAATCCAGTGTCAGAGCCTTTTTATACAGGGCAATCGCATCCACTGGCCGGTTCTGGCGCCGGTAGACATCACCCATCGCGGCAAAGGTCGTGGCGGAGGTCGGGTTCAGCTCGCAGGCTTTGTTCAGGCAGGTCGCCGCTTCATCCAGGGCGGTCTGCGCAAGATGGCAGCGGCCCAGCAGTTCCCACAGGAATGCTGATCTCCGATGGCTGTTCAGCAGCTCTGCGCAACGGGTTGCGGCCTGCTGGAAATGTCCATGCTGAAACAGCGCGGTCAGTTGCTCCTGATGTTCGGGGTCCAGCTTCGCATTGTCCTGCGGTGGCAGCCGCCGACTACGGCCAGAGAGCTTGCTGGAAATCTGCATTGTCAGCGGCGGGGTTGCCTGCGCTTCGCGCTGGGTGGCAGCCCCTGCCGGGGTGGTTTGGCTCAGGCTGGTCGCCTGCTGATCGTTCTGTGCGAGGGTCATGGAATCCTATCTCATAATCGCGCTCGGTAACGGGCAGGGCGCGATGTGCTGACATCTGCGGTGCCCCATGGCGGATATTTATGGCCCGCGAAAATTAAGATAGAATTGATTGCTTCTCGGCGGATGCTGCGGCGCGGACCTGAAGAACCCGCCCCGAGCCATCGTTGAAGGTGCAGCAGGGCTTGAAATTGCCATGGTCTGCGGTTAAATCGCTGCTTGATTGCAAGCAGAGAGAACCCCGCCTCATGGCCACCACAAACCCCGTCCAGTTCATCCAGCAGGTTCGCGCCGAAGTTTCCAAGGTCGTCTGGCCGACCCGCCGTGAGGTGCTGCTGACCACCGTGATGGTGTTTGTCATGGCGGCGTTGACGGCCGTGTTCTTTGCCATCGTGGATATCCTGATCCGCTTTGGGCTTGAGGGCATTCTGGGCATGTTCGGCTAAACCCGTCTGGCAGCCCCGATCGCGCAACCCGTTGTGGCGAAGGGCAGCTTGGCTTCGCAATTGGCGGCTCACCTCTTGATCTTGGACTCCCGGGGCGGTAGGTGAGCGACTAACTCTGACGTAGGCGTGTGGCGATTCGTGTCGCGCGCCGCTTTTTGTTAGAGCGCAGCCCCAAGGCTGTATCTTATTTTAGCAGTGGCCCGACGCACTTGTCGGCCAAGAGACACAAGGACGATCAGGTTCATGGCGAAACGGTGGTATTCGGTCAGCGTTCTTTCGAACTTCGAAAAGAAAATCGCAGAGCAGATCCGCACGTCGGTCGCAGAGCAGGGTCTGGAAGACGAAATCGACGAAGTTCTGGTCCCCACCGAAGAGGTGATCGAAATTCGTCGCGGCAAGAAAGTCTCGACAGAGCGTCGCTTCATGCCCGGCTACGTGCTGGTGCATATGGAAATGTCCGACCGCGGCTATCACCTGATTTCCTCGATCAACCGCGTCACCGGTTTCCTCGGCCCGCAGGGCCGTCCGATGCCGATGCGCGATGCCGAAGTGCAGGGCATCCTGGGCCGCGTTCAGGAAGGCGAAGAAGCGCCGCGCACGCTCATCTCCTTTGAAGTGGGCGAAAAGGTCAAGGTCAACGACGGACCGTTCGAAGATTTCGACGGCATGGTCGAAGGCGTCGACGACGACAATCAGAAACTCAAGGTCACCGTGTCCATCTTTGGCCGGGAAACCCCAGTGGAACTGGACTTCACTCAGGTGACCAAGCAGGGGTGATAGCCCTTTCCGGTAGAATTCAAGGCGCCGCGTTGCATCTGCATCGCGGCGTTTTTGCTTTGTGGCTGGGCTGGTTTTCGGCGGGCAACAGCCCTGATCCTTCATTGCGGGCTGTAGCCCTATCTTCGGGCATTTGGGTGCTCGGCGCCCCATATCTTCTGCGCATCCTTTACCGTCAGCTTGTGTTCAATCCGACTTAGCTCATGCAACGCACGGGCCCTGTCGCCAGTTCGAGACAAAGCCTTTCTGAAGGTCCGTTCAACGGAGATCGCACTCCACGGCAAAGCGGCAGAAGAAATCCATCTGCGCAGGTCTGGGGGAAGTTGGTCGTAGTCCTGCATCGGATTGCTTCGCTTCTGCGAGCGCTTCAGGCTGGTGCGACCAAGATTTCCAGACATGATCGGATTCCTCCTCAGGTGTCGACGCCGGTTTCTATAGGGAGACCGTTTCAGCGACTGTTATGTGATAACATATACATCTGCAAGCCGGTTGCTAATTGTAGTTGCTCTGGCAAGGCCAGTTGGTCATGTTGAATCGCCTGGCGTCCCCACTTGCCAACCCCCGCAATCCCCTATACATGCCGCCTCTATCGTCTTCGGGCGAGATTCTCTCGTGGGAGATGGAGGGATCGCGATCCTGATATCGGACCACGCAACATGCATAGGGTGAAACGCGTTTTGCCCGAGTTGAAAGGAACACCAAATGGCTAAGAAGCTTGTTGGCACGATGAAGCTGCAAGTGCCCGCCGGTAAGGCAAACCCATCCCCGCCGGTTGGTCCGGCACTGGGTCAGCGCGGCATCAACATCATGGAATTCTGCAAGGCGTTCAACGCCAAGACCGCAGACATGGAGCCCGGCGCGCCGTGCCCGACCGTGATCACCTACTATCAGGACAAGTCCTTCACCATGGACATCAAGACGCCGCCTGCGTCTTACTACCTGAAGAAGGCCGCCAAAGTGAAATCCGGCGCGAACAACCCGTCGCGCGAAACCGTGGGCACCGTCAGCGTTGCTCAGGTGAAGGAAATCGCCGAAGCAAAAATGAAAGATCTGAACGCGAACGACATCGAAGCCGCGATGCAGATCATCCTGGGCTCTGCCCGCTCCATGGGCATCGAGGTGAAGTAAGATGGCTAAGCTCGGTAAACGGACCCGCGCTGCGCGCGAAGCTTTCGCTGGCAAGGACAACCTGTCGGTGGAAGAAGCGGTTGCCCTGATCAAGGCAAACGCAAACGCAAAATTCGACGAAACCGTCGAAATCGCCATGAACCTCGGCGTTGACACCCGTCACGCAGACCAGATGGTTCGCGGCGTGGTTGGCCTGCCCAACGGCACCGGCAAAGACATGCGCGTTGCTGTTTTCGCCCGTGGCGCGAAGGCTGATGAGGCCAAGGAAGCTGGCGCGGATATCGTCGGTGCAGAAGACCTGATGGAAACCATCCAGGGTGGCACCATCGATTTCGATCGCTGCATTGCAACCCCTGACATGATGCCGATCGTTGGCCGTCTGGGTAAAGTGCTTGGCCCCCGCAACCTGATGCCGAACCCCAAGGTCGGCACCGTGACCATGGACGTGAAAGCGGCCGTGGAAGCAGCCAAGGGTGGCGAAGTTCAGTTCAAAGCTGAAAAAGGCGGCGTTGTGCACGCGGGCGTTGGCAAAGCTTCCTTCGACGAAGCCAAGCTGATCGAAAACGTACGTGCCTTCATCTCTGCGGTTGCCAAGGCAAAGCCGTCGGGTGCCAAGGGCGCTTACATGAAGAAAATCGCTCTGTCCTCCACTATGGGTCCGGGCGTCACCGTTGACGTGGAAACCGCTGTTACCGAGTAATCTCGGCAGGCGGGGCGAGGGCTTACAGTGCGCCGAGTCGCATGTGTCAGAAACGCCGCATTGACGATAGACCGGGGTCCCTGATGGGGGCCCCGGTTTTGCCTTTTCGGGGGTGTCATTGTGGCGATCTCGGCTGATCCTGGCCTTGGTGGTCTTTCGGACGATTTTGCCCTTGGAAATCCCTAAAAATGGGACTAACTACGACCCCGAGATAAAGCGTGCGATTCGTCGTGCGCTTTATTTCATTTCGTCCAAGATGGTGGGTGGCCTGTCGATCGGGTCTTAATTTCCCTCCTGAGACGGGAACGACCAAAGGATCGAGGGAATTCCTACCCTCGGGTGATTTTGGCTCACCCCGTTAAAACGGACTTGAACGCCGGGCAGCAATGTTCGGCACATCAATGAGCCGGGATGCGCAAGTGTCCCTAAACTTGGAGAGAACTGTGGATAGAGCCCAGAAAGAGAGAGTGGTCGAGGAACTCGGCCAGATCTTCGAAAGCTCTGGCGTGGTGGTCGTAGCCCACTATGCCGGTCTGACAGTTGCAGAGATGCAGGATCTGCGGGCGCGTGCAAGCGACGCCGGTAGCTCCGTGCGTGTTGCCAAGAACAGGCTCGCCAAAATCGCCCTCGAGGGTAAGCCGTGTGAAAGCATGTCTGACCTGCTGACAGGGATGACCGTACTGACCTATTCCGAAGATCCCGTGTCCGCCGCTAAGGTGGCCGAGGATTTCGCCAAGGAGAACAAAAAGTTCGAGATCCTTGGCGGCGCGATGGGTGAGAACGCTCTGGACCGTGCCGGCGTTGAAGCCGTGTCGAAAATGCCTTCGCGCGACGAGCTTATTGCTCAGATCGCAAGCTGCATTGGCGCACCTGCTTCCAACATCGCTGGCGCAATTGGCGCACCTGCAAGCAACATCGCAAGCATCCTTTCGACCATCGAAGAGAAGGCGGAAGCTGCGTAAGCGGTTGGCACTGAATGACTGGCGTCGGGCATATGCCCGCACGTTGGAACACACACACTGTAAACGGAAAGAGCTGATAAAATGGCTGATCTGAAGAAACTCGCAGAAGACATCGTTGGTCTGACCCTGCTTGAAGCACAAGAACTGAAAACCATCCTGAAGGATGAGTATGGCATCGAGCCCGCAGCTGGCGGCGCCGTTGTCATGGCAGCTGGCGGCGACGCCGGTGGCGCAGCGGAAGAAGAAAAGACCGAATTCGACGTCGTTCTGAAAAATGCTGGCGCATCCAAAATCAACGTGATCAAAGAAGTTCGCGGCATCACCGGTCTTGGTCTGAAAGAAGCCAAAGAACTGGTCGAAGCTGGCGGCAAGATCAAAGAAGGCGTCAGCAAGGACGAAGCCGAAGACATCAAAGGCAAGCTGGAAGCAGCTGGCGCCGAGATCGAACTGGCCTAAGCTACGCGATACGGGACAACATGGGGTGTCGGTTTCGACGTCCTCTGAACATCCCGGAAATTTGGCTGGGCCCGGTGAAAACCGGGTCCAGCCGAACCTGTCTTAGAAAGGGCCCAACCAAACGGGCGTTTTTTCAGGCGAGGTTCAAAGGATCGGGAGGCCGCCATTCGGGAAGGTGGTCATGAATTGATCCGAACACGCTGTCTCGTATGGACAAGGTGCCGGGGCCCGGCGGCATCCTTGTTCAGTGAGAATTGGAAAGGTGACATCTGACATGGCTCAATCGTTCCTTGGCCAGAAACGTCTTCGCAAATACTACGGTAAAATCCGCGAAGTCCTGGACATGCCGAACCTCATCGAGGTCCAGAAATCTTCTTACGACCTCTTCCTGCGCTCTGGTGATGCAGAACAGCCGCTCGACGGCGAAGGCATCATGGGCGTGTTCCAGTCGGTATTTCCGATCAAGGACTTTAATGAGACGTCGGTTCTGGAGTTCGTGAAATATTCCTTTGAACGTCCGAAATATGACGTTGAGGAATGTATGCAGCGCGACATGACCTATTCGGCTCCGCTGAAGGTCACTCTGCGTCTGATCGTCTTTGATGTGGACGAAGACACCGGTGCAAAATCGGTGAAGGACATCAAGGAACAGGACGTCTACATGGGCGATATGCCCCTGATGACGCCGAACGGCACCTTTGTGGTCAACGGCACCGAGCGTGTGATCGTGTCCCAGATGCACCGTTCGCCGGGCGTGTTCTTCGATCACGACAAGGGCAAGACACATTCTTCGGGCAAGCTGCTGTTTGCCTGCCGCATCATCCCGTATCGCGGCTCCTGGCTGGACTTCGAATTCGACGCCAAGGACATCGTCTTTGCCCGCATCGACCGTCGTCGTAAGCTGCCTGTGACAACCCTGCTGTATGCGCTGGGTCTGGATCAGGAAGGCATCATGGATGCCTATTACAACACCATCTCCTTCAAGCTGGAGAAGAGCCGTGGCTGGGTCACGCCGTTCTTCCCCGAGCGCGTGCGCGGCACCCGTCCGACCTACGATCTGGTTGACGCCGCCACCGGTGAGATCTTTGCCGAAGCCGGCAAGAAGGTCACACCGCGCGCCGTCAAGAAGATGATCGACGAAGGCAACATCAGCGAGCTGCTGGTTCCCTTTGAGCATATCGTTGGCAAATATGTCGCCAAGGATATCATCAACGAAGAAAACGGCGCCATCTATGTCGAGGCCGGCGATGAGCTGACCCTCGAGTATGACAAGGGCGGCGAAATCATCGGCGGGACCGTCAAGGAACTGCTGGATGCCGGTATCACCGACATTCCGGTTCTGGACATCGACAACATCAATGTCGGCCCCTACATGCGCAACACCATGGCACAGGACAAAAACATGGGTCGCGATACCGCGCTCATGGATATCTACCGTGTCATGCGCCCGGGCGAGCCGCCGACCGTCGAAGCTGCCTCGGCGCTGTTCGACACGCTGTTCTTCGATTCCGAGCGTTACGACCTCTCCGCCGTTGGCCGTGTGAAGATGAACATGCGCCTTGCTCTGGACGCCGAGGACACTCAGCGCACCCTGCGCAAGGAAGATATCATCTCCTGCATCAAGGCGCTGGTTGAGCTGCGTGACGGCAAGGGCGACATCGACGATATCGACCACCTCGGCAACCGTCGTGTGCGCTCCGTTGGCGAACTGATGGAAAATCAGTACCGCGTCGGTCTGCTGCGCATGGAACGCGCCATCAAGGAGCGGATGTCCTCGGTCGAGATCGACACGGTGATGCCGCAGGATCTGATCAACGCAAAACCGGCTGCTGCTGCGGTACGTGAATTCTTCGGCTCGTCGCAGCTGTCGCAGTTCATGGACCAGACCAACCCGCTCTCCGAAGTGACGCACAAGCGTCGTCTCTCGGCGCTTGGGCCTGGCGGTCTGACCCGTGAGCGTGCTGGCTTTGAGGTGCGCGACGTTCACCCGACACACTATGGTCGGATGTGCCCGATTGAGACACCGGAAGGCCCGAACATCGGTCTGATCAACTCGCTGGCGACCTTTGCTCGCGTGAACAAATATGGCTTCATCGAAACACCTTACCGCGTTGTCAACGACGCCAAGGTGACAGACGAAGTCCACTATATGTCCGCGACCGAGGAAATGCGTCACACCGTGGCGCAGGCCAACGCGACGCTGGATGAAGACGGCAAATTCGTCAACGATCTGGTCTCGACCCGCCAGTCCGGCGACTACACCCTGGCACCGCGCGAAAGCGTGGATCTGATCGACGTCAGCCCGAAACAGCTGGTATCGGTTGCGGCCTCGCTGATCCCGTTCCTTGAGAACGACGATGCTAACCGCGCTCTGATGGGCTCGAACATGCAACGTCAGGCGGTTCCGCTGTTGCGTGCCGAGGCGCCGCTGGTCGGCACCGGCATCGAAGAGATCGTGGCACGGGATTCCGGCGCGGCCATCATGGCCAAACGCGCAGGCATCATCGACCAGATCGACGCGCAGCGTATCGTGATCCGGGCAACCGAAGATCTGGAACTGGGGGATGCGGGTGTTGATATCTACCGTATGCGCAAATTCCAGCGTTCGAACCAGAACACCTGCATCAACCAGCGTCCGCTGGTGAAAGTAGGCCAGGAAGTCCGCAAAGGCGAAGTGATTGCCGATGGTCCGTCCACCGATATGGGTGAACTGGCTCTGGGTAAAAACGTCGTCGTGGCCTTCATGCCCTGGAATGGCTACAACTACGAAGACTCCATCCTGATCTCCGAGCGCATCGCGCGTGACGACGTCTTTACTTCGATCCACATCGAGGAATTCGAAGTCGCCGCCCGTGATACCAAGCTTGGGCCGGAAGAGATCACCCGCGACATCCCGAACGTCGGTGAAGAAGCGCTGCGCAACCTCGACGAGGCGGGCATCGTTTACATCGGTGCCGACGTGGAGCCGGGCGATATTCTGGTTGGCAAGATCACACCCAAGGGCGAAAGCCCGATGACTCCGGAAGAAAAGCTGCTGCGCGCCATCTTTGGCGAAAAAGCATCTGACGTGCGCGACACCAGCTTGCGCGTGAAGCCGGGCGACTACGGGACCGTGGTCGAGGTGCGGGTCTTCAACCGTCACGGCGTGGAGAAAGACGAACGTGCGTTGCAGATCGAGCGTGAGGAAGTCGAGCGTCTGGCCCGTGACCGGGACGACGAGCTGGGCATCCTGGATCGCAACATCTACGCCCGCCTGCGTGGCATGCTGCTGGGTAAAACCGCAGTCAAAGGCCCCAAGGGTATCAAGGCCGGTTCCGAAATCACCGAAGAGCTGCTGGACACACTCAGCCGCGGTCAGTGGTGGATGCTGGCGCTGGAAGACGAGCAGAGCGCACAGGTCGTCGAGGCCCTGAACGAGCAGTATGAAGCACAGAAACGTGCTCTGGATGCCCGTTTTGAAGACAAGGTCGAGAAGGTCCGTCGCGGCGACGATCTGCCCCCGGGCGTTATGAAGATGGTCAAAGTCTTTATCGCGGTGAAGCGCAAGCTGCAGCCGGGCGACAAGATGGCCGGCCGTCACGGGAACAAGGGTGTGATCTCGAAAGTGGTGCCGATGGAGGACATGCCGTTCCTCGCCGATGGTACACCGGTCGATTTCTGTCTCAACCCGCTCGGCGTTCCGTCGCGTATGAACGTTGGTCAGATTCTGGAGACCCACATGGGTTGGGCCGCACGCGGTCTGGGTATCAAAGTCGATGATGCGCTTCAGGAATACCGTCGTTCTGGCGATCTGACCCCGGTGCGTGAAGCGATGCACCACGCCTATGGTGATGACGTCTACGGTGAAGGTATTGCCGATATGACCGAGACCGATCTGGTCGAGGCTGCCGGTAATGTGACCCGTGGCGTGCCTATCGCGACACCCGTCTTCGACGGCGCCAAAGAGGCGGACGTCAACGATGCACTGGTGCGCGCTGGCTTTGACACTTCCGGTCAGTCGGTCCTGTTTGATGGTCGTACGGGTGAGCAATTCGCACGCCCCGTCACCGTCGGTATCAAGTATCTGCTGAAACTGCACCACCTGGTCGACGACAAGATCCACGCGCGTTCGACCGGCCCGTACTCCCTCGTCACGCAGCAGCCGCTGGGTGGTAAGGCGCAGTTCGGTGGTCAGCGCTTTGGTGAGATGGAAGTCTGGGCTCTGGAAGCCTATGGCGCCGCCTACACCCTGCAGGAGATGCTGACCGTGAAGTCGGATGACGTTGCAGGCCGGACCAAGGTCTATGAATCGATCGTCAAGGGCGAGGACAACTTCGAAGCGGGCGTACCGGAATCGTTTAACGTTCTGGTGAAAGAAGTCCGTGGCCTCGGCCTGAATATGGAACTCCTGGATGCGGAGGGTGACGAGTAAGGGGAACAGGATTTTTCAAAAAATCTTGGCAGATTTCTTCACAGAAATTTGCCTCCCCCTCCAGCCTTTCGCACGAATTTGAGGACATCAAAATGAACCAGGAACTGACGAATAATCCGTTCAACCCGCTGACGCCGCCGAAGGTCTTCGACGAGATCAAGGTGTCGCTGGCCTCGCCTGAGCGGATCCTGTCGTGGTCCTACGGCGAGATCAAAAAGCCGGAAACCATCAACTACCGGACGTTCAAACCTGAGCGTGACGGTCTCTTCTGCGCGCGTATCTTTGGCCCGATCAAGGACTACGAATGCCTCTGCGGCAAATATAAGCGTATGAAATATCGCGGCGTTGTCTGCGAAAAATGCGGTGTGGAAGTCACGCTGCAAAAGGTCCGCCGCGAGCGCATGGGCCACATCGAACTGGCGTCGCCGGTTGCGCATATCTGGTTCCTCAAGTCGCTGCCGTCGCGCATCGGCCTGATGCTGGATATGACCCTGCGCGATCTTGAGCGGGTTCTGTATTTCGAAAACTATGTTGTCATCGAGCCGGGTCTGACCGACCTCACCTACGGCCAGATGATGACCGAAGAAGAATACATGGACGCCCAGGACCAGTTCGGCATGGATGCCTTCACCGCCAATATCGGCGCTGAAGCGATCCGCGAAATGCTGGCGGCCATCGACCTTGAAGCCGAAGCCGAACAGCTGCGCGCTGAGCTGGCCGAAGCCACAGGCGAACTGAAGCCCAAGAAGATCATCAAGCGCCTCAAAGTGGTTGAGAGCTTCCTGGAATCCGGCAACCGCCCGGAATGGATGGTCATGACCGTGATTCCGGTCATTCCGCCGGAACTGCGTCCGCTGGTGCCGCTGGATGGTGGCCGTTTTGCGACCTCCGACCTCAATGACCTCTATCGCCGCGTGATCAACCGGAACAACCGCCTGAAGCGGCTGATCGAACTGCGCGCGCCGGATATCATCGTCCGCAACGAAAAGCGGATGCTGCAGGAATCCGTGGACGCGCTGTTTGACAACGGCCGTCGCGGCCGCGTCATCACCGGCGCCAACAAGCGTCCGCTGAAGTCGCTCTCTGACATGCTGAAGGGTAAGCAGGGTCGTTTCCGTCAGAACCTTTTGGGTAAGCGGGTCGACTTCTCCGGCCGTTCGGTGATTGTGACCGGTCCTGAGCTGAAGCTGCACCAGTGCGGCCTGCCCAAGAAGATGGCGCTCGAACTCTTCAAGCCCTTCATCTATTCGCGTCTGGAGGCCAAAGGTCTGTCCTCCACCGTGAAACAGGCGAAAAAGCTGGTTGAGAAAGAGCGCCCCGAAGTGTGGGATATCCTCGACGAGGTTATTCGCGAGCACCCTGTTATGCTGAACCGTGCGCCGACGTTGCACCGTCTTGGCATTCAGGCGTTTGAACCCACGCTGATCGAAGGTAAGGCCATTCAGCTGCACCCGCTGGTCTGCTCGGCGTTCAACGCGGACTTCGACGGCGACCAGATGGCTGTGCACGTCCCGCTGAGCCTTGAGGCCCAGCTGGAAGCGCGCGTCCTGATGATGTCCACAAACAACGTTCTGTCGCCTGCCAACGGCGCGCCGATCATTGTTCCTTCGCAGGATATGATCCTGGGTCTTTACTATGTGACCCTGGAACGCGAAGGCATGCCCGGCGAAGGCAAGATCTTTGGCACCATCGACGAGGTTCAGCACGCGCTGGACGCCGGCGAAGTGCACTTGCACACCAAGATCACCGCGCGGATCACCCAGATCGACGAAGAAGGCAACGAGGTCCTCAAGCGTTTTGAGACCACCCCGGGCCGTGTTCGTCTGGGCGCGCTGCTGCCGAAGAACGTCAAGGCACCGTTTGAACTGGTCAACCGTCTTCTGCGGAAGAAAGAGGTTCAGCAGGTCATCGACACCGTCTACCGCTACTGCGGTCAGAAGGAATCCGTGATCTTCTGTGACCAGATCATGACCATGGGTTTCCGTGAAGCGTTCAAGGCGGGCATTTCGTTCGGCAAGGACGACATGGTGATCCCCGACACCAAATGGACGCTGGTCGATGAGACCCGCGATCAGGTGAAGGACTTCGAACAGCAGTACATGGACGGCCTGATCACCCAGGGCGAAAAGTACAACAAAGTTGTCGATGCCTGGTCGAAGTGTAACGACAAGGTCACCGATGCGATGATGGGCACCATCTCCGCTGACAAGCGGGATGAGAACGGCGCCGTGATGGAACCGAACTCGGTCTACATGATGGCCCACTCCGGTGCGCGTGGCTCGGTGACCCAGATGAAGCAGCTGGGCGGGATGCGTGGCCTGATGGCGAAGCCGAACGGCGACATCATCGAGACCCCGATCATCTCGAACTTTAAAGAAGGCCTGACCGTTCTCGAGTACTTCAACTCGACCCACGGTGCCCGTAAGGGTCTGTCGGATACGGCTCTTAAGACGGCGAACTCGGGTTACCTGACCCGCCGTCTGGTGGACGTGGCACAGGACTGCATCGTGCGTGATCGCGATTGTGGCACCGAAGCAGCGATCACCGCCGAAGCCGCTGTCAACGATGGTGAAGTTGTGGCCTCGCTGGGCGAACGTATCCTGGGCCGTGTTGCGGCAGAGGATATCAAGAAGCCGGGCACCGAGGAGATCATCGTGGCCGCTGGCCAGCTGATCGACGAGCGCATGGCAGATGCAGTGGAAGAGGCCGGCGTTCAGTCGACCCGTATCCGCTCGCCGCTGACCTGTGAAGCCGAAGAGGGCGTCTGCGCCCAGTGCTACGGTCGTGACCTCGCCCGTGGTACGCAGGTGAACACCGGTGAGGCCGTCGGCATCATCGCGGCGCAGTCGATCGGTGAACCCGGTACACAGCTGACGATGCGGACCTTCCACATCGGTGGCGTTGCGCAGGGTGGTCAGCAGTCCTTCCTGGAAGCCTCGCAAGAGGGCAAGATCGTCTTCGAGATGCCGCAGACCCTGGAGAACGCCAATGGCGAGACCCTGGTTGTTGGCCGGAACATGAAGCTGATCATTCAGGACGAGCACGGCGAAGAGCGCGCCAGCCACAAGCTGGGCTACGGCTCCAAGCTGTTCGTCAAGGAAGGTCAGTCCGTGTCCCGTGGCGACAAGCTGTTCGAATGGGATCCCTACACCCTGCCGATCATCGCCGAAAAACCCGGTACCGCGAAATATGTGGACCTGGTTTCCGGCATCGCCGTTCGCGACGAGACCGACGAAGCCACCGGCATGACCCAGAAGATCGTGATCGACTGGCGTGCGGCTCCGAAAGGCTCTGACCTGAAGCCGGAAATCATCCTGGTCGATGGTGACGGTGAACCGGTGCGTAGCGATGCGGGCAACCCGCTGACCTACCCGATGTCTGTGGACGCCATTCTGTCGGTCGAAGAAGGCCAGCAGATCATGGCCGGTGACGTTGTTGCGCGTATCCCGCGTGAAGGCGCCAAGACCAAGGACATTACCGGTGGTCTGCCGCGCGTTGCGGAACTGTTCGAAGCCCGTCGTCCGAAGGATCACGCGATCATCGCCGAAATCGATGGTTACGTGCGCTTTGGCCGCGACTACAAGAACAAGCGTCGCATCTCGATCGAGCCTGCGGATGACTCGATGGAGCCCGTCGAATACATGGTGCCCAAGGGCAAGCACATTCCGGTTCAGGAAGGTGACTTTGTCCAAAAGGGTGACTACATCATGGACGGCAACCCGGCGCCGCATGACATCCTGTCCATCATGGGTGTTGAGGCTCTGGCGAACTACATGATCGACGAGGTTCAGGACGTCTATCGCCTGCAGGGTGTGAAGATCAACGACAAGCACATCGAGGTGATCGTTCGCCAGATGCTGCAGAAGTGGGAGATCTCCGACTCCGGCGACACGACTCTGCTGAAAGGCGAGCACGTGGACAAGCAGGAGTTCGACACCGCCAACGAAAAGGCGCTGGCCCGTGGCAAGCGTCCGGCTCAGGGCGAACCGATCCTGCTCGGCATCACCAAGGCGTCGCTGCAGACCCGTTCCTTCATCTCGGCGGCCTCCTTCCAGGAGACCACCCGTGTCCTCACCGAAGCTTCGGTACAGGGCAAGAAGGACAAGCTGGTCGGCCTCAAGGAGAACGTCATCGTGGGTCGCCTGATCCCGGCCGGTACCGGTGGCGCTACCCAGCGTGTGCGCAACATCGCCCAGTCGCGTGACAATGTCGTCCTCGAGGCGCGCCGTGAGGAGGCCGAAGCAGCCGCCGCTCTGGCCGCCCCGTCGATGGATGATGTCAGCAGCGAGGCGAGCTTCGACACTCTGGTGGAAACCCCAGAGAGCCGCGACTGATCCACGTTGATCTAAAATGAAAAAGCCCCCCGCAACCGATGTTGCGGGGGGCTTTTTCTTGGAGATGTCCGCAAACCATGTTGGCCCGCTCTGCGGACTTTTCTGCCATTCATTCTTTTTGCTCCAGTGGCTGCTTTTGGAGTGTCCGGTACTTCCCCGGCCTCATTCTAAAATGCGCATTGAAGGCTTTTGAGAAATGGGGGGTGCTTCGGTAGCCGCTTGCTTCCGCGATATCCGGCAAGCTCCTGGACGAAGACTTCAGCAGGCTGGCAGCGTAGCTCAGCCGGATCCGGGCGGACAGCTCGCCCGGGGCGCAGTTGAACGCAGCGCGGGTCAGCCGTGAAAGCGTCCGGCTGGAGAGGGCGATTGCGGCGCATATCTCATCCAGGGGCCTTGGGGCTGAGAGGGTCTGCTCGACCAGCTGAATATAGCGGGCGAGCCGCGGGTCGAGACTTTCCAGCGAACCTTTTAGTCCAATGGATGCAGCAAAGGTTTCCGAACGCTCAGGTTTGAGCAGCACATGCCTGCGGACATTCTCGGCGATTGCAGGGTCGAAGGCCTGCGACAGCAGCTCAAGCATCAGGTCTGTCACCGCATCTCCGCCGACACAGGTTGCAATCCGCTGGTCGATCAGAAAGGGCCGGAATGTGAAACAGGTTTCGGCAAACGCAGTTTCCAGTGCTGGAAGCTGCGCCGGATGTGCCACAGCCCGCCTGCCCGCCAGCAATCCCGCCTGGCCCAGGGCGAAGATACTGGTGCCAAGGCCAATGACCCAGCCGCCATGGCAGTGGCATTCCCGCAGACCGGCCAGAAGGGCCGCTGGGGCGCCTTCCGAACCCGGATCACGGGACGAACAGACGAACACATAATCGGCCCGTGAAATCACCGGCCAGCCGTGATCAGCGAGGACCACCGCACCGCAGGAACTGCGCACCGGACCCGAGTTGGAGGCAGCGGTAGCCACGTCGACCTGTACGTTGCTGCCGGTGTCATTGGCCATGCGGATCAAGTCACGCGCGATTCCGTAGCCAAAAAGTGAAAACCCGGTGTGAACGGCAAAGACTGCGAGCTTCTTAGGAGGCATTGGCGGTATTCCATATCATTTTGGCAGGATACTGTATTTTTGAAGCCTGCGGCCATGCAAATCTGCTGCCAGACGGTGATTGGAGCGGGGGAACCATGCTGAACATTCTGGGCTGGCAAGGGTATGATGCGGGGCTGGGCAAAGTGTTTGACAGCTTCACCAGCGACACCGGAATTGCGGTTACTTTCCGGGGAGTTCGCAATCAGGATGAGATGCACGCGTCGGCGCAAACCGAAGATTTCGATATCGCCTGCCCGACCACCGACAGGCTGGCCAGCTGGCTTGACAGCGGGCTGATCGCCCCGCTGGATGAGGACCGGGCCGGATACGGGCGGATTGACCCGGCCTTTCATGCCGATGCCCATACGATCATCCGGGGCAAGCGCTATGGCTCACCCAATCTCTGGGGCGGGGCCGGCATCGGGCATCACACAAGCAAGGCGCCGCTTGTCGGGGCAGAGGCCAGCCTGATGGCGCTGTTTGACCCTGTTTTTGCCGGGCGCTTGACCCTGCGCGAGGACACGGCCTTTGTCGCCGCCGGGCGGGCGCTCGAAGGCGCCGGCAAGCTGCCGTTCCCGTTTGACGATTCCTATGCGTTTGAGGACCGGATGATCGCCAATTACGATGTCATCGGCGCCTTTCTTTCCGGGCACGCCGACCATGTTGCCCGGTTTTGGTTCAGCGAAGAGGAGGGCATTGACGCGTTCCGATCCGGCGGGTGCGTGATCGGCTACAGTTGGGACACGACAATAGCGGCCCTGACGCGGCAGGGAATGCTATTTGCCTTTGCCGCCCCGGCGGAGGGCGCAAACTGCTACCTGCAGAATTTTGTCCTGAGCGCCAGGGCTGACCCGGGCCCCGCGCAGGACTGGATTTCCTGGGTCAACACTCCAAGCGGTTCTGCATTGTATGCCTCAGCCTTTGGGGCCAACCCGGCGGCAAAGGGTGCACGAGAGGTGCTGCCGCCGGAGGATCAGGCGTTCTTTGCGGCCAGCTATCCGGACAACGCCCTGGGTAAGCTTTGGTGGCAGCCCGGGCAACCGTTATGGTTTGTGAAAAACCGTGGCGAATATGCCCGGAAATTCCGTGCGGCAGCCAAGGGATGACAGGCTGGCCTATGCACAGGATCCAGGTTGGAGCGCTCAGCGTGACGGTCCTGCCCCTGGGTGAAATCTTTGACGATCTGCGCGGCTGGTTTCCGCCGGGTTCGCTGGCTGGTGCGGGCGGCGAAACACGGCTGCCGGTGAACTGCCTGCATGTCGGCGGGTCTGGCATTTCGGTTCTGATCGATGCCTGCGATCCCCGGTGCTACTCGGAAACCGGATCTGCAGGCGGCAGCATCGGGCAGAGCCTGGAGGAGGCCGGAATTTCCCCGGGGGGTATCACCCATATCCTTTTGACACATGGGCATCACGACCATTTCTGCGGTGTGGCCGGCCCCGGCAATGAACCTGCCTTCCCAACGGCGCGGCATGTTCTGCCGCCGCAAGACTGGGCCGGCGGCACGCTGACACCTGAAGCGCAACGGGCCGATGGCGATGCCGCCGACCCTGCGCCGCTTGAAATGCTATACCGGCGCGGATTGCTTGACTTTGGCGAAAGCGCCGTTCCCCTGCCGGAAGAAATCAGCCTGATCCAGGCCCCGGGCGAAACCGAGGGCCATTGCGTGGCCCGCATCTCCTCAAAAAGTGAGGTTCTGTTTTTTCTGGCAGATCTGTTTCATGTGCGGGCCGAGATTGACAACCCCGCCCTGTGCCCCGTCTGGGCGGATGCGGCCGCGCTGAAGGCAAGCCGCAGCCGGATCCTATCCGCCATGCGCCGCGACAACGCGCGTTTTTTGTGCAGCCACATTTCGGGCGTTCTGTCCCCGGATCTCTTTCCCGATTTCTCAACCAGCCCCTGCGAGACCTCTGCATGACCAAGACAAAGCAACCGAACATCCTGCTGATCATGGCCGATCAGATGACGCCCTTCATGCTTGAGGCATGCGGCGGCACCGGCGCGAGGACGGCAAACATGACCGCGCTGGCCCGGCGTTCGGCCAATTTCACCAATGCCTATACGCCCAGCCCGATCTGCGTGCCCGCGCGGTCCTGTTTCATGACCGGGCTCTATACCTCGACCACCGGCTGTTACGACAATGGCGACCCCTATCACAGTTTCATCCCGACCTTTGCGCATTATCTGGCCAATGCCGGGTATGAGACGGTTCTATCGGGGAAAATGCACTTCATAGGCGCCGATCAGCTGCACGGGTTCCAGCGCCGCCTGAATACGGACGTTTATCCGTCGGGGTTCATCTGGTCCTACCCGCTGCCTCCGGAAAACGATCCGAACTTCAAGGCGTTTGACTTCACCCCGCAATACCTGGCCGAAAACATCGGGCCGGGTTGGTCGAAGGAGCTTCAATATGACGAAGAGACCCATTTCAAATCGCTGGAGTTTCTGCGCAACGCCCCGGGCAATCCCTGGCTGCTGACAGTCTCTTTTACCAACCCCCATCCGCCCTACAAGGTCCCCAAGAAGTACTGGGAGAGGTACAAGGATGTAGATATCCCGCTGCCTGACTATCCTGATGACATGGATGCCAGGTATTCTGACTATGATCTCGCTTTGCGCCGCTGGCACGGGCTGCATATCCGGGGCGATGAGATCCGCGATCCGGCAAACCTGATTGCGATGCGCCGCGGCTTTGCCGCCTTGGCCCATTATGTAGACGACAAAATCGGCGAGCTTCTGGAGGTTCTCGAAGACAGCGGCCTGCGCGAAGAAACGATCGTCATCGTCACATCGGATCACGGTGAAATGCTGGGGGAAAAGGGCATGATCCAGAAAAGGGGCCTATATGAATGGTCCGCCCGGATCCCGATGTTCATAGACATTCCGGGGGCTGAGCCCCGGCAAATCGGCACACCGGTTTCCTTGCTGGATCTGCCCGCAACCCTGATTGATATCGCCGGGCAGGAACCGGTGCGGCGGCTGGAAGGCCGGTCCCTGCTGCCAGCTATTCACGGGGCCGGTCTTGATGTCATTCCAGTGATTTCCGAATACCACGGCGAAGGGATCATGCGCCCCAGCTTTATGGTGCGGCTGGGCGACTGGAAATATCATTACTGCCACGGCTCAGCGCCGCAGCTGTACAACGTGGCAAAAGATCCCGGTGAATGGAACAACCTGGCAGGCGATCCCGGTTATACCGAAATCGAAGCCAGGTTGAACCGCGAAATCACCGGCGGCTATTTCGATCTGGAGAAAATCAAATCCGACGTCTGGGACCGGCTTGCCATGAAACAGGTGGTCAATGATGCAATGAAGGCAAACGGTACGGCCTGGGATTATTCAGCGGCCCAGGACGCGGCGTCCCAATATGTCCGCACCTGAAACACGGGGCAACCGGCTTTCGCAGTCGAAATTCGCAGCAAAATAGCGATGCGGCCGTTCGAGCTGATTGCAGCACCAGTAGATATGGGCTCCAAGCGGACCAACGCGATTTGCGGACATCTCGTTTTGCGTTGCGACGGCTTCGTTTGCGGGCCGACCGCGCGGTTCGCGTGATTTAGGATCTTCCCAATTTGCGCCGGGAATGGTCTCTTGCTGCGGATGACGAAGTGCCCCGTCGGGCCGAAACAGGACAGCGCAGAATGGATATCAGACTCAGCATCGTTGGCCTTGTGCGTTTCTCCGTGCTGACCCCGACCTATTATTCCGAGAAATTCGCGACCCTTGCCGATACGGCGGCTCATCTTTTCGCACCAGACCGGATGGAACTCAGGTTCCGGGTGTTTGAGCGGCTCTGCCTGCGCTCTCTCCTGCGCCAGAGCGATCAGGGATTTCACCTGATCGTCCTCACGGCTGAAGATATGCCCGAGCCCTATCTGGAACGCCTGTCGCGTCTGCTGGAACCCGCCGACAATATCACGCTGATGCCGGTGGGGCCCGGCGTGCATTACAAGATGCTGAAGCAGGGCTATAACGCCGTCCCAACAGAGGGGGCGACCCATCGCCTGATGTTCCGTCTGGATGACGACGATGCGGTGGATCTCGATTACATCGCCCGCAATCGGCGCCTCGCCACCGGGATGATCCCGCTACAGGGAGAGAGCACCCCCTTTATCCTTGCCAACAATCGCGGCATCTACCTGCGCCGCCGCGAGGGGCCGGAGGGCGTGCAGGACGAGATCTTCGATGCCTGCGAAAAGGCGCCGCTCTCGGTGGGGGCCGCGCTTGTGGCACCTGTCGGATATGGCGGCAATCCCTACCGCTACAATCACCGCCGCTACGCGCAGCACTGGAACGTGGTGTCGGATATCTCGACGCCGGGTTTCTTACGCACCATTCATTGTGACAATAAATCCAGACCTGCGCAGATGGGGATCACCCACAAGATGTCCGAGGCCGAGATCGCCGCAGCACTTGACCGCCACTTTGCGATGACGCCGGACCAGCTGCGAGCTGTGCTGCCGTGATGTCCCGGCTGACCGGAAACCAGCTGGGCGCGCTGCTGATGATTGGCAGCATGGCGGGTTTCACGATCAATGACGGGATGGTCAAACTCGCGGGGCAGAGCCTGCCGCTCTCGCAGATCCTGGTGGTGCGCGGCATTGCGGTCAGCCTGCTGATCTACGCGCTTGCCCGCGCTTATGGCAGCCTGCGCCTGTCGCTGAGCCGCCGGGATTGGGGGCTTGTCGCAGGCCGCAGCCTGACTGAGGTGGCCACCACCTATTTCTTTCTCAGCGCCCTGTTGACCCTGCCCATCGCCAATGTGACGGCCATTTTGCAGATGCTGCCGTTGACCGTGACCCTCGCCGCGGTGCTGCTCTTTGGGGAACAGGTCGGCTGGCGTCGGGCCGCAGCGATTGGCGCGGGTTTTATCGGAATGCTGCTGATCGTGCGCCCGGGACCGGAGGGCTTTGATAGCGGCACCGGCTACGCCCTTGCAGCGGTTCTTTGTATCACCGCGCGTGATCTCTTTACCCGCCGGATGTCGGCGGCGGTGCCCTCGCTGACGGTCAGCTTGATGGCGGCGCTGTCGGTCCTGCTGTTCGGTCTTGTGCTTGGCTTGCAGGAGGACTGGCAGCCGCTGACCCTGACGACCACGTTTATCCTGCTTTTTGCAGCCGGCTGCATCTTCGTCGGCTATCTGTTCTCGGTGATGGTCATGCGGGTTGGTGATGTGGCGGCGGTTTCGCCCTTTCGCTACACCGGGCTGCTCTGGGCCCTGCTGCTTGGCTGGCTGATGTTTGACAGCTGGCCGGATGCGCTCACCCTGCTGGGGGCGGCCATCGTCGTGGCTGCCGGTGTTTTCAGCCTGCTGCGGGAACGCCCCCGCCGCCGCGCCAGCACGCCCCTGTCACCGCCCGAGTAGACGCGTCAGGCCCGGATTGCAAAGCGCGCTTCGAATTCGCCTTCCTGCGCTGGGGTGAGGCGGCTCAGCTCCGGTTCTCTGGCGCCTTTCTGACGGGAGTCATTATAGGCGTTGAGCGTGCGCACAAACATCGGCGCATCCGGTATCGTGATGCTGGGCATGAAACGCGCAATCTTGTGATGGGCAAAATTCATGATGCTCTGCTTGCAATTGCCGGCCACATACATGCCCATCGCCGCAACAAAATAGGGCCGGTACCCCTCTGCCGCATAGATCCCGTCCGACGCGAAGCGCGCGGTGAAGCCCTTGCAGAAATCAATCGCAACCGTCTGGTTCTGTGCGATCAGACCCTGACACTGGCCAGCGGTCTGGCGCAGCCGCTCGACAAAATCCACCGAGACCGCATCATCATCGTCATGACGGAATTGCAGGCAGGGCGCGCTCAGGTCATTGCGGGCGGTATTCAGAACCTCCTTCATGACCTGCCGGTGGTTGCCGGGGGGCAAGGCACGGATCTGCACCTGCGGCATATCCGCCGTCAGATCGCGCAGCCGTGCCAGATGTGGCGCTGGCAGGCTCTCGCCAATCACAATCACCAGCGTGAAGTCCTGATCGGTCTGGGCACGCAGACAGGGCAGGGCGACCCGTTCCAGCAGGTCAAACCGTTCCTTCAGCCGGGCCTGGGCATAGAGATAGGCGATCCGCTCATCAAGCGTGTCATGTTCGACCTGAAACCCACCAATGGCGGGATAGGAAAAACGGCATAGACCTATGACCTGCATCGCTGTAGACCCTCGCGCCTGCGGCCTCTCATGAGGGTCCGCCTGTCGCGGCGCACTATGCACCGCGCAGGTTGTACGGGCAAGCTGTAGGCCAGCGGCGCTGTCCGGCCGCCGACGCGCGCAGACGCCACGCCGATGCGGCCGGGGGAGCCGCTGTTGACATCCCCCGCGACTCCCCATATACGCCCGCCTATCCGGCAACCGGGGGTCGCCCCAAAAGCCGATATCAAAATCTAAGTGGCTCAAGATCTCGTGCGCCTATTTGCGCGGATCCTCTGTAAACCCACCGCGTCGTTTACCTCGGAATGGAAACGATTGCGGTTTTTGCGCTTGCGGACGCGTAAGTGCGACGAATTTAGCCGTACGTTCAAGGACGTGCATGACACATGTGTTGTTGAGACGGGGAAAAAACCGGAATGCCAACGATCCAACAGCTGATCCGCAAGCCGCGGCAGCCGAAAGTAAAACGCTCTAAGTCCATGCACCTGGAACAGTGCCCGCAAAAACGCGGCGTCTGCACCCGTGTGTATACCACCACACCGAAGAAACCGAACTCCGCTATGCGGAAAGTTGCGAAGGTCCGCCTGACCAACGGTTTCGAAGTGATCTCCTACATCCCCGGTGAAAGCCACAACCTTCAGGAACACTCCGTGGTTCTGATCCGTGGCGGCCGTGTAAAAGACCTTCCCGGTGTCCGTTACCACATCCTGCGTGGTGTTCTGGATACCCAGGGCGTCAAAGACCGTAAGCAACGCCGTTCGAAGTACGGCGCGAAGCGTCCTAAATAAGAAGGATATTGATAAATGTCTCGCCGTCACGCTGCTGAAAAACGCGAAGTTCTGCCCGACGCCAAGTTTGGCGACCGCGTTCTGACCAAATTCATGAACAACCTGATGATCGATGGTAAAAAATCGGTCGCAGAAAGCATCGTTTACAACGCATTCGACCGCGTTGAATCGAAAATCAAACGTGCCCCCGTGGAAGTTTTCCACGAAGCCCTGGACAACGTGAAGCCTTCCGTCGAAGTGCGCTCGCGTCGTGTGGGTGGTGCCACCTACCAGGTGCCCGTCGAAGTGCGCCCCGAGCGCCGCGAAGCCCTGGCGATCCGCTGGCTGATCAAAGCCGCCCGCGCTCGCAACGAAAACACCATGGAAGAACGCCTCGCCGGTGAGCTGCTGGACGCTGTACAGTCCCGCGGTACCGCCGTGAAGAAGCGCGAAGACACCCACAAGATGGCAGAGGCTAACAAAGCCTTCTCCCATTATCGCTGGTAAGCTAGGGGACCTAGACCTATGGCACGCGAATATCCGCTCAACCTATACCGTAACTTCGGTATCATGGCGCACATCGACGCAGGTAAAACCACCTGCTCCGAGCGTATCCTGTATTACACCGGCAAATCCCACAACATTGGTGAGGTGCACGATGGTGCAGCCACCATGGACTGGATGGAGCAGGAGCAGGAACGCGGGATCACCATCACCTCGGCTGCGACCACCACCTTCTGGGAACGCACCGAAGATGGTCAGACCGCTGACTCTCCGAAGCACCGCCTGAACATCATCGACACCCCCGGCCACGTTGACTTCACCATCGAAGTTGAGCGTTCGCTGGCGGTTCTCGACGGTGCTGTCTGTGTTCTGGACGCCAACGCCGGTGTTGAACCCCAGACCGAAACCGTGTGGCGTCAGGCTGACCGCTACAAGGTTCCGCGTATGGTGTTCGTCAACAAGATGGACAAGATCGGCGCTGACTTCTTCAACTGCGTCAACATGATCGAAGACCGCACCGGCGCCCGCGCGGTTCCGGTTGGTATTCCGATCGGCGCAGAAACCGAGCTGGAAGGCCTGGTTGACCTCGTCAACATGGAAGAATGGCTGTGGCAGGGTGAAGACCTTGGCGCGTCGTGGATTAAAGCACCGATCCGTGACAGCCTGAAAGACATGGCCGAAGAATGGCGCGGCAAGATGATCGAAGCGGCCGTCGAAATGGACGACGACGCCATGGAAGCCTATCTGGAAGGCGAAGAGCCCGACGTCCCGACCCTGCGCAAACTGCTGCGCAAGGGTACTCTGGCCCTGGCATTCGTTCCGGTTCTCGGCGGCTCCGCATTCAAGAACAAAGGCGTTCAGCCGCTGTTGAACGCTGTGATCGACTATCTGCCCAGCCCGCTGGACGTTGTTGATTACATGGGCTTCAAACCCGGTGACGAAACCGAAACCCGTGACATCGCCCGCCGTGCGGACGACGAGATGGCGTTCTCGGGTCTGGCGTTCAAAATCATGAACGACCCCTTCGTCGGCTCGCTGACTTTCACCCGGGTTTACTCCGGTACCTTGGCCAAGGGCGACACGCTTCTGAACTCCACCAAGGGCAAGAAAGAACGCGTCGGCCGGATGATGATGATGCACTCCAACGACCGTGAGGAAATCACGGAAGCGTTTGCAGGCGACATCATCGCGCTGGCAGGTCTGAAAGACACCACAACCGGTGACACGCTCTGCGCCGTCAACGATCCGGTGGTTCTGGAAACCATGACCTTCCCCGATCCGGTGATCGAGATCGCGGTTGAGCCGAAAACCAAGGCCGACCAGGAGAAAATGTCCCAGGGTCTGCAGCGTCTGGCTGCCGAAGATCCGTCCTTCCGCGTGGAGACCGACATCGAGTCCGGTCAGACCATCATGAAGGGCATGGGCGAACTTCACCTGGACATCCTGGTTGACCGTCTGAAGCGTGAGTTCAAGGTCGAAGCCAACATCGGTGCGCCGCAGGTTGCCTACCGCGAGACCATCGGTCACGAGGTCGAGCACACCTACACCCACAAGAAACAGTCGGGTGGTTCGGGTCAGTTCGCCGAGGTGAAGATGATCATCTCGCCGACAGAGCCGGGCGAAGGCTACTCCTTCGAGAGCCGCATCGTTGGTGGTGCCGTTCCCAAGGAATACGTCCCCGGTGTTGAAAAAGGCATCCAGTCCGTCATGGATAGCGGCCCGCTGGCCGGCTTCCCCGTGATCGACTTCAAGGTTGCCCTGATCGACGGTAAGTTCCACGACGTTGACTCCAGCGTTCTGGCCTTCGAAATCGCAGCACGTATGTGTATGCGTGAAGGCATGCGCAAAGCTGGCGCCAAGATGCTGGAACCGATCATGAAGGTGGAAGTTATCACACCTGAGGACTACACCGGTGGCATCATCGGCGATTTGACCTCGCGTCGTGGTCAGGTGACCGGCCAGGAACCCCGCGGCAACGCAATTGCGATCGACGCATTTGTGCCGCTGGCGAACATGTTCGGCTACATCAACACCCTGCGTTCGATGAGCTCGGGCCGCGCCCAGTTCACCATGCAGTTCGATCATTACGATCCGGTTCCGCAGAACATCTCTGACGAGATCCAGGCAAAATTCGCTTAAGCGAACAGATATTGAGGGGTTCGCGCCACGGCGCGTGCCCTTCTCAACACGAAAAGGAGGCCTCTCATGGCTAAGGAAAAGTTTGAACGTACAAAACCGCACGTCAACATCGGCACCATCGGCCACGTTGACCACGGCAAGACCACGCTGACCGCAGCGATCACCAAGTATTTCGGTGACTTCAAAGCCTACGACCAGATCGACGGCGCACCTGAAGAGAAAGCCCGCGGCATCACCATCTCGACCGCGCACGTGGAATATGAGACCGAAGGCCGTCACTACGCCCACGT
>NZ_JAYMWW010000009.1:0-857 GCF_048056015.1 Phaeobacter sp. JH20_37 | reverse complement strand
CGAGGACAGGGTTGACCTGATTTTGGAGCCACACTGCGAAGAAGTTAACGTTACCGTAGGGGATGACTCCGCCCTTGCACGCATATAGGGAGTGCAAAAATGTAACCGATTCTACATGACCAAATACACTCAATTCGTGTTGGAGCGTCTGAAGATGGGCTACTCAATGAATAACCAAGATACATAAACGGAGTGTTTGGCATGGCCATAGTTAGCCTCTTAAAGTTGCCTTCAGCCCTATCACTAATCTGCATCATAATGAGTTGTGAAGATAATATTAATTCCAAACACTCAGTGCTTTCATGCAGCGATAAAGACCCATCACAGTTGGTTGATGTTTACGACAGGAAACGACTGCAATCGCTAGCTTTGTTTGATAATTCCTACCTTTATGTTTCCGGATGTGTTTCCAAAGAGGGTTCTAGTAAAGTCGCCACCATTCAAAGCAGAACGCACCAAGGGGATTATATTGCAGAGATGGAATTGATTGGAGAGATGTCACCGGTGCAAGTGGAATATGACAACTTGCCAGAGGTTGTCACGGGGTATTTCGAAAAATTGGTCTCACAGTGTCGTGTGAGCTACAAGAATACGCCGCGTCGATTTTTTGGTAACTCCCTTCATTTGCCGCAGGGGACTGACGAACCGATTACCGACGGAAGTTTTGTAGGTTGCGAGCAATATGTGAAAAATAGATCAATAGCATTTACGCAAGATACCCAAGAAATCAACTCCATATATGTTTTTATTTTCGATAGAATAATCGACATTCAGATGAAAGAAGTCAAGCAATGAGTAGCATTAAAGTTGTCGACCCAAAAATCAACGCAGAGACGGTTATTTTTTCGAAATCTGGT
>NZ_JAYMWW010000008.1:0-4203 GCF_048056015.1 Phaeobacter sp. JH20_37 | reverse complement strand
TATCACAACCTTAAACCTCGCTCCGGCGGGGATCTTCGCGTTCAGGCACAGGCACTGGATGCAATACCGAAGCAAAATAGCGCCCCAGCGCCTACAGCCATCATACCAATCATGAAACGAAGCGCGCCAAACCAAAGCGGTACACATCAGCGCTGAAAACCCCGCCGCCCGAACGCTTGACCGCAACGGCGGGGGCGATCCGAAGAAAGGGCGACCTTGATACTGCAAGCGCTCGTTCAGCTCTAACAGGTCCTTAGCATTGGCGATCTTTTGCACCGGAGGCGACGTCGCGGTCCTGCTCTTCCACCAGGATTCTGGCTATTGTCGCTGGGGACTTTTGGAAACGGACGCGACTTAACTCAAATTTATTTCTTATGGGCGTATCTTCGGGATCGTGAGCGCAGTTCGTTGCGCGTGCTTTGCTGGAGAACCGGTCACATGCAGTTTCGCTCTTTCAATGCTCCTGATCCAGATACAGGCGATCGTCCTCTGGTGACGGTTTTCTGCGCCGTCTGGCATAAGCAGCCGAACAAGCACGAGTTATTGCGGTCTCATTGGGAGAATCTGAAGGCACAGTCGATCCCCGTTGAGCCTTGCTACATCTTTGACAATGGTGATGTTGCCCCCGAGTGGCTGGACGCGCCCTGGCACAGTTTTGACGAGCCGCTCACGATCTACGAGGCCTGGTCCGCAGCAACTGCACTGGCACGTACCAAATATATCATGAACCTTAATATGGATGATCGCCTGGCCACCAATGCCGTTCAGGCGATGGTCGCCGCAGCGATTGCGACCAAATCCGCATTGGTTGGTGGTGAATGGCTCGTCAGCTTTGATGAAAGTCACCTCGACCAAAAGTTTGCTGTGGAAGACCTCTGGGATACCTGCTTCGCTGCCAATTGGCCGCCGAAGAAACAATCAAATCTGCGGCTTGGCAGCGGAACGGCTGAGCGGGGAACATATGGACCTGCCACACTGTGGAGCCTGGAGCAGGTCGGCCCATGGTACCCGAGCTACTTCGGCAACCAGACACCGATCAAATCGATTGGCGATGCCATCTTCTGGCAGGTCCTTGCCAAGAATAATCGCAAGTTCACGCGGATCCCGATGGTGGTCGGCCGGTACTATTCTGACGAGACATCCCAGGCCGAATTCCGCCCGCACCAGGACAATGAGTACCTGCGTGATCACGGGATCAGTCGCGCTTCCTTTGCCGATTTCATCACCTCGGGTGATTTTTCCAAATGGCCCGGCCTTGCTCCCGCGGCTGGTGTCCCGGACCCTGTCGAGCTGAATAAAATCGAACGAGCCAGTGCGGAGCTGGCCGCGAAATTTCGTTCAATGGGGTTGAGAGCGCATGGCGCGGCCCAAAGCATCTCGATGCAGTGACCATGTCGCAACGTATCTTCATAACCGGCAGCGGCGGTATCGTTGGCCGCCACGCCATGGCTGCTCTGGCAGAGCTTGCGCCTGATGCGGTTGTGATCCGCAACACCGCAGATCTGACAAAACCCGATGAGATTGCCCAGGTCATCAACACGGCGGGCCCGCTTGATCTGGTCATCCACCTTGCTGCCATGGTGCCGGTCAAGGCGGTGCAGGGCGATCCCGGCGGCGCCTTTGCTGTGAACGCTGGCGGCACGATCAACCTTCTGGCTGCGCTTGGCAATACTCATGCCCGGATGCTTCTGTGTTCCTCCAGCCATGTCTATGCGAGCAAAGAGACGCCAATTTTCGAAACCGATACCATCGAACCGGTTTCACTTTATGGTCAAACCAAGCGGATGGCAGAGCTGGCTGCGCAACAGATTTGCGCCGCGACGGGTCGCTCGCTCTGCATCGCCAGATTGTTTTCGATCCACGACCCTGAACAATCTGGAAGCTATCTGCGCCCGACGCTTGTCACTCGGTTGAAGACCGCCGTGCCGGAGGCGCCGTTTGACCTCTACGGTGCCGGCAGTCGGCGGGATTTTCTGCCCGCTGCACAGGCGGCGCGCCTTATTGTCGAACTCGCTCTTTCGGATGCCGAGGGGCCGGTCAACGTCGGCTCCGGGTGTGCGATGACGGTAGCAGATTTTGCCCAATCCCTTGCTCCTTTCCCTTTGAACATACGGCCCCTGGGCCAGAACGACACGCTAGAGGCCGATGTCACGCGCCTGCGTGCGATCCTTGGAGAACGCCATGACTAAGAGAGTTTCCATTGTAGTTCCCACATTTAACCGTGCGGATATGCTGCCCAAGGCAATCGACAGTGCGCTTGATCAGACGGTCGCCTGCGAAGTGATCGTCGTAGATCACGGGTCGACTGATCATACGCCGCAGGTTGCCGCGGAATATGGTGATAAGATCATCTACGTCCGGCGGGAAAAGGACTTCGGCCCGCATTTTTGCTGGCTTGAGGGCGTCCTGCATGCATCTGGCGAATTTGTTCACCTGCAGTATGACGATGACTGGATTGCTCCGACCTTCATTGAAAAATGCCTGGCTGTCATCAGCGATGATGTCGGCTTTGCCTTCACCGGGGCTGAGGTTGTCGACAATAAAACCGGCAAGCAGATGATGACGCAGTTCTTGGGATGGCTGCCGGATACGGGTATTTTTGAGAACCGCCTGGCGGAAGAAAACATCGTCGGATCCCTGATCTCCCCCGGGGCGGCTCTGTTTCGGCGCCAGGTATTGATCGATGCGCTCTACCAGGGGCGGTTGCCGCTGCAAAACAGCGAATACCACGGGGTTGGGCCAGATATCTTCGCCTCGCTGCTATCGATGCTGCGATATCCGAAGGTTGGCTTTGTGAAGGAACCTCTTGCCAGTTTCCGGGCTCATGATGGCTCGATCACCATCGACGCGCTGAAAGATCAGAAGAAGGCCGCCAACATCACCGCCGCTTACAACGAGGTGCGACATTACTACGTCGAGTTAAAGGCGATGCAGGCTGTAAGAGGGGCGCAAGCATGAAGAATTTTCAGCCACCGCGGCCGATCACCCTGGCCCAGGACACCATCTCGCGGCGGGAACTCCAGCAGACCGCCGATTGGATGATGGCGGGGAATCGCCTGACAAAGGCGGAAGAAACAACCGCCTTCGAAGCCGAGTTCGCGGCATGGATGGGCTGCAAACATGCGGTATTTGTGAACTCGGGCTCGTCTGCAAACCTGCTGATGATATATGCCGCGCGCGAAGCCGGACGGTTGCGGAACAACAAGGTGATCGCGCCCGCCGTCAGCTGGGTGACCACGGTGTCCCCACTTATCCAGTTCGGTTTTGATGTGCGGCTTTGCGACTGCGATCCGACCAATCTCGGGCTGGATCTGGATCATCTCGAACGGCTCTGCAAGGAGGAGGCTCCGGCCCTGCTGATCCTTGTGCATGTGCTTGGTCACGCCAACCATATGGCGGCGATCCGGGACATCTGCGAACGGTATGATGTCCTCTTGCTGGAGGACAGCTGCGAAGCCCTGGGATCGGTCAGCGACGGGCGAAAACTCGGCTGTCATGGGACTGCGGGCAGTTTCTCATTCTATTACGGGCATCATATCTCGACGATCGAAGGGGGGATGGTTGTCACCGATGACAGTGAGCTCCATCAGGTCATGCTGTCGCTGCGGTCTCATGGCTGGAGCCGGGATCTCAACCCGACATTGCGCGATCAGCTGCAGCAAGACCACAATATCGACGATTTCCGCAACCTTTACACCTTCTACTACGCCGGGTTTAACCTGCGCTCGACGGATCTGCAGGCCTTCATCGGGCGTCAGCAAATTCTGAAACTCGATGATATCTGCCGGGTTCGCGAACGAAATTTTGACATCTACGCCGCGCAGTTGCGGGGTTATTATCGTCAGGACAGCGAGACTGAGCTGTTATCCTCCTTCGCCTATGGCACCTTGGTGGAGAACAGGATGGAGGTATTCGAGCACCTCAGGGACCAGGATATCGAGTGTCGACCGCTCATCTGCGGAAATATCGCGCGCCATCCGTTCTGGATCCGGCATTACGGGCATCAGGTGCTGCCAAACGCAGATCTGATTCACGACTATGGGATTTACCTGCCCAACCACCATAATTTGTCGCCGACGGATGTGACCTGCGTCACCGACGCGTTCAAGGTGGTTGCGCGTCCCAAGAGCATTCATGACCGCGCAGCCTGAGCTGCGGCCGATGGCGATTTCCAGAAACAACGGACAGCAAAATGCCAAGTGT
>NZ_JAYMWW010000007.1:0-4410 GCF_048056015.1 Phaeobacter sp. JH20_37 | reverse complement strand
AGTACTGAGGATTTGCGTGCGATAGCCAAGGCACGGATATCAGAAAAGGAATTCGTACAATCAATTATTGTCGCCGTCAGCCTAACTGAAGACTATATTGCTGAAGTCGTAAGACTGATCTTGGAAGCATACCCCAAGAAACTCACTCTTTCACAAAAAGGCGGAGCTCCTTTAGGTCAGTCTAAGTCAATCAGCTTGAGTGACTTACTCGATTACTCTTCTATGGAGGACTTGATTGAAGACCAAGTCGAAAAACGGGTTCAAGATCTTCTGTATGCAAGTCCCAAACAGTATGCGGAGTACATATCAGCAGTAGCAGGTGTAGAGATCGGAGAGCGCCTGATCCAAGAATATGCTGAAGTAAAGGCGACCAGAGACCTCTATGTCCACGGTGATGGAAAGGTCAACGAGCTATACCTGAAGAAGGCTGAGCAGCTTGCACGAGGGAAATTAGGGGAAAAACTGGTTGTAGATTCGGAATACTTTGATCATTCAATTCGAGTAATGAAAGAGATATTTACTGCTATTTTTAAGGGGCTGAGGGAAAAGTATTCCGCAGACTCGAATGTAGAGCGCATCCTCGATCATCGAGGGTGCCATTTGATTTAGAAATCCCTGCTTGAATTCGCTGTTAGGGTGGCGGGCAAGTCTCGGCGCCCGCACCCAATATTTCTCTTACACCGTATTTTCCAATAACACTTTCGCCTTGCCCTCCATAGTCAGCCGGGCATCCTGCTGCGGCTTCGACCGGGCGACCGCCGTGATCCCTTGGACGAAGTCGAAGACGCTTTCCGGTGGACGGCCTTCCTCGGCCAGGACCGTTTCGACAATCCGCCCCGTCTCCGCCTTCGAGAACCCGCGCTTGCGGAGGAAGTCCTGCCGGTCCTCGTCCGAGCGCGCAACGATCTTCTCCCGCGCCGCGCGGATACCGTCGATGAACGGCGCGGGCGAGGACTCGGCGAAGCGGCTCAGCGCCGGGGCGGCCTCGTGGGCGAAGCGGGAGGCGGCGTATTTCGAGTGCGGATGGTGATCTCCTGGAAGTCCTCGACGCCCCACAGGTTGCGGTTCTGGCAGACCGCCCGCAGATAGAAACTGGCGATGCCGAGCGTCTTGGCACCCACCTCGGAGTTCCAGCAATAGAACCCCCGGAAATAGAGGTCCGGCGAGCCATCGGGCAGCAGCCCCGCCTCGATCGGGTTGAGGTCGTCGACGAGGAACAGGAACACGTTGCGGTCCGAGGCGTAGAGCGTCGTCGTCTCCTTCGTGACGTCCACGCGCGGGTTGTAGATGCCGGTCGACCAGTCGAGCACGCCCGGCACCTTCCAGCGCGTATCGCCGGTGCCGTTGCCCGCGATGCGCTGCACGGCGGAGACCAGTTCATGGTCGTAGATGCGGCCATAGTCGGGGCCGGTCACGGCGCGCAGTTCGGTGCGACCATCCGCGACCTCCATGGTCTTGATCTGCTCGGCCCGGTGGTTGGTCAGACCGTACTGGAGGTTGATCCCGGCCAGCGGCGCGGGAAGTTGCCGCAGATAGGCCGCGGGCGCGCCGACGAGGCTCGAGAGCTGGCCGAAGGACCAATGCGTTGGCGCGATGGGTTCATCCGTGCCCGGCAGGACAAGGCCGAGCTTTTCCGGGTTCTCGCGATGCGCCTCGACCCGGATCGCCGCACTCTCCACCGTGCGCGTCCGGCTCCGCTCCGCCCGGCACTTGACCGAGGCAAAGAGATCGTCGAGCGAAAGATACCGCTCGTCATCTGGCCGCGAGAACCACTCGGACGACACGCGGTCCACGTTCGTGCCGCGCGACACATCCACCTTGTAGCCGCCGCTCATATCACGCCCGGCATCGATAATTTCGCTGTTCATTGGAAAACCTCCGCGACGGGCGCCGGAGGCCTCTCCTCCAGCCCTCAACCCGTCACGGCACCCCTTCCAGTCTCTTGCTCTTTCGCCGGGTCAGTGGCGGCTTCCCGCGCCTAAAGCACACCCGCGTTGCGCGATTCGGGCAGCCTATGGCAGACTTCGTTTGGGCAATGGTCGCCGGACCCCGCCACAGCTAGGGACCCCGAAAAGGTGAGAAATCGCATAGAACAGCGCAGTATCTCCGGTTTCCGGGCCGCCGATTTGCGCGACGCCAAAGCAGCCATCTATACGCCAAGCTACGAAAATGTGCGCTCACCCCACCTTCAACCCTCTATTGTGCATTGGCTTTTTCCTTCGTACGCGCGCCACCCTCTGGCAGGCTGGCAACCATGGAATGGGACCGCAAACATAGGCCGGGGGCTGACGCGTCAACAGACGCCCAAATCTCATCTCGGGGTAGCGGAGCGGCTGAGAACAACATCGCGCGCCTCACTTCTGCCGGCGATGATCCGCGGCTGGTCAACCTTGTTCGCTTGTTGGCGCGGCAGGCGGCGAGAGATTTCATTGAGACAGAGAACAGGCGGCATGCACAGGCTCGCCTCCGCGATTAAGGGGGCTATCGCATGAAGGCAGCGCTTTACGCTCGGTATTCATCTGACAACCAACGTGATGCTTCGATCGAGGACCAGCTTCGCATCTGTCGTGCACGCGCAGAGCGAGAAGGCTGGACGATCATCGACAGCTACACGGATCGCGCGATTTCCGGGGCGTCCTTGCTTCGGCCCGGCGTTCAGGAACTGATCTCGGATGCGCTGAAGGGCCGTTTTGAGGTGATCCTCGCGGAGTCGCTGGATCGTCTCTCTAGAGATCAGGAGGACATTGCCGGGCTCTACAAGCGGATGCGCTTTGCAGGTGTGAGTATCGTGACGCTGTCTGAAGGTGAGGTCAGCGAATTGCACATTGGTCTCAAGGGAACGATGGGCGCACTCTTCCTAAAGGATCTAGCTGACAAGACCCGGCGCGGTCTCCGCGGGCGCGTCGAGAAGGGTCGCTCCGGTGGCGGGCTTTGTTATGGGTATGACGTCATTCGTACGGCTGATCCGGACGATCGGGGCGAGCGGGAGATCAACCCAGCCGAAGCAAACGTCGTTCGGCGCATCTTCAGGGATTACTTGTCCGGACAATCATCGCGGACGATCGCAATGGCCTTGAACCGGGAGGGCATTTCGGGACCGCAGGGCAAGGAGTGGGGGCCGTCGACAATCCATGGAAACCCGAAACGAGGGACGGGGATTCTCAACAATGAACTCTACATCGGGCGGCTGGTCTGGAACCGCCTGCGATACATGAAGGATCCAGACACCGGTAAGCGCGTCTCCCGCCCGAACCCCGAAAGTGACTGGGTTGTCCAGGAAGTCCCGGACCTTCGGATTGTGGACCAAGATCTCTGGGACGCAGTGAAGAAAAGGCAAAAGAGCCTTTCGTTTGATACGTCGCCGACAGGCAGCAATCCGATGAACGATAGACGGCGGCCGAAGCATCTTTTCGCCGGCTTAATCAAGTGCGGGTGCTGTGGTGGTGGGTACTCCCTGATCTCGAAAGACCTTCTTGGCTGCGCAGCGTCACGGAACAAGGGCACATGCGAAAACCGTCTGAACATCCGTCGGGATGTCTTGGAGGCGTCGATCTTAAATGGCCTTCGGAAGCATCTCATGTCGCCGGAACTCTTCAATGAATTCTGTGCCGAGTTCATGCGAGAGGTAAATCGGCTCCGGATCGAGCGCGGAGCCGACCTGGCCGGCTGGAGGAGCGAACTCGAGAAGGTTGACCGAGAGCTCGACAAGATGGTCGATGCCATTCTTCAGGGCTTCCCGCCAGCAAAGCTTAAAGACAAAGCCGAGAAGCTGGAGGCGAGGAAGTCGCAGTTGAGCGAGCTCCTGGACAATGCCGATGAGCCGCCGCCATTGCTGCACCCGAACATGGCGCAGATGTATCAGGATCGGATCACCAAGCTCTGCGAGAACCTGCAATCCGAGGAAGATCGTGGCGCCGCCGTCGACGTGCTTAGATCACTTGTGGATGAAATCAGCCTCGTGCCCGAGAACGGCGAACTCTCCATCGCCCTTCGCGGCGACCTGGGGGCGATCGTGCGCTTTGCAGCCGGAAAGCAAAACCCCGACTTCCTTTCGGAGGCCGAGGCTTTGGACAACCTGCTTTCGCAGAAATCGTTGGTTGCGGGAGTAGGATTTGAACCTACGACCTTCAGGTTATGAGCCTGACGAGCTACCGGGCTGCTCCATCCCGCGACATTTTTATTCAGGCTCTGGCGCGTTGCGCGAGTTGAGCCATTAATTGCTTTATCACTGATGTTGTGATTGAGCATTTATCCCTTCAGAGGGGTATATCTGAAGGTATTTTTTATTGTTATCGTTTAGAGTTTATGGATTTTGCTAGGTTTGGCGGTGACCTACTCTCCCACGCCTTAAGACGCAGTACCATCGGCGCAACAGTGCTTAACTTCCGGGTTCGGGATGGGACCGGGTGT
>NZ_JAYMWW010000006.1:0-276544 GCF_048056015.1 Phaeobacter sp. JH20_37 | reverse complement strand
CCAACGCCTTAAGTGTCCGCGCCCCTTTGTCGATTGCAGCAACGGTGCGCCAGATATAGTTGGCCGTGTAAAGGCCTGGGGGATAATATGCGATTTTACAAGTTTGCCTTCATTTTCTGTTAGCCGACAAACGCCAATTTTCTTTCTGGCCATTAAACATCCAGCTCCTCCACGAACTTCGCGTTTTCCTGGATGTACTGGAAGCGGAGCTCGGGTTTCTTGCCCATCAGGCGCTCGACCAAATCGCCGGTTTCGCCCGGCTCGTCCTCGTCGATGGTGACGCGGATCAGCTTGCGGGTCTTGGGGTCCATCGTGGTCTCTTTCAAATCCTTGGCGTCCATTTCGCCAAGACCCTTGAAGCGGGAGACGTCGATCTTGCCCTTGCCGCCGAGGCCCTTTTCCAGCCATTTGTCGCGCTCGGCCTCATCGAGGCAGTAGACGCGGCGCGCACCCTGGGTCAGGCGGAACAGCGGCGGGCAGGCGAGGTAGAGGTGGCCGCCGTCAATCAGCGGGCGCATCTGGGTGAAGAAGAAGGTCATCAGGAGCGAGGCGATATGGGCGCCGTCGACGTCCGCGTCGGTCATGATGATGATCTTGTCATAGCGCAGATCGTCGAGGTTGAATTTGGTGCCAAGGCCGACGCCAAGCGCCTCGCAGAGGTCGTTGATCTCCTGATTGGAGCCGAGTTTGTTGGAGGCCGCGCCCAGCACGTTCAGGATCTTACCCTTGAGCGGCAGCAGCGCCTGATTGACCCGGTTGCGCGCGCCCTTGCCGGAACCGCCCGCGGAGTCGCCCTCGACAATGAACAATTCGGTGCCGGCGCGGTCCTTGGAGGTGCAGTCGGTCAGCTTGCCGGGCAGGCGCAGTTTCTTGGTGGCGGATTTGCGCTGGGTCTCTTTCTCCTGCTTGCGGCGCAGGCGTTCCTCGGCGCGCAGCACGAGAAAGTCGAGGATGGCGCCGGCCGATTTGGTGTCAGCCGCCAGCCAGTTGTCGAAATGATCGCGGACCGAGTTTTCCACCATCTTGGCGGCGGCCTCGGTCGACAGGCGGTCCTTGGTCTGGCCGACAAAGGCGGGATCGGCGATGAAGCAGGAGACCAGCGCGCAGCCGCCCGCCATCAGGTCGTCGCGGGTGATGTTGCCGGCCTTCTTGTTGCTGACCAGCTCGCCGTAGGCCTTGATCCCTTTTAGGATTGCGGCCCAGAAGCCGGCCACATGGGTGCCGCCCTCGGGTGTGGGGACGGTGTTACAGTAGGACTGGGTGAAGCCGTCGCGGGACGGGGTCCAGTTGATCGCCCATTCCACGTATCCCGGCGCGTTGAATTTCTCGCGGAACTCAACCTTACCGGCAAAGGGCTGGTCGGCGTAGACGGAGGATTTGCCGAGCACCTCTGTCAGGTAGTCCTTGAGGCCGCCGGGGAAGTGGAAGGTGGCCTCGGTCGGGGTCTCATTGTCGTCGATTTCCGATTTCCAGCGGATTTCGACGCCGGAGAACAGATAGGCCTTGGAGCGCACGAGGGTAAACAGGCGCTTGGGCTTGAACCGGTGGGAGCCGAAGATCTGCTCATCGGCGTGGAATGTGACGAAGGTGCCGCGCTTGTTGGGGGCGGCGCCGATTTTTTCCACCGGACCCTGGGGGAGGCCGCGCGAGAAACGCTGTTCGAAGAGTTCCTTGTTCTTGGCCACTTGCACGACCATGGAATCCGACAGCGCGTTCACCACGGAGGAGCCGACGCCGTGCAGACCGCCCGAGGTCTGATAGGCCTTGCCGGAGAATTTGCCGCCTGCGTGCAGGGTGCAGAGGATCACCTCAAGTGCCGATTTGTCCGGGAACTTCGGGTGCGGGTCGATCGGGATGCCACGGCCATTGTCGGAGATGGTGACGGAAAAATCGGCGTGCAGCGTCACCTCGATCCGGTTGGCGTGGCCGGCGACGGCCTCGTCCATGGAGTTGTCTAGGATCTCGGCGACCATATGGTGCAGCGCGCGCTCATCGGTGCCGCCAATATACATGCCGGGGCGCTGGCGGACCGGTTCGAGGCCTTCCAGAACCTCGATCGAGGAAGCGTCATAGGTCTCAGAAGCGGGCGTGCTGAGGAGGTCGTCGGCCATATGCGGGGCTGCTCTTGGTTGGTTTTGATTGGCCGCCATTATGGCAGGTGTTGGGGCCGGGTGGAAGAGGCACGCAAGGGGCTGTGGATAAGGCAGGGCAGGGCGCGCGGCGATCAGTTTATCGGTGGTAAGGCCGGGCAACTGGGTGCGGCGATATTCTTCGTGCGGTGCCTGGGCTTGCGGGCTACACCTGTGGGCAGCGGCAGGCAGGAGGAGGGCGCGCGGGTGGCTGAGACAGGGATCAAGACGCAGGATTGGGCGGTGTTCCGCGCTGAGGCGCAGCGGATGCTGGAGGCGGCGCTGGACCAGATGCAAGAGGCAGCGGAGCGCCCCTGGCAGCCGGTGCCGGAGGATATTGACGCGCGCTATGCGGTGACGGCGGAGGCGCTGGGGCCGCAAGAGACGGTCGACCGGATCATCCGCGATGTGCTGCCCTATCACGGTGGCAACACCCATCCGCGGTTCTGGGGCTGGGTGCAGGGATCGGGTCTGGCGACGGATCTAATCGCCTCGGTTGCGGCGGCGGCGGTCAATGCCAATATGGGCGGGCGCGACCATGGCGCGAACTACATGGAGCGCGCGGTTGTCGACTGGACGCGCCGCAAAATGGGGATGCCGGAGGGGGCCAGCGGCATTCTGGTGACCGGCACCTCGCAGGCGACGGTGATTGCCTTTCAGGCGGCGCGGCTGCGGGTGCTGAAGGATGTCCGCAAGACCGGCCAGGGCGCGGTGCGGCTGACCGCCTATGCGGGCGAGGGCGTGCATAATGCCTCGCTGAAGGCGGTGGAGCTGTTGGGTATCGGTTCGGACAATCTGCGCAAGGTGCCGCTGGTCGATGGCCGGCTGGACTGCGCGGCCTTGGCCCGGATGGTGGCCGAGGATCGGGCCAAGGGCGCGCTGCCCTTTCTGCTGGTGGGCAATGCGGGCACCGTGGATCTGGGGCAGTTCGACGATCTGAATGCCTTGGCCGATGCGGCAGCGGATCTGGGGCTGTGGCTGCATGTGGACGGGGCCTTTGGCGCCTGGACGCGGATCGCGGCGGAGCCTTACCGGTCGCTGAGTGACGGGATCGGCCGGGCCGACAGCATCGCGCTGGATTTCCACAAATGGATGTATGTGGGCTATGACTGCGGCATGGCGCTGCTCAGGAACGAGGACGAGCACCGCGCGGCCTTTGCGGCGCGGCCTGCCTATCTGGAAGGGGCCGAGCGCGGGCTGGCGGGCGGTGAGCCGTGGTTCTGCGACTATGGCATCGACCTCAGCCGTGGCAACCGGGCGCTGAAGGTCTGGACGGCGCTTGAGACCTATGGCGAGGCGGCGTTCTGCGAGGCGATCACCGGCAATTGCGAGCTGGCGGCGCTGATGGCGGCTGAGGTTGAGGCGCAGCCGCTGATGGCACTGGGCGCGCCGGTGGTATCGAATATCTGCGTCTTCACCGCGCGCAGCGATCTGACGCCGGAGGCGCAGTCTGTGATCAACGCGCATATTGCCCAGACCCTGCAGGAAAGCGGCGAGGCGGTGTTCTCGACCACCCGTGCGGAGGGCCGCGTGATGCTGCGCGCGGCGATCACCAATCACCGCAGCCGCGCGGCGGATGTGCGGGCGGCGATTGCCGCGGTGGCGCGGGAGGCGTCGGCGTAGGGTCTTTTGCCGGTCCTCCGAGGTACAAGGTCAGGCGCAGGCCGTGCGGCTGGCGCCTCACGTCCCGGGACTGGGCGGGACCTGACGCTCCGTTTTGCCTTCCATTGCCGTTGGCAGCCGCTACTCTCGGGTCAGACAATCAGGGAGAGTGACATGGCCTGGATCAGGACCGTTCCGTTTGAAGAGGCAACCGGCAAGCTGAAAAAGCTCTACGAGCGGGTGACCGGGCCGGGCAACAATGTCGACAACATCATGATGGTGCACAGTCTGCGGCCGCATTCGATGGAAGGGCATATGGCGCTTTACAAGAATGTGCTGCACCACAGCGGCAACAGCCTGCCGAAATGGTATCTGGAGGTGCTGGGAGTCTGGGTCTCGTCCCTGAATGACTGCGCCTATTGCGTGGAGCACCATTTTGCCGGCCTCCAGCGGCTGCTGGCGGATGAGGCGCGGGGGCTGGAGATCCGCGCCGCGATCGAGGCGCGCAACCCGCAGCTGGCGCCGTTGGATCCGGCGCAGCGGGCCGGGCTGGTCTATGCGCGCAAGCTGACCGAAGCCCCGGCCGCGCTGATCGAGGCGGATATCCATGCGCTGCGGGCCGCCGGTCTGGATGACGGGCAGATTCTGGAGATCAATCAGGTCTGCGCCTATTTCTCCTATGCCAACCGCACCGTGCTGGGGCTGGGCTGTTCGATCCGGGGGGATGTGCTGGGGCTGAGCCCCAACAACAGCGACAATCCGGAGGACTGGGGCCACAGCTGATCCCGGCGATCAGGCAGCGACCGGCTTGGTCAGGATCGGGCGCAACAGGGTGAAGACGGGTGCCAGCACGAGGGCCGCGCTACAGATCGCGGCCTTTGGATCCACCGGCGACGTGAGGTCGAGATCAGACCACAGGGTCAGCGACTTGCGGCGCAGGAGATCGGCGTGGGGATGGGTCTGATCCTGTGGCCCCGGCACCCGTTTCAGCTCAGCCGCATTGGGTCGAAACCCCTTGAGGGTGAGGATATCCAGCAGCGCCGCCAGCTCATCCGCAAAGCCGCTGTCGGGGGGCTGTCTGCGCCCGTCGATCTGGTCGAGGCCTGCCGTCGGATAGACCCGGACCAGCGGCCGGCCCGCAACCGCAATGCGCCAGCGGCTGAGCGCAGCACCGTCAAGGCTCATGACACCGCCGCCGACGCGCAGCCGGGCCGGGTCGATGCCAAAGAACAGCCCGGCCCCCGGCAGCAGCGGCAGCTTCCACAGCATATGCAGATGGGTGTGATAGGGGGTCTTGTCCCTGGAAAACCGCAGATCGCGCTGGGGCCGGAACAGCTTGCCCTGAATGCCGGGGTGATGCGGGCGCAGGTAATCGGCAACCTCGGCCAGCAGCGCCTCTGCCGGGCGGCGCAGCTGGTCGTCATAGCGGGCCTTATGCGTCTGGAACCAGTCGCGGCTGTTGTTCTGCGACAGCTCCGTCAGGAAGGCCTGCGCATCAGGGATCAGCTGGCGTGTGAGATCGGACATGCAGGCGCTCCTTGCTGGCGATGATCGGCACCGCCAGCATATCACATTTGCCGCAGATCGTACGCATAAGACGGCGCGCATGACCGGCACGGCAGAAGCCGACGGGCAGATTGCAACCGGAGCGGAAATGAGGCTTGCCGTCCTGTCGACCCGTGCCTAAGGCTTGCATATGACACAGAGATTGCCCGCGCCCGCCCCGAACACACTCCTCGCCCATAGTCGCGCCATTGCCGTGCTTGGCCTGCCGTTGATTGGCGGGCATGTGGCGCAGTTTGCCATCGGGCTGACCGATACGGTGATGCTGGGCTGGTATGGGGTCGATGAGCTGGCGGCGGTGACGCTGGGCTCGTCCTATTTCTTCTCGATCTTCCTGTTCGGATCCGGCTTTGCCTTTGCTGTGATGCCGATGGTGGCCGCCGCAGCCGGTGCCGGCGAAGAGCGTCAGATCCGGCGTTCTACCCGCATGGGGCTTTGGCTGTCGCTGGTCTACGGGGTGCTGGCGATGCCGCTGTTGTGGTGGTCAGAGGCGATCCTGCTGTTGCTGGGCCAGGAGGAGAAGGTGGCCCATGACGCAGCGGAATACCTGCGGATTGCAGGCTGGGCGCTGTTTCCGGCGCTGCTCTATATGGTTGCGAAATCCTATCTGGCGGCGCTGGAACGGACCCAGATCGTGCTGTGGCTGTCGGTTTTTGGGGCGGTGGTGAACGGGCTGGTGAACTATGCGCTGATCTTTGGCAACTGGGGCGCACCTGAACTGGGGATTGCCGGGGCGGCGCTGGCCTCGCTGGTGACCAATGGCCTGTCCTTTGTGCTGGTGCTGGTCTACGCGCTGAAGGCCTTGCCGGAGCATGAGCTGCTGAAGAATTTCCAGCGCCCGGACTGGGAGATGCTGGGCCGGGTGCTGCGCATGGGGCTGCCGATCGGGCTGACCACGCTGGCCGAGGCCAGCCTGTTTGCGGCCTCGGCGATGATGATGGGCTGGCTGGGCACGGTGCCGCTGGCGGCCCATGGTATCGCGATTTCGCTGGGCGGGCTGACGTTCATGGTGCATCTGGGGCTGTCGAATGCGGCGACCATCCGGGCGGGCAATGCCTATGGCCGCGGCGACCGCGCGCATCTGGCACGCGGCGGCAAGGTGGTGACGCTGATGTCGCTGCTGGTATCGTCGGTGGCGATTGTCCTGTTCCTGACCGTGCCCGGCCCGCTGATGTCGCTGTTTCTGGACAGCGCCGACCCGCAGAAGGCCGAGATCCTGCTGATCGGCGGCGTGCTGCTTGCGGCGGCGGCGCTGTTTCAGCTGATGGATGGTATGCAGGTCATCGCGCTGGGCCTGTTGCGCGGTGTCCAGGACACCGGCGTGCCGATGGTGATTGCGGGGCTCAGCTATTGGGCGGTGGGGATACCGGCCTCTTATCTGCTGGGCTTTACCTTCGGCATGGGCGGGCTTGGCGTCTGGCTGGGGCTGGTGATCGGCCTGTCGGCGGCGGGGCTGTTCCTGATGATCCGGTTCTGGCGCCGCTCGATCAAGCAGGTGGGCGCCCCCTCCGCAACGCTGACCACCGGATAACGGCACGGAGGCACCTGTCAGCCACGCACCGGAAAGGGGGCGGTATCGCCCCCTTTGGTTCTCTTGCCGGGTCATCACCGCGACCACCGCTAGCCGTCGCGGCGCGGGCTAGTTGCTGATCGGTGCCAGCAGATCGGGGTTGGTCACCAGATTGCGGACGCCATGGGCGTGGGTCTCGTTGAAATAATTATGCTCGAGCCAGGTGCCGACGCTGTGGATATTGACGCGGATCACCTTGGGTCGGACGCTCCAGGTGACCTGAAACGGGGAGCCTGTGGTATTGTACCCCGGACCGGTGGTGGAGCCGGCATAGCTGATCGGGGTGCCGGAATTGGCCGGGATGTTCTGCGCCTGATAGAGGTTGTTTCGGACGGTGAGACGGGTCAGCTCGGTGAAATCGGCGGCGTTTTCGTCATTGACCAGCACATAAACCTGCGCCTCAACCCGCAGCTGCGGGTTCTTGATCGCTTCGCTGAGGCAGGCGCCCAGCGTTGGCCCCGGGGTCACCTGCGCGGTGGTGTGGACGTAATGCACCTCGATGGTGTCGCCCGGTTGCAGATCGCCGTGGCCGCCCTCGGCGCCGATGGGGCTGTCCAGCGGCGCCAGTTCTGCCTCGCTCAGCGTGCCGTCATATTGATAGCCGGTGCCATAGCCCTTGCCATCGCCATTGCCCGCGTAGCTGGTGAATTCACCGCCGCGATGTTCTGCGTTTTCATGGAAATGGATATTGCAGAGGTTCATCTCGGTGGCGGGCGGTGCCGCGCTGAAGACGCGCAGGTTCTGCCCCTCGACCATGTCGATGTCGCGCGGCGATTGCGGACCAAATCCGGCCCCGAAGGTGCTCATGGCCAGTGCCGCACGTTGCCGGTCGATTTCGCTGTCCTTGACGGTCTGCGCACTGTCTGCGGCCAGTGCGACACCGCTGGCGAGGGTCAGGGCGGCAAAAGCGGGCATGATCGAAATATATGACGTCATCGGGAATCCTGTTGTGACTGAATGATACTGGTAACAGTGGCGGCAGTGGCGGATCTGCGCAGGACCAGAACAGGGGGCCGGGGTGATCGCGCTACAGTCCGAAACTGCCGCCAATGGTTCCTATAATGATTGTGTGATAAAAATATTAATCGCCTTATGGTTGCCATTGCAACCCACCCCTCACCGAAGGGCTGGCGGTGGCGTCCAGCGACAGAGGACGTAAGGAGCGGCCGCCCGACACGCATGATGTGCAAGCCGCCAAAGATCCGCGCGTACGCATCGGGTGATGTTCAGATCCGGCGCCACCGATGGCCGGTCATGCCCACGCTGATCAGGAGGGGTCGCTGTCCTTGGCGCCACGGGCCAGATGATCGGCCTTCTTGCGCACCAGCACCGAGCGCAGGTCGTGCATGGCGAGCAGCAGCTGGTCGGTGATCTCCTCCAGCTGCGCGGCGCTGGCCTTGCTTTGTGCCCAATGGGCGGTGCTGTTCAGATGCTCGATGGTGCGGTGAATGTCATCCATCTCGCGCATGGCCAGCGTCTCGCGGCGCTGATCCATCCAGCTGCGGATCGCGTTCAGATCCTCGGCACTGAGGTCACGGTCGCCATGGGCGCGGATCTCGCCGCTGCGCAGCTTCACCACGGCGATCTGATCCATGTCCAGCCGCCGCTGCCGGTTCTCACTATCGACGCGGAACACAAAGGCTCCGTTGTCGCGCAGGCGAAAGTAATAGTCCGGCAGGGAGGCAGCCATGCGAAACGCTCCGTTCAGCGCAGCGCGGCGCAGAAGGCCTGAATGCGGCGGCAGGCCTCGGTCAGGACGTCATCGGCCGCGGCGTAGCTGATACGGAAGTTCGGCGACAACCCATAGGCGGCGCCATGGACCACGGCCACATTGGCCTCCGCCAGCAGCGCCTTGGCAAAGGCCTCGTCGTCAGTGATCTTGACGCCCCCGGCAGAGGTGCGCCCGATCAGCGCATGGATGGAGGGGTAGACATAGAAGGCCCCATCCGGCACCGGGCAGGCAACGCCTTCGATCTGGCTGAGCATCGAAATCACCAGATCGCGGCGACGGCGGAACACAGCGGTATTGGGCAGGATGTAATCCTGGGTGCCATTCAGCGCCTCAACCGCAGCCCATTGGCTGATGGTGCAGGGGTTCGATGTGGATTGCGACTGGATCTTGCGCATCGCGTCGATCAGATGCTTGGGACCGGCGGCATAGCCGATCCGCCAGCCGGTCATCGCATAGGCTTTGGAGACGCCATTGCAGGTCAGCGTGCGGTCATAGAGCCGCGGTTCGATCTGCGCCGGTGTGCAGAAGGTGAAATCATCGAACACCAGATGCTCATACATGTCATCGGTCATCACCCAGACATGCGGGTGGCGCAGCAGCACCTCGGTCAGCGCCTTCAGCTCCTCCGGGTGGTAGCCGGCCCCGGTCGGGTTCGAGGGTGAGTTGAAGATGAACCATTTGGTCTGCGGCGTGATTGCCTCCTCCAGCTGGGCCGGGGTGATCTTGAACCCGGTCTCCAGCGAGGAGTCGACACAGACCGGCGTGCCACCGGCCAGCCGCACCATATCCGGGTAGGACACCCAATAGGGGGTCGGGATTACCACCTCATCGCCGGGATTGAGCGTTGCCATCAGCGCATTGTAGAGGATCTGCTTGCCGCCGGTGCCAACCGAAACCTGCGCCGGGGTATACTCCAACCCGTTGTCGCGGGCGAATTTATCGCAGACCGCCTGCTTCAGCTCGGGGATGCCGTCGGGGGCGGTGTATTTGGTCTTGCCTGCCTGAATGGCGCGGATCGCGGCGTCCTTGATATTGTCGGGCGTGTCAAAGTCAGGCTCACCGGCGCTCAGGCCGATCACGTCACGGCCGGCCGCACGCAGTTCAGCGGCCAGCGTGGTGACGGCGATCGAGGGTGACGGTTTGACGCGGGAGAGGCTATCGGACAGAAATTGCATGGAAAGACCTCTGTTTGAATGTCATCTAGAACTGTCATAGGGTGCCGCTAACTTCCGATCAAGCGGGATCAGGAGACCGACAAACCGATAGGCCAACAGGAGCGGGCAAATGAGCAACGACGACATGAATTGGTATGGCCCCGACGCGGCAACCTTTGGTGACCGGGTGGCCGCTGCACGCGATGCAGCAGGCATGACCCAGGCGCAGCTGGCCCGTCGGCTGGGCATCAAGAAATCGACCCTGACCGGCTGGGAACAGGATCTGTCGGAACCGCGCGCCAACAAGCTGTCGATGATGGCGGGGCTGCTGAATGTGTCGATGCGCTGGCTGCTGACCGGCGAGGGCGAAGGCATGGAAGCCCCGGCTGGCGAACAGATGCCGCAGGATCTGGCGGCGGTGATGACCGAGCTGCGCCAGCTGCGCGAGGATCTGCGCAGCAATGCTGACCGGGCGGCACGGCTGGAAAAACGCCTGCGCCTGGTGATGGAAGGCAGCGCACAATGAGCGAACTGCCTGCCCACCGGCTGAAGCGGTTGCAGATGCGCTCGATGCGGCGCGGAATCAAGGAGATGGATATTCTTCTTTCCGCCTATGCCGAGCGGACACTGGTCACGATGGGCCCGGCGGATCTTGATCTCTACGACCTGCTTTTGCAGGAGAATGATCAGGATCTGTACCAGTGGGTGACGGGGCAGGTGGCGCCGCCGGATCGGTTCTCGGCGCTGATCGACGACATAGCGCAAACCCATCAAAAAGAATAAAATTTCAGCTTAACGGATTTTTCGGGAATTTTCCGCATTGTTGCTCTCAGACACCATCGAGTCGGAGATGCGGATGAGTATGGAAATGCCAATCGGCCAGCAGGACACCAAAGGGTTCATGACTGGCTACCTTGAGGCGCTCGCAATGGTTGAGCGTCTTCACCGTCTGCTGCTGGACGTCATCAAGGACGAGTTTGAGCGTGTCGGCGTGCTGGAGATCAATGCGGTTCAGGCACTGCTGCTGTTCAATATCGGCAACAATGAGGTCACGGCGGGCGAATTGAAATCACGCGGCTACTATCAGGGCAGCAATGTCAGCTACAACCTGAAGAAACTGGTCGAGATGGGCTATATGCACCACCAGCGTTGCGAGATTGATCGCCGTTCGGTCCGGGTGCGCCTGACCGAGCGCGGTCGCGAGATTCGTGATATTGTTGCGGCGCTGTTTTCGCGCCACGCAGAAGGCCTGGAAGGCAAAGGTGTGATCAGCAGCGAGGGCATCGCGGATATCACAGCCTCGCTGAAGCGGGTGGAGCGTTACTGGTCCGACCAGATCCGCTACATCTATTGAGCCGGGTTTTGCACGCCTGAAACGGGGCGTGTTCCATCGGTCGCAACGCATATCCCTCTCGGCAGAACGCCGACTATCACCGATCTGCCTGACCCTTTTGATTTGCTGCGCGGCAGCTGATCTGACCAAGCCATACCGACGCTGACCGGGCAGAAGGCCGGGAGCGGAGCGGATCCGGGGACCAGAAGGCCCATCAGGCTTGGACCATCTTTTCGGACAGCAGCATGGCTGACACACCACCGGGGCAACCGGCTGGTGCAATTTTGCGTGCCCTGCGGGTTGGCGTGCCCTGATGGTGCGGCTGGGACGGGATGGTGCGGTTGGGGTGTGCGGTGCGGCTTGGCGGCCTGCGCGCAGGGCGGCACAGATATGCCGCAGAGGTCAGGCGCCGGGAGGACAGGGCGCGCGATGATGGTGCTGCCCTCCTGGCGGTTGCGGCTTACCAGCTGCCGGTGTTTTCCATGCTGGCCCAGGGTTCTGCCGGGTCCAGCGCGTCGCCGTTTTGCAGCAGTTCGATCGAGATATTATCGGGCGAGCGGACAAAGGCCATGTGGCCGTCGCGCGGCGGGCGGTTGATGGTGACACCATTGTCCATCAGATGCTGGCAGGTGGCGTAAATATCATCCACACCATAGGCCAGATGGCCGAAATGGCGGCTGTCGCTGGGCAGGCCATCATCGCCGTCCCAGTTATAGGTCAGCTCGATCGGGGTTTCTTCCTGCCCTTCGGCGGCCATGAAGATCAGCGAGAAGCGGCCTTTTTCGCTGTCGTAGCGTCGGGTCTCCTTGAGACCCAGCAGCTGGTAGAAGGCCATGGATGTCTCTAGGTCTTTGACGCGAACCATAGTGTGCAGATATTTCAGCGGCATCGGTGTGTTCCTCATGTCAGGACGGCTGGCCCAGGGGCGCGGCCTCGTGTCAGATATCTCAGGCCCCTGACCATAATGCGTCCGGAGCCGGTGACCAGAGCGATTGCGGGATCCGCTTAGAATTTGGACTGAACACCCAGCGAGAGCGATAGCTCGCGCGACTGGAAACGGCTGTGATTGCTGTCTTTTTTGCCCGCGCGCAGGCGCAGCGTCGGGGCAAATCCGGCATAGTCGTAGTCTTCGAAGAAGAGGTTCACATCGGCATAATAGGACCGGTCTTCGCGGCCATCGGCCAGATAGCGGGCGGGGAAGCCTGCGATGAACTGCGGGTAGTCGGATTGGCCAAGGATCAGTCCGGTGCTGATTTTGGCCGGCCCCAGCGGTTTGGCGAAGTGATAGCCGAGCCGCAGCGTGGCGCTGCGGCTGGAGGTGTTCACATGGCCTGATCTGCTGTCGCGCAGTGCAAGGCTGACGTCGATCTGATCGCCATTTTGCAGCCCGCGATTGACACGGAGGCCCAGGCCGAACACCTCGCCATCCTGCGAGGGGCCGCGCGGGTCGAGCCGCTGTTCTGCCATGCCATCCAGTGTCAGTCCGGTGCGCGCTGACAGCTGCCAGCTGCGCCGGGCGGTCAGTTTGACCAGATCATAGCTTTTGTCGCCGCCATACCAGGCGGTCCCAAAGCTGAGCCCGAGGGCGGCGGAGCCTTTGCGTTCGGGCGGGCCAGCGGCAAAGGCATGGGTCAGGGTGATCTCGCCGTAGGTCGATCCGAATTCGCTGTTGCGCGGCACCGTGGTGCCGGACTGCTGGGCGAGGGGGGCGGCCTTGGCCTTGGCGGCTGACGACAGTGCCACCCGCTGGACATAGCCGCGCGCGCTCAGCGTGGTGAGGCTGCTGCGGCTTTCCCGCAGGCGGTAGCCGATCGCGGCATCGAGCACGGCAACGGTCCCCTCCAGTGCCACCGACCGGGGACCAAATCGGCCCAGTGTCGGCACGCCGTCGATCACTTCCAGCGTGTTGTCGGCGCCGTTGTTGACGTTGTTTGAGGGCTTCAGCTCGCCGCGCAGCTGGAAGGACCAGGGGTTGATCCGCCGCAGGACCTTATAGTCGGCGGCGATGCGTGTTTCGCTGATCTCATCGGGGGCGTGAATGGCGGTGCGGCGCAGCCAGACCTGCGCCAGCGTCGGCCGGGCGTCCTGCACCGCCAGCCGTGCGGCCAGCTGGGCTGCGCGGAATTTGCCTGCGCTGTCGGGGGCAAAGCGATAGGCGCGCGCCGCAGAGCGGCGCCCGGCGCCGGGCGATTTCAGCTGCGCCTGCGCGGCGGCCCGCAGGTACCAGGCCAGGTGATCGCGCCGGTCGGCCCGCAAGAGGGCGCGGGTCAGGTCCAGCGTCAGCTCCGGTTTGCCGGTGCCAAGGGAATGCGCCGCCAGCAGGCGGCCCTGTTCCAGGCTGAGATGATGTTCGGGGGTCGGCTCGGTCGCCGTTGCCGGCGCTGCGTGCAGCAGCGCCAGCGTCAGGGCTGCGGCCAGACAGCGCCGCATGAGATCAGGGTACCGGCTGATCGCAGACGGCCGAACTTTCTGCGGTGCCGCATTGGCCCAGAACAAAGATCCCGTATTCCTCGATGCCGTCGATATTCTCGACGTGGTTCTGGGCAAAGACGGACCCGGCAACCGATGTGGCATCGGTCCCGGCGAAGATGCCGCCATAGGTGCCGACATTGGTGCGGGTGCCGTTGACCACCTGCGAGGCGGTGCCGGTAAAGGTGCCATTGTCGGCAATATCGGTGGGCGCGAGGTCGAGTGTTACCAGCGTCTGTGGGGTGCCGCCCGCTGTGGTCGGCTCAATCTGGCGGTTGTAGATGGTGCCATTGACGACATTGTCGCGGAAATCGGCATTGACGAAGGCATCGCCGGTGACCTCGGCCGACTGGGCCGGGCGAATGTCAGCCGGGGTGCCGGGGGAGACGGGCAGCAGATCGCCGCCATCGCCTGCGATGTTCATCAGGCCCACGTAGGTGCCAGCATAGCTCACCACACCTCCAGAGGCGACGTCTTCGGTCGGGGCGGAATAGCCGCCGCGACGGCCAAAGCTGGTGCCGGCAAAATAATAGGAGAACTGACCGCCGGTGGCGACGGCCACTGCAAAGCCGCCGTTTTCGATTTCACGGACATAGGCGGTGACATGACGGTCAAGCGAGCTGTCCTGCGCGGTATAGGCCTGATAGCCCTCGCGGTCGAGCGCCGGGCGGCGGCGGTAGTTGGCGGAAAACGGTGTGTCGTCAAGGCTGAGACCGCTGATCACCAATGTGCCCGCAGCGGCGTCATAGGCGACGCTATCAACGTCAGATGCCAGCACTTCGGGGACAATCGGATCGGTGGTGCCACCATCGGTATCATCCCCCGTGTCAAAGGGGTTGGTACCCCCGCCACATGCCGACAGCAGCGTTGCTGCCGCAAGTCCAAGCATTGCCCGCTTCATATGAACTGACCTCAAATTTTCTTTGTTTGCGGCAGTGTCTTGTCATGGTTGCGGAAAGTCAATTGAATTGCCGCGCCGCCTGGGCCGTCCGTAGCCGACCGTGGCGCATCGGTGACCTTTTTGTTGCGGGGTGCGCGGGGCAGGGCAAGCCGCTAGGGTGTGGATCAGCTGCGCCACTTTGGGGGCAGATGTCCGAATGGATATCGGGCAGGTGTCTGGGCGGCTGTCTGGCCGACTGTCTGGGCAGGTGTCTGGGTGCGGGGCGCCCTGCGGCTGCGGCTTACACACTCTTGAGATCGGGGGCGGCGGCAGGCTAGACAGAGGAGAAAACCTGCGGGCGCGCTCTGCGCCCCGACGGCAGGCAGATCACGAGGGAGAGATCGCAATGCGCCAGTACCATGAGGCCCTGCAGTATATTCTGGAACACGGCGAGGCCAGCAGTGACCGCACCGGCACCGGGACCATCTCCTGTTTCGGGATGCAGACCCGCTATCCGCTGGCCGAGGGATTCCCGCTGGTGACCACCAAGAAGCTGCATCTGCGTTCCATCATCCACGAGCTTCTGTGGTTCCTGTCCGGCGACACCAATATCGGCTACCTGAAGGACAATGGCGTGTCGATCTGGGACGAATGGGCGGATGAGAACGGCGACCTCGGGCCGGTCTATGGTCATCAGTGGCGGCATTTTCCACGGCTTGAGCTGGTCCCCGGCACCAGTGGCGATGAGCCGCTTTATCGGGCGGGCACGGTCGATCAGATTGCGCAGCTGGTGGAGATGATCCGCAAAAGCCCCGACAGCCGCCGCCTGATTGTCACCGCCTGGAACCCCGGCGACGTGCCCGATATGGCGCTGCCGCCCTGCCATACCCTGTGGCAGGTGCGGGTGCAGGGGCGGCGGATGCACCTGCAGCTCTACCAGCGGTCGGCAGATATGTTCCTCGGCGTGCCGTTCAACATCGCCTCTTATGCGCTGCTGCTGAAGATGCTGGCGCATGTGACCGGCTATGAGGCGGGGGATTTCATCCATACCATCGGTGATGCCCATATCTATTCCAACCATATGGATCAGGTGACCCTGCAATTGTCGCGTACGCCGCAGCCGCTGCCGGAGCTGCGCATCACGCGCGACGTGCCCTCCATCTTTGACTTCAAATATGACGATTTCGAAGTGCTGAATTACACCCCCGATCCGGGCATCAAAGCTCCGGTTGCGGTTTGAGAGAGGACTGACATGATCACGCTTATTGTTGCCCGCGACCAGAATGGCGCCATTGGCAAGGACAATACGATCCCCTGGCAGGCGCCGGAGGATCTGAAGTCTTTTCAGCGCGAAACGCTGGGCGGGGCTTTGATCATGGGGCGCAATACCTGGGACAGCCTGCCGGTGAAGCCGTTGAAGAACCGGCTTAATCTGGTGGTGTCCTCAAACCCGGATGCCGCGGATCTGGTCTGCCCCAGCATCGAGGCCGCCCTGGCGGAGGCGCGCGCGCAGGGCTATCACCGGATTTACGGCATTGGCGGCGCGCGGATCTACGAAGGTCTGATGGAGATCGCTGACCGGATGCTGATCACCGAGGTCGAGACCGAGGTCGAGGACGCCGATACCTATTTCCCGCCGTTCCGGGCCGGGCAGTGGGGGATCGCCAGCCAGACCCAGATCCGCAGCGAGGCACCGGCCTGCGTGGTGGTGGAGTACATGCGCCGCTAGGTCTGTGCCGCGCGCCGGTCTGTCACAGCCCAGATCACCGGCAGCTCAGATCACCGGCAGCTCTGGCGCCGCACGGGTGCTGAGCAGGCGGCCCCCCTGCGGCGTCACCACGATGTTTTCCTCATGGACCATCATCAGCCCGTCGCCATAGGACAGCGATGGCTCCAGCGTCAGGACCATGTTCTCTTGCAGCTCGGTGGTGTCAAAGGCGGCGTGTGAGGGCTGTTCGGTCAGCTGTAACCCCAGCCCATGACCCAGACGGCCAATGTCGCCGCCGCTGTCGTCCATCTCTGCAATCACCGCAGACATCGCCTGAAACAGATCGCGGCAGCTGTTGCCGGGGCGGGCGGCGGCCAGTCCGGCTTCGGTTGCGCGCCACAGCACATCATAGGCGCGGCGCGCGGTGTCATCAGCATGGCCAATTGCCCAGTTGCGGTCGAAATCGCAGTAATAGCCGTCCAGCACCATGCCGCTGTCCAGCATCAGGATATCCCCCGCCGCCAGCGGTGTGGCATCGGGTGGCGAGATCACATCGGCATAGCCGCCCTGCGCGCTGGCCCCGACCACATAGGGCGCGCCATCGGCCCCCTGCGCCAGCGCCTCGCGGCGAAAGGCGCGGAACACCTCGTCCAGCGGTACATCTTCGCGGGCGAACTCCGGCACCGCAGCAAAGGTCGCAGAGCCAATGGCGCAGATCCGGGCGAGCTTGTCGATTTCCGCCGGGGATTTCACCATCCTCAGCCCCTGCACCAGCCGGGTTGCATCGGCAATGCGAAGGTCGGGCAGGGCGTCCATCAGCCGTTCCCAGTCGCCCAGCGGCATCCGCAGATGGGTCTCATGTCCCTTCATCACGCCAAGCGTCTTCAGCGGCGACAGCGCCTCGACCAGCAGGCTGATGCCGTCATCTTCGGGCGCGGGCGCCGACCAGCAGCGAATATCGTCAAGCCAGCTGCGCCGCATCAGGCTGGCGCCGATTTCGGGAATGATGGCAATCGGTTTGCCGCTGGCGGGGATCAGCACAAACCATGGGCGCGTCGGGCTTTGCCAGAACAGCGTCTGAAAACCGGTGAAATACTGCACGTCGGGTTCGGTCATCAAGAGCAGCGCGTCGAAACCGGCTTCGGCCATACGGGCCTGTGCCCGCCTGGTACGGGCGGCGTATTCTGTTTCGGGAAATCCGCGCATCGCGAGAGGTGCTGTCATGGTGATCTTCTTTGCAGGTGGACCGCCCGTCGGGCGTTGAGGGCTCAGAAACCGGCACCGGGAGGGCACCGGCCTTGGGCAGAGTGTCGGGGTCAGAGGGTTGGCGTCAGCGCGTGGCCGGGATGTTGGAAAATCTGCCCAAACCCCTGCAACTGATCGGTGATTCCGGCCCGGCGCAGGCAGGACCACATCAGCGCCTGATTGGACGTGATCACCGGCTTGCCTGCGGCCTGTTCGATCTCATCCACCACCTCAAGCGCGCGAATGCCGCTACAGGAGAGAAAGATCGCATCGGCCTCCGGCTGATCAATCTCCAGCGCAAATTCCTTCCAGTAGGAGGGTTCGACCCGGCCGAATTCCAGACCGGTTTCCAGCCGCAGCCCCTGAATGTCGAGGATATCAAACCCGGCCGCCAGCAGATATTCCGCCTCGGCGGTGTTGATATCGTCAAGATAGGGCGTGCCGACCACGATCCGCTTGGCGCCGACTTCGCGCAGCGCGTCCATGACGCCGGTAACAATGGTCATCGGCTGTGTCTGCGGCGCGCCCTTGCGGATTTCGCGAAAGACGTTCTCTTCCCGGCAGACAATCGAGCCGGAGGTGCAGCAATAGGCGATGACCTCGGGGTTCATATCCGGTTGCAGCCGGCCGGCCGCCTCGGCCATGTGGTCGATGTGCCGCGCCAAGGTCTCGTTGGTGGTGTAGTCATCGGTCCTGAGCCGGGTGATATGCACGCCGACCCCTTCGGGCGCCATGGCAAAGAGGTCGGTTTCGCAGGCCAGATCGGTGGACATCAGGATAAAGCCGAGACTGGCGCGATGGGCGGTGCCCTTGCCCATCAGCGGGGTGCGGGGGCTGGACTGAACGGTTTGACCGGATTGAAACATCTGAGAAGGTACCTCGCTGTCGGCTCTTGGCCTGTTGACGTTGCGCTGTGAGGAGGGGGGAGGACTGGCTTCTGCGGGCCGGTGCGGCTGCGGTGTCAGCCCGCGTCTGTCTGGTCCAGAACCGTCCGGGCGGCGCGGAAACACTCCAGCCCCTGCGGAACGCCGCAATAGATCGCAACCGCGTGGATAATCGCGCGGATCTCTTCGCGGCTGACACCATTGTTCACCGCCCCCCGGCAATGCAGCTCCCATTCGTGCATCTTGCCAAGCGCGCCGATCATGGCAAGGTTCATCATCGACCGGGTCTTGGCATCTATCGTGTCATCGCCCCAGCCAAAGCCCCAGCACCATGCGGTCATCGCCTCCTGAAAGGGGCGGGTGAACTCATCCGCGGCGGCGAGGTTCTTTTCCACATATTCCGCGCCAAGGGTGGCCTTGCGCTGCTCCAGACCCTTCAGGAACAGATCCTCGTCAAAGGTGCTGGTCCGGTGGGCTGTGGCGCCGGGTGTGTCAGGTGTCGTTGGACGGCTCATCTGCTGGCTCCTTCAGGAAGCGTTTGGCCGTGCGGGCAGCATCGGCGATATGGGTCTCAACCGCCCGGCGCGCGGCCTCAGGGTTGCGGCTGAGAATGGCATCGTGAATGGCGGTCATATGGCTCATGCCGGAGGTTTCGCGGTCCTTTGCCGCGATGGTAAGGGCGCGCAACCGGCTGATCCGACCGTTCAGCCGCTGCACGATATCCCAGGCAATCGTATGGCCGGCCTCAAGGAATATGAGCTGGTAAAAGCCGGTGGTGGCGCGCAACAGATGGCCCCATTCGGTGTCACTCATCGACGCCTCGACCTCGGCAAGCGCGCGGCTGAGGTCGGCGGCAAACTCCGGCCGCTGCACCTCGGCGCTGGCCGCTGCCGCTGCCGCTTCCAGCTGGCGGCGCACATCGTAGATCTGCCGCGCCTGATCCCAGGTCAGGCGGGCCACGACCGGGCCGCGATTGGGGATGATCTCGACCAGCCCTTCAGCCTCAAGATAGCGGATCGTCTCGCGGATCACGGTGCGACTCACACCCAGCTGATCGCAGAGCGGGCGTTCCACCAGCCGCTCACCGGGGGCGAAATGGCCGTCGATGATCGCCTCCCGCATCCGTTCCTGCACGATATCGCGCAGGGTTTGCGGGGCTTTTTCGATTTTGCGGAGCGTTGTCTGGCTGGGTTCCATGGGATTTCCATAGCAGCGCGTCTGGGCTGCGGCAAGTATGATTGACATATTGTATAATGGTATACCATGATACCGCAGCACTGCCGATCAGGAGATTCCCATGCCCGCCATCATCCGCAAAACCCTGCTTCACGTCGAAAAGACCCTGATCGAAGGCGGCAAGGCGGCGCCGGTGCCGCTGACGCTGATTGCCGCCATCGCCGTTATTCGCAATCCTTGGGCAGGGCAGGGGTTTGTCGAGGATCTGACGCCGCAGATCCGGGACTGCGCACCCGGTCTGGGCACCCTGCTGACCGGGATGATTCTGGAGGCCGCAGGCGGTGGTGACCGGGTCGAGGGCTATGGAAAATCCGCCATCGTCGGGATGAACGGCGAGGTGGAACATGCCTCCGCCCTGATCCACACACTGCAATTCGGCAATCCCTACCGCAGCGCTGTGGGGGCCAAATCCTACCTGTCATTCTGCAATACGCGCGGGCCTGCCAATGCGCCGCTGATGATCCCGCTGATGGATAAATGCGATGGCGGCAGACGGTCGCATTACCTCACCATCCAGACCTCCGTCGCCGATGCGCCCGGTGCCGATGAGGTGCTGATCGCGCTTGGCGCGTCGATCGGCGGGCGGCCGCATCACCGGATCGGCGACCGCTATCAGGATCTGAAAGAGCTTGGCAATGATGTCGACAACCCTGCAGCTGTCTGAGCCCACCCGCAGCGTCGCGCTGCGCGACTGCGGGCAGGGGCCTGCGCTGGTGCTCCTGCACGGTGTCGGAATGCAATCGGCAGCCTGGGGACCGCAGATTAAGGATCTGAGCCGGACCCATAGGGTGATTGCGCCGGATCTGCCGGGGCATGGCGGCAGCGCGCCGCTGCCTGCGGACAGCGAACTGCCGGATTTCGTGGTCTGGCTCAGGGATGTGCTGCGGGCGCTGGACCTCGGCCCGGTCAGCCTGGCGGGGCATTCGATGGGGGCGCTGATCGCGACCGGTTTCGCAGTGAGCCACCCGGCGCTGACCACACGGGTGGCGCTGTTGAACGGCGTCTTCTGCCGTGATCCGGCGGCGCGGACGGCCGTTCAGTCCCGCGCCGCTGAGATCGCTGCGGGTCGCTGCGATCTGGACACGCCGCTGGCCCGCTGGTTCGGCGACAGCCCGACGGATATCGACGCCCGCGACCGGGTTGCGGGTTGGCTGAAATCGGTTGATCCCGCAGGCTACGCCACCGCCTATGCGGCTTTTGCGGGGGGCGATGCGACTTATGCCGGACGGCTGGCCGAGATTGCCTGTCCATTTCTGGCCATCACCGGCGATGGCGATCCCAATTCCACGCCCGAGATGTCGCAGGCCATGGCGCTGCGGGTGCGCCGGGGGCGTGCGGTGACCATCACCGGGCACCGCCATATGGTGAACCTGACGGCGCCGGATCTGGTCACCGCCGAACTGCGCAACTGGCTCGCCACGCCCACCCCTGAGGAGGATCCGTCATGACACCCCTTGATCCACGCGCCCTGCGTCAGGCCTTTGGCAGCTTCATGACCGGGGTGACGGTGGTCACCTCCCATGATGCCGGGGGTCGACCCATCGGGTTCACCGCAAATTCCTTTACCTCCGTTTCGCTGGATCCGCCGCTGCTGCTGGTCTGTCTGGCCAATAGTTCGCGCAACTACGGCGCGCTGGTCGGCGGCGAGGGGTTTGCCGTCAATGTGCTGGCGGAGACGCAGATCGAGATTTCCAATACCTTTGCCCGCCCGGCTGAGGACCGGTTTGCGGGCATCAGCTGGCACCGGGGGCCTGCGGGCTCGCCGCTGATCGACGGGGTGTCGGCCTGGTTCGATTGCAGCCTGCACAAGACGGTTGAGGCGGGCGATCATGTGATCCTGATCGGCGAGGTCCGCGCCTTTGGCACCGGCACCAGCCCCGGGCTTGGCTATGCGCGCGGTGCCTATGTGACGCCTGCAATGACCGCAGAGGCGGCGGTGGCCGGTCCAGATCTGGTGATCTCGGCCCTGATCGAGCGCGACGGCGCGGTGCTGCTGGTCGATGACGGATACGGCGGATCTACGTTGCCGGAGGCCGTGGTCGATGCCGAAGGCGCTGCCGCAACCATGCGCCGACTGATCGCCGAAACAGGGCTGAGCGGCGAGCCGGGCTTTGTCTATTCGATCTATGAGGACGTTGCCCGCAAACGCCAGCATATCGCCTTTCTGTGCCATGGCGCCACCGGCACCCCGTCGCGCGGGGTCTTTGTGCCGCTGGACAGCAGCGCGCTGGACGATGTCAGCGATCCGGCGATCCTTGCCATGCTGGACCGTTTCACCCGTGAGGCGGCTCTCGGCGATTTCGGCATCTATTCAGGCAATCAACGCAGCGGCGAAATCCGCCAGATCGCATAACGGTAGGTGGCATCATGCGCTTTTCTCTTTTTGTCCATATGGAACGCACGTCGGCGGAGCAGGACCAGCGGGATCTCTACGATGATTTCGTCACCCTGGCCAAAATCGCCGATCAGGGCGGGATGCACGCGGTCTGGACGGGGGAGCATCACGGGATGGATTTCACCATCGCGCCGAACCCTTTCCTGAACCTTGTCGATCTGGCGCGCCAGACCCGCAACGTGCGGCTTGGCACCGGCACCATCATCGCGCCGTTCTGGCATCCGATCCGCCTTGCAGGGGAGGCGGCGATGACCGATATGATCTTGGACGGGCGGCTGGAGCTCGGCATTGCGCGCGGCGCCTATAGCTACGAATACGAACGGATGGTGCCGGGCATGGATGCCTGGGATGCAGGCCAGCGGATGCGCGCGCTGATCCCGGCGCTGCGGGGACTGTGGCAGGGCGATTACGCGCAGGAGGGGGCCTATCATTCCTTTCCGGCCACCACCTCCTCGCCCAAACCGCTGCAACCGGGCGGCCCGCCGATCTGGGTCGCCGCCCGCGATCCCAACAGCCATGAATTTGCCGTTGCCAATGGCTGCCATGTGCAGGTGACACCGCTGTGGCAGGGGGATGAGGAAATCACCCGGCTGATGGAGACGTTCAAGGCCGCCTGCGTCAAATTCCCGGATATGCCGCGCCCGGATATCATGCTGTTGAACCACACCTATATTGCCGCCGATGCCGCCGACGCCCAGCAGGCAGCGGAGGAGATCAACCGGTTTTACTGCTACTTCGGCGCTTGGTTCAAAAACGAACGGCCCGTGTCGCAGGGGCTGATCGCGCCGTTGAGCGAGGCGGAGATTGCCGCCCATCCGTTCTATTCGCCCGAGGCGATGCTGCGTGACAATGTGATCGCCACCGCCGAAGATGCGATTGCGCGGATAAAAGGGTATGAGGCGCTGGGGTACGATGAATATAGTTTCTGGATCGACAGCGGCATGAGTTCTGAGCGCAAGCGCGCCTCGCTTGAACGGTTCATTCGCGACGTCATGCCGGCCTTTGCCTGAAGGGGATCACCATGCAGCAGTTCCAGCAGTATATCGGCGGGGTGTTCTCGGATGGCTCCGCCCGTTTCGAGAGCCGCGATCCGGCAACCGGCGAGGTCTGGGCGATGATGCCAGAGGCCCGCGCGGCGGATGTGGAGGCGGCCGTGGCAGCGGCCCGTGCCGCGTTCCACGCACCGGACTGGGCGGGCATCACCGCCACCGCGCGTGGCAGGCTGCTTTACCGGCTGGCGGATCTGATTGCCGAAAACGCCGAGACCCTGGCCCGGATCGAGACCCGCGATACCGGCAAGATCATTCGCGAAACCTCGGCCCAGATCGCCTATGTGGCTGAGTATTACCGCTACTACGCGGGCCTCGCCGACAAGATCGAAGGCGCCCATCTGCCGATCGACAAACCGGATATGGAAGTCTGGCTGCGCCGCGAGCCGCTTGGGGTGGTGGCGGCGGTGGTGCCGTGGAATTCGCAGCTGTTTCTGGCCGCGGTGAAGATCGGCCCGGCGCTGGCGGCGGGCTGTACCGTGGTGTTGAAGGCATCGGAGGAAGCCCCGGCGCCGATGCTGGAATTCGCCCGCATCTTTGATCAGGCCGGTTTTCCGCCGGGGGTGCTCAATGTGATCACCGGCTTTGGCGCCGACTGTGGCGCGGTGCTGACGGCCCATGCCGGGATTGACCACGTGGCCTTTACCGGCGGGCCGGAGACCGCGCGCCAGGTGGTGCGCAACTCGGCTGAGAACCTTGCCTCCACCTCGCTGGAGCTGGGCGGCAAATCGCCCTTCATCGTGTTTGAGGACGCCGATATCGACAGTGCGGTGAATGCGCAGGTCGCCGGGATCTTTGCCGCCACCGGGCAGAGCTGCGTTGCGGGCTCCCGGCTGATCATCTCAAACCGGATCAAGGCGGATTTTCTGCGCCGTCTGACAGAAAAGGCCGAAAGCGCCCGGATCGGTGCACCGGACGCGCCGGAGACCGAGATTGGCCCGCTCTGCACCGGCGCGCAGATGCGCCGGGCGGAGGATTTGCTGGCGGCCTCGGTTGCGGCGGGCGCGCGGATCGTGACTGGCGGGCAGCCGTTGCCGCGGGCCGGTCATTTCTTTCCGCCAACCATCGTGGATTGCAGCAACGCGCCGCAGGCGCCCTGTCTGAGCGAGGAATTCTTTGGCCCGGTCCTGTCGGTGTGCGGTTTTGACACCGAGGCCGAGGCGCTGGCGCTGGCCAATGACACCGCGTTTGGTCTTGCTTCCGGGGTGTTTACCCGCGACCTGACCCGTGCCCATCGCATGATCCGCGGCATTCGTGCAGGCATTGTCTGGGTCAATACCTATCGCGCGGTCAGCCCCATCGCCCCCTTTGGCGGGCACGGGCTATCCGGCCATGGCCGCGAGGGCGGGCTACAGGCGGCGCTGGATTACACAAGGGTAAAGACGGTCTGGCTGCGCACCAGCGACGATCCGATCCCGGATCCCTTTGTGATGCGCTAGGTGATGCGCTGGGGCAGGCCACGGATTGGCTGCGCGCAAGGGGGAACCCCGGCGCAGCCGGAGTGTGGTCACAGTGGGCGGATGTCGCTGGCCATCTGGCGACCGTCACGCCCTTCGGTCATTTCAAAATCGACTTTCTGATTATCTGTCAGCCCGGTCAGCCCGGATCGCTCAACCTGAGAGATGTGCACAAACACATCCTTGCCGCCGCCTTCAGGCTCGATAAAGCCATAGCCCTTGGTTGTATTGAACCATTTCACGGTGCCACTCGCCATGTTCCCGTGTCTCCTTCCTGCTAGTGAGCCGCCCTGAATACACGATAATTTCGCGGCGCAGAGCGGGGTGATCGGTTTTGCCGCAGTGCGCAGACAAAACAGGCCGGGGAAGTTGTCCCAACCCGGTTTCAACTTTTGCACGGACCATGTAAAAATCAAGCAAAACAGTGCGGCTCTACCATAAATTGTGCTGAGCCGCCCCCTCGGGAAAGGAAAAAACGTGCAACTCTATGGATTGAAGACCTGTGACACCTGCCGCAAGGCGCTGAAACAGCTGCCGCAGGCGGAGCTGGTGGATGTGCGCGCCGATGGGGTGCCGGAGGCGATTTTGCAGGCCGCACTGGCGCAGTTCGGCGACCGGCTGGTTAACACACGTTCCACCACATGGCGCGGGTTGAGCGAGGCAGAGCGGGCGGGGGAGCCGCTGGATCTGTTGACGGCGCATCCGACGCTGATGAAACGTCCGCTGATCAGATCCGGTGACCATCTGCACCTCGGCTGGGACGCCAAAACCAAGGCCGCCCTTGGCGTCGAGGGCTAGAACCCCCATCTGCATATCGGATTAGGTAAGGAGAGCGGCAATGCGCAATGCAGCGCTGGTGCTGGGCATCGTGGCCGGGCTGATCGGCATGGTGGTGGGGTTTGCGGGCTATGGCTATACCGCCGCCGTGGAGTATTTTGGCGAAATCGACGGGGTGGCCCGGCAGGTCGACGATGTCGAACAACTGCGGCTCCTGGCCGTGATCTCGCCCATCCTTGCGTTGGCCGGTGGCGCGATGGCGCTGTCGCGGGCGCTCTGGGGCGGGGTGCTGCTGCTGGCCTCGGCGGCGGGGCTATATGCCGGGTTCGGGCTTAATGTCTTTACCATCTTCCCGATCTCGCTGGCGCTTCTTGGCGGGCTGCTGGCGCTTGCTGCCGGCAAACCGGATGAGCCGAAGGCGCATTTCTGAACCGGATCGAACGCAAGGAATGAAAAAAGGCGCCGCTGCGGATGCAGGGCGCCTTTTTATGTTTGAGGACTGGCCGGATCAGGCGGTGGCAGGCGCCGTGGCGCGCCGCGCCAGCGCATCAAGGGACAGCGGACCAGCCCCCTTGAACACCAGCACCAGCAGCAGGAAGGTCCACATCACCCGCTGGTCGACCAGACCAATGGCGTTGTCAAAGAGACTGCCCAGTTTCACGCCATGGCCGGTCACATCGACGATGGTCTGCACCCAGATGAAACCGATGGTGCCAAGAGCGGCCAGACGGGTGAGCAGACCAACAAGGATCAGCGCGGGCAGCACATATTCGGCGACAGTGCCGGCAAAGATCACCAGCCGCTGAAAGATATTGAGCTGGCTGACATCATAAAGCACCGCCTCGGCGGCCTTGGGGAAGATCTGACCAAAGGCGCCGGCAGAGGGCGAGAAAATCGAACCATCCGTCTTCAGCCCGGCAGAGTTCCAGTAGTAGACCAAGAGCACCGCGGCAAAGACCAGCCGGGCCAGGGTCGGGACGATGATATCGGACAGCCGGTCAGCCTTGCCGAAGATCGAGGTATAGGAGGAAACAAGCGCGTGCATCGGTTATCCTTTGCGGTCTAGGTCAATGATTGCACCGCCTTGCAGCAACAGGGCGAGCGGGTGTGAGAGGTCGAAATCCGGCTGGTCGGCCTGAACGGCGGTCAGCGCCTCGTCCAGCGTGGCACCAGAGATGAGGGCGGTGATCCAGTCCGCGCCCCCGGCGGGCAGCTCCTGAACGATGGGGTCGAATTCGGGCCGGGTGATCAGCACGTCCTGCGCGATATGGCGGGGCTTGGGCGCGTTCTCTTCGGTGTTGAAGCGCCAGATGTCATAGATCGGCCAGGGCGAGCGCAGCAGGGTGACGGCGGGGGCCAGTGTCAGCCGGGTCGCCATCAGCTGATCGGGTGCAAGCGCTGCCAGACGCGCCGGGTCAACCGCAGTGGCGTCGGCAGCGTGATACGCCCGGCGCAGGGCAAGGTCGAGCCGCGCCGCATCGGGCAGATAGCCGAGATGTTTCAGCTGCTCCATCCCGGCGAGAAACGCGGGAAACTCAGCGCCATAGTGCATCATCAGCGGCGAGGAGGGCGGATGGGCGCGCAGATATATGCCCGCCAGCCCGTCGAGGTTCTGCTTGCCCAGCAGCTTGCCGATCAGGGGAAAGGCGCTGTGCATCGCCTCGGTCAGGGAGACCGCGATATTATTGCGATAGACGCTGAACCGCCGCCCGGCCGACTGGCCGGTCGCATCCAGCAGCCCCTCAGGCACCGGCTGGCCCGCATCCATCATGGCGTGGGCGAATTCTGTCTGGCTGACAGTCATGCCGGCACCCGCTCCAGCGCGGTTGCGGCACGGGCGGCCTCGGCCTCCAGCACCGGCCAGGCGGGCACATCGGTGTCCCACTCGACCAGCACAGGCTTGGGGCCGGATTTTGCCAGCGTATAATCCAGCAGCGCCCAGACCGGATCCACCACCTCGGCGCCGTGGCTGTCGATCAGCAGCGGTTTGCCGTGGTCGTCCTGATCCTCATCATGGCCGCCAAGGTGGATTTCACCAACCTGATCCAGCGCAAAGGCGTCGATATAGCCCTGCGGCGAGAAATCGAGATTGGTGGCGGAGACAAAGACGTTGTTCACATCCAAGAGCAGCCCGCAGCCGGTGCGGCGGGTGATCTCGGCCAGAAACTCCGGCTCGGACCAGCTGCTTTCGGCAAAGGCGAGGTAGCTGGAGGGGTTTTCCAGCAGCATCCGCCGCCCGATGGCGTCCTGCACCTGATTGATATGATCGCAGACCCGCGCCAGCGTGGCATCCGTATAGGGCAGCGGCAGCAGGTCGTTATAGAAATGGCTGTCATGGGTGGACCAGGCCAGATGTTCGGAGAAGCTGGCAGGATTGAGCCAGCCCACCAGATGCGTCAGCCGTGCCAGATGATCGGCGTCCAGCGGCCCTTCGCCGCCGATAGAGAGGCCGACGCCATGCACCGACAGGGCAAACTGTTCAGCCAGATGACGCAGCTGCGCGATCGGGCGGCCACCGTCGCCCATGTAGTTTTCGGCGTGGATTTCCAGCCATTTTACCGGGCTCGGCCGCTCAGCGCCGACCGTTGCAAGAATATCGGCGAAATGCTGCGGCTTGTAGCCAACACCGGCTGCGGCGGGCAGGGAAGGGGCGGCATCCAGCATGACAGGTCCTCTGATCCGGTTACAAAAAGGGCGGGAGAAATCCCCCGCCCCGCTGGTCTGGCCTGTGCTTATGCAGGCAGGTCACGTTCCAGCGGCTCCAGCGAGCCCTTGCGGTCGCTGCCATCGGCCATTGCGGGCAGTTCCATACCTTCGCAGCTGCCGGCATCGACCAGGGTCCAGGCGTTGCCCTGATAGTCGACGGTCGAGGTGCCGGCGCAGGTGGTGCCGGGGCCTGCGGCGCAGTCGTTCTGACCGGCGAGGGAGACGCCATAGCATTTCTCTTTGGACTGGGCGGCAGCCGGGGTGACCATGGCAGAGGTCAGTGCGGCAGCAACGGCACCAGCGACGGCGAGGGATTTTGCGGTGTTGGACATCGGTGTCTTCCTTCTTTGGAATTTGGTTGCGAGGCGGTTGTTACAGGTCAGACATTAGCTCAGCCTGAGAAGTGTTTGAATTCACGAGCCTGTGTCTCACGCGGGCGTCAGCAGCCGTGACCGCTTATTACAGCGAAGTGGCTGCTGAACCCTTAAAACCATGCGCAAAAAGAAACCGGCCCCGCAAGTGGGGGCCGGTGAAAAGGCAAAGATCAGCAAAAGACCGCAGGAATGTTACAGAAGATCCGGCGGAGTTGCCTCAACCGCCAGCGCTTTTGTTACAGCCTCCAGGGTTTCGACCTTGGTCTGTTTTTCGCCAAGACGGCGGACGGAAACGGTGCGCTCTTCGACCTCGCGGTGGCCGACGGCGAGGATGACCGGCACCTTGCCCACCGAATGCTCGCGAACCTTGTAGTTGATCTTCTCGTTGCGGATGTCGGCCTCGGCGCGCACACCGGCGGCGCGCAGGGTCTCAACAACCTCGTTCACATAGTCATCGGCGTCGGAGGTGATCGAGGCGACAACCACCTGACGCGGCGCCAGCCAGAACGGCAGCTTGCCTGCGTGTTCCTCGATCAGGATGCCGATGAAACGCTCGAAACTGCCCAGCGTGGCGCGGTGCAGCATGAAGGGGCGGTGCTTGTTGCCGTCCTGGCCGATGAAATTCGCATCCAGCCGCTCGGGCAGGTTGGGATCCACCTGCAGGGTGCCGCACTGCCAGTTCCGCCCTATGGCGTCGGTGAGGGTGAACTCCAGCTTCGGACCGTAAAAGGCACCTTCGCCCTCCAGCAGCTCGTAGTCATAGCCCGCCGCCTTGCAGGCATCGCCTAGCGCCTTTTCCACCAGATCCCAGCTCTCGTCGCTGCCGATCCGTTTTTCCGGGCGGGTCGAGAGCTTGATGGTCCAGTCATGGAAGCCGAGATCGGCATAGACCTTGGACAGGAAGGCGATGAATTTTGCGGTTTCAGACTCGATCTGATCCTCGGCGCAGAAGATATGGCCGTCGTCCTGGGTAAAGCCGCGCACCCGCATGATGCCATGCAGCGCGCCCGAGGGCTCATAGCGCGCACAGGAGCCGAACTCAGCCATGCGCAGCGGCAGGTCGCGGTAGGATTTGAGGCCCTGATTGAACACCTGCACGTGGCAGGGGCAGTTCATCGGCTTCAGTGCGTTGACCGCCTTTTCGCGGGCATGTTCCTCGTCCACTTCGACGATGAACATGTTCTCCTGGTATTTGTCCCAGTGGCCCGAGGCCTCCCACAGCTTGCGGTCCACCACCTGCGGGGTGTTCACCTCGACATAGCCGTCGCGGTCCTGCATACGGCGCATGTAGTCCTGAAGGGTGGTGTAGATGCGCCAGCCGTTGGGGTGCCAGAAGATCTGGCCCGGCGCCTCTTCCTGCATGTGGAACAGGTTCATCTCGCGGCCCAGCTTGCGGTGGTCGCGTTTGGCGGCCTCTTCCAGCATGGTGAGATGCGCCTTCAGCTTTTCCTTGCCGGTGAAGGCAACGCCGTAGATCCGCTGTAGCATCTGGCGGGAGCTGTCGCCGCGCCAATAGGCGCCTGCGATGCTCATCAGTTTGAAAGCATCGCCCGGCAGCTGGCCGGTGTGCTGCAGGTGCGGGCCGCGGCAGAGGTCCTGCCAGTCGCCATGCCAGTACATGCGCAGCGGCTCGTCGCCGGGGATGCTCTCGATCAGCTCGACCTTATAGGGTTCGTTCAGGTCGGTGTAATGCTGGATCGCGCGGTCGCGCTCCCAGACCTCGGTGCGGACCTCATCACGTTTGTTGATGATCTCTTTCATCTTTTTCTCGATGGCGCCGAGATCTTCCGGGGTGAAGGGCTCTGCGCGGTCGAAGTCGTAATACCAGCCGTTTTCAATGACCGGGCCGATGGTGACCTTGGTGTCGGGCCAGATGTCCTGCACCGCGCGCGCCATCACATGCGCCAGATCGTGGCGGATCAGCTCATTGGCCTGAACCTCATCCTTCATGGTGTGGATGGCAATTGCGGCGTCCGCGTCGATCGGCCACTGAAGATCCCAGTGCTGCCCGTTGACGGTGGCGGAGATGGCCTTTTTGGCCAGCGAGGTCGAAATGTCAGCGGCCACCTCGGCAGGGGTGATACCTGCGTCATAGGAGCGTGCATTGCCATCGGGGAAGGTGAGAGAGATTTGGGCCATATCGGCTCTCCTCGTCGGTTTGGCGCCCACAGAACGCCCGGTTGCGGGTTATGGTGTTCTGCCCGTTTGGCAGGGGTATGCGAGGCTGTCAAGCAGGCGAGGGGCCAGCCCCTCGCGCTCCCCGGGATATTTTTCGCCAGAAGATGCAGCAGCGGCATCAGGGGGGCTGGATCAGCGGGCGGGGGTTGGTACACCTTTGCGGATCAGGGCTGAGTAGTCTTGCGTGATGCCCCGGGCCTGCGCCCTGGCGGTGATGCTACCGCGTTCGCGCAGGTCTTCGGTGCTGTAGCCTGCGGCCAGAACGCCCTGTTCATGGGCATATTCCGGCAGGTAGCCATTGGCCAGCAGCCGCCAGTCCAGCGGCACATCCTGCAGGATGGTGCGGATCATCGTCATCACCACGGTGGTGCAATTCGAGGTGAGTGAATTATACCACTGCGGCTGTGCGGCCAGCCGGTTGGCGGCCTCGACATATTGCATCAGCAGCGCGCGGGCGGTGTCGGGGTCGGTATTGATGCGAAACAGCTGCACATCCTCGCCGCGGGCATTGGTGCGGGTGCCCACCACATCGCGTTCATCGGCGGCGATCAGCACCAGCGTGTTGGTCTTGAACAGATCCGCGACGGGGGAGAAACCGCCGCCGACCTGACGGCGCACCTCGACCGACCAGGCGATATGGGCGCCATCGGCAAAGCCGAAGCTGACCACCATATGGGCCATCTCCGGTCCGGCCCAATAGGACATGAAGAGATCGACGGTGGTCAGCTGGCTGAGATCATAGCTGCGGGTCTCCCAGCGCGGGGTGAAGTCGGTCGGTGTGGTCCAGTCGAAATTGCGCACATCTGTCAGCGTCAGGATATCGCCGTCGCGGGTGCCGGTGACCTGGCGGGCCACATCGGGGGACCAGTTTGCCTCGGCCGGCGGGGTCAGGCTTGCCCACCACCAGATCAGCGCGGCCAGCGCCAGGCAGAAGGTGGCCAGCCCGCGCAGCGCACGGCCGCGGATCACCGCCCAGAGCGTGGCCAGACCAAGGCCCGCAAAGCCGGATGCCGCGGCTGTACGCCAGAGGCCGTCCACGGGCAGCCGGTACCAGAGCGCCAGCGCGCCCCAGAGAGTGGCGAGCAGGATCAGCAGGCAGAGAAGCCCGAGGCAGAGAAGGCGGAGGGCACGGGTCAAGGGAGGCTCCTGATTTGCGGCGGTTCTGATGTCGCGCGGACCCTAGGCAGGGCTGCGGCTGGCTGCAAGGGCATCAGGCGGTCGGGGCGGCGGCGTCCGGGCGCCAGCCATCTGCCGCTGGTGCCTCCTGCGGTGAAACCGGCCATTGCGGCGGCGCGGCTGCCGTGGCAGATCTGACATCAGCATAGTGACCGGACTGCATCGCGGGGGAGACCATGGCAGCAACCCAATTTCTGGACTGTGACAGCGGCCGCCGTCTGGCCTATCACCTGAGCCCGGCCACCGGCGCGGCCAAGGATGCGCCGACGCTGGTGTTTCTGGGGGGGCTTAAATCCGATATGGAGGGCACCAAGGCGGTGCATCTGGAGGCCTGGGCCCGGGCGCGGGGCCTCGGGTTTCTGCGGTTTGACTATTCCGGCCACGGCGAAAGCTCCGGCCGTTTTGAGGAGGGCTGCATCGGCGACTGGCATCAGGATACGCTGGCGGCGGTAAAGGCATTGACCACAGGGGCGATCCTGCCGGTTGGCTCCTCCATGGGGGGCTGGCAGGCGCTGCTCCTGGCGCGGGCGATGCCCGAGCGGGTGGCCGGGCTGGTCACCATCGCCGCCGCGCCGGATTTCACCGAGGATGGCTATTGGGCCAATTTCACCGATCCCCAGAAGGCGGAGCTGGAGGCGCGCGGGCAGGTTGAGCTGCCGAGCGACTACATGGAGCCTTATGTCATCACCAAACGGATGATCGAGGACGGGCGCAACCATCTGGTACTGCGCGATCCGCTGGTGCTGGCGATGCCGGCGCGCTGCCTGCAGGGCACCGCCGACACCGCCGTCAGCACCGAGACCGCGCTGCGGTTGCTGGATCATGCCACCTGCGCCGATATGCGCCTGCATCTGGTGAAGGACGCCGACCATCGGTTCTCCGACCCGGCCTGTCTGGCGCTGATCGAAACCGCCGTGGCGGAGGTGCTGGGGCTATCTGGCGCGCCAGATATCGGCTAGGTTGAGTGGCGGGGCGGGCGCGCAGGTTCTGATGTACTGACCTGCATCCACCACGCGACAGCTGACGCAGGCTATGGCAGAGTGTCCGGGATGATCTGCCACATAGCGCAGGTCGGCCCGAAAGGGGGCCAGCCGACAGGAGCAGGACAGAGGCAGGAGAAGGGCAGGAGAGGATCCGATGGAGCAACGTATCAGCCTGATCACACTGGGCGTGCCGGATATGGAGCGGGCGGCGGCCTTTTATGAGGCGCTTGGCTGGCAGCGCGCAGACAGCCCCGATGGGGTCATTGCCTTTGATCTGATGTCGCAGACGCTGGGGCTTTATCCGCTGGCGTCGCTGGCCGAGGATATTGGCCTGCCGCTGGATGAGCTGGGCACCGGCGCGATGACGCTGAGCCATAACACCCGCACTGCGGCAGATGTCGCGGCGCTGATGGCCCGGGCGGAGGCGGCTGGCGCCACGGTGCTGCGCCCGGCGGGAGAGGTGTTCTGGGGCGGCACCATCGGCTATTTCCGCGCCCCGGACGGCCATATCTGGGAAATCGCGCATAACCCGTTCTCGCCGCTGTCCGATGACGGCGCGTTCCGCTGGAACGGCTATGGCGCCCAAACCGAGGGATAAGCACAGGTGACAGACCGGTCAGGCGACGCACCGCAGAACATGAGCCGCCCTTCGCAGGCCCCGGCAGAGCGCGCCGCTGGCGCCCCGCTGGTGATGCTGCCCGGTCTGATGGGCAATGCCGAGGTGTTCCTGCCGCAGCTGCGGGCACTGTCCGGGGTGGTGCCGACGATGATTGCGCCGCTGCTCGGCGGCGACCGGATCGAGCTGATCGCCGATCATCTGCTGGCCCGGTTGCCGGCGCGGTTTTCACTGGCCGGGCTGTCGATGGGCGGCATTGTTGCAATGGAAATCCTGCGCCGCGCGCCGCAGCGTGTCAGCCGGCTCTGCCTGATCTCCACCAGCCCCTTGCCTGACACGCCTGCCCAGGCCGCCGAATGGGAGCCGCTGATCATCGCGGCCCGCAGCGGTCGTCTGGCGGATGTGCTGCGCAGCTGTCTGCCGGTGGAATGCCTGGCCCCGTCGCCGCAGCGGCTGGATATTCTGAACTCGATCTATGAGCAGGCCCTTGCGCTGGGGCCGGAGCTGTTCGTGGCGCAGGCGCGGGCGTTGCAGCGGCGCACCGATCAGCAGGCGGCACTGCGTCGTTTCAAAGGACCCTCCCTGATCCTCTGTGGGGCGCAGGACCGGCTGACGCCGCTGAAACGCCATGAATTCATGGCCGCGCTGATGCCCAATGCGCGGCTTCATGTGGTGGAGGAGGCCGGACATCTGCCGACGCTGGAACAGCCGGATCAGGTGACCGGGGCGATTGCGGAATGGCTGGCGGAGGAGGACCGGCAGCTGGGCTGCCCGGCGGATCTGCCCGCAGACCGTCAGAGCGCTGCTGCCACAACCCAGCCGCAGCGGATATCGACGCCACCGGCGGAACCTGCGGCGGCATCGCCGTCAAAACCGTTGCCGCCCCTGACACTCACCAACCCACTAAAGCCATCAGATCCAATCGGTTAACCTGCAAAGCTTGTGCGGATCGCGGCCCGGTCGGCCGCAAAGAGCGCACGGCGCTACCTGCGCAGCAGTTCCGCGCGCGCCTCCTTGCTGATCACCTCCGGTTCGCTGATTGGCGCACCGCTGGCGATGTCGAAGAATGGCGTCTCTTTCCAGCGGCCCGAGAGGCGCGCCGATATCATCCGGCTGAGCAGCGAGATGACCATCCGTGCCGCGCCTTCGGTGCGGGGCTGTTTGCCTGCCTTCGGAACAAAGGCGCGGGCGCGCACCTTGCCAAGCGCGGATGGGTCGGCAAACCGGTCCGACCGCATCCCGGCAAAGGGCAGGGTGGGTTTGGCCAGCGTATTGGCCATCGGGGTGCCGCAGCAGCCCGCATACCAGCGCAGCAGCCCCTTCGGGCTGAGCCGCATCACCCGTAGCAGATCCTGCCCCTGATGAAAGGTCACCCCATCGGGATTGACCTGAAACAGATCAACCGGTCCCGGGGCGGGGTCCGGCTGGTTGTGGTACAGCTCATTGGCGCGGCAATCGGCGCAGAAACAGACAACGCGGGTGCCGGCCTTGCGGGCCTCTGGCGACAGCGCGCCACGGATCTGGCCGCAGTCACAGGCGAAACTCAGGGGATCGGCCATTGCTGAAATGGTCCTTGGGCTGAAATGGGCTTTGGTCAGGGCTGGGCGCCCGTCTTATTTGGTCTGGCCTCAGCCTCGCCGGTCAGGCGGTCGCCTTGGTGCGTTTTGCTGCGGCTTTCTTCGGCGTGCGGGCATTCGCGTTCATGAATTCGATCACCAGCGGGCGGATATTATCGCGCCAGCTGCGGCCGGCAAAGATGCCATAATGTCCCGCACCCGGCTCCACATGGCTGGCCTTCTTTACCTCCGGCAGACCGGTGCAGAGATCCAGCGCCGCGATACATTGTCCGGGGGCCGAGATATCATCATTGGCGCCTTCGACGGTCATGACCGCCACATCGGAGATCTTGCCCATATCGACCTTGTGACCGGCGACAACAAAGTTGTTGCCGGCAATCTCGCCGCCCTTGAACACCCGTTCCACCGTCGACAGGTAGAACTCCGCCGTCATGTCCATCACGGCAAGATATTCGTCATAGAACCGGTTGTGGGCATCATGATCCGATGCTTCCCCCCGGCTGACCCGCTGGATCTGATCCATGAAAGCCTTGGAATGGCGCTCGCCGTTCATCGACATAAAGGAGCTGAGCTGCAACAGGCCCGGATAGACCTTGCGGCCGACGCCCTTGTATTTGAAGCCGACACGCTGGATCATCGTCTCTTCCAGCTGGCCCATGGTGACCCGGCGGCCAAAATCGGTCACATCCGTCGGGGTTGCATCGGGATCCACCGGCCCGCCAATCAGGGTGAGCGACGACGGCTGCGCGCCCGGATCCTGCTCTGCCAGATAGGCGGTGGCGGCCAGCGTCAGCGGGGCCGGCTGGCAGACCGCGATTACATGGGTATCGGGGCCCATTTCACGCATGAAATCAACCAGATATAGCGTGTAATCCTCAATGTCGAACTTGCCCGCTGAAACCGGAATATCGCGGGCATTATGCCAGTCGGTGACATAGACTTCGCAATTCTCGATCAGGCTTTTGACGGTGGAGCGCAGCAGGGTGGCGTAATGGCCCGACATCGGCGCGACCAGCAGAACCTTGCGCGGCTGCTCGGCGCGGCCTGCGACGCGGAAATGGATCAGATCGCCAAACGGGCGCTCTACCACCGTGTCGATTTCCACCACGTGATCGCGGCCATCGGCGCAGGTCTGGGTATAGATGCCCCAATCCGGTTTGGTCACCATGCGCTGAAAACTGCGCTCCGTCACCTCGCCCCAGGCGGCCATCCAGGCAATGGCAGGATTGGGGATTGCGGCCAGCGCCGGGTTCGATGCCATCGACAGGGCGGTGGCCCCCAACCACTGATTGGTGTTACGCATTGTTTCCATCAGATCGTACGACATCATGTAACGCATGTTATATCTCCATTGCGTTGGCCGCTTGGATCCGATCTGAATCCACGTGCGGTTGTGTCACAACCCATCGGACGTTTCATGGCTTTGTCGTATGATGGGCGGACAGTATTCTGCATAGCAGAAAGATTACGGGGGATTTGTTAAGATGACAACAAGCGACAGTACGGATCCGGCAGTCTCGCCGGAACATATTGAACGAATTAAAAAAAATATGGAGCAGGTTGAGCAACTTTCAAAACGCCTGATGGATGTTCTGGCTCAGAAAAAATCTCACCCCCCTTCTCTGGACGGTCCGAATCAAGAGCTTTTTGCACGCGCAGCAACCGCCTATTGGGCCGAAATGGCCAAAAACCCCGCCAAGCTGTTGGAAAAACAGGTGTCTTACTGGGGGCAGGCGGTGGTGAATTTCGCCGAAGCCCAGGCGCTTCTGGCCAAATCCATGGAGGGCGACAGCCCCGAGGACGCCGATGAGGGCGCGCCCGATGACCGCCGCTTTGCCAATCCGATGTGGCAGTCCAACCCCTATTTTCACTACATCAAGAAACAATATCTCACCAATGCCGAGGCAATTCGCAACGCCGTCGCCGAGGTCGATGATCTGGAAGATGTCGACAAACGCCGCCTTGGCTATTTCGCCGATCAGATCGTGCAGATGATGGCCCCCACCAATTTTCTGGCAACCAACCCCGATGCGCTGGAAAAAGCGGTGGAGACCGAAGGTCAGTCACTGATCAAGGGGCTGGAGAATCTGGTTGCCGATCTGGAGGCCAACGACGGCGAACTGGTGGTGCGGCTGGCGGATGAGACCGCCTTTGAGATCGGTCGCAATATTGCCACCACACCCGGTGAGGTTGTATTTCGCAACGAGATGATGGAGCTGATCCAGTACCGGCCGACCACCGAAACCGTGCATGAAACCCCCATCGTGCTGTTTCCGCCGTGGATCAACAAATTCTACATCCTCGACCTCAAGGCGCAGAACAGCCTGATCAAATGGGTGACCGAACAGGGCTATACGCTGTTTGTGGTGTCCTGGGTCAACCCCGGCGAGGATCAGGCGGACCTCGGTCTGGAGGATTATATCGAGAAGGGCTATCTGACCGCGATCGAAACCGCCAAGTCGATCTGCAAGGTGAAACAGATCAATGCCGTTGGCTACTGTATCGCGGGCACCACGCTGTGCCTGACGCTCTCGTTGCTGAAACAGCGCGGCGATACCTCGATCAAATCGGCGACCTTCTTTACCGCGCTGACGGATTTCTCCGATCAGGGGGAGTTCACGCCCTTCCTGCAAAATGATTTCATCGACGGCATCGAGGAGGAGATCACAAACAACGGCCTGCTGCGCTCGTATATCATGGCGCGGACCTTCTCCTTCCTGCGCTCCAACGATCTGGTCTACGGGCCTGCGATCCGCAGCTACATGATGGGGGAGACGCCGCCGGCCTTTGATCTTCTGTACTGGAATGGTGACGGCGCGAACCTGCCGGGGCGGATGGCGATGCAATATCTGCGTGGCCTGTGTCAGCGCAATGAGTTCGTGCGCGACGGGTTCGAGCTGATGGGCCATACCCTGCATGTGCGCGACGTCACCGTGCCGGTGATGGCAATCACCTGCGAGACCGACCATATTGCCCGCTGGAAAGACTGCTACCGCGGTGTTCAGCAGATGGGCTCGCGCTCCAAGAGCTTCGTTGTGGCGCAGTCGGGTCATATTGCGGGCATCGTCAACCCGCCGACCCGCAACAAATACGGCCATTACACCAATCCCGATATGAAAGGTGACGCCGAGACCTGGAAAGAGGCGGCGAGCTTTCACGAAGGCTCCTGGTGGCCACGCTGGGAAAGCTGGCTGAAGAAACGCTCCGGCAAGCAGGTCGAGGCCCGCGAACCGGGCGATTCGCAGCATCCCCCGCTGACACCGGCCCCCGGCGACTACGTCCGGGTAAAGGCAAAGCGGTCCGCAAAGCCCTGATTTCCCGGGCATTCGCAAATTATTCTGCATCGCAGCAAGAAAAACCTTGAAATGCTGCGATGCAGAAACAATATTGGGGTCATGCGAAGGCGGCAGAACGTTCTGGCCGCGTAACCAAGAGGAACCAGTACAATGGCTAAGACCCAAGATTTTACCGCGATGATGAAAGACATGATGGGTGCATTCCCGGTTGACACAACCGCGATGGAAGATGCGTTCAAATCGACCGCAGCCCTGAACGAAAAACTGTCCCAGGTTGCCCTGCAGGCTGCCGAGAAATCCGCCGAGATTTCCAACAGCTGGGCCAAGGAAACCCTGACCAAGCTGAGCGACGTCTCCAAGGCACAGGCCGAGCCTGCTGACTATGCCAAGGCAGCAACCGATTTCGCCTCCGCCTCCGCTGAAGTGGCCGCCGAGAACATGGCCGCCTTCGCCGAAGTTGCGAAAAAGGTTCAGATGGACACCGTTGAGCTGCTGATGTCGGCTGGCAAGGACATGTCCGAAGAAGCGTCCGCCGCTGTGAAGAAGGCCACCAACGACGTGACCTCCGCTGCAAAAAAAGCCGCAGCAAAGTAAGCGCTGAGCGCATCCGCAAAGGGGTTTTGCACTCCTCCCAATGAAATCTCTTTGCACCGAAGGGGGCAGGTCACCGGACCTGCCCCTTTTTCATTGGCGCCACAGACCGCTTGGGGCCCGCCCGCGATGGCCAGCCCGCTGATATTGGATCCGACGATCATTTGTTGCGCGTTCCGGCGTAACGCTTCCCTTTTGTTCTGCGCTCGCATAGGCTTTGCTGCAATGCATCATGTCTGGGGAGAAATGACATGTCGGATCAGGATAAACCCTTGTTGATCAAACGATATGCCAGCCGACGGCTCTACAATACGGAGACCAGCGACTATGTCACGCTGGAGGATATCGCCGGTTTCATCCGCGAGGGGCGTGAGGTGCAGATCGTTGACCTCAAGACCGGGGACGACCTGACCCGCCAGTATCTCCTGCAGATCATCGCCGAACACGAAAGCCGGGGTGAGAACATTCTGCCGGTCAATGTGCTGAACGATCTGGTGCGCAGCTACATGGTGCCCGGTGGCGGGGTGATGCCGCAGTTCCTGCAAAGCTCCTTTGAGATGCTGCGCGAAAACCAGAGCAAGATGGTCGAGAATATGAACGCCATGAACCCGATTGCGCAGATGCCGGGGTTCGAGGCGATGAAGGCGCAGCAGCAGGCGTTTCTGAAGGCGATGACCGGCGGGTTCTCCGGCAACTGGCCTGGCGCTGCGAAATCATCCGGCGACAGTGACAGCGGTGAAGACGGCGACGGGCTGGACGATATCAAGCGGCAGCTGGCCGAGTTGCAGGACAAGCTCTCCAAGCTGAAGTAAGATCCGACAGCGGCACGGGTGTTGATCCTGCGACCAAAGTCGCAGGGCTGCGCGCGTGTTTTTGATCCCGCTTGCGGGGCGGCGGCGTTAGACTCGGCGCGTCCCGTCCGCGGCCGGAATGTCGCCTGCCATGGACCACATACGGCAATCGCCGCAACCCCGAGGTTCCAGATGCCCATGTCCAGTATCGCGCCCAGCATCGCGTCCAGTATCGAGCGTTTTGATGCCATCCCCGAAACCGCCCTGGCGTGGTATCGCGCGGGCCGGGCAACCGGCGGCGGGGCGGCGCTGGCCACGGTGGTCGAAACCTGGGGATCCGCGCCGCGCCGCGCCGGCGCGCAGCTGGCGGTTGCCAGCGATGGCCGGATCGAAGGGTCCGTTTCGGGGGGCTGCGTCGAAGGCGCGGTGATCCTGGCCGCGCAGGAGGCGATCGCCTCGGGGCGGCATCAGCTTCTGGAATTCGGCGTCAGCGACGGTGATGCCTTTGCGGTCGGGCTGGCCTGTGGCGGTACCATCCGCATTCTGGTTGAACCCATCGGCGGCACGCTGGCCGAGGACACGCTGGCTGATCTGGTCACCGCCCGCGCCGAACGCCGCGCGGTGTCCTATGTTGTGGATCTCGACAGTGGTGCGGGGCATCTGGAGGCGGATGGCTACACAGATCGCAAGCGCACGGACCAATCAGGGGTCGAGGCGGACGGTAAGACCTTTGTGGCGGTCCATAATCCGCCCCTGCGGCTGATCGTGGTTGGGGCGGTGCATATCGCACAGGCGCTGGTGCCGATGGCGCGCATTGCAGGTTATGATCCCGTCATCATTGACCCGCGTGCCGCCTTTGCCTCCGCCGACCGCTTTCCAGGAGAGACACTGACGGAGGATTGGCCGGATGAGGCGATGGCGCAGCTTGCGCCCGATGCCCGCACCGCCGTTGTGCTGCTCACCCACGATCCGAAGATTGACGATCCCGCGCTGGAGGCCGCCCTGCGCTCGGACTGTTTCTACATCGGCGCGCTCGGCTCGACGCGCACCCATGCCAAACGGATTGCACGGATGCAGGAGGCTGGTTTTGACGAGGCGACGCTCGCCCGTATCCACGGTCCCATCGGGCTTGATATCGGTGCCGCAGGCCCGGCGGAAATCGCCGTGTCGATCATCGCCGAGATGACGGCGGTTCTGCGGGGGCGGCGCCCATGATCTTTGGCGAGGTGCCCCTCAATGAGGCGTCGGGATGCTATCTGGCCCATTCGCTGCAGGGGGCGGAGCACCGCATTGCCAAGGGCACCAGACTGGCAGCGCAGGATCTGGCTGACCTTGCCGCCGCCGGCCACCGCGCGCTGACCGTGGCGCAGCTGGAACCGGGGGATATCCACGAAGACCGCGCCGCAGAGCGGCTGGCCGAGGCGCTGTTGCCGGATCCTGCCGCATTGGGGCTGCGCATCTCCGGTGCCGGGGCAGGGCGGGTCAACCTGCATGCGCTTGGCCCCGGTCTGATCCGGGTCGATGCCGAACGGATCAACGCGCTGAATGCGGTCGATCCGATGATCACGCTGGCCACGGTGCCCGATTTCCACCGTGCCGATCCCGGCGGCATGGTCGCCACCGCCAAGATCATCTCCTACGCCGTGCCGGATGAGGCGCTGACGGCCGCTACCCGCGATGTGAACGGGGCGATCCGCCTGATCCCGCCACAGCTGCGCCGCGCCACCCTGATCGAGACGCGCACCAGCGCGCAGACGCCCCCGGACAAGGGGCGCGCCTCGATGATCGGACGGCTCGACCGGTTCGACATGGCGATGGCGCCCCGGCAGGTGGTGCCGCACCGCGAGGCGGAGCTGGCCGCCGCGCTTGCGAGCCTTGGCGATGACAGCGATCTGATCCTGATCCTCACCGCCTCGGCCACCTCGGATCCCCTGGATGTCGCGCCCTCGGCGCTGCGCCGGGCGGGCGGAGAGATTCTGCGCTTTGGAATGCCGGTGGATCCCGGCAACCTGCTGTTTCTCGGCCAGCTGTCCGGTCGGCCGGTGCTGGGCCTGCCGGGCTGTGCGCGCTCGCCTGCGCTCAATGGGGCGGATTGGGTGCTGGAACGGCTGGTCTGCGGCATCGAGGTCAGCAGCGCCGATATCGCCGCCATGGGCGTCGGCGGCCTCTTGAAGGAAATCCCCACACGTCCCCGCCCAAGGCGCAGCGATCTCTGACCCCGACCTGCGGCTGCACCTGCGACTTTAGTCGTGGCGATGCGATTAGGGCTTCGCGCCGGCAAGCTCCCCGTGCTTAACTTCGGCCAGCGAGTTTTTGCGAGCCAAGGGAGGAGTTGATGGTGAAAGTCACAATGACCGTAAACGGTCGGACTGCCAGCGGAGAGGTCGAAGGACGCACGCTGCTGTCCAGTTTCCTGCGAGAAGATCTGGGGCTGACCGGCACCCATGTCGGCTGCGACACCAGCCAATGCGGCGCCTGTGTCGTGCATGTGGATGGCAAGGCGGTGAAATCCTGCACCATGCTGGCGGCCGAAGCCGAGGGCGCAGATGTCGCCACCATCGAAGGGCAGGCTGCCCCTGATGGCACGCTCAACGTCATTCAACAGGCGTTTCAGGACCACCACGGGCTGCAATGCGGCTTCTGCACGCCGGGCATGGTGATGTCCGCAGCCGCGCTGTTGAAGGACAATCCAAAACCCAGCGAACAGGAAATCCGCGAATACCTTGAGGGCAACCTGTGCCGCTGCACCGGCTACCACAATATCGTGAAGGCGATCATGGCGGCCTCGGGTCAGGACATCTCTGCGCTGGCGGCCGAATAACACCCGCCGCAGCTGCAAAAGGACCCACGACTGAACCACAGCATGACCAAGAGGTCTGCCTCTGCGCAGACCGTCCAGGGAGGAAATTTGGACAATGCCAAAGGATAGCGGCATCGGCGCCAGCCCGAAACGGCGCGAAGACATCAGGTTCCTGACCGGAACCGGCAATTACACGGACGACATTAATCTCAACGGCCAGGCCTATGTGCATTTCCTGCGCTCGGATGTGGCCCATGGTCGGCTGACCTCGGTCGACACCGCCGATGCAGCCGCCATGCCCGGCGTTGTGCGCATCTTCACCGGCGCGGACTTCGAAGGCGTCGGCGGGCTGCCCTGCGGCTGGCAGGTGACCGACCGCTTTGGCGAGGTGATGCAGGAACCGGCCCATCCGGTGCTGGCCCAGGGCAAGGTGCGCCATGTCGGCGATCCCATCGCCGCCGTTGTGGCCGAGACCCCGGAACAGGCGCGTGATGCCGCCGAGGCGATTGTGGTCGACATCGAAGAGCTGCCCGCCGTCATCAACATGAAAGAAGCGGTCAAGGATGGCGCCACGAAGGTGCACGATGATCTGACCTCAAACCTCTGTTATGATTGGGGATTTGTCGAGGATAACCGCGAGGCGGTCGATCAGGCGATCAAGGACGCCGCCCATGTCACCACGCTGGAGCTGGTCAACAACCGTCTGGTCGCGAACCCGATGGAGCCACGCGTGGCGGTCGGGGATTTCAACCGCGCCACCGGCGACAGCACGCTTTATACCACCTCGCAGAACCCGCATGTGATCCGTCTCCTGATGGGCGCCTTTGTGCTGGGCATCCCCGAACATAAACTGCGCGTGGTGGCCCCGGATGTGGGCGGGGGTTTTGGTTCCAAGATCTTCCACTACGCGGAAGAGGCCTTCTGCACCTTTGCTGCCAAGGCTCTGAACCGGGCGGTGAAATGGACCTCGTCCCGGTCCGAGGCGTTTATGTCCGATGCCCATGGCCGCGATCACGTGACCAAGATCGAACTGGCGCTGGACGCCGACAACAATTTCACCGCGCTGCGCACCGAGACCTACGCCAATATGGGCGCGTATCTGTCGACCTTTGCCCCCTCGGTCCCGACCTGGCTGCATGGCACGCTGATGGCTGGCAATTATAAGACGCCGCTGATCTATGTGAATGTGAAGGCGGTGTTCACCAATACCGTTGCCGTTGACGCCTATCGCGGGGCGGGTCGGCCGGAGGCGACCTATCAGCTGGAGCGCGTCATTGATAAGGCGGCGCGTGAGCTGGGGGTTGATCCGATCGCGCTGCGCCGCCAGAACTTCATCACCGAATTCCCCTATGCCACACCGGTTGCGGTGGAATATGACACCGGCGATTACCACGCCACGATGGACAAGCTGGAAGAGATCGCCGATCTCAGCGGCTTTGCCGCGCGCCGTGCCGCCAGCGAGGCCAAGGGCAAGCTGCGGGGCCTTGGGGTGAACTGCTATATCGAGGCCTGCGGCATCGCGCCCTCGAACCTTGTCGGGCAGCTTGGCGCCCGTGCAGGCCTCTATGAGAGCGCGACCGTGCGGGTCAATGCCACCGGCGGCATCGTTGTCATGACCGGTAGCCACAGCCACGGGCAGGGGCATGAGACGTCTTTCCCCCAGGTGATCGCCGAGATGATCGGCATCCCCGAGGATATGGTCGAGATCGAACATGGCGATACCGACAAGGCACCGATGGGCATGGGCACCTATGGCTCGCGTTCGCTGGCGGTGGGGGGATCTGCGATGGTCCGTGCCACCGAGAAGATCATCGCCAAGGCGAAGAAGATCGCGGCCCATATCCTTGAGGCCTCGGACGCGGATATCGAACTGAAGGACGGCCAGTTCACCGTCGCAGGCACCGATAAGTCGCTGGCCTGGGGCGATGTGACCCTTGCGGCCTATGTGCCGCATAACTACCCGCTGGAGGATATCGAGCCGGGGCTGGAGGAAACCGCGTTCTATGATCCGGCGAATTTCACCTATCCCTCGGGCGCCTATGCCTGCGAGGTGGAGGTCGATCCCGACACCGGCAAGGTCACCATCGAAAGCTTTGCCGCGGCGGATGACTTTGGCAATATCGTCAATCCGATGATCGTCGATGGTCAGGTCCATGGCGGCATTGGTCAGGGCATCGGTCAGGCGCTGCTGGAGGCCTGTGTCTATGATGACGACGGGCAGCTGCTGTCCGCCTCCTTCATGGATTACGCCATGCCACGGGCCGATGATCTGCCGTTCTACAAGGTCGATCATTCCTGCCAGACGCCCTGTACCCACAATCCGTTGGGTGTGAAGGGCTGCGGCGAGGCTGGCGCCATCGGCACCCCGCCCTCGGTGGTCAATGCGGTGGTGGATGCGCTGCAATCCGCAGGCAAGGATGTCACCCATATCGACATGCCCCTGAGCCCCGCACGGGTCTGGGCGGCGATGAACGGCTAGGGGCTCATGGGGGCGCTGCCCCCATACCCCCGGGATATTTCTAGCCAGAAGAAGGGCCTCATGCGCTCTTTGGGAAGGAAGCGAAGATGTATGAATTTGAATTCGAGAAACCCGCAACCATCGCCGATGCGGTCAAGGCGCTGGGTGCGGAGGATGCCCAGGCTCTGGGCGGCGGGCAGACGCTGATTCCGACGCTGAAGCAGCGGCTGGCGATGCCCAGCGCATTGGTGAGCCTGAGCGGGATTGCCGAGATGCGCGGTGTCTGCCCGGATGGCGATGCCATCGCCATCGGCGGCGCCACCACCCATGCCGAGGTCGAGGCGGCAACCGCCAAGAGCTATCCGGCGCTGTCGGCGCTGGCGGGCCATATCGGCGATCCGGCGGTGCGCAACCGTGGCACCATCGGTGGCTCGCTGGCCAATAACGACCCGTCCGCCTGTTATCCGGCGGCGGCCCTGGCCAGCGGCGCCACGATTGTGACCAACACCCGCGAGATTGCGGCGGATGATTATTTTCAGGGGCTGTTCACCACCGCGCTGGAGGAAGGTGAGATCATCACCAATATCCGCATGCCGGTGCCGCAGGCCGCGCATTACGAGAAATTCGTCCAGCCTGCCTCGCGCTTTGCCCTTGTGGGGGTGTTTGTGGCGCGGTTTTCTGACGGTGTGCGGGTGGCGGTCACCGGCGCCTCGGAGGAGGGCGTGTTCCGCTGGAGCGCGGCTGAGGCGGCGCTGTCGGCGAATTTCGCGCCCGCTGCGATAGAGGGGCTGAGCGTGGATGCAGAGGGCATGATCGGCGATCTGCACGGCAGCAAGGCCTATCGCGCGCATCTGGTCGGCGTGATCACCAAACGGGCGGTGACGGCTGCGGCCTGAGCCATCAGCGCGAAACGGCAAGACGGCCCCGGCGATCTGCCGGGGCCGTTTGCTATCTGGTTGCTATCTGGGCCGGTACTGACTGCCGGCGGCGATGATTATCAGGCGCGCAGGTAGCCGGACATCGTGTCGAGCAGCGTCTGGGTGCGCCCGGAGAGGTTGCGGATTTCCGAGGCGATGACGGCAAAGCCCTTGCCCTGATCGCCGATGCGTGCGGCCTCGATCGAGGCGTTGAAGGCAATCAGCTGAATATGACGGCCGACGGTTTCGGCGTTTTCGATGGCTTCGCGCATCCCGTCATCCCGGGCGCTGTCGCGGGCTTTCTGCGCGTCGAACATGTCTTTGGTCATGCCGATCAGAAAGGCGGAGACCTCCGGTTCGACCTTGTACAGCGCCTGCGCCGTGAGCGAGGGCATGTCGCGTACCCGCTTCAGCACCTCGGCATCCGATTTCGTGTTCAGCACCTCGGCAAAAGGGGTCAGCGCGTCGATGGATTTCTTCCGTTGCAGGCAGAGATCCTCGGGCAGTTCGTATTCGCTTTCGGCCAGCAGCTTGTCCAGGCCCTGGGTCAGCATCTGATAGGCGACTCTGATCCGGCTCACCGACTGGTCCAGCAGGTCTTTCATCGTGTCGGGCGCGTGCTGGGTGTCTTCGTTGGCCAGCACCACCAGCGCGAGAGAGGCGGCGCGGCAGGGCGCGATGGCCATGAAGGCACTGTTTTGGACGTCGCTGAGAGGCTTCAAGGGAGGCTCCATATTTGGCGGTGATTTTATTGTCGGCGGCGACCGAACGTCCTCTATCAGGTAAGCTGCGGGCGTAAATAAAACGTGACCATAAAATACATCTAAGCCGTGTGGCGCGAAAAAATATCATCGGTGCCAATGGTGCAAGCCATTGCCGCGACGACGAAAAAACCCCGCTCCGATTGGGGCGGGGTTCGAACGGTCGCGCGTGTGAGCACGGTTATTTCTGCGGCAGGGGGCCGATCATCATGATCATCTGACGGCCTTCCATCTTGGGCATGTTTTCGACCTTGCCCAGTTCCTTGATGTCTTCTGCAACACGCAGCAGCAGGTCGCGGCCCAGGTTCTGGTGGGCCATCTCGCGGCCACGGAAGCGCAGGGTGATCTTTACCTTGTCGCCGTTTTCCAGGAACTTGTACACGTTGCGCATCTTCACTTCGTAGTCGTGGGTGTCCGTATTGGGACGGAACTTCACCTCTTTGACTTCGATGATCTTCTGCTTCTTGCGTGCTTCGCTTTCCCGCTTCTGCTGTTCATATTTGAACTTGCCGTAATCCATGATCTTGCACACGGGCGGGGTGGCATTGGGCGAAATCTCGACCAGATCGAGACCGGCCTCTTCTGCCATCTGCATCGCCTTGGCGGGGTGGACCACGCCAACGTTTTCCCCCTCAGCGCCGATCAGGCGAATCTCAGGAGCACGGATTTTTTCGTTGATGCGCGGGCCGGTGTCGCGTTGCGGCGGCGCATTATGGGGTCTGCGGGCTATGACGTCTATCCTTCTGTCACTTCGGAAAAGTGCCCGGAAAGTAACGGTCCCGGGCCTGCGATTCAAGTCAATTGCGGGTATGACTGCGCATACCGCTGTTTTCAAGGTTTGTTTGCACAGAACAGCGTCATCAAAGGGTTAATTCTGCCTTGCGCTGATGTCGGCAGGCCGGGGTGGGCCAGACTGGCGGTGTTTGGCCGATGGCGGCGCCAGCCATTTATTCCCCTTGTAGTTTCAGGCGTCTAGCCCCAAGTGCTAAGCCATAAGCCTTGCCATGCTGCGGGGCATATGGAGAGATAAGGAGATCCATCATGAAACCGATCGTCATTGGCCTGGGTGTGGGAGCCGTCGCATTGGGCGGATATTTCTACGTCTCCTCCATGGGGACCGATCCCGAAACCGGCGCGCCTGCGACTGAAACCGTTGTGGTGACACCGGAGGCAGAACCTGCCGGTGAGACTGCCGCAGAGGTCGCTGCCGAAATCGAGAATGATGTGGCCACCGCCGCCGAAGAGGTCGAAGGCGCTGTCGACAGCTCCGTCGATGCGGCGGCAAAGGCCGTGAGCGATGCGGCCGCAGCGGTTGCCGAGGCGACCGAGGAAACCGTGAACGAGATTGCCGAAGGTGTCACCGACACTGCCAATCAGTTGCAGGACAGCACTGCGGCTGCTTTGGATGCGGCGGGTGACGAGGCAGCGGCGGCAGGTGATGCAGTTGCCGATACGGCAGCGGCGGCAGGCCAGGCGGCAGAGGATGTTGCCAATGACGCCGCAGAATCCGCCGAGGCGGCAGGCGACAGCGTGGCGGATGCCGCCTCCGATGCCACGGCTGCGGCTGAAGAGAACGGCGAAGCCGCCAGAGACGCGCTGCTGACGCCTGCGGGCTTTGACTATGACAAGGTGATCGCGATGATCGAGGACTCCTCGATGGAGGCGACACAGAAGGCGCTGCTGGTCACCACCCTGGGTCAGGCGCGTGACAATCCGGCCCTGCTGGAAGCGACGCTGAAACGCATCAAGGACGCGCTGCCGCAGTAACGCGGGCAGATGTGCCAGACGACAAAGGCCCCCGCCAAACTCTGGCGGGGGCCTTTTTTACATCAGTGCCGTCGCTGCGGATCAGTCGAGGAAGGCTTTTTCCACCACGAAATGCGCAGGCTTGGAATTGGCACCTTCTTCCAGACCATAGGTGTTTTCAAACAGGTCCTTCAGTTCGAGGTTGAACGCCAGGTTGCCACAGATCATCGCGCGGTCGCTTTCGGGGTTCAGCGGCGGCACGCCAAGATCGGCAAAGGCCTCGCCCGAGCGCATCAGATCGGTGATCCGGCCCATCTTGGGGCTCTCCTCGCGGGTGGTGGTCGGGTAGTATTTGATCTTCTTCCAGAAGCCTTCGCCAATCACCTCATTGAGCAGCTCATCGGTCTTCAGGCTTTCGATCAGCTCGGCGCCATAGGTCAGCTCCCCGACTTCGCGGCAGGTGTGGGTGATGATCACCTCATCAAATTTCTCATAGGTTTCCGGTTCGCGCAGCAGGCTGGCAAAGGGCGCGAAACCGGTGCCGGTGGCAAAGAACCAGATGCGTTTGCCGGGGACCAGCGCGTCATGCACCAGCGTGCCGACGGGTTTGGGGCGCAGGATAATCTCATCGCCCACCTTGATGTGCTGCAAACGCGAGGTCAGCGGGCCGTCCTGCACCTTGATCGAGTAGAATTCCATTTCCTCGTCCCAGCTGGGCGAGGCGATGGAATAGGCGCGCAGCAGCGGTTTCACCTTACCGGTCTTGGGGTCGGGATCGTTCATCAGACCGATCATCACAAACTCGCCCGAGCGGAACCGCAGGGAGGCAGGCCGGGTCACCCGGAAGGAAAACAGTCGATCCGTCCAGTGCTTGACCTCGGTCACGGTCTGGGCGTCGGGCAGGGCCGGTACGGCTTTGGCCGGTTTCGGATCGTTGGCAATGTCGGTCACAGCTTCGGTCACAGCTTCAGTCACGGGGGTCATCTCGTTCATCGGTTGCTCTGCCGGAGGAGTAGCCGGCACCTCTGATTAGTCTTTGATACAGGTCAGGAAAACCCCCTGTTTTGCGAAACCGGCTCCGCGCAGGGCGCAAGGGAGCCGGGCCGACAGCGGGTCGTCCCATGAAGCGGAAGGGGGCTGGCTTAGCGCGCGGCGGTGCCGCGCAGGCGGGCCTGATAGTCATGCGCCTGCCAGTTGGCACGGTCGAGCCACTGGTCCTCGGGCTGGCGGGTGGCCAGATCGTCGCTGATCTCCACCTCGTCAAACCCGGAGCGCCGCGCCATCGCATATTGATCGGCCAGCACATGGCCATAGGCGCGCAGACGGCCGGTGTAGCCTGCCAGCCGCAGGCGCCGGGCAAGGGTAAAGCCCCGGCCATCGGCAAAGCTGGGGAAATGAATACGGATCATCTCCAGCCCTGGCAGCTGGTTGGACAGCGCCGAAGGGTCGGCATCAGGCTGCATCTCAATGGCGGTGTCGCTGTCAAAGCCCGCTGTCCAGCTGTCGGGGCCAAAGCCCGTATCGGTCACAATCACGCTCATCTATCAGGCTCCTGTGCGAATGAATTTGCCATCCACCACGTGGATGCCGCATTCTTCCTTGTCTTGGTTGCGCCAGCGCCCGGCCCGCGGATCTTCGCCTTCCTTGACGGGCGAGGTGCAGGGGGCGCAGCCGATTGAGGGGTAGCCCTTGGCCACCAGCGGGTGACGGGGCAATCTGTTTTCATCCATATAGGCGCGCACATCCTGCGGCGCCCAATGGGCGAGGGGGTTGATCTTCAGCCGACCGGTGGGGCCGGTGGCGGCCTCTTCCACCTCGAAGAACTCCAGCGCCGCACGGGTGCCTGCCTGGAACCGCTTGCGCCCGGTGATCCAGCCGTCAAACCCCGCCAGCGCCTTTTGCAGCGGTGCCGTCTTGCGCAGGGCGCAGCAGGCGTCGGTATCCGAGAACCGCAGCGCGCCATAGGGGTCTTTTTCGGCGATATCAGCGGCGCGGATCACCTGCACATTGCGCAGGCCCAGCCGCTCGCTCACCTCCTGCTGGTAGACCAGCGTTTCGGTGAACAACAATTCAGTATCGACAAAGACCACCGGCGTCATCGGGTCGATCACCGCCGCCATATGCAGCAGCACGACCGATTCCGCGCCAAAGCTGGAGACCAGCGCGATATGGCCCGCATCCTTCAGCGCGCCTTCCATAACCGCGGTGGCAGAATGGTGGCGAAAGCGCGCATTGAGCGCATCCACCTTTGTTGCCAGTGCCAGTTGATGCGCACTGCTGGGGCCTTGGTGTGTGTCAGTCGGTAGTGCCGCTGCATTGACCATGGTGCTAAGCAACCTTTTTCTGGGCCTCGGGGTAAAGCGCGGCCTTGAACGGATCCATGCCGACGCGACGATAGGTCTGGAGGAAGGTTTCCTCGGCGCTGTCGCGCAGAGAGAGATAGGCGGTGATCAGCCGTTCCACCGCAGGCACGATTTCATCATAGGCAAAACCGGGGCCGGTGCGGGTGCCAATGGCGGCGGTTTCTGTCGCGTCGCCACCAAGGGTGATCTGGTAGTTCTCCACCCCGGCGCGGTCGAGGCCAAGAATGCCGATGTGGCCGACATGGTGGTGACCACAGGCGTTGATGCAGCCCGAAATCTTGATCTGGAGATGACCCACCTCATGTTCCAGCTTCAGCTCTTCAAACCGGGTGGCAATCTCCTGCGCCACCGGGATCGAGCGGGCAGTGGCCAGCGCGCAGTAATCCATGCCGGGGCAGGCGATGATATCGGAGATCAGCCCGACATTGGCGGTGGCCAGCCCGTGGTCCTTCAGCGCGGCGTGCAGGGCCGGCAGGTCCGATTTATGCACATGCGGCAGGATCACGTTCTGCTCATGGCTGATGCGCAGCTCGTTATAGCCGAACCGCTCTGCCAGATCCGCCATTGCCCGCATCTGCGCGGCGGTGGCGTCACCGGGGGTCTGGCCATGCGCCTTGATCGAGATGGTGACGATGGCGTGGTTGTCATCGCGGTGATCGGCCAGATTGGTATCCGCCCAGGAGCGGAACACCGGATCGGCATCATAGGCGGCCAGATAGGTCTCCAGATTGCCGCCGCGCAGTTTGGGCGGGGTGAAATGGGCCTTGATCTCCTCCAGCAGCACTTGATCGGTGCCGTCAAACGTCTTGCGACGCTCTTCAAACCGCTCCTCCACCATCTCGCGGATGGTGTCGATGCCGTTTTCCAGCACGGTGATCTTGATGCGGGCCTTGTATTTGTTGTCGCGCCGACCCAGCAGGTTGTAGACCGCCAGCACGGATTCCAGATAGGGCAGCAGATCGGCCTGCGGCAGGTAATCGCGGATCACCTTGCCAATCAGCGGCGTACGGCCAAGGCCGCCGCCCACGATCACCTCAAACCCGGCAACGCCGTCGCGTTCGACCATGCGCAGACCGATGTCATGCGCGCGGGTCACGGCGCGGTCGTTGGAGCTGCCGGTGATGGCGATCTTGAACTTGCGGCCCAGGAACTGGAATTCCGGGTGATCGGTGGACCACTGGCGGATCAGCTCGGCATAGGGGCGCGGGTCGGTCAGCTCATCCTTGGCGGCGGCGGCGAAATGATCCGAGGTCACATTGCGGATGGTATTGCCGGAGGTCTGGATCGCGTGCAGGCCAACCTCGGCCAGCGCGTCCAGCATATCGGGCACATCGCGCAGCTTAGGCCAGTTGTACTGGATGTTCTGACGGGTGGTGAAATGGCCATAGCCCTTGTCCCACTTCTCCGCCAGCAGCGCGAGGGTGCGCATCTGGTCAGAGTTCAGCGTGCCATAGGGGATCGCCACCCGCAGCATATAGGCGTGCAATTGCAGATAGAGACCATTCATCAGGCGCAGCGGCTTGAACTCATCCTCGGTGAGAGAGCCGTCAATGCGGCGCTCCACCTGGGCGCGGAACTGGGCGTTGCGTTCGGCGAGGAACGCGGTGTCGAAATCGTTGTACTTATACATTTGCTGCGGCCTCCTGCTTACCGTGGCGATAGTTGGATGGGCCGGTGCGGCGGAAATCTTCACGGAAATGGGTGGGTTCGGGGCCGTCAGCCCCCGCTTTTGCATCGGTCAGGTAGATGCCCACCACATGCTGCGCGTCTTTCTCCGCTTCGAGCAGGCGCAGCTGGGCTTCGGCCTCATCTTCGATCAGCTCGGCCTCTTTCAGCTCGCGGCTCCAGCCGTTGGTGTCGGTGAAATAGATCACGTCGCCCTCAAGCAGATCGTTGGCGGTGATGATTTTCGGGGTAAAGGGGCGGGGCATCAGGCAAGCTCCATTTTCAAATCTGTCAGGGCCTGGGCGCTGGCGCGCGGGGCAAGGCCGAGGAATGTCAGCGCCGGGCCGGTCAGTTCGGCGGCGGCAAGATCGGTGGGCAGGCGGTCCAGCGTGGTTTCGATCACCCGCTGATTGGCGCGCGAGGCATTTTCGACAATGGTCATCGGCGTGGCGCGGTCGGCACCGTGCATGATCAGGCGGCCCTGCACGAAACGCGCGGATTTCTTGCCCATGTAGATGGCGGCAACCTCACCCGGACGGGCGAGAGCGGCCCAGTCGTGATCGGCAAAGCCCTTCATGTCGTGGCCGGTCAGAAACCGCACCGAGGCATTGCGCCCGCGCTGCGTCAGGCTCTGGCCGATGGAGGCCACGGCCGCGGAGGCGGCGGTAATACCCGGCAGGATCTGATAGGCGACACCGGCCGCCTCGCAGGCGGTGAGTTCTTCATCGAGACGACCATAGACGGTGGGATCGCCGGATTTCAGGCGCAGCACCTTCTTGCCCGCGCGGGCATGGGCCACCATGCGGGCGCAGATCTCCTCCTGGCTTACCTGCGGGCCGAATCCTTCCTTGCCGACGTCTTCCAGCTGGGCCTGCGGACCTGCAAGGGCCATGATCTCGGCGCTGACCAGACGGTCAAAGAGGATCACATCCGCCTGCAACAGCGCGCGCGCCACCTTCAGCGTCAGGAGGTCAGGATCGCCGGGGCCGGAGCCGGCAAAGGCGACCTCGCCAGCCACCAGCGACGTCGCGGCGACGGAGCCACAGGCCTGCGCGGGCTTCGGCAGCGGCGCAGGGGGCGTTCTGGTGTCTGGACCGGTCATCTGGGGCCTCGTCTGGTTTGTTTGACTTACCCCTGAATATAGGAAATATTCCCCCTTATCCGCTATATGGCGCGGCAAATAAGGAAGATTGTTCCAGCTGGCGGCAGATGCAGGCGGGTTGATCCCCAAACAAGGAGAAAACAGGAATGACAGTGCGGATCGACGGCACGGACCGGAAAATTCTGGCGGAGCTGCAACGCGATGCGGGCCAGTCGCTGGATGAAATCGCCCGCCGTGTGGGCAGTTCCAAGACGCCGGTGTGGAATCGCATTCGCAAGCTGCGCGAGGCGGGCGTCATCGGGCGGCAGACCATGGTGCTGGATGCCGAGGCGCTGGGGTTTGAGGCCTGTTTCTTTGTGCTGATCCGCACCTCGGCCCATGAGGCGGAGTGGCAGGCGAAGTTCCTGAAGGCGTTGCAGGATCGACCGGAGGTGCAGGAGGCGCACCGGCTGGCGGGGGATATCGACTATATCCTGAAGGTGCGGGTGAAGAACGCCCGTGCCTATGACAACTTCTATCAGGCGCTGATTTCCGAGGTGCGGGTGCATAATGTCACGGCCCTGCTGTCGATGGAGGAGATCAAATCCACCACCCTGCTGCCGCTAGAAGCCATCGCAGAAGAATAGCGCGCGGTCGTCAGATGGTGGCAAAGGAAAGGGGGCGCTGCCCCCTTTTTTGTGACCCACGCCTGCGGCGCAGGTCCCATCCCCCGGAGTATTTCTGGAAAGATGACGGGGCGGCGGGGCAGCCAGTCTGGACGCTGGGCTTGCGCAGCGGGGGCGCTCCGGCAATGGTGAGGCATTTGCAGTTGAGTTGACTTGATCATGGCCATTTCCCCATCCTCTGCGGCACCTGTGGGTGCGGTGACGGCGCGCCTGCTGTTTCTGCTGCTGTTGTTCTGCGGCACGATCTGCACCGCCATGATTGTGCCCTTCATGAGCTATTTTCTGGTCAGGGGGTTGGGGTATGAGCCCTGGATCATCAGTGTTTATGCCGGGATGGCGATCAGCCTGACCCTGGTGGCCAACCGGCAGTTTGCCCGCCGCATCGATGCCGGCGCGCGGGTGTTTCCGTTGGTTGGACTGGCCGCGGCGGGGTTTGTGTTTGCGGCCGGAGCGCTGGCGCTGCTGCCCGCGCTCTGGGTGGTGCTGACGGCGGGTGTTATAGGGTTCGGGATCAGTTCCAGCGCGGTGTCGACCATGTTCAGCCTGGGCGGCAGTCTGGCCGAACGTCACAAGGTGGAGCGGGTGCGGTTCAATGCGCATATGCGGGCCACGACTTCAACGGCCTGGATGATCGGCCCGGCTGTCACGTTTCTGATTGCGGATGGGATTGGTCTTCGGGCGGTGTTTGTGATGGCCGTTGCGGTGTCGATGGTCTGGATCTCTTTGTGGTGGTTTACGCTGCCCCGTGACATCACCGCGATGCCGGGCCGTGCGCCCGCGCAGGACAGCGCTGGCCAGACCGCAGTGGCGCCGCAGGGTTTGTGGTTGGCGGCCGGCTTTGTGTTCTGCCTGTCGAGCGCGCATTCGCTGACGTTTTCCGCCTTGCCGATCTTTTACGTGGAAGAGGTGGGGCTGCCCGGCTATGCGCCGGGGTTTGCCTTTAGCATCAAGACCTTTGTCGAGGTGATTGCGATCTTTGCCACCCCTTGGGTGATTGCGCGCATCGGCATGTGGCGGGCGCTGCTGGTGGTCACCGGGCTGGCGGTTGTGACGATCCAGCTGCTGGCGGCGGTGCAGAGCTTTCCGCAGATGCTGGCGGGGGCGGCGTTGGAGGGGCTGTATTACGGGTTCTATGCCAGCCTTGGCATCAGCTATGTACAATCCTTTGCGCCTGACACACCCGCCCGCGCGACGGCGATCTACTGGAATACACTGATGGTGAGCGGGGTGATGGCGGGCCCGGCGGTCGGGCTGATTGCGCAGGCCTATGATTTTCAGACCGTGATCCGCTGTGCGTCGGCTGTGGCTGTTGTGGCTGCTGCGGTGCTGATCTTTGGACGGCCGCGAAGCCCAGCCTGAGGCGGGCGGTGGTGTTGTGGCAGGCCGCGCCGGCCCGCCACGTTGGGGATCAGACCTGAACCATCAGGCCTGTCAGCCCGTGGAAATGGTAGGTGTTGTTATACTCCGGCGCGGCGGCCAGTTTCAGGTCGGGGCAACGCTCGAACAGGATCGGCAGGGCGATCTGCATCTCCATCCGCGCCAGCGGCGCACCGACGCAGAAATGCAGCCCTGCGCCAAAGGAGGTGTTCACCTTCGCCGGGCGCGTGGGATCGAAGCGCTCGGGATCCTCCAGCATTTCGGGGTCGCGGTTGGCCGCCGCCAGCAGCAGCGCCACCTCATCGCCGCGCTGGAAGCTATGGCCGAACATCTCGACCTCTTCATAGGCGTAGCGGGTGAACATATGCAGCGGCGGGTCATAGCGCAGGATTTCCTCAACCAGACCGTCGATGCCGTCGGGGGCAAGCCAGCTTTTGTCCCAGCCCTGTTGCAGCATGGTTTTCACGCCATTGCCCAGCGAATGCACAGTGGCCTCATGGCCTGCGTTCAGCAACAGGATGCAGGTGCCGATCAGCTCATCGGTGGAGAGGCTTTCGCCGTCTTCCTCGGCCTGAATGAGGCGGGTGATCAGATCCTCGCCCGGGGTCTTGCGGCGTTCGTCCACATAGGCGGTGAGGAAGTCGATGAATTCCTGGCTGGCCTTCGCGGCGGCATGTTCGGTCTCAACCGTCTTGGAGGCCTGATACATGGCGACCATCTTGTGCGACCAGTCCAGGAGCTGCGGCGCCATATCCTCGGGCACGCCCAGCAGGCGGCAGATCGCGATCACCGGGACCTGAGTGCAATAGGTGGACAGGAGGTCAAAGGGCGCGTCCTGAGGGAAGGCGTCGATCAGCTCGTGGCAGAGGGTTTCGAGACCGGGCGCCAGCGCCTTGATCTCGCGGCTGGTGAAGGCGCGCAAGACAAGGCGACGCAGGCGGGTGTGGCGGGGTGGCTCTGCATCCAGGAGCGAATGCGCCTCGACCTGCAGGAAGGGGGCGAGATGGGCGGGGCTTTCGCGCGCCATCTCCGGCGGGATTTCGCGGCCAAAGCGGCGGTCGCGCAGCAGGGTATGAACAGCCGGGTGCGAGAAGGCCGCAACCATCTTGTAGTCCTGCCAGTAATGCAGATGTCCGTTCGCGCGGGCCTCGGCGTAAAAACCGTAGGGGGATTGGACAAAATCGGGGTCGGTGGGGGATTGGGTCAATGTCTTCATCTGCGCAGCTTTTGCCAAGGCGGCTGGTCAATGCAAGGGGGGCTTTGCTACTGTGCGGCCAATGACGCAGTTTCACGCACATCGCTGGATCATTCTGGCGCTTCTTCTGGGGGCGGTGACGGCTGTGGCAACGGGTGTCTACCGGCTGGGCTATCGCCAAGCGCTTGATTCGCTTGCCGAACGCAGTGCAGCGGATCTGGCGCTGGCCTCGGACCGGGTGACCACGCAATTGCAGGTCTATCAGGAGCTTGCCGTGCTGATGGCTGATCACCCGACGCTGAAGCGGCTGGACCGCGCCGAGGCACGGGCGGCGGCGCAGGGGCTGCTGCGCGAGGTGGCGGACAAGACGGCGGCGCTGGATGTGTTCTTTGTCGACCGGGCGGGGCGGGTGGTGGTCGCTGCTGAGGGTGTGATGGGGCGCGATGTGACTCAGAGCCGCTACTTCCACCGTGCGATGCAGGGGGCGCTGGGCACCGGATATGATGTGCTGCAACCGGATGGGCGGCGGGCCTATGTCTATGCGGCCCCTGATTTCGACGGCGATGGCCGGGTGCGCGGCGCCTTGGTGGTGGTGGCTGATGTCGAGGATGTTGAGCAGACCTGGCGTGGCTCGCTCCCGGCGGTGTTTTTCACCAACCGGGGCGGTGAGGTGTTCATTGCCAACCGGCGGGAGCTGTTGTTCTGGCAGCGCAGCACCGACGGGCCGGGGTTGTCGCCGCCCGATGGGCGACAGGTGGCGCTTCGGTCCTGGCTCGAAGGGCCGCATGAGATCTGGGATCTGCGCTGGTCGCCCTATCTGCCGGAGCGGGCGCTGCATCAGGCGGTGAACCTGCCGCAGATCGGCATGGTGGGGGAGATCCTGGTGGATGTGGCCCCGGCGCAGCGTCTGGCAGGATTGCAGGCGGCGGCGATGGCGGCGATCGTGCTGGCGCTGGGCACGATGCTGGCGCTTGCGCTGGAACGGCGGCGCACACTGGCGGAGGCCAATGCGGCGCTGGAAAGCCGGGTCGAGGCGCGCACGCGGGCGCTGTCGGCCACCAATATGCGGCTGACCCGCGAGGTGCAGGAACGTCAGGAGGCGGAGGCGGCGCTGAAACGCGCGCAGGAGGAGCTGGTGCAGGCGGGCAAGCTGTCGGCGCTGGGGCAGATGTCGGCGGGGATCAGCCATGAGCTGAACCAGCCGCTGATGGCGATCCAGCAATATGCCGAGAACGGCGAGGCTTTTGTGGCGCGCGGCAAGCCGGAACGGGCGGGCGAGAACCTGGGCCGGATTGCGCAGATGGCCGGTCGGATGGCGCGGATCATCAAGAACCTGCGTGCCTTTGCCCGCAACGAAAACGAACCGATGGGCCGGGTGGATCTGGTGCAGGTGATCAATACCGCCGCCGAGCTGACGGAGCAGCGGCTGCGGCAGGACGGGGTGGCGCTGGTCTGGCAGCCGCCTGCGGAGCCGGTCTTTGCCTGGGGCGGCGAGGTGCGGTTGTCGCAGGTGTTTGTGAACCTGATCAACAATGCCGCCGATGCGATGCTGGATCAGGAGCGCCGCGAGATCAGGATGGCGATTGAAACCCGCGGCGGGGATGCTGCCGCGCGGCTGGCGGTGACGGTGCGCGATATCGGTCCGGGGCTGAAGGAACCCGAGAAGATCTTTGAGCCATTTTATTCCACCAAGGCGGTTGGCAGCGCCGATGGCATGGGGCTGGGTCTGTCGATCTCTTACGGGCTGGTGCAGAGCTTTGGCGGCGATATCCGGGGCGTCAACACCGGCGATGGCGCCGAATTCACGGTGGAGCTGGACCGCTGGCGGGCGCAGGCAGGTGCCGAGCCGCAACAACAGGATGAGGTGGCATGACCAATCGTGTCTTGGTGGTGGACGATGATGCGGCGGTGCGGGCGGCGCTTGGCCAGACGCTGGAGCTGGCGGAGTGTGACGCGATCACGGTGGGATCCTTTGTGGCGGCCAAGGATCTGATCACGCCCGATTTTGACGGGGTGATCCTGTCGGATATGCGGATGCCGGGACGCGACGGGTTTCACCTGTTGCGCTATGTGCGCGAGGTGGACAGTGATCTGCCGGTGATCCTGCTGACCGGCGAAGGTGACATCCCGATGGCGGTGCAGGCGATGGCGGAGGGGGCGTTTGATTTCCTCGAAAAACCCTGCGCCACTGCGGATCTGATGACGGTGGTGCGTCGGGCGCTGAAGACGCGGGCATTGGTGCGGGAGAACCGCGCACTGAAGTCGCGGCTGGAAAGCGGCGATGCGGCGGCGCGGATGATCTTTGGCACCTCGGCGCAGGTGGCGGAGCTGCGCGCCCGTGCCCGCGCGGTGGCGGCCACCGGGGCCGAGGTGCTGGTGACCGGTGCACCGGGTGGCGGGATCTCCAAGGTGGCGGAGGTCATTCACCTGATGTCGCCGCGTGGTCAGGGCGCGTTTGTGAAACGCCCGGCGGCGGGGCTGACCCCTGATGGGTTTGCGGATCTGTGCCGCGAGGCGGCGGGCGGATCGCTTTACCTGGATGAAATCGCCGCCCTGCCGAAAGAGACGCAATATGCCATGCTGGAGGCGCTGGAACAGGGGGTGGAGGCGCGGGTTCTGGTTGGGACCGTCGCGGATCTGGCCGAGGAGGTGACGCGTGGCGGATTTCTGGCGGATCTGTTCTATCGGCTGGACGTGATGCGGGTGCGCATTCCGGCGCTGTCGGAGCGGCCCGAGGATATCCCGGTGCTGTTCAGCCATTACGTGGCGCAGGCGGCAGAGCAGGCGGGCATTGCCGTGCCGGATATTCCACCGGACCATCTGGCGGCGCTGATGGCGCAGGATTGGCCGGGCAATGCGCGATCGCTGATGTCGGCGGCCATGCGTTTTGTCCTCGGCATGCCGGAGGAGGCAGCGCAATCGGCGGAACTGGGGCTGGCCGAGCAGCTGGCGCAGGTGGAGCGGTCCTTGCTCATAGCAGCGCTGGGCCGACAGAACGGCCATGCCTCTGCCGCGGCCAAAGCCCTGAAGCTGCCGCGCAAGACGTTTTATGACAAGCTGGCGCGCTATGGCATCCGGCCTGAGGACTATCGCCGCTGAGCGCGGTCTGCTGTGTCTTTCGCTGTTTCTCGCCATGCCTGATCGGGCGGCGAGGGCAGTGAATGGCGGCGCCGCCGGATGGCCCCTTGGGGCGCATGGGCGGAGGGGGATGGGCGCGGGTGTCAGCCGGGGCCCATGTCCGTCAACCATGGCTGTCTGGACGCCTGCACCCTGCATGCTGCGGGGCGCGGGCCGGTCTCCTGCCGGGGCATGTGCCAGATGCCCCGGATCGGTGGACCGTGTGTCAGACGGCCCGGATGTCGCGACCGGCCCAATGTGACAGCTGCGGGTTAATCAAACGCGGGCAGGGCGCGCGGCGCCTGTGCAACGCCCCGGCGCCGCTGGCTCTGCCCGGTGCGGGCGTCGGATTTGAGTATTTATGGAAAGATGACGGGCGCTGATTCCCAAGACCACATCCCGGGCCGCGTCTCGCGCACGCGCAGAATGTGCGGAAATCCGCACAGCAGGGCCGCCTCCCTGTGCGGGAATTCGCACAACCATGGTGGTGTCGCTGAGAGGTGACCTGAGATTGGTTCGGTAAGCGTTTGTTATAAATTCATAAATTTCCAGTCTCGTGACGCTGTAACAAAGGCTTGAGCGGAGAGGCCAGCGCCGTGATGCTGCCGTCGGGGTCTTTGCTGTTGCAAAGGCCAAGGAGATATTCTGGGAGGAAAGACATGAAATTTGTAACTGCTGCTGCCACCGCCGTGGCGCTGACCATGAGTGCCGGTGCCGCCATGGCGGCCTGTGAGGAAGGCGAAATCGTCGTCAAGTTCAGCCATGTGACCAATACCGACAAGCACCCCAAGGGGATTGCCGCCTCGCTGCTGGAAAAGCGCATCAACGAAGAGATGAACGGCACCATGTGTCTGGAGGTCTATCCGAACTCCACGCTCTACAATGACAACAAGGTGCTGGAAGCGATGCTGCAGGGCGACGTGCAGCTGGCCGCGCCAAGCCTGTCGAAATTCGAGAAGTTCACCAAGCAGTTCCGCCTGTTCGACCTGCCGTTCATGTTCAAGAACATCGACGCGGTTGATGCTTTCCAGGCCTCTGACAATGGTCAGGCGATGCTGGATTCGATGCAGCGCCGCGGTCTGCAGGGGCTGGCCTATTGGCACAATGGCATGAAGCAGATGTCGGCCAACAAGCCGCTGATCGCGCCGTCGGATGCCAATGGGCTGAAATTCCGCGTGCAGTCTTCGGACGTGCTGGTGGCGCAGATGGAAGCGATCGGTGGCAGCCCGCAGAAAATGGCCTTCTCCGAAGTTTACGGCGCGCTGCAGCAGGGTGTTGTGGACGGGCAGGAGAACACCTGGTCCAACATCTACGGCAAGAAGTTCTTTGAGGTGCAGGACGGTGTGACCGAGACCAACCACGGCGCGCTGGACTATCTGGTGGTGACTTCTGTTGACTGGCTCGACAGCCTGGAGCCTGCTGTCCGTGAGCAGTTCCTGACCATCCTTGGCGAGGTCACGGCAACGCGGAACTCCGAATCCACCAAGGTGAACGCCGAAGCGCGTCAGGCGATCATTGATGCCGGTGGCGTGGTGCGTGAGCTGACGCCCGAGCAGCGCGCGGCCTGGGTCGAGGCGATGAAGCCGGTCTGGGAGAAATTCGCAGGTGATGTGGGTCAGGACATGATCGACGCGGCACAGTCGATCAACGCAGGCATGTAAAGGCCACAGGCTGAAGATCCGGGGCTGGCGCGACTGACGCGCCGCCCCAATTTGCACGGTGCGCCATCCGCGCCGGTATCCCATTATCCAAACATCGAGGGAGAGCGATATGGCGGGGGCAAAACCTGGCCCGACCGGGCTTATCAATACACTCGAAGAGACGCTGATTGCGCTGCTGCTGGGGCTGATGACCCTGATCACATTTGCCAATGTGGTGGCGCGATTTGTTTTCAATTCCAATATTCTCTGGGCGCTGGAGCTGACGGTGTTCCTGTTTGCCTGGCTGGTGCTCTTGGGCGCATCCTATGCGGTGAAGGTGCATGCCCATCTGGGGGTTGATGCGATCCTCAACATGGTGTCGGCGCCGGCGCGCCGGGTGATCGGGCTGATCTCGGTCGGCTGCTGCCTGGTGTTTTCGCTGCTGCTGCTGAAGGGCGCCTATGACTACTGGGCTGTGTTTGCCGATCTGCCGCCCACCTCCGGGCGCTGGTTTCCCACCGGTTTTGACATGTCAGCGCGCAGCCAGAGCTTCTACGAGGTGCAGGATGTGCCGATGGTGGCGGTGTTCGGATTTCTCGAAGAGCTGATCAACTACGGCGACTCTTACGAGAAACTGCCCAAAGTGGTGCCCTATGTGGTGCTGCCGCTGTCGATGCTGCTGATGTTGCTGCGCTTTGGTCAGGCGGCGGTGCAGATCCTGCGCGGCGATGTCGATCGTCTGGTGGCCAGCCATGAGGTCGAAGATGAAATTGCCGAGGTTCAGGCGCAGCGCGGGGAGCACGACTGATGGATGTCGTCCTATTGTTTTCCATGGTCATCGGCCTGTTGCTGATCGGGGTTCCGATCGCGGTGGCGCTTGGCCTCAGCTCGACGCTGTTCCTGCTGATCTATTCCGACAGCTCGCTGGCGTCGGTTGCGGGCACGCTTTTTGAAGCCTTCGAGGGGCATTTCACGCTGCTGGCGATTCCCTTCTTCATCCTCGCGTCAAGCTTCATGACCACCGGCGGCGTGGCGCGGCGGATCATCCGGTTCTCGATCGCCTGTGTCGGTCATCTGCCGGGTGGTCTGGCGATTGCCGGCGTCTTTGCCTGTATGCTGTTTGCGGCCCTGTCCGGGTCGTCACCGGCCACCGTGGTGGCCATCGGATCCATCGTGATCGCCGGGATGCGTCAGGTCGGCTACAGCAAGGAGTTCGCGGCCGGTGTGATCTGTAACGCGGGCACGCTGGGCATCCTGATCCCGCCGTCGATTGTGATGGTGGTCTATGCGGCGGCGGTTGAGGTCTCGGTGGGGCGGATGTTCCTGGCGGGCGTCATTCCGGGCCTGATGGCCGGGTTCATGCTGATGGTGACCATCTATGTGATGGCCAAGGTGAAGAACCTGCCCAAGGGCGAATGGCTGGGCTGGGGGGAAGTTGCAGCCTCGGCGGCCAATGCCTCGGTTGGTCTGCTGCTGATCGGGATCATTCTGGGCGGCATCTATGGCGGGATTTTCACCCCGACAGAGGCAGCGGCTGTGGCGTCGGTCTATGCCTTCTTTGTCGCGACCTTTGTTTACCGCGACATGGGGCCGCTGAAAACGGCGCCAAAACCGAAGGATCTGGGGCAGTTTGTGACCATGCTGCCCAAGATGCTGGGGCAGACCGTGGTCTATTTCATCCCGTCCTTCTTTCACGCCGATACGCGCCATGCCCTGTTTGAGGCAGGCAAGCTGACGGTGACGCTGTTGTTTGTGATTGCCAATGCGCTGATCCTCAAACATGTGCTGACCGATGAGCAGGTGCCGCAGCAGATTGCCACCGCGATGCTGTCGGCCGGCTTTGGTCCGGTGATGTTCCTGATCGTGGTCAATGTGATCCTGCTGATCGGTGGTCAGTTCATGGAGCCGTCGGGGCTGTTGGTGATTGTGGCGCCGCTGGTGTTCCCGATTGCGATTGAACTGGGGATCGACCCCATTCATCTGGGCATCATCATGGTCGTCAACATGGAGATCGGCATGATCACCCCGCCGGTTGGTCTGAACCTCTTTGTGACCTCCGGGGTAGCTGGAATGCCGATGATGGCGGTGGTGCGGGCGGCGTTGCCGTTCCTGGCGGTGCTCTTCGTGTTCCTGATCATGATCACCTATATCCCGTGGATATCGACGGTGCTGCCCAATGCGGTGATGGGGCCGGAGATCATAACAAAGTAGCGCTGCGGCGCATCCCCCCGCATATGAAAAGGCCCGGGAGAGTGTCCCGGGCCTTTTTCTGTCTGGCGTTATGTCAGGGGCTTTGCCCCTCTGCGCTGGCGCGCATTCACCCCAGAGTATTTTGCGAAAGGTGAAAAGCGGGCACGGGGCGATGTCATCTTTCCCCAAATACTCCCGCCGGAGGCCGCGCCGTCAGGCGCGTTCAGTCGCTGGCGTCGAGAGCCGCGACAATGGGGGCGAAATCCGCAGCCTTGAGGCTGGCGCCGCCGACCAGCGCGCCATCGACATGGGCCACCGCGAAGATCTCCTTGGCATTGCTGGATTTTACCGAGCCGCCGTAGAGCAGGCGGATGGCATTGGCGGTTTCACCGCCAAAGCGTTTGACGAGGCTTGCGCGCAGGTCGTTGTGCACCTCTGCGATCTGTTCGACCGTAGGCACTTTGCCGGTGCCAATAGCCCAGACCGGTTCATAGGCGACCACCACACTCGTGCCGCTGGTGTCGTCCGGCAGCGAGCCTGCCAGCTGGGCGCGAACCACCTCCAGCGTCTTGCCGGCCTCGCGCTGGTCCTGCGTTTCGCCGACGCAGATGATGGCGGTGAGTCCCGCTGCAATGGCGGTCCTGGCCTTGGCGCGGACCATGTCATCGGTCTCGCCGTGATTGGCGCGCCGTTCGGAATGGCCGAGAATCACCGCGCTCGCCCCGGCGTCATGCAGCATTTCGGCGCTGAGGTCGCCGGTATGGGCACCGTAGGTCGCGCTATGGCAATCCTGAGCGCCGATGTCGACCTTGCTGTCGACGCAGACATTGGCTGCCCGGTAGAGCAGCGTTGCCGGGGGGCAAATCACCACTTCGGCCTTGGCCGACTTGCAGCTATAGGCCAGATTGCCCAGCTCGGTCAGCGCACTTGCGGTGCCGTTCATTTTCCAGTTGCCTGCGACCATCTTGCGACGCATCTGCGTATCTCCCTCAAAATCGGTGCTGCCTTCATGCCCCTGACGGGGGACAGCTTGCTGCTTGGCCTGTCCTAGCATTGTTCGGATTGGGGAACAATTCGCCTGTTCGCATGGAGCCTGTGGCCTGCACATGTTGAACATTACCGAAGTTGCGCGCCAAGGCTGCGAAAAACGGCAATGGGGCGTCTATTTTTTTCAGGCTGCACGTCTGGGTTGTGATTTGCATCTGCCCCAGTCCATCGGGGCTGGCAGGTCAGCCTGCGGGCATATCCTTGAAGCTGATTGATTCCCCGCAGCCGCAGGCCTCGGAGACATTGGGGTTGTTGAACTTGAACCCGGCCTCCAGCAGCGAGACCTCATAGTCGATTTCGGTGCCGAACAGGAACATCTGCGCCATCGGTGCAATCAGCACACGGGCGCCATCCTGTTCGACCACCTCATCGTTGGGATCGGGGGTGTCGACATATTCCATCGTATATTCCATGCCGGCGCAGCCGCCCTTTTTCACGCCGATGCGCAGGCCGGAATGGCCGCCCTTGTCCATCAGCTTGGCGATCTGGGCCGCTGCCTTGTCGGTGATGGTCACCGCTTGTTTGCCGGGAATGCCGAACATCTCTGTCTCCACTATCGCGCGTTACCTCCAATTTAGGGGGGCGATGGCGCAGGCTCAAGGGGGGAGGGGTCAAAGCCCCATGCAATTGGCATAATAGGTGACTGTTGCGGGCCAGTCGGAGAATACGCCGACAACCCCCACATCCTGGGCCAGCACATCAAGGACCTGGTAGACGGCCGCATCCGAGGTCACCGCATCCGAGATCGACTGGAAATACCATCCGCCGCCGCTGGTCAGCGGACCGGAGCGTTCCAGCGTCCAGGTGATGATGTTCAGATCGGCCTCCTGCGCGGCCCGTGCATAGCCGGAGGGCACGATCCGGTCGCCATCAAGCGTCAGCAGCATCCAGATCGGTGGGGCGATGTAATTGAGGCCCATCTGCTTCAGCTCCTGCATCGAGGGTCGGAAGGTTGCGGGATCCATCGGATCAATCTGCCCCTCATCGGCGTCATGGCGGGCAAAGCGGTCGTCGAGATAGACCGCCTGACGGCCGAACTCCGGCGTATGGGTGAGCCAGTATTTGATATCGCTGAGGTCAAAGCTCTGCACCCAGACATCCGCCGCAGGGATGCCGGCGGCGACATAGGCGTCGATCAGTTTCTGCGCATAGGCGTCCTGTGTCATCCCGTTGAAGGGCATGGCGACGGCGGGCGCCTTTAGTTCGGGCGTGAAACGGGCGCCCAGCTCGCGGAACAGGGCGATGCTGTCGGCATGGCTGAGCAGTGTTGCCTCGCCCTGATGCAGATTGCTGCGCCAGGGGGCCAGACCGCCCTGAAAGGCCTTGGCGCTGGTGGCGGTGGCGTCGCTGCTGTCCATCTTTGGTTGCAGGGTCATCAGCTCTTCCAGCGTCAGATCGCTGGTGCGGCATTCGGCGGTGGCGGGGGTGTCGGCACTGGCCGGGGTAAAGGGCTGGGTGCAGCGCTCGGCGAGGGGGCTGGTGAGGATATCGGTGGTGGTGTGCAGATCGTTCTGCGAATGGCGGCAGACCAGTTCCAGGTCTTTGGTAAAGGTCACGTCGCATTCCAGGATCCCGGCGCCCATCGAGGCGGCGGCGCGGTTGCCCTCAACCGTGTGTTCGGGAAACATCAGTGGCGCGCCGCGATGCGCGATGGAGAACTCGGTGGCTTGCGGGGTCTGTGCGGCGCAGGATTGCAGCTTCGTTTTCAGCGGGCCTTCGGGCAGGGCTGCGACCAGATACGCGGGGCGCGGCCCGTAGCTGAGGCTCATCGCCTCGGGCGCGGTGTCGGCAAGGGCAGGGCCGGTCAGGAGCGGTGCGGCAAGGGCAAGTGCGATCAGCGACGTCGGGCAGGCGAAGATGCGGGGCAAAATATGGAACTCCAAATTGGGTGCGCGCGCCCGCGGGTGGTGTTGCGCGCTGCCGGGGCAGCTGTCGCGGAGGATCGGGCGGCTGCGGCTGAGGTGCCGCCAATAATAAGGCCGATATTACGGGGGGATGCGCCCTCGGGGCAAGGGGGCGGGCAGGGGGAGGCGCATTTATCCTGCGTTATGATCGCGCCACGGGACGGCCACGGGGCGTCGGGTCGGGCGTCGGCTCGGGCGTCTGGGCGGTTGGCAATGGCGGCAGGGAGTGCAGCCTCGCGGCGGATATGACAAACGCGGCAGGCCAGAAGCGCTGCCGCGTTGCGGATGGTCGGTGCGGACGCAACGATGGGCGACCGCAGGATCAGGCCAGATCGTTCCTGCGTGGGCTCACATGAAGCCCAGTTCGAGGCGGGCCTCATCGGACATCATGTCCATGCCCCAGGGCGGCTCCCAGGTGAGTTCGACATCGACGCTCTTGACGCCGGGCACCGGCGAGACGGCATCCACGATCCAGCCCGGCATCTCGCCGGCCACGGGACAGCCGGGGGCGGTCAGGGTCATGATGATCTTCACGTCATTCTCGGCAGAGATGTCGATCGTGTAGATCAGGCCCAGCTCGTAGATATTGACCGGGATCTCGGGGTCATAGACGGACCGGCAAGCGTCCACCACAGGCTCGTACAGCTCGTGGCTGACAGAGGAGGGGGCGATCAGCGGTGTGCCTTCCAGCGGTTCGGATGCGTTGGTCATTCGGGCCTCGGTTCGTTTCCTGACTGTTTATATAGGGAAGCCGGGGCCGGGGGTCCAGTGGCGGATCGGTGGCAGCTACGAGATGGTCGAGATTGGGGGCTTGGTGAAACTGAGGGATGAGCGGGCCGGGGCGGGTTCCGGCCCGATGCAGGCAGGGACAGGGGAGCCTGGCTGACCAGGCTGCACATGCGCCACGATTGGGGTTGTTTTTTGCAAATAAGGCAGCCGTTCATTGTGGGGCAAAACGCTGATCGAGGGTGAGAGTTGTCCTTCAACTTCTAAAAGGTCACTTGCTGAAGAAAAATGCGGCACTCCGTAACAATGAAATTGCTCTCTGCATCAAATAAGATTTTCAATAGAAATTGGTCCAAAAACAGATGACTGAAAGGGGGATAATGAGTGGAAACTGCTTCGATCCGCCTCGCCATAATTGATGATCATGCGATTTTCTTGCAGGGGCTCTCCTACGTGTTCGAGAGCAGCGCTTTGGACCTAGACGTGACGAGTTTCACGACGGCCACCGATTTTTTGGCAGAGATAGACAGCGGTCGAACCTGGGATGTGGTCATCACTGATCTGGCGATGAAGCCGTTCAACGGGATCGCGCTGATCGGCGCGTTGCGCGCGCGCAATATTGGCGTTCAGGTGATCGTTCTGTCGGCGTCGGAAGATGCGAAAACACGGACCAATGCCCAGATGGTCGGAGCGTTTCGCTTTGTCCACAAATCGTGTGAAGAGCAGGTTTTGCTGGACGCGATCCTTGCTGCCGTCGATGAGGGGCCGCTACCGGCCAAATCTATTGAGAATGGCGCCCGTCGTACGATGTTCCAATCTGATGGAATGGACACGATCGTCCGCCCGAAACTTGGGCCGCAACAGCAGCGCATATTGTCGATGATGGCGGAAGGCTACACCAACAAGAGCATCGCCCGCGCCCTTTCAATCAGCGAGAACACTGTCAAAACTCATGCCAAAACGATCTTCAGGGAACTCTCTGTGGGCAACCGTGCCGCAGCGGTTCAAAGGGCGCGCGAATTGGCGCTGTTCTGAAGGCGGCTTTCCAGCGCGCGCCGCAAGTTGACTTCCCGGTCCGGCAATTCGATCCCGTTCCTGTCTTGACCCTGCGCATCGCCGACAGGGGCACGCAGGAGATAGGTCGTCGGCGCGAATTGCTGTAGGTCACTGATTTCGCTTTCGGAAAACGATTGCCCGGCGACGGGATCCAATACAATCAGATCGGGGACTTGCCCCAGCAGCGTGATCGCGTCTGCCGCTCCTTGGCAGGTGTCCGCATGGGCAAATTTCCAGTACCAGGACGAGACCAGATCCGCCCATGCGCCCATGTTCGGAAGGGTATCCTGCCCAATAACCAGGACAAAGGCCTGATCGCGCGCGACCTCGACAGGCTGGTGTGACAGTCGCAGCGACACCTGCGTGCCTGTGGTTGTGCTGGACTTGATCTCAAATGTGCCGCCCAGCTCTTGGGCAAGTTCCCGTACGATGCCCAGGCCCAACCCCTGGCCATTGCGGGTTGCGGGCAGGTTTTCGCGTTGGCGCACCGCCTGAATCTGGTCCTGTGTCATGCCTCTGCCCCGATCCGTGACCTGCCACCAGCTCTCGTCGCCGGTCACGAAAACCGACAGCTGCACATACCCGCCGGAGGTCCCGTATTTTACTGCGTTGCTCAGGAAATTTCGTAGGATACGCTCCAGCTTGGGGCGGTCACTCTCGATGATCCCCAGATCATTTTTTACTACGAAATCACAGCCTAGTGCGGCAAATTGCGGGCGATACTCCTCGTCCAGCCGAGACAGCAGATCTGCCACGTCGATTTCGGTATGCGTCAGTCTTGATGTGGGTTGCTCCACATTCGAAAGCTCCTCGACCAGCGCCTCCTGACTGATCAATGCAAAGCGGATTTGGCGCACCAAGACCGCCTGTTCCGGCGAAGTGGCCTGGCGATCCATCTCGGCCAGGAAGTTGCGCAGGGCCAATAGAGGCTGGGTCATGTCGTGCTGAATTGCCTTCAGGGAACGTTTGGCCGCGTGTTGGTGCCTGGCGGCTTCGGCAAATTGCTCCAAAGCCTTTTCAGCCTGCCGACTGACCAATTGGGCTGCGAGCGCATCCCTTGTCTTTTGACTGGCCGTTAAATTGGTGGCGACACAGAAGCTGAAATAGAACAGGATGAACCCGCCATAGATACGGATCACGCCATCTGTTGTGATCAAGAGAAACAGGCCGAACGGCAGGAGTGAGCATATGGCAATGGCGAGGTAGCCAGGCCGGTACACGGTTCCTGCCATGACCCCACCGGCGGTGATTGATGTCAGAAACAGCCCCGCCATAAAAGTCTGGAGTTCAGATGTCGGGCTGGCCAACTGGATCGCGCAAATGCCCCAAACCAGGCCGGTAAAGGCTGAGATCGCGATGTGGCCCATCAGGTACCGATCAACCTGTTCCGGGGTCTCCTCTGCCTGAGGCCAGGCGCGCGCGTAGAGAACCGTGATCACCACCATGATCGAAGCAAGGCCCGCCCATAGGACCGCCTCGCGGTAGAGACGCACGGAGGCGAGGCTGACGGCGATCAAGGCAATCAGAGTAAAGGCGAAGCGGGCGGAACCTCTGGCCCGCTCTCGCAACATACGGGCTTCTTCTGCCCGTATTTCGACCGGGGTCGGTGGAACAAGGGCCTGGCTCATGCTGGGGTGGTTGTGACCGTCACATCACCTGCCCGGCGCCAGAGATATCCTGCAACCGCCAGCCGCAGCACAGCGGGAAGCCCGGCAAAGAAGAATAGCAGGATGCCAAAGGTCTCCGGGCCATTTACGCCGGATTTGTCGAAACCGGCCAAACCCAGGATCGGAAAAGCGATCCCCATTGGCGCAACAAAGGCCATCTTGGAAGCCGCGTTTTTCAGGGCCAAATAGCTGGCAGCTCTTGGGTGGCCGCTGTCGGCTTCATCCCGAGCGACGATATCTGCAAGCATCGACGTTGGCATCACCGCGTCACAGGTCATGCAGGCCCCCAGGCCGATACAGATCAGCTGCATCAATAGGATGTCGCCGGCGCCAACCATGTAGCAGCCCGACAAGACACCGGCGCAGATCGTGATCGCGACTGTCCAAGTTCGGCGCTTGCCGATCATGCTGGAAAGCCAGATCCACAGCGGCACAAAGACTGCCGTGCCCACCAGCAGCAGCAAGAACATCTGACCCACCACCGCAGGTGCATTCAGAACATGGCTGACAAACAGCACCAATAGGCCGACCGTCATCGCGTTGGCTGCCTGAACGGCAAAGAACGCAATCATCAGCCTGCGAAACGCGCGCTCCTGCAAGCAGTTACGCCACGCAGTCCACAGGCTTAAACGGGTCCGGGCCTCCCGGCTTTGCTTTCGCGGCGCCCAGATCAGAAAAAACGCCATTGCGACGGGCATCGTTATGAGAAAGGCCAGCGCCAATGTGCGCAGCGACAGACCCATCTGCGCCCCAATGATCACGGGCGCCAGTGACGCGGCCAGGGCGCCCAGGATTTGAAACACAGCCTTGGTGCCAGCCAGCACCGAGCGCTCGTGCACATTGGGAGAAATCTCCAAACCAATGCTGGAGTAAGGCACATCAAAAGCGGTCACAAAAAGCAAATAGCCGGAGATCACACAGAACAGATACACCGGACCAACCCCATCCGGGGGCGAGAGCAGCAACCAGGCAAACAGCAAAACCCCGGGGAAAGAAAACAGCATCCACGGTACTCGGGGGCCGCGTGCGCCGAAGGTCCGATCGCTCAGCGCACCAATCAGCGGGTCCGTGAACACGTCAAACAAGCGACCAAACATAAACACGGCCCCTACAACCGCCAGCCCCACCCCCATGTCTATTGCGTAAAAGGTTGGCGCAAAGCTCACGATTGCGAAGCTGACCATGGCCAATGGTACGCTGAGAACGCTGAAACAGAAAAGCTGCCAGCCGCTCATAACCCGATTGGTGGTTCTCATTATCTCCCCCAACTCATTTGGGTTATCTTGAACGCATTACTGTTTCCAATGGAATAACTTTCTGTTTCGCCCATAAAAATCACCCGTTCGGGTGATTGTCGCTCCCATCCTTAACTTATTAAAAATTAGCTTGTTTTTGCGTGTTTCTGGTCTCGGATCAGAGGTCGCAGGAAGGCTAGGGGATGGGGCCCGAAAGCTGTCCAATGACAATAACGGAGTATCACCATGGGATATCGCGGTCGTGGTTATCTGAGAAATACTGATATGGAAGTAGATGCGTCGGACGCATCCCGTGGACAATTCATCTGGACGCGCCGGGGAAACGATGAGGTCACCGGCTCCGAGTACCGTGACCGTATCTATACCGGACGAGGTGACGACACCGTAGAAGGCGGCGGCGGCAACGATGTCATGTTTGGTGGCAAGGGACGGGACACTGCGGTTTTTTCCGGTTCTGTGCTGGACTATCAGGTTTCAGGTTTTGGCCGTGGACCCTGGACCTATGTCCAGGGCGAGGACGGCTGCGATTTTCTGCACAGTTTTGAAGTGCTGCAATTCGACGATTTCACATTTGATCTGGCGGGCGACAACGCGCCTCTGGTGATCCTGCGCGATGAGGGTTCGAGCACGTCAGAAGGTGACGCGCTGCAGTTCCAGGTGGATTACTACGACCTGGACGGGACATCGGTGGAACTGGTATCGGCAAGTGTTACCGGCGGCGGGACATTGACGGCGCAGGACAGTGGAGCCAGCCAGACCAGCCAAATCGGGGTCGGCGGCGGTGCAAGCCTGTCCTTTGATCCCGGGACCGCCTACGACAGTCTCGGCGCGGGCGAGAGCACAACCGAAACCGTGACGCTGGTGATCTCGGATGACGAAGGCAATATCACAACTGTCACCTATGATATTGTGATCGAAGGACAAAACGACGCCCCTGTAGCCATGGCCGTGTCTGCGACCGTTGACGAAGACGGCCCGGCCGTCACCGTTTCGGCTGATTACTCGGACGTGGATGCCACCGACACCCACACATTCAGCATCGACACGAGTGCTACGCTTGGCGCGGTCACCGACAACGGCGATGGCACGTTTGGCTATGACCCCAGCGGCGCGTTTGACAGCCTCTCGGTTGGAGAGACAGCAACCGACAGCTTCACCTACACTGTGGATGATGGCAATGGCGGCACTGCGACCGAAACCGTGACGATCACCGTCACCGGCCAGAACGACGCGCCGGTTGCCATGGCGGTAACCGATACTGCCGACGAAGACGGCCCTGCCATCACCATTGCGGCGGACTTCACAGATGTCGATGCCGCTGACAGCCACACGTTCAGCGTCGACACCACAGGCACGCTTGGCGCGGTCACCGACAACGGCGATGGCACGTTTGGCTATGACCCCAGCGGCGCGTTTGACAGTCTCGCGGTTGGAGAAACAGCAACCGACAGCTTCACCTACACTGTGGATGACGGCAATGGCGGCACTTCCACTGAGACGGTCACTGTCGCCATCACCGGCCAGAACGACGCGCCGATCATCAATGTCGCGAACTCTGATCTGGTGGAAGAGATCGGCGCGGGCTTTACCACATCCGGCAGCTTTGACGCGCAAGATTTCATCGAGGCCTTTGATCCCACAAGCGGCACGGCTTCGATCCAGACGGTCGGCGGTCAGGATGCGATGCGGGTGAATATCAACACCGAAGACAGGCGTGCGCCACACACCGTTTTTGATATTGTCGAGCAAGGCGCGCTGGAGGCGAACGACAAGGTCGTCGTGACTGTTCAGGGTGAAGTCGCACGGACAGGCGGCGATCAGGACGTCTTTTTTGGTCTCACCGATGGTGTCGGCCAGGTGTCGTATTTCTCTGTCAACAGCAGGGCGGGACGCCTGTATAACGGCGAGCTCAAGACGGACTCGCAGCCGGGAGACTCGCTACAGGATGGTGCGATTGAGCTGAACCTACTCAATCTGAGCGGGGGGCAGCAGAATACCTTTAGCCTCGAAATCGTCCTCGACGGCCTCAGCGATGTCATCTCGGTGTTCAGCAGTTCGGGTGCGCTGATTGGCACGTTTGATGGCTTTGACCCGGCGTCCTCAACACCCGATCAAACCAACGCGATTGATCCGTCTTTGGGTCTCAAGCTGTTTCTGGCGAGTGATGGTGACAACGAGACCAATTACTTTGTCGGCCTTGACTACGATATGGAGATCACCCGTCAGGGCACGATTGAATTCAACGATGTCGATGTCACGGATGAGCACACGGCAGAGATTGATGCGGTGCGCTTTGTGGGCGATGCAGGCGGGCTGACCTCGGCGCAGGCGCTGGCCCTGATCGAGCTCAGCGTGAACAGCACCGCAGCGCAAGCGTCCGGCTCTGTGGACTGGGCTTTTGACATAGGCGCGGTGGATGCGGCCTATCTGGCCGCGGGCGAGATGCTGATGATTGAGTATGACGTGACCGTGCAGGACGGCAACGGCGGCTTTGACACGCAAACCCTGTCGTTCACAGTGAACGGCACAAACGACGCTCCGGTGGCACAAGCGGTGACCGGCACTGTCGACGAAGATCCGCAGGTTGCCAGCTCTGATGGCATCGGTGCCTATACGATCCCCAATGCCGGGCATTTCTATGTCTACGATTTCGACACGGGCACGGCGGCGTCTATCCAGCGCGACGGGGGCGCGAATTTCACCTTTGATCAGATCGCCGCGCAGTATCTCAGCGAGGGCAACGGCGTGATCGTCCAGCCCAACCCCAATAGCACCGGCTGGGCATTCGCGGGCGAGGTGTTCGTGGATGGGACGGGACAGACAATCGCCTCGACCGATTGGGTCATCAACGGGGGCAACGGCGATGTCGACCTGTCGAACCCTCAGTGGATCTTGTTTGCCGACACCAATCAGAACATCGACAGCATCGAGCTGGACATCTCAGGCCTGGATCTTGGAGGCGGTGTCACGGTGGATGCCCAGATTTCGGTCGGCCCGCTGAACTACGAGTTTTTGCGGACGGATGATCTGCGTGTCGACGGCGCTTCTTTCAGCTCGACCCTGAATGGCCCAAGCCCCTCGGTCACGGTTGCAGCACATGTCACCGATCCTGACAGCGATACCTTTGTGTTCACGATCGACGACAGCGGCACCCTTGGCAACGTCATCAACAACGGCGACGGCACGTTCACCTATTCCGCAGACGGTACGTTCGAGCATTTGAACAGCGGGGAGACGGCCACAGACAGCTTTGCCTACACGGTCGATGACGGCGATGGCGGTCTGGATACGGAAACTGTGACGATCACCATTTTGGGATCAGATGACATCCTGTTTGCCTAGGGGACCAGTACAGCAATCGAAGCAGGCACCACATCAAGGTGCCTGCTTTCGCACGGTTTGCGGTTGCAACTGTCCATGCGCCATACGTGTCTGGTGTCAGGGGGCGTTTCTGGCCGATGAGGCCGCCCGTGTCTGAAGCCCTGCCTTTCGGGGGATGCGGAGTGTTGGACGTTTGGCATGACACGGCTGCCAATGCTCATTCCCCCCTTTGCCGGATGTGCCGTCAGCAAGCGGCACCAAAGATGAACCGGCGGCAAACGTCAGTTCGCGGTATTCGCTCGACAGCCGGTGCCGGAGCTTCCCTAGGCTATCGAAGTTTCCTCGACGGCTTTTCGGATGGTCTGGAAAACCTCCCTCAACTCACTCTTTGAAATGCCACCGAAAGCGAGCCGCAATGCCTGTGGCACAGCAACGGTTGTCGCAAAGGGGTCTGCTCCCGATGCCGAGATGCCGTGTTCTTTCAGACGTGTGACGATAGGCTCGGCGCGGACACCCTTCTCCAACGGCAGCCAGGCAAAACCTGCATTCGGGTGCGACAGGATGCGCGCGCCACCCAACGCGGTCCGGCAGAGCTGCTGGCGCTCAGCGCCATCCCGTCTGCGGTTTTCCTCCGAAGCCACCAGCGTGCCATCTTCCACCCAGCCCGTGACCAGACCGGAAATCAGCGCCGGGGTGTTCCATGTCGTCGCCCGGATCGCTTCAAGCAGTCTGTCGCAGTGGTTTGCAGGGGCGATCACGTATCCCAGGCGTAGCCCCGTGGCGAGGCTCTTGGAGAAGCCGCCCACATGAACGGTACGCTCCGGCGCAAGCGAGATGAGGCTCGGCGGCGGGTCCGGCTCCAGAAAGGCGTATGCAGCGTCCTCGATCACCAGAAGATCATGTTTGCGCGCGACGCCGATCAGACGGTGGCGCGTTGGTTCGTCCATGACTGCGCCCAGGGGATTATGGACGGTGGGCATCAGATAGATTGCCCGGATCTTTCGGTCGCGGCACTGTCTGTCCAGATCATCCGGGCTCATCACGCCGTCCCGCCCGTCAACCGGGATAAGGTCAACCCCCTGCAATGTCGCGATGGATTTGAAGCCGGGGTAGGTCAGCGTGTCGGTGGCGATGGCGTCACCGCGTTGAAATAGCCCAAGGGCGATGATGGCCAATCCATGCTGGCCACCGGAGGTGACCAACAGGCATTCGGGATCAATGGGACCAAGCGTTGATGTGAGATTTTCGGCGATGATCCGGCGTTCGTGGGTGCGTCCGCCATGGGGCTGGTAGCGCAGCATCGCCTCAAGATCACCCGTGGTCGCAAGCCGCCGAAGGCCAGCACGCAGCATATTTGCATCGGCTGCGTCACCCGGCATGTTGAAGACGAGGTCGACGAGACCATCGCTGACGGTCTGTCGAACACCAAGCGTCGTCGGCAGGTCAAGGTCGCGCACATAGGTGCCGCGACCAGCCTCGCCGACAATCAGCCCGCGGCGTTCAAGCTCCCCGTAGGCGCGCGTCGCCGTGGCGAGGGCGACGTTGAACTGCTCCGCAAACGCCCGATGTGTCGGGAGTTTGGTGCCCGGGGCAAGCTTGCCCTGCCGGATCACTGCCGAGAGCATGTCGGCCAAGCGTATGTATCTGGATTTCCTCATCTCTTCACTGTAATTAGTACAATAGAAAAATTGTCATATTTAAAGGCTCATGGCATTCCGATCTGAAGTCAACCTTCAAGGTCCACCCCATGTCCAAACTTATCCCGATTTCGCTTCTTGCCTTTGGCTTGTTCACGGTGACATTCGCCGTGAACCTTCAGGCTCCGCTCTATGATGTTTATGCCGCCGAAAGCGACGTTGGGGCGACGGCAGTGACGGTCGCGTTCGCGGCCTATGTCGGAGGTCTCATGCCGACGCTGCTGCTGGTGGGCGGGCTATCGGATCGGATCGGTCGCCGGGTTCCGATTGCACTGGCGCTGATCTTCGGAGTCGTCGCAACCGCGCTGCTGGTGCAGGTGCCAAGCTGGACAAGCCTGGTCATCGCGCGCTTCCTGCTCGGGATCGGGACAGGTCTCGCGACGACTGCCGGAACCGCCTATATGACGGAAATTCGCGGCGCGGAGCGCGCAAGGAGCGCCGCTCTGATTGTCACCTCGGCAACATCGCTCGGCTTTGGAGGTGGCGCTCTGGCGACCGGTATCAGCCTTGGTGTGCAGGGGCCAAGTTTGCTGCCTGCGAGCTATATCGCGCTGTTTGTGGCAGCACCGGTGCTTGCGGTCCTTGTCCTTGCATTGCCGCGGGTCGACACGCCCAAGCCGGTATCGGTTCTGCGCCTTCCGGTGTTCCCGGCTGGCGTTTGGGTTTTCGGGGCCGCGATGGCGCTGGCCTGGTCCACGACAGGCATGACCATTGCGGTTGTTCCGCTGGAACTTGCCGCGAACGACCTTGGCGGCTGGACGGGCCTTGTCATCTTTCTTGCGATCTTTGTGGGCTTTCTGTGCCAGCCGATTGCCCGCCGCATGACCAACGAACGGGCGCTCGCCCTCGGGTTTGTCCTGATCCCGCTCGGCTTTCTCGTTCTTCTGGCCGGTGTCTGGCTGAAGGTTCTGGCATTTGTTCTGATCGGCACCTGCATCACCAGTGCGGCCAGCTATGGCTTTACCTATCTCGCCGCTCTGGCAGAGGTCTCGTTACATGCGCCGGATGATCGGGCGCGGGCGACGGCGGGTCTGTTCGTCTACGCCTATTTCGGCTTCTCGCTGCCCGTGATTGCCAGCGGCGCACTGGCGGACAGGCTCGGCCTGCTGTCGGCCATGATCGTTTTCGCATCTGTCCAGATCGTGGTGACAGCGATCATCGTGATGCTATGGCAACGGCGACCCGTCCCGTCCAGCGCCGCTGTCAAAGCTGGGTGGCAGTGCAACCGCTAGTTTTGAAAGCCACGGTCCGTCTAAGGTGCGGTATTGGGTGATCTCGGCTGGCCTGAGCCTATCACGGTTGGCCTGGGACAAGCTTGGGCTGGTCTCTCGGCGCCGCATCGCCTCAAGTATGCTATCGGCCCACTGTTCTAATGCTGCTGATCGCATGGAAGTCTGTCTCATTCCGAAACTGCCTATCGGCTTATGCAACGACGCTTTTTAATAAACGTTCGGTCATCAGTGGTGCATCGACCCAAGGGTAATCAGGGATAGTGTTCATGCAAAGAGCGATGCCGATCATTCCCGATATGAGCGTGTCGGTCCTCACTTGAACATCGGCTGCGTCCGGAAGAACCTCTCGGATCAAATCTGAAAAGACTGCGAAATGTGCCAGGGTCTTCTCATCGCTCACGAAGGTACTGACATCCGCGCGGTTCACGTCGTTGGACATAAAGACAAGTCGAAAATGATCGGGATGATTGGTCCAATAGGCGACAAAGGTTTGTGCCGCCGACTGCAACCGTTCACTTGGAGCAGCGATAACCGTTAGCGTCTTCCGGATTTCATCTGACATGTCCGATAGGACGTCCGCCCAAAGGTATCGCAGGATATCTGTCTTGCCCTCGAAATGCGCATAGATCGTCATCGGCGCGCATCCAACCTCCTTCGCCAGACGCCGGATTGAAATCGCTTCGAAGCCTTCTGCTTTGTAGATCTCAAGCGCGTGCTTCCCAATTTTTGCCTGGAATCCAAGGATATCGGTCTCGCTTCGGCGAGGTCTGCCAGCGCGTCTAGCCATGGTTGGACACTCCAATTTAATCTGGAACGCGTCCCAAATAAATCTTGCAATGTCAAGTTTTCATTAATATGGAACGCGTACTGAATTATTATTCAGCCTCAGCGCCAACCTCTAGGAGACATGAAATGAAGAAGATCAAACTACTGAACGCGGTCGTCGTGATCATTGGTGCCGTCATTGTCCTCCTAGGTTTGAACGTCGGCCTTGGCGGGATAAAGACACTGGGATGGCAATCGACACGTGATTTCGTTTTGATCACCGATGCGGCAGCATTCCATGCTCAAGATAGTCACATACGATTTATTGGTGGTGTCTGGTTTGGCGTCGGTGCTGTGTTCATGATCGGAGGTTTTGCAATGCGCCAGCTTCGCCCAACCTTGATCATTCTGTCGACGATGATCGCAGTTGCCGGTCTGTTCCGACTAAGCGCCATGGACACCGGCGGGGTATTCAGCGCTGCCATTGCCCCTTCGTTCGCCTTCGAGCTTGCTGGTTTTCCGCTACTTGCATGGTGGCTGATGGTGTCTGCCAAACGAGAGGCCTAGGGACAGGATCAGAAGGTTTCTGCTGTAACGCGTGATTCACGGTTCCGAAAACGGAGCGGTGAATTGTCTGATTTTTTGTCTGACGGATGCGCAGATGGCGCGCCTTGAACCCTTCTTTCCCAAGTTCCACGGCGAGCCCCGCGTTGATGGCCGACGTGTGTTGAGCGGAGTATCTTTATCAATCGCGATGGGTTGCGCTGGCGAGGTGCTCCTCGGGAGTACGGCCCGCATAGGACTCTCTACAGCCGCTGGACGCGCTGGAGCGAGAAAGGCATCTTCGCGCGGATGATGGCGGGGCTGGCCGCCGGGCACGGCGAAGAACAGGCCGTGATGATCGACGCGACGTATCTAAAAGCCCACCGCACAGCGACCAGCATGGCCGCGAACTATGGAGGATCAGGAACTGATCCAGTGGATCAATTCCCCGACGAGGGGAGGTGCGGCCGCCTGATCCCTTGTTGCCCGGCAGGGCATTGCGCAGCAATGTCCCGAGAGGGGGCGAGACAAGTGTAGAATGAACACCAAGCTGCATGCCATCTGCGACAGCCAGGGGACCCGCTCGATCTGTTCGTTACCGACGGTCAGGTGCGACTACATCGGCGCGCGGGCGCTGCTCAGTGGTCTCCCAAATGTCGATTCGCTGCTCGGGGATCCCCGCCCAGTGCAGACCGGACGGGGCTTTGTTCAGTCGTTGATGTCGTGGTCGAAGTGTTTCACCTGGCCTTTGGGGCCCTTGAAGAAGTGGCGCAAGACCAGCCAGGCGATCAGCGAGAGGGTGGCGTAGATCAGCAGCAGCACCGGCAGGGTGATGCTGCCTGCGGGGGTGGCGACCAGCAGCAGGGCCACCAGCACCGCGCCGGCGGCAAAGCCTATCACGTCCTCGGCCCCGGCTTGATCCATATGGGAAAAGTCGGCGCATACAGCGGCAGCCCTGGTGCCCAACGCCCTGATCTTCATTCGCAAAGCCGAGTTCCTGGGCTGTTGGTCAAACCTCGGCCACCTTGTCGGTGGAGACGCCGGGTTTGATCGTCGCGATGGAGGCATCAATCCATTCGCGCGCCTTCACATAGGCGTTATTCTGCCATGGGGTCACGCGGCCGACGTTGAACCTGCGGTAGTAGCAGGTGCGATACCCCTGATAGGATTGCAGGATATCAAAGAAGGCCTGATCGCCGGCTCGGATCAAAATCCGAAGGCTGTCTGGCAGTGCAGACCCCTGCGGATCTGGCGGCGCGGGCTGACATCGTTGTGACGATGTTGGCCGATGGCGCGGCCTCTTATGCAGTGCATCTCGGCCGCGGCGGATTGTTTGCCTCGACAGGCAGCGCGACCTTGGTGGAAATGGGCACGATGAGCCCTGACCACATCGCCGATCTGGTCGCAACCGCGCCAGAGAATATCCGGGTGATTGATGCGCCGGTTTCCGGGGCGACACAAGATGCTGATCTTGCGGCCGTATTCGATGCGGTGAGCCGACAAACCATCTATCTCGGTCAGTCCGGGGCAGGGGCTGTGATGAAACTGGCGGTGAATTCGCTGATCCACGGGATTATTCAGACGCTTGCCGAAACGATGACCCTGGCCGAAGCCTCCGGCATCACGTCTGAGCAGGCATTCGATGTGATCGTGGCCTCTGCGGCCTGTGCGCCAATGCTCAAATACCGGCGTCCGCTCTATCTGAACGAGGCAGATCACGATGTCACCTTTACCGTGGCACTGGCCCGCAAAGACATGGAGGTGACGGCACAGCTTGCAGATCGACTTGGCACTGCGATGCCGCAAGGCCGAACCACACTGGCTAAATTGATCGAGGCGGAAAAGGCAGGTTATGGCGCCCGCGATATGGCGTCGATATCGACCTACATGCGAAAGGATACACCATGAAAGCGGCGCTGTTTGTTGGCGGCTGGTTGGCACGGGCATATGGGGGATGCGTTCCGCGATCGCCCGACCTATCATTTCCTGATCGGCGGTCAGTTTGTGGCTCATCCCCCCGGATGGCCCGACAACCTGCAGCCGCGCGAAGACCATATTGATTACGATGTGACCATCTGCAAACCCGACGATCCGATTGTGCAAGACATAAAGAGTTTCCGCCTGACGACCGAGCAATACCATATGCTCGTCGATCCATCGAACGAGGTCCTGGCGACCACGACGTTTTCGGGCGATCATCTGTGGTGGATCGAAGGCACCGTGATCCCGGTTGTCTGGAAACGCCGCTGGAACAAGGGCCGCGTCTTCTATTGCTCAATCGGCCACGAGTTGGACGACCTGAAGGTGCCGCAAGTCACCGAGATTATTCGCCGTGGGGCCCTGTGGGCGCTGCGCGGCGCGGCGTGATGACACGATATTCAAGTCATAATTATGAGGACACGATATGAAGCTTCTCCGCTACGGCGCGCCCGGCGCAGAAAAACCCGGACTTCTGGATGCGTCAGGCCGCGTTCGCGATCTGTCGGGCGTGGTCCCGGATATCTCTGGTGAGACATTGCGCCCTGCTGGCCTGAAGGCCTTGCAAGCACTGGACCCGGAAACACTGCCGCTGGTTGACGGCACACCTCAAGAGGATCTGCGCCTTGGGGCCTGTGTCGGGAATATCGGCAAATTTGTCTGCATCGGCCTGAACTACGCCGATCACGCCGAAGAGGCGGGGATGCCGATCCCCGAAGAACCCATCATCTTCAACAAATGGACCTCTGCGGTGGTCGGCCCGAATGATGACATTCAGGTCCCGCGCGGTTCGGTCAAAACCGATTGGGAGGTCGAATTGGGCGTCGTGATCGGCGAACCGGGCTCTTATATCGACGAGGCCAACGCGATGGACCATGTCGCAGGGTTTTGTGTGATCAACGATGTGTCAGAGCGCGATTTTCAGCTCAATCGGGCAGGCACGTGGGACAAGGGCAAAGGCTGCGATACCTTTGGGCCAACAGGGCCTTGGCTCGTCACAGTTGATGAGATCGCAGACATGGACAACATGGGGATGTGGCTGGATGTGGATGGCAAACGCATGCAGACAGGATCAACCGCGACATTGATCTTCAAGATCCCGCACCTCGTGTCCTATTGCAGCCAGTTCATGAGCCTGCAGTCGGGGGATGTCATTTCAACCGGCACGCCTCCGGGCGTGGGGATGGGGCAATCCCCGCAGCGGTATCTGCACGGCGGAGAGGTTGTGACCTTGGGTATCGACGGATTGGGCGAGCAACGATCAAAGGTTTTGCCAGCCTGACAGGATCGCAAATGACACCGGCTTACTGAGCCGGTGTCATTTGACCTGCATGTGCGTTTTCCGCGATCTTCTGGGCCTGATCGCGCAAGATGAATTTCTGGATCTTGCCGGTTGACGTGCGCGGGATCGGCATGAACACGAACTGTCCGGGCACCTTGTAGGGCGCAAGCTGGTCCTTGCACCACGCGCGCAATGTGGCGGCATCCACATGTTCACCTGTAGCCAGTTCCACAAAAGCACAGGGCGTTTCGCCCCATTTTTCGTGCGGCATGGCCACCACGGCAGCAATCGCGACGGCGGGGTGACGATAAAGCGCTTCCTCCACCTCAATGGACGAAATATTCTCGCCGCCCGAAATGATGATATCCTTGGAGCGATCCTTCAGCTGAATATAGCCGTCCGCGTGCCGCACGCCGAGATCGCCGGAATGGAACCAGCCGCCTGCAAAGGCCTCTTGGGTGGCTGTGGGATTGCGGAAATAACCCTTCATGACGACGTTGCCGCGAAACATCACCTCGCCCATGGTTTTCCCGTCGCGCGGCACGGGCAGCATGGTGTCCGGGTCCAGCACATCCAATCCTTCCAGCGGCAGATAGCGCACGCCTTGGCGCGATTTCAGCTTTGCCTGCTCGGCGGGCGGCAGATCGGACCAGTCCTGATGCCAGTCATTCACCACGGCAGGGCCGTAGGTTTCAGTCAGCCCATAGAGATGCGTGACATCAAAGCCTGAGGTTTTCATATCCGCCAGCAGCTTCTCCGGCGGCGGGGCGGCAGCGGTAAAGAATTGCACGGTATGATCAAGTTGGCGCTTTTCGGTCTCCGGCGCCGAGATCATCAAAGACATGACAATGGGCGCGCCGCACAGGTGGGTGACGTGCTCATCTGCCAAAGCGGCCCAGATCGGTTCTGCCCGCACCTGACGCAGGCAGACATGGGTGCCGATGATCGCCGACAGCGTCCATGGGAAACACCAGCCATTGCAGTGGAACATTGGCAGCGTCCACAGATAGACCGCATGTTTCGCCATCGACGTCGTCAGCGCATTGCCCTGCGCCAGCAGATAGGCCCCCCGGTGGTGCGAAACCACACCCTTTGGATCGCCTGTCGTCCCCGATGTGTAGTTGATCGAAATCGCGTCCCATTCATCCAGCGGCATCAGCCAGTCGAATTCAGGATCGCCCGTCGACAGGAAGGCCTCGTAATCCTGCGCATCTGCCTCGGTAACGGGTCCGCAGAATTCAGCGTCGTCGTATTGGATGACAAGCGGGCGCACTGTTGCCAGCGCCAGCGCATCCTGCATCAAGGGCATGAATTCGCGGTCTACGATGACGATTTTGCACATGGCATGGTCCAGCTGAAACGCAATCACCGAGGCATCTAGCCGGGTGTTCACGGAATGCAGGACCCCGCCACACATGGGAACACCGTAATGGCATTCCAGCATTGCGGGCGTATTGGCCAGCAGGGCCGACACGGTGTCACCGCGCCCGATGCCTTGCTCTGCCAAAGCACAGGCCAACTGACGTGATCGCGCATAAAACGCCGCATAATTGCGCCGCAACGGGCCATGCACCATCGCAGTGTGATCAGGAAAGACCGAGGCCGCGCGTTCCAGAAATGTCAGCGGCGTCAGTGGCTGATGGTTTGCAGGATTGCGGTCCAGATCGGTATTATAGGGGTTTGCGGTCATGGCTCAGGCGTCCTGCCATTGGGGCGCGCGCTTTTCGATGAACGCTTCGATCCCTTCTTCGGCGTCTTGCGCCAGCATGTTATCGACCATCACAGCAGAGGCGTAATCGTAGGCATCGGGCAGCGACATCTCGCGCTGGGCGTAATAGGCGCGTTTGCCGGTTGCCAGCGTCATGCTGGATTTTGACGCAATCTTGCGCGCCAACTCCATCGTTACCGTTTGCAACGCGTCAGGTGCCGCGACGCGGTTCACAAGGCCGATCTCGGCGGCCCGTGCGGCGGATGTCATGTCACCCGTCAGCAACATCTCCATCGCGTGTTTGTCTGCGACATTGCGCGACAGGGCCACCATGGGCGTGGAACAGAACAGCCCGATATGAACGCCCGGTGTGCTGAACTGCGCCGCGTCCGCCGCAATGGCCAGATCACAGCTTGCGACCAGCTGGCAGCCTGCGGCCGTTGCGATGCCTGTGACCTCAGCGATGACGGGTTTGGGGCAATTCACGATGCCTTGCATCACGCCTGCGCACATCGCCATGACATGGGCAAAATAGGCTTTACCACCATCTCCGTTCAAACGCCCGGCGGTCATTTCCTTGAGGTCATGGCCTGCACAAAACTCAGGGCCATTGGCCGCCAGGACAATCACCCGCACATTTGGATCGGTCCCGGCGGCTGCAAACGCAGCACCGAGTTCCGCCAGCATCGCCTCGGACAAGGCATTGCGCCGACGCAGGTCATTCAAGGTCAGGCGCAATATTCCGGTCCCGTCCAGAACGCGCAGCAGGATGTCAGATGTGGTCACGGGGGGTATCCCTTATTCGAGCGCTAAAGAATGTTGATTTCGACACTGTCGGCGAGGGTGTTCGCAATAAAGCAGTAGCGGTGCGCGCGGTCCTGCATCTGCGCCAGTTCGGCGTCGCCCACCGTAAAGCCGGTGTCAAAACGCACCACCGGATGCAGATCAATCCGCGTTACCGACATCTGGCCCTTGGGGTTCTTGCCCAGATGGGCCTCGGCGTAATCGTGGTAGCTGGCCACCGGCCAGCCCGCCTTTGCGGCCAGCGCAAGAAAGGTCATCATATGGCAGCTCGACAGCGCCGAGGCGAGGGCCTGTTCGGGGTTTGTGTTCTCCGGGTTTCCGCCCCAATCAGGGGCGGAATCGACCAGCAGGTCATAGCGGTTGTTGTATTGCACGGTGTGCTCGTTCGAATAGGAGCCGGTTTGCAATACGGGCGCTGCGCGCTGCCAGTGCAGCTCAATCGCGAGATCTGACATTTCGGTATTCTTTCATGTAGCAGGACGTTAAGCGGCAGCGATCTGTTTTTTGGGATCATAGAACGGGCGCTCGCAGATTGTTGCGCGGACGGGGCCGGATTTGGTGACGACCTCAACCTGTGCACCGATGTTGGCGTGTTCCGCTGACACCATGGCCAAGGCGATGTTCTGCTCCAAACGCGGGGAATAAACCGCAGAGGTGACCTTGCCGATTGCTTCGCCACTCGAATTGATGTCCCAGAATGTCGTGTTGGGACCCGCAAGAGGATCGCCGTCGATGATCAGGCCGATCTGCTTACGGCTGACACCTTCGTCCCTGATACGGCGCAACGCGGCCTTGCCGATGAAATCAGCCTCCATGTCGAGGTTCACCAACCGGTCAAACCCAAGCTCAAAGGGGTTGGTGCCCATGTCGGCATCCGCGTGATACGACAACATCCCACCTTCGATGCGGCGGATGGAGGATGTGTGGCCGGGCTTGAGGCCAAATTCCAGACCGGCTGCCATAATGGTTTCCCACAGCAGATCGCCTTTGGAACCGTCGCGCAGGTAGATTTCATAGCCCAGCTCGCTGGACCAGCCTGTGCGGGACACGATCAGCGGGATGCCGTTCAGCTCGACTTCGCGCAGCCAGTAGTAGCGCAGGTCCATGATCCCGTCGCCAAACAGCGCGCGCATGATCTCGCCGGATTTGGGGCCTTGCAATTGCAGCGGCGAGACATCCGGCTCACCAATCGTGACATCAAGGCCAGAGTTGACCGCAACCCCCTGCGCCCAAAGAAGAATGTCGCTATCAGCAAGAGAGATCCAGAAATGGTTCTCGGCAAGACGCAGCAGGACCGGATCGTTCAGAATGCCGCCGTCGGCATTGGTGATCAGGATGTATTTGCACTGGCCGACCGCCATCTTCGACAGATCGCGGCAGGTCAGCATCTGGGTGAATTTCGCCGCGTCAGGACCGGTGATTTCAACCTGCCGTTCAACGGCCACATCACAGAGTATCGCGTCATTCACGAGGTTCCAGAAGTTCTGCTCGGGATCACCGAAATCGCGCGGGATATACATGTGGTTGTAGACGGAGAACCCCTTCGCGCCCCAACGCACTGTCGCGTCAAAATAGGGCGACTTGCGGATCTGTGTGCCGAAACCGAAATCATCTGCTTGCATTGGAACTACCTCCCGTTTTGTCCCCGACCGCTTTGATCGGAGACTGTCAAAACCTTTGCGAGATGTAGTCCAGGAGAGGCGGCGAAAGTGGTCCGAAGATTATCACTTCTCAGACCATTCAGGCCGTTTGGGGGGCCATATCAGGACCGATTGGGCCAGAGCGGCAATTTCGGATTTGCAGCGGCCAATTTCGAGAGGTTCGGCAAAGCTGATTTCACTTGGCGCGTGGCAAAATGGGTCATGTAGCGGTCAATGCCGAGGTCTTCGGCATGGAAATCTTCCATCAGGTCTTGAAACGCGGCGAGGCTGGGGCTGATGATCTTCATGATGTAATCGACCCCACCACCGGTGGCGATGCAATCAATGATCTCATCCCGGCTGTCGAGAAAAGCTTCAAAGCGCTCAAAATCAGCCTTTCGATGACGGCTGAGGGAAACCGTCACAATCACCTGCGCGAAATCTGCGAGCCGCTCCAGCGCGATATCGGCATGATAGCCGCGAATGTATCCGCCCGCTTTCAACCGGGTCAGCCGCGCCCAGCAGGGGGTCGCGGAAAGACCGCTCAGCTCTGCCAGCTTGGCCTTGCTCAACTGCCCATGCTGCTGGAGCGCGCTGAGAATGCGGATGTCTGCTGCATCAAGGGCAAGTCTCTTCATTCGCTCTGGTCTTTCTTTGTGTGGAAGCACGGTCATATGACCGACGATCACATGCTAGATTAGGATATCCCTACCTGAAAGCCCTCCGTCAGCTCAGTGGCTTTGCGACCGAAATGAGCGCGACCACGTCCAGCTGATCGGCGTTGTCCGCCAATAGGGGGCATATCTCCGTTTGATATCAGCATGTCGCGGGTAGACGTTTCGCAACGGCAGAGCAGGCCGACCCGGAGCAGAAAAAGGTTTCGAGCCGCAGCCGGATCTCGGTTGCATAACATCCGATCGCAGACTGGACGCTGGACAGGATTTGCAGAGAGGAGAGTCTTGCAAGACAACATAGCCTCTGGCCGCTTCGGACGCTTTGTTGCGTTCCAGCAGGGGGGACGGGCGCCAGCTCCGAATGTCGCTATCTATACACTGCTGAGCCTGACGGTTGCGGCTGTTGTATTGGATTGCGGGACTGGTGAGGCTAGGGGGATCCCCGCCCAGTGCAGACCGGACGGGGCTTTGTTCAATCGTTGATATCGTGGTCGAAGTGTTTCACCTGGCCTTTGGGGCCCTTGAAGAAGTGGCGCAAGACCAGCCAGGCGATCAGCGAGAGGGTGGCGTAGATCAGCAGCAGCACCGGCAGGGTGATGCTGCCTGCGGGGGTGGCGACCAGCAGCAGGGCCACCAGCACCGCGCCGACGGCAAAGCCGAGGAACATGAAGCCCGGCGCCAGCACCTCGACGATGGCGAGGCCGATGGCAATCGCGATCCAGACCCACCAGACCGAGAGCAGGGCCGTCATTTTCCGGCCCCTTTCAGCATGTTGAAGGCGTTGCCGAAGGCCTCAATCGCATTGGCGGGCACCAGGATGGTCTGTTTGCCTTCCCCTGCGCCAAGGGCATTGAGCGCCTCGACCTGTTTCAGGGCCACCTGATATTGCGCGGCCTCCAGACCGTTTTCGGCAATGGCTTTGGCGACTACCCCGGTGGCATAGGCCTCGGCATCGGCCTGAATGCGGCGGGCCTTGGCGATCTGCTCGGCGGCGTAGAGCTCGGCGTCGGCGGCCAGTTCCACCGCGCGTTTCTGGCCCTCGGCCTTGGTCACCTCGGCGCGGCGGGCGCGCTCGGCGTTGAGCTGCTGCAGCATGGCGTCGCGGGTGGCCTGATCGAGGTTCACGTCGAGGATCTCGGCGCGGGTCACTTCGATGCCCCAGTCGTCAACGGCGCTTTCGACCAGATGCTGGATCTGACCGATCAGCTGCGAGCGGTTCGACTGCACCTCATCCAGGTCCATCTTGCCGATCTCGGCGCGCACGATGCCGGCCACGGTGGTGGCAATGGCGCCGTCAACGTCGCGGATCCGATAGACGGTCTTTTCCGGTTCCAGAATGCGGTAGAACACCGAGGTGTCGATCTGCACCAGCACGTTGTCCTTGGTGATGGCGTCCTGGCTGGCGTTGGGCAGCTGGCGTTCCAGGATCGAGACCTTATGGGCGACGGAGTCGAGCAGCGGGACGATGAAGTTGATGCCGGGGCCAAGCACCGCATGCAGGCGGCCAAAGCGTTCGACCACGTATTTTTCGGACTGCGGTACGATGCGGACGCCCTTGAGGATCAGGATGATCAGGAAGATCGCGCCCAGGATATAGATGATGTTCTGCGTCAGCAGGCTCAGCAGGAGTTCTTCGGTCATTATGCCTCGCAATAAATTTGTATGCTATGGTATGCAGTTGGGGGTCGTGGACCCGGGATTCAAGCGTGGGGGGACGGCGCCCCGTTCCTCTTCTCTATGGCGTGTGCGGTGGTGGCAGGCAAGGGGAACGGCCCCGCCTGCGGCGCATCCGTGGCGTGCGGGGTGGGGGCTGGCTAGGGCTGCCGGGGCTTTGGCGCGGGCTGCGGTCATGCAGGCTTGAAAACCGCGCCGGGATAAGGCACATCCGGCAGGCTCTGCCGGTATGGTCCCGGATCGCGGCGGAGCAGGGTTCAGGTGGCAGATGATCCCGTAGGAAATTCCCCGCAGCGGCGGGACCACGCACAAGACAGCCCAAGGAAGAGAACATGGCGCCGAAAATCTCATTTGACCTGAAAGCCACCGATGGCAAGGCCCGCACCGGTGTCATCAATACGCCGCGCGGCGAGATCCGCACGCCTGCGTTCATGCCCGTGGGCACGGCCGCAACGGTGAAGGCAATGCTGCCGGAGAGCGTGCGTGCGACCGGGGCGGATATCCTGCTGGGCAATACCTATCATCTGATGCTGCGCCCCACGGCAGAGCGGATCGACCGTCTGGGCGGCTTGCACAAATTCATGAACTGGGAGCGGCCGATCCTGACGGACTCGGGCGGGTTTCAGGTTATGTCGCTGGCGGGTCTGCGCAAGCTGACGGAAAAGGGTGTGACCTTCAAAAGCCATATCGACGGATCCAAACATGAGCTGACGCCGGAACGGTCGATGGAAATCCAGCGCCTGCTCGGTTCGGACATCGTGATGTGTTTCGACGAATGTCCGGCGCTGCCTGCGGACCGCGACCGGATCGCCGAGTCGATGCGCCTGTCGATGCGTTGGGCGGAGCGCTCGCGCGAGGCCTTTGGCGACCGTCCGGGCCATGCGCTGTTCGGCATTATGCAGGGCGGGCTGGAGCAGGATCTGCGCGAAGAAAGCGCCGAGGCGCTGAAGAAGATCGGATTCGAGGGCTATGCGGTTGGCGGCCTGGCAGTGGGCGAGGGGCAGGAGGCGATGTTTGACTGTCTTGATTATGCGCCCGGTTTCCTGCCTGAGGACAAGCCGCGCTATCTGATGGGGGTGGGCAAGCCTGATGATATCGTCGGTGCGGTGGCCCGTGGTATCGACATGATGGACTGCGTGCTGCCATCGCGCTCTGGCCGCACGGGGCAAGCGTTTACCCGCTATGGTGTGGTCAATATCAAGAACGCCCGCCACCAGGATGACCCACGCCCGCTGGATGAGCAGTGCAGCTGCCCGGCGTGTTCGAACTATTCGCGCGCCTATCTGCACCATGTGTTCCGCAGCAACGAGATGATTTCGGGGATGCTGCTGACCTGGCATAACCTGCATTACTTCCAGGAAATCATGGGCGGCATGCGGGAGGCGATTGCTGCGGGCACCTTCGAGGCCTGGCAGAAGGATTTCCACGACACCCGTGCCGAAGGCGATATTGAGCCATTGTAGGGGCCAGCAAGGGGGATGCGCCCGGATTATCGAAAACTTGAGCGAATGTTCATCGGCGGGTCCTGCCCTGAACACGTTTGCGCCACAAATCAGCGGTGATCTGTCAATCAGGCACTGATGACCAACGTGGAGAGATCCGATGAATGAGACGGCTTCAACTGGACTTGCGCATTGTTCGCTGATGATTTTGCTGGCGGCGGGCGTTGCTGTTTTTGCGCTTTTGGACCATGGCGGATCCTATGGGGAGCAGCCGGGGTCGCTGGCGCACCTGACGTCGGCCGCGCAGCGGTAAGGATTGCCGGAGCGCGACTGCACCCAAGGAAACGGCCTGATGTCGTGCGCTTTTTGCTGCGATCTTTGGTAGGGATGATCCCGGTCCGCGTTCACCGGTTATGAAGACCTCGCTGCTAGATTCCGCCAAAACGGGAAGGGTCGCGATGAGCTGGTTTCAGGCATGGGGGAGCGTGGTGCTGCTGGGCGGCCTTGTGGCTGCCTCTGGCGCTGTGGCGCAGTCGGATCAGGCAGCTAAGGCGCCGGGGTCGCTGGCCGAGGCCTCAAGCTTTTTCAAGGCACCACCGCTTGATGGCTGCCGGATCACATTTGACGATCTGATCAAGGGCGGCTCCAAAGCGCTGCGGGGCCAGTGGTTTGTGCAGAAGGGGCCGGGGGAGACCGGGCTGCCGGTTGGCGGCCGCGTCGATATGCAACCGCTGCCGCAGCGCGCGGGTGAGGTGCTGACACTGAGATTTCGCAATGGCCGTCTGGTGGCGGATTCTGCCGTGTCTGGGGTGATCCCCATCGGCGTGCTGGACCGGGCGCCACCTGAGCCGGGCACGGGGCTGAGGGCCGAAAGCGTTGGCCGCGGCGATCTGGCGGATGGTGCGGAGGTCTTCCTCGATGAGCTGGGCATGGGGCGGCTGCCCTGCGGGGTGGAGCAGATGCTGCAACTGAGGCTGCAATCAGAACGCGACACCGGCACCGGAGACGTTTTGCGGCAGGATATCCGTCTGTACCTGATTGATCAGACCCGGATGAGCGGCACCTACCGCGAAACCGGACCGGGTGGGCGGCTGGAACGCGGGGTGATCACCCTGATGCGGCGCTGATGCTGCGGGTCAGGTCATCGGCGGAGGCTGCCGCGCGCGGCCTTCACCATTTGCTCACCCTAGCTGCATTTGCGCCCTTGTGGTCCGGGCGCGCTGCGGGCAATGTGACACCAAACATTGAGGCACGGCGGTTGAAATCCCAACACCGCTGCACCAGATAAACAGCCAATGAGGAGACGCGCCGAAGCTGCCGATAATCGGGGCGGGGGCGTCTTGCCAAACCAAAGGACCGAGTATGCAAGAGCCACTCAATTCATCCTACCCCGTCCTGCCGCTGCGCGATATCGTTGTGTTCCCGCATATGATCGTGCCGCTGTTCGTCGGGCGGGAAAAATCGGTGCGTGCCCTGGAAGAGGTGATGACCGACGACAAGCAGATCCTGCTGTCCAGTCAGATCGACCCGGCGGAAGATGATCCGCAATCCGATGGCATCTACAGTGTCGGCGTGCTGGCCAATGTGCTGCAGCTGCTGAAACTGCCCGACGGCACCGTGAAGGTGCTGGTCGAAGGTCATGCGCGGGTGAAAATCACCGAATATCTGGACAACGACAACTTCTTTGAAGCGCGCGCTGAGTATCTCAGCGAGATTCCCGGCGATGTCACCACCGTGGAGGCGCTGCTGCGCACCGTCGGCGATGAGTTCGAGCGTTATGCCAAGGTCCGCAAGAACATCCCGGAAGAGGCGCTGAGCGCCGTTGGCGAGACCACGGAACCGGCCAAGCTGGCCGATCTGGTCGCCGGTCATCTGGGGATCGAGGTCGACAACAAACAGGATCTTCTCGAAACCCTGTCGGTGAGCGAACGTCTGGAGAAGGTCTATGGCCTGATGCAGGGCGAGCTGTCGGTGCTGCAGGTCGAGAAGAAGATCAAGACCCGCGTCAAATCCCAGATGGAGAAGACCCAGCGCGAATATTATCTGAATGAGCAGATGAAGGCCATTCAGAAGGAGCTGGGCGACAGCGAGGACGGTTCTAACGAAGTCGCCGAGCTGGAAGCCAAGATTGCCGAGACCAAACTCTCCAAAGAGGCGCGCGAAAAGGCCGAGGCCGAGCTGAAGAAGCTCAAGAACATGTCGCCGATGTCGGCGGAAGCCACGGTTGTGCGCAACTATCTGGACTGGATTCTGGCCCTGCCCTGGGGCACCAAATCGCGTGTGAAGAAAGACCTGAGCCGGGCGCAGGATATTCTGGACGCCGATCACTACGGGCTTGAGAAGGTCAAGGAACGTATCGTCGAATATCTCGCGGTGCAGCAGCGCTCGGCCAAGCTGAAGGGGCCGATCCTCTGCCTTGTTGGCCCTCCGGGTGTCGGCAAGACCTCGCTGGGCAAATCGGTGGCCAAGGCAACCGGTCGCGAGTTCATCCGCATTTCGCTGGGTGGCGTGCGCGACGAGTCCGAGATCCGCGGTCACCGCCGGACCTATATCGGCTCCATGCCCGGTAAGATCATTCAGGCGCTGAAGAAGGCCAAGACCACCAACCCGCTGATCCTGCTCGATGAAATCGACAAGATGGGGCAGGATTTCCGGGGTGATCCGGCGTCGGCGATGCTGGAGGTGCTGGACCCGGAACAGAACGCGACCTTCATGGACCACTATTTGGAAGTGGAATATGACCTGTCGAACGTGATGTTCCTGACCACCTCGAACAGCTACAACATGCCGGGGCCGCTGCTGGACCGGATGGAGATCATTCCGCTGTCCGGTTACACCGAGGATGAAAAGCGTGAGATCGCCAAGCAGCACCTGATTTCCAAGCAGGTGAAGAACCACGGTCTGAAGGCCAAGGAATTCGAGCTCACCGATGAGGCGCTGACCGAGATCATCCGCACCTATACCCGTGAGGCGGGGGTGCGGAATCTGGAGCGTGAGATCGCCAAGGTGGCGCGGAAATCGCTGACCAAGATCGTCAAGAAAGAGGCGGAGAGCGTTTCTGTCACGCCTGAGAATCTGGATGAATTCCTTGGGGTTGCGAAGTATCGCTATGGTCTCGCCGAGAAGGAAGATCAGGTCGGTGTTGTCACCGGTCTTGCCTATACTTCGGTCGGGGGTGAGCTGCTGAGCATCGAGGCGCTGCGCCTGCCGGGCAAGGGTCGGATGAAGACCACCGGCAAGCTGGGCGATGTGATGAAAGAGTCGATCGAGGCGGCTTCAAGCTATGTCCGCTCGATTTCGCCGCAGCTTGGAGTGAAGCCGCCGAAATTCGACAAGCTGGACATCCACGTCCACGTGCCGGATGGCGCAACGCCGAAGGACGGCCCAAGCGCGGGTCTGGCCATGGTGACGGCGATTGTCTCGGTGCTGACTGGGATCCCGGTCCGCAAGGATATCGCCATGACCGGCGAGGTGACGCTGCGCGGCAATGCGACCGCGATTGGCGGTCTGAAGGAGAAACTGCTGGCCGCGCTGCGCGGTGGTATCAAGACGGTGCTGATCCCGCAGGAGAATGAGAAAGACCTACCGGATATCCCGGATAACGTGAAGGAGGGGCTGGAGATCATCCCCGTCAGCCACGTCTCCGAGGTGCTGAAACACGCGCTGACAGATACGCCCGAACCCATCGAATGGGATGAGGCGGCAGAAGAGGCCGCCGCCGCTGCCAAGGCAGCATTGGGTGTTCCCGAGGATGGCGCCAGCGCCACCGCGCATTGATCCAGGCCACGGGTGCTGCCCCTAAGCTGTTGAGATCAATCCGCAATAGGTAACAATAGATGGGCGTCCCTTATCCGGGGCGCCCATCTGCCTTATGTCCTGTGAGATGCGTTTGCGACCTTCTTGAAGCAGGCGACCTGTCGGTTCGTCGACGGTGGGAAGAGGAAGAAATAGATCAGTTCGCCGCATTGTTGGGCCGCTTGATTGTCGCAACAGGGGATACGCTGGCCTGATACGACAGGGCGACGAGAAACCGGTTGTTGGCCGGTCCGCCGGGCGGTGGCTCTGGCGGAGACGCAGGCGCGGGCCGTGTCATTGGCGGGTGATATCGTCATAATCGCCAAGTCGCAGATAGGCGTATTCACGGTAGAGTTTGATCGTCGGGCGCAGTCCGAAGAGGACGGATCCTACCAGAAACAGCCATGTGCCGGGGGTGACGGTTGCGTCGTTGAAGAACAGGATTGAACCTATCACAAACAGCACCGCAGCGGAGACATCGACCATCGTGTAGGCGATTTCACAATAGGCGTAGATCTTCTTGTGGCGGTCGCTGCGATTGCGATTGTCGGGGTGGAACAGGGCCATCATGTCCTCCGTCGGTCTGTGTCGGCTGCTTTTACCCTAACGCGCGGGGGGAGGATTGGTTCAAAGGAGATCTTCATAGCGGCAGTCAGTGACCCTCAGGGGTTCCCCGCAGGTCTCGCAAGAAAAAGGGCGACCGCAAAGGGTCGCCCAAATCAGGTTTTATTATTGTTTTCCCGAGGTTTCGGGTTCTTCCGTCTGGCGCCCGCTCTTATTCGGCGGGCTTGATCCAAGGCGCTGCATTGGGCAGCGCATCTTGGATGTTCGGGGCGGGCGACAGGGTCGCGATGCCGGGTCAGGCCGCTTTGGGCGCCATTTTTGCCTGCACGGTGGCGATGGCCACGGCGTCGGGGCTAACGTCATCGGCGGTGGCCTGCTTCAGGATTGCCGCCATGGTGACCTCCAGCGCCTCAAGCCGTTCGGCCACAAAGCTGTTGCGGTTGCCGATTTTCAGGATCTCGGTGGCGACATTGATAATGCCGCCGCCATTGGCCACGAAATCGGGCGCGTAGAGGATGCCGCGTTTGTGCAGTGCGGCTGCATCCTCGGCCGAGGCCAGCTGATTGTTGGCACCGCCTGCGACCAGGGCAACCTTCAGCTGCGGAATGGTTTCGTTGTTGAGGATGCCGCCGATCGCGCAGGGGGCAAAGATATCGGCCTCCACCGCGTAGATCTCATCGGGGGCGACAGCCGTGGCGCCAAAGGCGGCAACTGCACGTTCAACCTGTGTGCTGTTTACATCGGTGACGATCAGCTCGGCACCGGCCTTGTTGAGAAAATCGCAGAGATACCAGCCGACATGGCCCAGGCCCTGAACCGAAACAACCCGGTTTCTGAGGTCGATCTGGCCGGTCTTATGCGCCCAGGCGGTGCGGATCGCATTGAAGATGCCGCGCGCCGTGATGGGTGAGGGGTCACCGGAGGCATATTCACCATCGGCAAGCCCGGCGACGGAGCTGGTTTCCTCGGCCAGGATGGCCATGTCCGCGGGGCTCATGCCCATATCCTCGGCGGTGATGTAACGCCCGTCCAGGCTGTCGATGGCGCGGGCAAAGGCGCGCAGCAGCTCCGGGGTTTTCTGGGTGGCGGGATCGCCCATGATTACCGCCTTGCCGCCGCCAAGCGCGAGGCCTGCTGCGGCGTTTTTGTAGGTCATGCCTTCGCTCAGGCGTTTGACATCGGTCAGCGCGTCATCGGCGCTGGCGTAGGGACGCATCCGCAGCCCGCCGGCCGCCGGGCCAAGCAAGGTGGAATGCACGGCGATAAAACCGGTGAGACCAACCGAGGCATCCTCGACGCGGTAGATTTCTTCATGTGTCGAGGTGGCGACGGGGGTGATTGTGGCTGTCATCTTTGGATTGCTCCTCCATTTCACCGCAGAATACCGCCACGCAACCGCCGGTTTCCTCCAAAATACGTCGCAGTTATTGATGCTGTTGGTGGTTTTCCCTAATATCTGGCCAATATTAGGGGGAAACACGTGGATAAGATTGATCGCAGGATTCTGGCCGCCCTGCAGGAGAACGGTCGGATGAAGATCGCCGAGCTGGCGGAGAGAGTCGGCCTCTCTGCGACGCCCTGTGCGCGGCGGGTCGCCAATCTGGAGGACAGCGGCGTGATTTCGGGCTATTCGGCGCGGGTCGATCAGGCCGAGGTTGGCCTGCCGGTCACCATCTTTGTCGCGGTGGAGCTGGAACGCCAGTCCAGCGAAGGGTTGCAGGCCTTTGAGGCAGCGGTGCGGCGGTTCGATCAGGTGATGGAATGTTATCTGATGACCGGGAGCCGCGATATTCTGCTGCGGGTCGTGGCGCAGGATCTGACCGATTTCGATCAGTTTCTGGAGCATCGTCTGATGCGGGTCCCCGGCATTCGCAACACCCGGTCCAGTTTCACCCTGCGCACGATGATCTGCCGCAATGTGCTGCCGCTGGAGTAGGAGGGGGCAGCGCCCGTGCGGCGCAAAAATCGCAGCGCAGCGGGATTTTTCATCACCCCCCTCTTGCAGCGACGCGCGACCGGCGGTATGACCGCCGCCAAGGGTGATTAGCTCAGTGGTAGAGCGCTTCGTTCACATCGAAGATGTCAGGAGTTCAAATCTCTTATCACCCACCATCCTCCTTTTGCAGTGCCGATTAGCTGACCTCTGCGTCTTGTGGTGCGGACGTGGTGTCGCGTTTCGCGCTTGGTTCTTCTCAGGCCGGAGAAACCTGTCTAGATGTTTAGGCAAGGGCCGGAGGGTCGGGCATCAACGAGGGCGGGCATGGACTATCCGAAGATCTGGTTTCTGCGGCATGGGCAGACGGAATGGAACGCCGAAGGGCGCATTCAGGGACAGCTGGAATCGCGGCTGAGCCCGCTGGGGATTGAGCATGCACAGCAGCAGGCGGGGCTGATGGCGCCGATTTTGGCACAGGGACCTGCCTGCTATGTCTCGCCGCTGGGGCGGGCGCAGCAGACGGCGCAGATCGCGCTTGGCGGTCAGCCCTATGTCACGGACGCCCGGCTGGCCGAGGCGCAGGCCGGCGTGTTTCAGGGCATGACCCGTGCCGAGGTCGCGGCTGAATACCCGGATATCTACGCCGCCAACCCGCTTAATCTGGATTTGTTCTGTGCGGCGCCACAGGGCGAGGGCTTTGCTGCGTTTCAGGCCCGGATCACGGATTTCCTGACCGGGCTGAGTGAGCCGACCGTTGTGGTGGCGCATGGGCTGTGGGGGCAGGTCCTGCGCGGGGTGATCTGCGGCTTGTCGCGCGCGGAAATGGCCGCCTTGCCCAATGAACAGGGCTGCATCTACGAGTTGTCGCAGGGCATGGAGCGGGTGCTGCGCTAGGGGCGGGAATTTTTTCGCAGATTTTTGCGATTTGCCTCTTGCGCAGAGCGCGCGCATTCTCTAAATCCGCGCTCACCGGGTCGTTAGCTCAGTTGGTAGAGCGCTTCGTTTACACCGAAGATGTCGGGAGTTCGAGCCTCTCACGACCCACCATTCCCCCTTTGAATTCCATATCAATAAGCTCTGCCAGCGCCAAAGTTGCGATGCATATGGTTTCGCAGTAGGCTCATGTCGCTCCTTCGGCGCATTTCCCGCCGGAGGGGAGTTTTTTTACCGAGTATATGACGTGGAGTTTATGTCGTGAAATATTTTGCAATCCTTTCAGTCGTGGTCTCTGTCCTGTTCTGTCTGCCCGCAGCGGGGCAGGCCGGATCCTATAAACCAATCAAGACCGAGGCGGAGTTTCTCGCTCTTGTCGGTGGCAAGACCCTCAGCGCCGATTGGGGCAGTATGCAGATCCTGCCCAACGGGAAAATCAAGGGAAAAACCAACCAGGGCAAGCTGGTTGGCGCCTGGCAGTGGAATGGCGCCCTGTGGTGCCGCAATGTCCGCATCGGCAAGCAGCCGGAGCGGGGGACGGACTGCCAGAAAATCGGTGTCTCTGGAAATCAGATGCAGTTTATCCGCGAGCAGGGCCGGGGCGCGGCCGGTGTCATGGTGATCTCCAACTGATCAGGACTAACCGGTGGCGCGGCTCTGGTACGGCGCGCCATCGGTGCTGTCTGCGGCACCTTGCGGCTGGATGGCGCTGTTGTTGTCGCCGCGTGGCTCCGTGATCCGCGGATCTGAGGTTGGCTGTGATTTTCCTGATCGATTATCCCTGGTGTCCGGCGGGACGCCAGATGGGAATTTCGGAAAAACAATGGGTTAGGCGGTAATTTGGCGGTGGCTTTGTTTTTTTTCACGGAAACCGGAGAAAATGCCAAAACACCGCTTGACGATCCCTCGGTGCTGCGAATATTACAGCCCAACATTCAGCGGCGACGTTGGATGGAACAGCAAGCGGTTGTAGCTCAGTTGGTTAGAGTACCGGCCTGTCACGCCGGGGGTCGCGGGTTCGAGCCCCGTCAACCGCGCCACTGCTGTCCGCCCAGGATCCGGGTTAAGGGATCCAGATGAAAGTAAATGCGCGGTTGTAGCTCAGTTGGTTAGAGTACCGGCCTGTCACGCCGGGGGTCGCGGGTTCGAGCCCCGTCAACCGCGCCACTTTCATACGATGCCCTGTCGTTCAGGGTCCGCCCCGGAGGGGATATATAGGTCAGGCTGCTGCCTGATTTGCCGAAAGGCCCATGCGCGGTTGTAGCTCAGTTGGTTAGAGTACCGGCCTGTCACGCCGGGGGTCGCGGGTTCGAGCCCCGTCAACCGCGCCACTTTCTTCCCTAAATTTGTGGATGAACGCTCCCTGCTTTGGCGGGGTTTTTGCGTTTTGTGGCGTGGCGTTACGGTGATTGCCCTGTCGAGATGTGGTGCGCGCCGGAGCGCACACCACTGGTGATCTTACGCTTTGGTCAGCGCGTCCAGCACGCGTGCCCAGGAGCGGATGCCCTTGTGGAAGCTTTCCAGATCGTATTTCTCATTTGGGGAGTGGATGGCGTCATCTTCATTGGCAAAGCCGATCAGCATCGCATCCATACCGAGGATGGATTTGAAGAAGCCGGCAATGGGGATCGAGCCGCCCATGCCGCAGAATACGGCTTCGCGGTTCCATTCATCCGACAGCGCACCGCGGGCGGCTTCGAATTCGGGGCGGGCGATATTCATCACCGAGGCACGCGAGCCCTCCAGATCATTGTCCCAGACCACCTTGCAGTCAGGCTTCAGCCGGTCTTCGACATGTTTGCGGATCTTCAGGCGCAGCGCATCCGGGTCCATGTCGCCGACCAGACGGCAGGTGATCTTGCAATGCGCCTCAGACGGGATCACGGTTTTGGAGCCGGCACCGTTGTAGCCACCCCAGAGGCCGTTCACCTCCAGCGTTGGGCGGGCCCATTGCTGTTCCAGAACCGAGCGGTCCTTTTCCCCGTGGGCCTGAGTATAGCCTGCGTTGGAGAGATAGTCCTTTTCATCAAAGCCGCAGCCTTCCCACTGGCGCAGCTGCTCTTCCGGCACCTCATGTACGCCCTCATAGAAGCCCTCAACCGCGACCTTGCCGGTGTCTTCGTCATAGAAGGACGCGACGATGCGGCTGATTTCGCGCAGCGGGTTGAGGCCGGGGCCGCCGTAATGGCCGGAATGCAGGTCGATGCGCGGGCCGATCAGGGTGAACTCATCCTTCAGCATGCCGCGCAGCTGCGAGGAAATCGACGGCACCCCGCGCGACACCATCGAGGTGTCGCAGATCAGCGCCAGATCCGCTTTCAGCTCGGCTGCGTGCTGTTCCATGAAGGGCACGAGAGAGGGCGAGCCGCTCTCTTCCTCGCCCTCAAAGAAGAAGGTGATACGGCAGGGCAGGGTGCCTTTGACCGCCTGCCAGGCGCGGCAGGCTTCGACAAAGGTCATCAGCTGGCCCTTGTCATCCGAGGCGCCACGGCCGCGAATGACGGTGCCGCGCGCGGTCTCTTCCAGCTGCGGCTCAAACGGGGGAGTGGTCCAGAGGTTCAGCGGATCCACCGGCTGCACGTCGTAATGGCCGTAGAACAGCACATGCGGCAGCGCCTCATCCTGAGGGCCGACGTGACCCACCACCATCGGGTGGCCGGGAGTGACGCGCTTTGCCGCCTCGATGCCGATGGATTGCAGATCCGCCACCAGCCAATCGGCAGCCTTGTCGCATTCGGCCTTATAGGCGGGATCGGTTGAGATCGACTGGATGCGCAGCAAATCCATCAGCCGCTGCGTCGCGGCATCAAGGTCGCTGTCAATCCGGTTCAGGACGTCGTTCAAGGACATGGTCAGGGGGCTCCTGCAATTGATGATTGGCTCGCCGCGAAGCCTAACAGTGCCCGTCGGCAGGGGCCAGAGGCCGCCCACCTGTGATGTGCCAGTGATAAGCCTGTGATATGCGTCGGTTTGTAGCGTCAAACGGGCGTTACAATTCTTGCTGCCGTCGGCGCAAAGGTCTATTTGACCTGCATCAAGGCTGGACCGGCCCCTTCACCGTATTTGATTGATCAAACGGAGGGATCGGGTTATTTATTCGGTAACGTGAATATATCAGCCCGACCACAGCTCGCGCCAGATCCGCTGGTGCCAACTATGCCATGGAGATGCCGGTGGACTATACCGCGAAACTCGACCAAGCGATTGCTCAGCTTCACACCGAAGGTCGCTACCGGACATTTATTGATATCGAACGGCAGAACGGTCAGTTTCCACATGCGGTTTGGACCCGTCCCGACGGCAGCAAACAGGACATAACGGTCTGGTGCGGCAACGATTATCTGGGCATGGGTCAGCACCCGGTTGTGCTGGAGGCAATGCATGGGGCCATTGATGCCACCGGTGCAGGCTCCGGCGGCACCCGCAATATTTCGGGCACCACGGTCTATCACAAACAGCTGGAAGCCGAGCTGGCGGACCTGCATCAGAAAGAGGCGGCGCTGCTGTTCACCTCGGCCTATATCGCCAATGATGCCACGCTGAGCACGCTGCCCAAGCTGTTTCCCGGTCTGATCATCTTTTCCGATGCGCTGAACCACGCCTCGATGATCGAAGGTGTGCGGCGCAATGGCGGGGCCAAGCGCATCTTCCGCCACAATGATGTTGCGCATCTGCGGGAGCTGCTGGCAGCGGCGGATCCTGCTGCACCCAAGCTCATCGCCTTTGAATCGGTCTATTCCATGGATGGCGACTTTGGCCCGATTGCCGAGATCTGCGACCTGGCTGATGAATTTGGCGCGCTCACCTATATCGACGAAGTTCATGCGGTTGGCATGTATGGCGCGCGCGGTGGCGGTGTGACCGAACGCGACGGGCTGATCGATCGCATCGACATTGTGAACGGAACCCTGGCCAAGGCCTTTGGCGTGATGGGCGGCTATATCGCCGCATCGGAAAAAATGTGCGATGCCATAAGATCTTATGCGCCGGGCTTCATCTTTACCACGTCGCTGGCCCCGGCGGTAGCGGCAGGGGCGGCGGCCTCGGTTGCCCATCTGAAGACGGCGCCGGAACTGCGCGAACAGCACCAGTTGCAGGCACGGATCCTGAAGATGCGGCTGAAGGGGCTTGGCCTGCCGATCATCGACCATGGCAGCCATATCGTGCCGGTGATCGTCGGCAACCCGGTCCATACCCAGAAGCTGAGCGACATGCTGTTGTCGGATCACGGGATCTATGTGCAGCCGATCAACTTCCCGACAGTGCCGCGCGGCACCGAGCGGCTGCGCTTTACCCCATCCCCGGTACATGGTCCCAAAGAGATTGACGCCCTGGTCAAGGCAATGGATGGGCTCTGGTCGCATTGTGCGCTGAATCGTGCCGAAATGGCGGGCTGAATCATAGCGCTGTGTCAAAATGGTAAGATTGTGGTAGTATGACCATAATCAAAGGGCGCAGGCGAATCGCATTCCGCGGATCCATGACGTCCTGAATGTCGAATGCGGCAGGCTAAAATGGGACAGCAGGCATGATCGGGCGCCTTACTCAGCGCAAATCGAAGACGCACGACGAATCGCCAAGGCCTCGCAGCTTTGATGATTACGAGCTTCGGTTGGGTGACATTATGCGCGGTGAACGGGCCACGATGGGCAAGTCGCTGCTGGATGTCCAACGTGAGCTGCGGATCAAAGCCTCCTACATCGCCGCGATTGAGAATTCTGACCCGACTGTCTTTGACACGCCGGGTTTTATTGCGGGTTACGTGCGCTCTTATGCGCGCTATCTCAATATGGATCCCGACACCACATTTGACGTCTTCTGCCAGGAAAGCGGTTTCCAGGTGGCCCATGGCATGTCCGCCGAGGCATCAGTGCGCAAATCCGCCGGGAAACCGATTGCAACCGGCATGGGTGGGCTGCGCAGCGATGCCTTCACCTCTCCCAATACTCCCTTCGTACCCGCAGCCAGCAGCGTCTTCAGCCAGATCGAGCTGCGCGCGGTGGGGTCGCTTGCGGTGCTGGTGGCGCTGATCGGCGGCATTGGCTACGGCGGTTGGGCGGTTCTGAAAGAGGTCCAGCAGGTGCAGATGGCGCCGGTGGATCAGACCCCCATCGTGCTGGCCGATCTGGATCCGCTGGCCGGGGCTGCCCGCGAGGGGGATGCCCAGAACGAAGATCCCGCACTTGAGGCGCTGGATCGGCTCTATCGCCCGCAGGCGCTAGACGTGCCGGTCATGGTGCCGCGCGACGGCCCGATCGCGACGCTTGATCCACGCGGCTTCGGCAATTTTGTCATGCCGGAGCTGCCCTCGGTTGCGCTGGCAGATGCCAGCCTCAGCACGGCAGCACCGCTGCCCGCCATGCCGCAGGTCGTGGAAGAGACCGCGCCCGCGCTGCAGATGGTCGCCGTGCGCCCGTCCTGGGTTCAGGTCACTGCCGTGGATGGCAGCGTGATCTTTGAAACCATCATGGAGCCGGGTCAGCATTTCGAAATTCCCGCCACCGAAGAGGCACCGCTGCTGCGCACCGGCGAGAGCGGAGCGATTTACTTCGCAGTGAACGGCGCCCATTACGGACCGGTCGGCGAACGGGGGCAGGTGACGAAGAACGTCGTGCTGTCCTCCGATGCGCTCACCGAACGGTTTGCGCTGGCCGATCTGAGCGAGGATCGCAACAGCGCACTGGCCACGCTGGTCGCTGAATTGCAGGCCAGCAGCCTCACCGTTCCCGTGACCGAGACCACCGGCGAATAGGCCCCGTCCGGCCCGGATGTTTCCACCCGGGGCGTCGGACCTGCCTTTGCCGTACAGCTGACCTTTCTGAGCCCGGGCCTCCCTCATGGGCCACGCGTGGTGATTGCGACATCTGGCCTGCGACCTTCAGGATTGCCTGCCTCCCATTGAAGCTGCGCGAGACTGCGCGTATCTATGCCCGGAACCCTGAACAGCGCGGACCGGACCTCATGTCGATCAACCACATTCGCCCCTGGCGCCACATCGAACGCCGCAAAAGCCGCCAGATCCATGTCGGCAATGTGCCTGTGGGTGGCGATGCGCCGATTGCGGTGCAGACGATGACCAATACGCTGACCACGGATGTTGCGGCGACGGTGGCCCAGGTGCAGGCCGCAGCGGAGGCTGGCGCCGATATCGTCCGGGTCTCGGTCCCGGATGAGGCCTCCTCCAAGGCACTAAAGGAAATCGTTCGCGAAAGCCCGGTGCCCATCGTTGCCGATATCCATTTCCACTACAAACGCGGTATCGAGGCCGCCGAAGCTGGCGCTGCCTGCCTGCGCATCAACCCAGGCAACATCGGCGATGAAAAACGCGTGGCCGAAGTGATCCGCGCGGCTCGCGACCACAATTGTTCGATCCGCATCGGCGTCAATGCCGGTTCGCTGGAAAAACACCTCCTCGACAAATACGGCGAACCTTGCCCGGTGGCGATGGTGGAGAGCGGTCTCGATCACATCCGTATCCTTCAGGATCACGATTTTCACGAGTTCAAGATCTCGGTCAAAGCCTCCGACGTTTTCATGTCCGCCGCCGCCTATCAGCAGCTGGCCGAGGCAACCGATGCGCCGATCCACCTTGGCATCACCGAGGCCGGGGGCTTTGTCTCCGGCACCATCAAATCCGCCATCGGCCTTGGCCAGCTGTTGTGGATGGGCATCGGTGACACGCTGCGGGTTAGCCTCTCCGCCGATCCGGTGGAAGAGGTGAAAGTGGGCTTTGAAATCCTGAAATCCCTCGGCCTGCGCCACCGTGGCGTCAATATCATCTCCTGTCCCAGCTGCGCGCGGCAGGGGTTTGACGTGATCAAGACGGTGGAGGCGCTCGAAAAGCGCCTGGAACATGTGAAGACCCCGATGAGCCTCAGCATCATCGGCTGTGTGGTGAATGGCCCGGGCGAGGCGTTGATGACAGACGTGGGTTTCACCGGCGGCGGCGCGGGATCCGGCATGGTTTATCTGGCCGGCAAGGCCAGCCACAAGATGTCCAATGATCAGATGGTGGATCACATCGTCGAAGAGGTAGAGAAAAAGGCGGCTCAGCTGGATGCAGAGGCCGCCGCGGCGGAATAGATCCGCGACCACAAACTGACAACGAGATGAGCAAAAGGGCGCTATGATGACATCAGCGCCCTTTTCTCGTGTCTGTTTCGCCCGTCATCTTTCCCGAAATACTCCGGGGGTCTGGGGGCTGGCCCCCAGTGTGACCTGTGTCTGGGGGCCAGCCCCCAGTCCGCCCTGCATATAGGGGGCAACCTGCGTCACAGCCCCAGAAAAATCAGCTGCGGTTCTCGCGGATCTCGGCGACCATGATTTCCATCTGATCGGCGGGCAGGTAGCCACGCAGCAGCTCATCGCCGAGGACAAAGGTCGGTGTGCCCGAAATCGCCAGCTGCTGGGCCAGCGCGCGGGTTTCCTGCAGCTGACGGGCAATCTCGGGATCTGACATCCGCGCGAGGATCGCATCGGCGTCCAGATCCAGCCCCTCTGCCAGACGGCGCAGCGTGCCTTCGTTCGGCTCGCCGCCGAGGGTGATCAGCGCGTCATGCACCATCTTGTAGGCTTCATCCCCGGCGACCATCTTGGTGGCGATCGCAAACCGCGAGGTCAGCACGGAAGCCTCGCCGAGGATCGGGAATTCCTTGATGATCAGGCGGATATTGCCATCGCCGGAGACCAGTTTTTCCACCTCTGGCGCGGCGCGGCGGCAGTAGCCGCAGCGGTAGTCCATGAATTCGACCAGCGTGATATCGCCCTCGGGGTTGCCGCCGACCCAGGAAAACCCGTCATCATGCAGCGCGGTCATATTCTCGGCCACCAGCGCATCGTCGCGGGCGGCCTCATCGGCGGCCTGCTGCTGTTCCAGCTTGTTGACAGCCTCCAGGATCACCTCCGGGTTCTCCAGCAGATAGGCACGCACCTCGGCGCCAAAGGCGGCGCGTTCCTCGGCGCTCATCTTGCCGAGGTCGAGCGCCGAAGCGGCAGGAGCGATCATCAGCCCAAGCGACAGGGCGGCCGCCGACAGAACAGGCAGCGCCGGGGCGGGAAGGCGGGCAATACGGGTCATCTCGATTTCCTTTTTTCGTGTTGTTCGGCGGCAATCAGCACATCTTGTGCACGTCGCCAGGCAGGGGATCCGGTGGGCAGCTGCGCGGTGGCCCGTTTGGCATGGAGACCCGCATCCTTCAGCCGACCCTGTAGCGCATAGCGCTCGGCGGTGGCCAGTGCTGCCATGCCGGACTGGCCAAGTTTCGCGTAGGCCTGCGCCATGTCCCGCAGCATGTTGGCGTTGCGGAAATCCTGCGCGCGGGAGGCCTCAAGGGATTTCAGCGCCGCTTTCGGCTGGCCCGCCGCCAGTTGCGCGCGTCCAAGGCTGGCGAGGATCAGCGGATCACGCCCCGCCTTCTGAACGGCCCGGCCATAGGCGGCAAGTGCCGGCTGCCAGCGGCGGTTCTCCATCAGGATCTGGCCTTTCAGCTCCTGAAAATAGGGATCGGAGGGGCGGATCGCGAGGGCGCCGTCGATGGCGCGCAGGGCCTTGTTCAGATCGTTGCGGCGGTGATGGGCGATGGCTTCGCGCATCAGGCGCACATCCTTGTAAGGCTCATCCCCGATCCGGCGCAGGGTCCATTTGGGTGACCGGGTAAAGGCTGACAGCTTGCCGCGCACCCGCGCAAACCAATAGATCGCGTTGGCATCGGGTTTGGCGCTGTCACCGTGGCTCGCCAGATAGGCCTCGGCGGCGCGGATCCGGTCGCGGCTGAGCGGATGCGAGCGCATATAGGGATCCTGATTGACCGGGCTCAGCAGCTCTTGCCCGGCAAAGATCTTGTGCACATCGACCAGTCCGCGCGGGCTGACACCGGCCCGTTGCAGGATGCCTGCGGCGGTGCGGTCGGCGGAGGCTTCCTCGGCGCGGGTATGAGCCAGAAAGCCGCGCAGCGCGGAGGATTGCGTGCCAAGCGCGATTCCGGCGGCGGCTTCCCCGGCGCCAGCGGCAGCCGCCAGCACCGCAAGAGCCGCGCCAAGCCCCGCTGCGGAGCGCGCAGAGCGCATGTTCTGCATCCGCCGGGACAGGTGGCCATTGGTGATATGCGCGGCCTCATGGGCAATCACGGCCTGCAGCATCTCGGGGCGGTCCACCTTCAGGATCAGCCCGTAATGTATGAAAATCGTTTGGGAATCGATGACGAAAGCATTGAAGGAGCCGTCATTGACCACCAGCACCCGCACCCGTTTGGCATTCAGCCCGGCGGCGCGCAGCACCGGGGCTGCCAGCTCATTCAGTCCGCGTTCGATATCAGGATCGCGCAGCAGCGAGATCGAGGCCGCCTGCGCCGCGGGGGCCAGTGACCCCGCGACGAAACACAGCGCGGCAAGGGCCAGAGCCGGGATTGACGCGAGGCGGGAGAAGCGGTCAAAGGTCATGGCCGCACCATGGGAGATCAACATGCGAAACTCAAGCCGGTCCAACGTGGATCCCTTCATTGTGATGGATGTGATGGACGCCGCACGCCGGGCCGAGGAAGCTGGACGCCATATCATTCATATGGAGGTGGGCCAGCCCTCAACCGGGGCGCCGGATGCCGCGCGCAGGGCGCTGGCGGAGGCGCTGGATCGCGACAGCCTCGGCTATACGGTGGCGCTGGGTCTGCCGGCGCTGCGCAAGCGGATCGCGCAGCTATATGGCGACTGGTACAATGTTGATCTGAATCCGGAGCGGGTGGTGATCACGCCGGGCTCTTCGGGGGCGTTCCTGCTGAGCTTTACCGCGCTTTTTGACAGTGGCGACCGGGTCGGCATCGGTGCGCCGGGCTATCCCTCCTACCGTCAGATTCTGCATGCGCTGGGGCTGACGCCTGTTGATATCGAAACCTCGCTTGATCACCGCCTGCAACCGGTGCCGCAGGATCTGGCGGGGCTGGATCTGGCGGGTCTGATGGTGGCCTCACCGGCCAACCCGACCGGCACCATGCTGGACCGGGATGCGATGGCGGCGCTGATTGATGCGGCCCAGGGGCAGGGGGCGGCCTTTATCTCGGATGAGATTTATCACGGCATCGAATATGACGCGAAAGCGGTCACCGCACTTGAGGTGACGGATGAGTGCTATGTGATCAATTCCTTTTCCAAGTATTTCTCCATGACTGGCTGGCGCGTGGGCTGGATGGTGGTGCCGGAAGACCACGTACGGGTGGTCGAGCGCATCGCGCAGAACATGTTCATCTGCGCGCCTCATGCCAGTCAGGTTGCCGCGCTTGCGGCGATGGACTGCGGTGCGGAGCTGGAGGAGAATCTGGCGGTCTATGCGCGCAACCGGGCGCTGATGCTGGAGGGGTTGCCAAAGGCCGGGTTTGACCGGATCGCGCCACCGGACGGGGCGTTCTACGTCTATGCGGATGTTTCCGAGCTGACCAATGACAGCCGCGCCTTTGCCAAGGAAATCCTGGATCAGGCCGGGGTGGCGGTGACGCCGGGGCTGGATTTCGATCCCAAGCGCGGCGCGACCACCCTGCGGTTCTCCTATGCGCGGTCGACGGCGGATATCGAAGAGGGGCTGGCGCGGCTCAAGAGCTTTATGGAGCAGCGTCGGGTCTGAGAGCGCGTCGCGAAAGGGCAGGCCGTGCGGGGCAAGCGGATGAGGCTGGCAATCAGGCCTCGCGATGGCTTAGTCTTTGGCCAAAAGCCGTGCCGCCACCAGCCGCGCGGCCATCCTGTGTCCTTATGGCCGGGCAATACAAAAAAACGGGCGGAGCAACAGCCATGAGCAGACCTATTAAAGCCCTCGCAGCCCTGCTGCCGGCCCTGGTGATTGCGATGACGCCGCCGGTTGTCGCTGAGGAAACAGCTGCTGCCAGCAGTCAGATCAGCGGGCAGGGCTTCAGCGGTCTGGCGCGGATCCTGCCGCAGGACAGCCGCGCCACCGATCGCCGCTCGGGGGTGGATGTGACATTGGCGTTGAGCCAGGGGGTGCCGTATCGGCTGTTCACGCTGGATGGCCCGCCGCGCGTGGTGCTGGATTTTCAGGAGGTCGACTGGAGCGGCCTCGGCGCCGAGGCGCTGGTGACAGAGGACGGCATACGGACGGCGCAGTTTGGCACCTATGTGCCGGGCTGGTCGCGGCTGGTGCTGGAGTTGACGCGCCCAATGCAGGTCGAGACGGCGGCGATGGAGGTTGATCCGGTGACAGCGGCTGCGGGGCTGACCGTTGCCCTGCGCGAAACGAGCGCGGAGCAATTTGCCAAAACCACCGGCGCTCCGCGGGATGCCCGCTGGGATCTGCCCGCACCAACGCCAATGATCGCACCCGAGGACAAGGATTCGCTGGCGCCGCTCTTGGTGGTGATTGATCCGGGTCATGGCGGCATTGATCCGGGGGCGGAGGCCTTTGTTCAGGGCGGTCTGGTGCAGGAGAAGGATCTGATGCTGCAATTCGCCATCGAACTGGGCGAGATGCTGGTGCGGTCGGGCCAGTTCAATGTGCAGCTGACGCGCGACGACGATTACTTCGTCTCGCTTGAGCGGCGGATCGCGCTGGCGCATCAGGCCAAGGCGGATCTGTTCCTGTCGCTTCATGCCGACAGCCTGTCCGAAGGGCGCGCTCATGGCACCACGGTCTACACGCTGTCGAAAGACGCTTCTGATGCGGCCTCGGCGACGCTGGTGGAACGTCATGAACGCGGTGATCTGCTCGCGGGGACCGATCTGAGTCAGGTCGATGACCGGGTGACCGATGTGCTGCTGGATCTGGCGCGGGTGGAGACACATCCGCGCAGTCAGGCGCTGGCCCGGGCGCTGGTCAAGGGGCTCAAGACCCAAGGTGGGGCAATGAACCGCCGACCGCTGCGCGAGGCGGGCTTTTCTGTGCTAAAATCGGCCGACATCCCCTCGGCGCTGGTGGAAATCGGTTTCCTGTCCAGCCCGCGCGATCTGGCCAATCTGATGGACCCGGAGTGGCGCGAACGCACGGCGCGGGGCATCCTGAATGGGCTTTTGTCCTGGCGCATTGCCGATGATGAGACCCGCCCGCTGGTGCGTCAGTAGCTGCCGCTCGCCGGGATCGCCGGTCAGGCGGAACGGATCTGGCCCAGCGGCGTTTGATATCCGGGGACGGCCAGCACCGCTTTCCCCCTTTTTTCTCCGGGTCAGCGGCATCAATATGCCGTTTCCCGTTTTGACCCCACGCGCCGCTGCACCTATATAGGCGGCACTGCGCGAGAAAGGCTCTACAGTGGTCAGATATATTCTATCGTTCTTTGGTTCCATCTTCAGCACCATCACGCTGGGCATCGCGATGATCGCGCTGACCATTGGTGCGGTGTTCTGGATCTATGGCCGGGACCTGCCCAGCCATGAATCGCTGGCGCAGTATCAGCCGCCGACGATCAGCCGGATCTACTCCGGCGAGGGGCAGCTGATTGACGAATTTGCCCAGGAACGCCGCCTTTTCACGCCTTCCGAGGAAATTCCCGATCTGGTCAAACAGGCTTTCATCTCGGCCGAGGACAAGAATTTCTACAGCCACAAGGGCTATGACATGCGCGGCATCGCCGCGGCGGCGGTCGAGGCGGTGCGGTCGCGCGGGTCGAACGTGCGCGGCGCCTCCACCATCACCCAGCAGGTGATGAAGAACTTCCTGCTCTCCGGGGACCGCAAGGCGGAGCGGAAGGTGAAGGAGCTGATCCTGGCTTCCCGTCTGGAAGATACCTTGAGCAAGGAAGACATTCTCGAACTTTACATGAACGAGATCTTTCTGGGGCAGAACTCCTATGGCGTGGCCGCAGCCGCCCAGACCTATTTCAACAAGACACTGAGCGAACTGGCCCCGCATGAGGCCGCGACTCTGGCCGCCATGCCAAAGGCGCCGTCGGATTATCACCCGGTCCGCCAAAAGGACCGCCTGCTGACCCGCCGCAACTACGTGCTACGCGAGATGCGCGAAAACGGCTATATCTCTGATGCGGTTTACAAGGTCGAGGTCGATTTGCCGCTGCGCTCGGTGCAGAATGGCGATTTTGAGAGCTTCCGCACCGCGCTGCCGCCGCGCGACTATTTTACCGATGAAATCCGTCGTCAGCTTTCGGAGGATTTTGGCGAGGGCGAATTCTTCACCGGCGGCTTTACGGTGCGGGCGACGATCGACGAGGAGATGCAGGCCGAGGCCGCTGTTGCGCTGCGTGCGGGTCTTCAGGACTATGACCGGTCGCGTGGCACCTGGCGGGGCACTGGCGTGACGCTGGACGCCGATCTGTTGGCATCCGAAGACAGCTGGCGCGCGGCGCTCAGCGCTGCTGCCGTGCCGCGTGATATCGAACTGGGCGGCAAATGGCATCCGGCGGTTGTGCTGGAGGTCGGTGACCAGAGCATCAGCGTAGGCGTCGAGGAGGTGGCCGAAATCGGCTCGGTTCCGCGCTCTGACATCAAATGGATGAAGGGCAGCTTCAAGGACAATCTCGCCACCGGGGATGTGGTGCTGGTCCGCGCGGTCGAAAAGGACGGCGCACTGCAACATTGGTCGCTGCGTCAGGTGCCGGAAGTGCAGGGCGGCTTTGTCGCGATGGATGTGAACACGGGCCGGGTTCTGGCCATGCAGGGCGGGTTCTCCTACCAGCATTCGGTGTTCAACCGCGCGACCCAGGCGCAGCGCCAGCCGGGCTCCAGCTTCAAACCCTTTGTCTATGCGGCAGCTTTGGACAGCGGCTATAGCCCTGCGACCATCGTTGTGGACGCCCCGATCGAGATCAACACCCCGCAGGGGCTGTGGCGCCCCAAGAACTCCACCAACAAGTTCTACGGCCCGACACCGCTACGGACCGGAATCGAGATGAGCCGGAACCTGATGACCATCCGACTGGCCCAGGAGGTCGGCATGGAGGTGGTTGCAGGCTATGCGGAGCGTTTTGGGGTCTATGACAATATGGGGGCTTTCCTTGCCAACTCGCTGGGGGCCGAGGAAACTACACTCTACAAGATGGTGGCGGCCTATGCGATGTTTGCCAATGGCGGCGAACGGGTGCAGCCGACACTTGTGGACCGCATTCAGGACCGCCGGGGCGAGACCATCTATCGCCATGATGACCGTGACTGCGTGGACTGCGCCTCGCCTGCGCTGGCACCGGGGCAGGCGCCCCGGATCGTGGACAACCGCGAGCAGGTGATGGATCCGATCACCGCCTATCAGCTCACCTCGATGATGCGGGGCGTTGTGGAGCGTGGAACCGCCTCCAGCGTGATCAACCTGCCGGTGCCGACCGCAGGCAAAACCGGCACCACCAATGACTCGCGCGATGTGTGGTTTGTCGGTTTTACCTCCAATATCGTGGCGGGCTGTTACATGGGTTATGACCAGCCGCGTCCGATGGGCCGCGGCGCCTATGGTGGCACCATGTGTGGTCCGGTGTTCCAGCAGTTCATGCAGAAAGCGACGGCCAAATATGGCGGTGGTAAGTTCGCGGTGCCGGAGGGCGGCCATTTCATCAAGATCGACCGCTACACTGGTGCGCGCCTTGCCGATGCGGCTTCGGGGGCCAATGTGGTAGCGGAGTATTTCCGCGATGGTGAGGAGCCGATCTTTGGTCTGGCATTTGACGGTGGTTTTGCGATGGGGTCGAACCTGCCGCTGTTTGAGGAAGCCGCGCAATCAGCGCGCCGGGTGACCACATCGGATGGTGGCACGGCGGTTCTGGGACCGAAGGCGAGTTTTGGCACCATCAGTTCCGGCGGGCTTTACTGACGCCGACTGTTTAGCGCGAACCTATCTGTTGGGCGGGGCGTGGAAATCATGACCCCGCCCCGTTTTATGCTGTGCGGTGACGTGGTGCGCCAATCGCGCTGCTGCCTGCTGCGTCGGCTTGCCCGCAGGGCGCGGGTGGTTTATCACGCAGGCCTGATACGTGATTTCAAGGGATTGCCATGCGCGCCGAAACTCAGAACATCGTGGCCGATATCGAAAAGTCGCTGGAGCTTTTGGCGCAGCGTCTGGATTGGGAAACCGCAGAGTTCCGCCTGGAAGAGTTCAACGCCCGCGTTGAGGATCCCAACCTGTGGGACGACGCCGAGGCGGCGCAGGCCCTGATGCGCGACCGGCAGATGCTGGTTGATGCAATCGACACCTATAAATCCATCAAGCAGGATCTCAGCGACAATATGGAGCTGATCGAGCTGGGCGAGATGGAAGAGGACGATGAGGTCATAGCCGATGCCGAGGCCGCGCTGAAGGCGCTGAAGGAAAAGGCCGCCGAAAAGGAGCTGGAGGCGCTGCTGGATGGCGAGGCCGACAGCAATGACACCTTCCTTGAGATCAACGCAGGCGCTGGCGGCACCGAGAGCTGCGACTGGGCGTCGATGCTGGCACGGATGTATGTCCGCTGGGCAGAGAAAAAGGGTTACAAGGTTGAACTGCAGTCCGAAAGCGCGGGCGAAGAGGCGGGGATCAAATCCGCCGCCTACAAGATTTCGGGCCATAACGCCTATGGCTGGTTGAAGTCGGAAAGCGGCGTGCACCGTCTGGTGCGGATTTCCCCCTATGATTCCGCAGCCAAGCGCCACACCTCGTTCAGCTCGGTCTGGGTCTACCCTGTGGTGGACGACAATATCGAGATCGAGGTGAACCCGTCGGATATTCGGGTGGATACCTATCGCTCCTCCGGTGCCGGTGGCCAGCACGTCAACACCACCGATTCTGCGGTGCGCATCACCCACGTGCCCACCGGCATCGTGGTCACTTCCTCCGAGAAGTCGCAGCACCAGAACCGTGACATCGCCATGAAAGCGCTGAAGTCGCGGCTCTATCAGCTGGAGCTGGACCGCCGGAACGCCGATATCAACGCCGCCCATGAGGCCAAGGGCGATGCCGGCTGGGGTAACCAGATCCGTTCTTACGTGTTGCAGCCCTACCAGATGGTGAAGGATCTGCGCACGCAGCACGAGACCTCCGACACCAAAGGTGTGCTGGACGGCGATCTGGACGGGTTCATGGCGGCAACGCTGGCGTTGAACGTCGCCGGAAAGAGCCGCTCGGAAGCGCAGGGCGAGTGATTTCGACGCGGCATCCTGCCGCTTTGCGATAGCAGCACCCCCGGTTGAGAATTTGCAGACCCGTTTGCCTCGGCAAGCGGGTTTTCTTTGTGTTTTGCTGCGGCTAGGCTGACATCATCTGCCAGCCAGGAGCCCCCGGAGATGACCCAGATCCAGACCAGCGCCCGCGAGATCCTGCGCGATCTTTCGACCGGGCGTCGTCGCGCAGAGGCGCTGATGGAGGAGACGCTGGACCGCATCGAGGCGATCAACCCGAGCGTCAATGCAATTGTGGCCCTGCGGGCGCGAGACGTGCTGCTTGCCGAGGCGGCCGCTGCCGATCGGGCAGAGACGCGGGGGCCGCTGAATGGGCTGCCGATGGCGGTCAAGGATCTGGCAAATGTGGCTGGTGTTCCTTCGACGCAGGGTTCGCCATTGCTCGCAGATTTCGTGCCGCAGACGGACGATCTGATGGTGGCGCGGTTGCGGGCGGCGGGGGCTGTGATCATCGGCAAGACCAACACCCCGGAATTCGGCCTTGGGTCGCATACCTATAACCCGGTCTACGGGGCGACGGCCAACCCCTATGACCGCAGCCGCAGCTGCGGCGGTTCCTCCGGCGGCGCGGCGGTGGCATTGGCGACCGGGATGGTGGCACTGGCGGACGGGTCCGACATGATGGGATCTCTGCGCAACCCTGCCGGCTGGTGTAATGTCTACGGTTTCCGTCCCAGCTGGGGGCGGGTTCCGAATGAGCCACGCGGCGATCTGTTCCTGCATCCGCTGTCCACCAATGGGCCGATGGCCCGCAGCCCCGAGGATCTGGCGCTGCTGCTGGATGTTCTCTCCGGTCCCGATCCGCGTCAGCCGTTCTCGACCGGGTTTGCGGCGGCGGATGGTGTCGCCCCCCTGCCTGCCGCGCGACCGATGCGCATTGGCTGGCTTGCGGATTGGGGCGGTGCCTATCCGATGGAGGCGGGCATATTGGAGACCTGCGAGGCCGCGCTGGAGGTGCTGCGCGGCTTGGGGCATCAGGTCGAGCCGATTGCACCGCCTTTTGCGGCGGAGCGGATCTGGCAGAGCTGGAGCACGCTGCGCTCCTTTTCCGTGGCCTCTGGTCTCAGGGTGTTTTCCGGGCAGCGGCAACAGCTGAAAGCCAGCGCCCAATGGGAGTTGGAACGGGGCATGGCGCTGAGCGGGCAGGAGGTTCAGGCAGCATCTGATTTGCGGTCGGACTGGCAGCGCGTCGCGGCGCGTCTGTTTTCGCAGTATGACGCGCTGGTGTTGCCGACCGCGCAATGCTGGCCCTTTGATATCACGCTTGAGCACCCGCAGGCGGTCAACGGCACCGCGATGGACAGTTACCACCGCTGGATGGAGGTGGTGACACCGGTCAGCCTGCTGGGCCTGCCCTGTCTGGCGGCTCCGGCGGGGTTTGGAGCTGGTCAGCTGCCGATGGGCCTGCAGATCTTTTCCGCCCATGGCCGCGACCGTGACCTGCTGGCGCTGGGGCAGCAGTATCATCTTGCGACCCGCTGGCCAGAGCGGCGCCCGCCCGAGCTGCCGTGCTCGGACACGCCCCTGTAAGGAGCTCCTCATATGGATGAAAAAGCCTTTGGCGTGCCGCAGTTGCAGCCGATGACCCTGTCGACCCTGGGGCAGGCGTTGCGGCGCGGATGGGCTGATTTTCGGGCCAAACCGGGCTATGGGCTGTTCTTTGCCGGGGTCTATGTGCTGGCGGGCTGGATCATGGCCTGGATTACCGTTGCGACCGGCACAACCTTCTGGCTGGTTCTGGCGGCCATCGGCTTTCCGTTGGTCGGCCCTTTTGCTGCGGTCGGCCTATATGAGGTCTCGCACCGGCTGGAACAGGGGCGGGCGCTGGGTTTTGGCGCGATCCTGAGCGTTGTGCTGCAACAGAGCCGCCGTCAGCTGCCGTCGATCTGCGCCATCATCATCATTGTCTTCCTGTTCTGGTTCTTCCTTGGTCATATGATCTTTGCGCTGTTTCTGGGCCATTCGACGATGACCAATATCTCCAGCTCGCCCGAGGTTTTCCTGACGGCAAACGGGATAACCATGCTGCTGGTCGGCAGCCTGGTCGGGGCGGTATTTGCGCTGCTGCTTTACATGATCACAGTGATTTCCCTGCCGCTGCTGCTGGATCGTGAGGTGGATTTTGTCACCGCGATGATCACCAGTTTTTCCTATGTGCAGGCCAATTTTCTGGTGATGCTTGTCTGGGCCGCAGGCATTGCCATAGCCACATTCTTGGCCATGGTGCCGGGGTTTCTGGGGCTGTTTCTGGTGCTGCCATTGCTCGGCCATGCCAGCTGGCATATCTATCGGCTGATCGCGACCGCGGCCTGAGCGGCAGCTAGCGAAACCGGGTTCCCACGCCGAGCAACCGCTGCTGAAACGGGCTCAGCTCATGCTGTTCTATGAACCCGGCCCGGCGCGCGGCGCCGAGGATGGCGGCGGGATCCTGGCCGAGATGTTCATAGACCATGCGGGTTACCCGGTCCGACGTATCGCTTTCGCGGCTGGTGCGCGCAACATAGCCTGCCCAGATGTTGGCCTGCATTGACGGCACATTGGCAAGATAGTTGAAGGAGGAGGTCCGCCCGCCACGCCGCGACAGCAGAAAGGCTACCCCATCATCATGGGCCGAGGCGTAGCCACGGAACTCTCGTGATTGCGGATCCGACGGCAGGCCCTGGTAGCGCATGGCGGATTTCGCTTCATAACCGCGTAGGTAGGTGATGCCTTCGGTGCGAAAGACCAGCGCCAACCCCAGGATATAGCGATCCGTGCGTACAAAGCTGCGGCGTACGAACTGATAGAGGCCGGAGGGAAAGAATGCCTCGGTCACATTGGCAACGCCGGGGCCAAGAAAATCGCCGAGGAACGGCCCCTGAAGGATCTGCCCTTTGCAGGAGAGCTGATCGACGGGATCCAGCAGAATCCGCGCATCAACGTCAAAGAAATTGCAGATCCGGTCCAGCACGTCAGGGCGGGGGAAGCTCTCGCCGGTCAGGTAGCGGTTGAACTGGGTGCGATTGATCCCGAGGCGTCGAGACAGATCCGAAATTGAGCGGTAGCCCTTGGCGAGCTGACGCAGGTTGGCACCGAACATATTGCGCAGTTCCGCCGGCGAACGATCGGCCTGGTTCAAGATTGGCTCCCTCTGTGTCGTGGACCGGGTGTTACACCAGATCTTGTGGTTTCCCTAGGGACTCCCTAATACCCTTGTAGATAATACATGAGGATCTGACGCTATCCAGCATCAATTTTGCGCAAACCGGACACAAATTGACACAGATCTTGTTACAGGTTTTTGGTGTTCCTTTGCCATGATTTATCCCAGAATAGCTCGGGACCAATGTGAGGTATGATATGATTGGCGTCGTTCTTTGGACGGACTACGATCTGCGGCAGGCGGTGATCTGGAGCGAAGATCACGGTGATCTGGTATATTATCGCTGGACCTCGCTCGATGAACCCGTAGGGCTGCGCAAGGGTGACTGCGTCGCTTTTCGGGTTGAGACCAAGGGCGCGTTGCGGTTCGCCAGCGATCTGGATGTCATCGAAGAAAGCCAGAGTCCGGAACTGGCGGCGAAGCTTGGCGATGCCGAGCATGAAGCCAGCCAATCGCTGCCCAACAGCCGCTCGGAGGCGACGGTGATGACCTGGGAGGACGCGCGCCACGATCCCTTGTTTGTGGATCCCTCGGTCTACCCGGAGCATAACGCCCATGAGGTAAAAGCGCCTGTTCGTGGTGCCGGTGATAGCCAGCCGTCCAGCGCGACCATTTTGTCCTTCCCTGACAAACAGGCCCGCGACGCCCGCGCGCAGGCGAAACGGCGCAGCGCTGATCGAAAGCTGATCCGTAGCTGATCTACAGAGCGGATCCGCCGCAGGAGCGTGATCGGATCAGTTTGTATGGGACACGAAAAAGGGCTGCGCGATGGCGCAGCCCTTTTGTCATCCTGTCGGAATGGTCAATTGCCGCGCAGCAGGGCAGCTACGCCGGTGCGGGCGATCTTGGTCAGGCCCAGCGGGCGCATCATCTCGGCAAAGGCGTCGATCTTGTCGGGTGCGCCGGTCAGTTCAAAAATGAAGCTGTTGAGCGTGGTGTCGACAACCTTGGCGCGGAAAATATCCGCCAGCCGCATGGCTTCCACGCGCTTGTCGCCTTCGCCGACCACTTTCACAATGGCGAGTTCCCGCTCGACAAAGGGGCCTGCGACGGTGAGGTCGGTGACTTCATGTACCGAAACGATCCGGCCCAGCTGCGCCTTGATCTGCTCGATCACCTGCGGCGTGCCGGTGGTGACGATGGTGATGCGCGACAGATGGCCGGTGTGATCGACCTCGGCCACGGTGAGGCTGTCGATGTTGTAACCCCGACCCGAGAACAGGCCGATCACACGGGCCAGAACACCGGGTTCGTTTTCCACCAGAATGGTGATGGTGTGGCGTTCCTGAACATCCGAAAAATTCGGGCGCAGGTTATAGGCAGAATGGCTGGTGGAGCCTTTTTTGATGTGTAGGGCAGACATTTACGTCCCTTTCCTAGAAATCGGGGCAGGGCGATAGCGCCCCGCTGTATCTGTTCCTGAACCGGGTTAAACCAGCACCGCGCCGCCGGATTGGATGACGCCTTGGGTCTCGGCATCGCCCAGCAGCATTTCGTTATGCGCCTTGCCCGAGGGGATCATCGGGAAGCAGTTTTCGTGCTTCTCCACCAGACAGTCAAAGATCACCGGCCCGTCATAGTCGAGCATTTCCATGATCGCATCATCCAGATCCTTTGGATCCTTGCAGATGATGCCCTTGGCGCCAAAGGCCTCGGCGAGCTTGACGAAATCGGGCAGGGCTTCGGACCAGGAATGGCTGTAGCGTTCGCCGTGCAGCAGCTCCTGCCACTGGCGCACCATGCCCAGACGTTCATTGTTGAGGATGAACTGTTTCACCGGCAGGCGGTACTGCACGGCGGTGCCCATCTCCTGCATGTTCATCAGCCAGGAGGCCTCACCGGCGACGTTGATCACCAGCGCATCGGGGTGCGCGACCTGCACGCCGATCGAGGCCGGTGTGCCATAGCCCATGGTGCCCAGACCACCGGAGGTCATCCAGCGGTTGGGATCCTCAAAGCCGAGGTACTGTGCGGCCCACATCTGGTGCTGCCCCACTTCGGTGGTGATGTAGCGGTTGCGGTCCTTGGTCAGGGCTTCCAGACGCTCCAGCGCGTATTGCGGTTTGATGGAGGTCTCCGAGGCGGTGTAGGACAGACAGCGAATATTGCGCCATTCGGTGATCTGCTCCTGCCATTTTGCGATGGCAGCGCTGTTCACCTTGCGGCCGCGGCTCTTCCAGACTTTCAGAACGTCTTCCAGCACGTGGCCGATGTCGCCGACGATCGGAATATCGACGCGGATCACCTTGTTGATCGAAGAGGGGTCGATGTCGATATGCGCCTTGGTCGATTTCGGGCTGAAGGCATCCAGACGACCGGTGATGCGGTCATCAAAGCGGGCGCCGATATTGATCATCAGGTCGCAGCCGTGCATGGCCATATTGGCCTCGTAAAGACCGTGCATCCCCAGCATCCCGAGCCAGTTCTTGCCCGAGGCCGGATAGGCCCCAAGCCCCATCAGCGTGGAGGTCACCGGAATGCCTGTGGCCTCGGCCAGCTCGCGCAGCAGCTGGCTGGCGCCGGGGCCGGAGTTGATCACGCCACCGCCGGTGTAGAATACCGGGCGTTTTGCGGTTTCCATCGCCGCCACCAGCTCGGTGATGGCCTCCAGATCGCCCTTCACCGGCGGCTGGTAATGCGACGCGGCGGGTTTCGGCCCCTGATAGGTGCCGGTGGCAAACTGCACATCCTTCGGGATGTCGATCAGTACCGGACCGGGGCGGCCGGCAGTGGCGACATGAAAGGCCTCATGCAGGGTGCTGGCCAGCTTTTCGGTGTCTTTCACCAGCCAGTTGTGTTTGGTGCAGGGGCGGGTGATGCCCACGGTGTCGGCTTCCTGAAAGGCATCGGAGCCAATCATGAAGGTTGGAACCTGACCGGTGAGAACAACCAGCGGAATGGAATCCAGCAGCGCGTCGGTCAGGCCGGTCACCGCATTGGTGGCGCCGGGACCGGAGGTCACCAGAACAACACCGGGCTTGCCGGTTGAGCGGGCATAGCCTTCGGCGGCGTGAACCGCGCCCTGTTCATGGCGCACAAGAATGTGCCGGATATCATTCTGCAAAAAGATCTCGTCATAGATCGGCAGAACGGCACCGCCGGGGTAGCCAAAGACCGTGTCCACCCCCTGATCCTTCAGGGCCTGAACAACCATTTTTGCGCCGGTCATCTCACGTTTCATCTGCTTTAGCTCCAATTGGCGGCATCGTCCGTTTCGCATAAAAAAAGCCCCCGATTTCTGGTCGGAGGCGCATGGGTTCGATTATGGTCTACCGTTACCGGCCCATGCGCGTGGTTCCTACGACTACGACTAGGATATTCATCGTGTTGGCTCCTTTAGCGTTGCAGCGGACCTTAGGACCGGTGGCCGGGGGCGTCAACAGGGAAATGAACCGAAAATACCCCAGTTTCGGACATTTTGTTGCGTCGGTGGGGTTCCTGGCGACATTTTCGCCTTTCGCACGGCTGAAAATCGGGCCATTTCGGCCCTAAAGTCGAAAATCTCCCTGAACCAAAGGCCAAGGTCAGATCACGCGCGACGGCGTTTTGCCAAATTGCGAGGCGCTTCGGACCTAGTTTGCGGGAGTTTCTGCTGCATTGCGGCGCAATTTTAGCTCTGCCACCAGGCGGCGGGGTGGGCGGGTCAGAAACTGTGACCGGTGCCCTGCAGCACGCCATGTTCCAGCGCGTAGCGTGTGAGACCGGCGGTCGAGGAAATGCCAAGCTTGCGTTTGATGTTCTTGCGATGGGTTTCCACGGTGCGCACCGAGATATCCAGCGCCAGGGCAACGTCCTTGTTGGATTTGCCCTGTGCGAGTTCGAGCAGAATGGTCTGCTCACGTCCGGTCAGCGCCTCGCGGGCGGGGTCGTCCTTGGGCTTCAGCGAGCCTTCGGCGCCGGTGCAGAGATATGTCTCGCCACGCATCACCGTGTCGATGGCCTGGCGGATCTCCTCGGTTGGGACATCTTTCAGCACATAGCCCATGGCCCCATGCGCCAGCGCGCTGGAGATATATTCGGGGCTGTCGTGCATGGACAGGATCAGGATGCGGGTGGCAGGGGTCTGTTCGAGGATGATTTCCGTGGCGCTCAACCCGCCCAGTTTCGGCATATTGAGATCCATCAGGATCACATCGGGTTTCAGCGCGCGGGCCTCGGCCACCGCCTCTTCGCCGTTGCCGGGGATGCCGACAACCTCGATATCGTCATAGCTTTCAAGGATGGATTGAATGCCCTCGGCGACCATCGGGTGATCGTCAACGATCAGAACGCGAATGGTATTTGGCATGGTCTCCCCCCTCATTTGGCGTGGCGCGGTCTAGCCCGTCGCGTGCATCCACCGGTGCGGCGGCGACAGTCTGGCAAGAGCGCCGATTGGCTCAGGACACCCGCTTGGACGCCGGTTTGGAGGCATCACCCGGGGGCAGCAGATGGCTCAGCGGCAGCAGGACCTCGATCACGGTGCCGCTTTGCGTGCCCCGTGATGACAAAATCCTGAGGGTGCCGTCAAGCTGTTCGATTCGTTCCTGCATATTGCGCAGCCCGATGCCGGGCCCGCTGCGGTCCTGAACCGGGGGCAGGCCGCGGCCATTGTCGGTGATCCGCATAGTGGCACCGCGCGCGTGTCCGCGCAGATCCATGGTGACCTCCGTCGCCTCGGCGTGGCGTTCGATATTGGTGAGCGCTTCCTGCGCGATCCGGTAGAGCGCAATCTTGGCATCCCCGTCCAGACGGTTGCGGAACACGACAGTGCTGAAACGGGTCTCGATGCCGGTGCGTGCGGCGAAATCATCGGTCAGTGCCTTCAGCGCCGGGCCAAGGCCGAGATCATCCAGCACACCGGGGCGCAGGTCGCGGCTGATGCGGCGCACCTCGGTGATGGCGGTGCCCAGATGCGAGATCCCTTTGTTCAGCGGATCCTCGACCCGGTCAAAATCTCCCCGCGACAGGCGTCTGCGCGCGTTGTCCAGCGCGTAGCGCACCCCGACGAGGAGCTGACTGATCCCGTCGTGCAGCTCGCGCGCCACCCGGCCGCGCTCTTCCTCCTGGGCGTCGAAAACCCGCTGGGTCAGCTCTTTCAACTTGGCGTCCGCCAGACGACGCTCGCGGATGTTCAGCACCATGCCGGAGGCAAAGACCAGCCCCAGTGCAAACAGGGTGATGCCACCGATGTAGTAGAACGTACGGCGCACACGGGTCTCGACTTCGGCGCGCGAGGCTGCGACAGAGGCCAGCACATCGTCAATGAACACCCCGGTGCCGATGGCCCATTGCCAGTCCTGCAAGCCCAGCACATAGGCAACCATCTGCGCCTCTTCGCCGGTTGAGGGTTTCTCCCACATAAACGTGTGCCATCCGGCGCCCTGACGGGCCAAGCGGATGAATTCATCCACGACCGGTGTGCCGCGGCTATCGGTCAGCCCCTTCCAGTTGTTGTTGATGAACTCGGTCTGGCGCGGGCTAACCAGATTGGTGCCGTCGTAGTCATAGACAAAGAAAAACCCGTCGCGGTCATAGATCATTGCACTGAGAATCTGGGTGACCTTTTCCTTGGCCTCCTCGTCATCTGGCGCCGCCAGACCGTAGATGTGCGAAAACCCATTGCGGGCCTGGGTCACATAGTTGCGCAGCTCGGCCATCTTGGCCTGCAACAGCTGCTGTTCCAACGCTTTGATCTCGCGTTCGGCCAATGCGCGCGACTGCACGGAGACCAGCACGGCAATGGCGGCACCGGCCACGATCAGCGGCAGCGTCGCCAGCAGGGACAGCTTCTGGGCGTAGTTGGGTCGCAAGAATTGGGGGATCAGCTGCATGGTCGAATCGTTACGCAATCCGCCCGGAGAATCAAAGCCCCCACAGCTGCGCTCAGCGCGCGAATCTCGGGATCGGCCTTGGCGGTTGTCACAGGCTGCCCAGATTTTGGCCAAATAATTTGTCCAAAATGCGGTTTTCTACGCAGTAGTAGGTATTCACATGACGCAGCGTACAGCTAGGCTTGCGTCACTCGACAAGACCCGCCTCGGGCACAGACCCGGGGCAATCCAATTAAATGGGAGGAGAAACCTATGGATCGTCGTTCCTTTTTGAAGACATCCGCGCTGGGGGGCAGCGCCGCTGCAGCAACCACTCTGGCCGCACCGGCTTATGCGCAGGGCAAGCGTACCCTGACCATGGTCACCACCTGGGGCCGTGGCGCCGCGGGCGTTCATGACTCCGCACAGCGCGTCGCAGATTCGATCACCGCCATGTCCGATGGCGACCTGACCATCGACCTCAAAGCTTCCGGCGAACTGGTTGGTGCATTTGAGGTATTTGACGCGGTGACCGCCGGTCAGGCCGACATGTACCACGGTGCCGACTATTATTTCACCGGCCAGCACCCGGCCTATGCCTATTTCACTGCAGTACCTTTCGGCATGACGCCGCAGGAACTGGTGAACTGGTACTACCAGGGCGAAGGCATGGCCCTGCATGATGAGCTGGGCCAGATCTTCGGTCTGAAATCCTTCCTTGGCGGCAACACTGGCCCTCAGGCCGGCGGCTGGTTCAACAAGGAAATCAACAGCCCCGAAGATTTCAACGGTCTGAAGTTCCGTATGCCGGGTCTGGGCGGCAAGGCGCTCGGCAAACTGGGCGCATCGGTTCAGAACATTCCCGGCTCCGAAGTGTATCAGGCGCTGTCCTCCGGTGCGATCGACGGCACCGAGTGGATCGGCCCCTGGGCAGATGAGAAGATGGGCTTCCAGGAAATCACCAAGGTCTACTACACCTCCGGTTTCCATGAGCCGGGTGCGGCGCTGTCCGTGGCGACCAACCGTGACGTGTTCGACAGCCTGTCGCCCGCGCATCAGAAAATCATCGAAATCGCGGCGGCCGAAGGTCACCAGTGGAGCCTGTCGCAGTTCATGAACAACCACGGTGCGGCTCTTCAGCGTCTGCAGACCGGTGGCGTGAAGACCCTGGAATTCCCTGACAGCGTCTGGGATGCCTTTGGCTCCGCGACCAAGGAAACCCTGGACGAGTTCATGGGTGACGAGCTGTTCGCAAAAATCCGCAACAGCGTCGAAGCGTCGATGAAAGCCTCTTCGGGCTGGATTACCAAATCTGAAGGTGCCTATCGCACCCAGCGCGACCGCGTTCTCGGCTAACCGCCCCAAGAGTGGGTTCAATCGGATCCTCCGCATCGGCGGGGGATCCTTTCGCAATAGCAGCCGACACGGATGGCTCGCGCCATTAGTGTCCATCGGGTCCCAGGATCCGTGCGGCCTGATTATTATCCCTATGATGACGATCCAGACCGCCCACGCTGCACGCATTTATTCGAGGGAAAAATGCAGGACGAAAGTGGCGTTTCCTTTTTCGGGACCTTACTGGACGGCCTGATCTGGCTGGTACAGAACATCGCGGGCGCCTTTTACAACTTCGGCTATGCCGTCGCCAACCCGCAGCTCTGGCTCGACTGGTCGGACAAGGCTTCCATCATGCGGTTCGTCTACTATGGCGGGTCGGTTGAGTTCTTCTTTGTTGTCTTCACCGCGTTTCTGGTGCTGACGGCGGTCGGCATGTATCGCCGCTCCATCATGTGGGGGGTCGTGCGCGGACTGGAGGGCTTTGCCAACACGCTGGGTCGGCTGTTTGCCTGGGCAGGTCTTCTGATGGTGCTGCAACAGATCATCATCGTCTTCATGCAGCGGGTGTTTGCGCGCCCGGACATGAGCTTTGGCCTGGGTATCGCGCTGGAAAAAGACATCAGCTGGTTCGCAGAAGAACTGAAGCTTTACAATGCCTTGGTGGTCTGCCTTTGTGTCACATACACCTTTGTGCAGGGCGGCCACGTGCGGGTCGATCTGATCTACTCCGGCATCAGCTTCCGGGCCAAGCGGGTGGTGGACATGCTGGGATCGCTGATCTTCATGATGCCCGCCGCCGTGCTGACCTGGATGTATGGCTGGTACTTCCTGTGGCGTCACCTGATCGTGCCGAAGCCCTCGGCCTCGGACACGCTGGAGCGTCTGGTGATGAAATCCCGCGCGCTGCGCTGGAACATCGAGACCATCGGCTTCAGCCCCAATGGGTTCAACGGATACTTCCTGTTCAAGATCCTTCTGGTGACATTCGCCGGTATCGTCTTCCTGCATGCCATCGCGTTTTTCTACCGCTCGTATCTTGAGTTTGTGGAAGGCCCCGGCAGCGAGAACAAACACCTCGACAAGGACAGCCTTGGTGAAGGTGAAGAAGCCTATGAAGGCGCGCATTAAATAAGGGACAGCCCCCATGCTATTCGGACTTGATGGCGTTGAAATCGGCCTGATCATTGTCTTCTTCTGCCTTTTCGGAGGCATTCTCTCCGGCTTTCCAGTGGCCTTTGCCATTGGCGGAGCCGGCATCATCTCCTTCGGGATCATTGCGGCGCTCGACAGTGCCGGGATCCTGGTTCACCAGGCCATCGACACCTCGTCGCAGGTCTATCGCGACCTGGTGGGCTCCGGCGTCAAGCCGGATGTCATATCGGTGTTCAGATATCCTGAACTGCCACGGGTCGCCGAGGCGGTATTCCCGCAGGGTTGGGAAGTTGCGATGGACCGCAACATCTCCTTTGTCGTGAACCGTATGAACGAACGGGTTCTGGCCGGTGCCTCGATCGAGACCCTGCTGGCAGTGCTGATGTTCGTCCTGATGGGCATCACGCTGGAACGGTCGAAGATCGCCAACGACCTGCTGACCACCATGGCGCGCGTCTTTGGTCCGCTGCCCGGCGGTCTGGCAGTTTCCATCGTGGTTGTAGGCGCTTTCCTTGCGGCCTCCACCGGGATCGTCGGCGCAACCGTGGTGACCATGGGCCTGCTGGCGCTGCCCACCATGCTGCGCAACAACTATTCGCCGGAACTGGCGACCGGTGTGATCGCCGCCTCGGGCACGCTGGGGCAGATCATTCCGCCCTCCATCGTGATCGTTCTTCTGGGCACGCTTGCGGGGGATCTCTATTCCACCGCACAGGAAACCCGTGCGCAGGAATTCGGCTGCTCCGATGCGCTGACCTATCTGGGTGAGCCAGCGGTTGTTTCGGTCGGGACGCTGTTCCAGGCCGCGCTGCTGCCGGGTATCCTGCTGGCGCTTCTTTATGCGCTCTATGCCTTTGGCTATGCGCTGCTGAATCCGGAAAAAGCTCCGGCAGTTGTGCTTGAGGGCGGTACTGGCGAGCCGATCACCCGTGGCGAAGGCCTCACCTGGTTCCTCGGTGTGCCGGTGGCGCTGATTGCCGGTGCGTTGCTGCTGGGCCAGGTGAACCTGATCGGTAGCCAGAACATCACGGTTTCGACCTTCTCCGATGCGGGGCAGACGGCATCGCTGCGCACCAATGTGGGTGCGGACTGTCAGGCGGCAATGATTGACCTGCATGGCCAGGAGGCCTGGGATGCCGCCGTCGCCGAGCAGAAGAGCATCGACGACGCAGGCGGCGTTGCCCAGGCAACCAAGCTGACCGAGGACGAGATGGCCGCAGCCCGTGTCGCCAAGATCGAAGCCGCGGCTCCGATTGGCACCGGTCTGACCGTGCTGATGGTGCTGATGGGGCTGACGCTGGCGGTTGGTCGCGGGGTTTCGCCCTCGCGGGATCCCAAGCCCTTGATCCTGGGGGCGATTGGCGTGCTGCTGATTGCGCTGGTCGATATCGTGGCAATTTCACCGACCACGACGCCCGGGGTCACCGTGCTGCTGATCGCGCTGCCAAGCCTCCTGGCGCTCTATGGGTGCAAGGTCGCGGCGGTGCGCAGTTCACAGAACGATCTGATCCGCGTGGTGTTCCCGCCGCTGATCCTGATCATTGCGGTGCTGGGGTCCATTCTGGGCGGCATCACCAACCCGACGCCCGCTGCGGCGCTGGGGGCTGGTGGCGCCATCATGCTGGCGGCCTACCGCAAGCTGCAGGACCAGGGGAAATCCGGCTGGATCATCATCTGGGCAACCCTTGCAGTGGCGATCTGTATCCTGGTTGGTGTCAACTTCGATCTGCGGATCAATGGGCAGGATGGGGTTTCGGCAGAGACCATCATCGCCTTTGGTGTGGCCTATGGCGCCTATCTCTTTGCGCTCTTCGGGCTGCTCTACGGTTGCTGGGTGCTGTTCAAGGGCGGGGTGCTGACACCGGTGGTACGCGAAACGGCCAAGGTCACGTCGATGGTCTTCACCATCCTGATCGGCTCGCAGCTGCTCAATCTGGTGGTGATCTCCTTTGGCGGGGAACACTATATCCAGCAGTTCCTCAAGAGCTTTGACAGCGAGCTGAAGGTCTTCCTGATCGTGATGGTGGTGCTGTTCATCCTTGGCTTCGTGCTCGACTTCCTGGAGATCATCTACATCGTGATCCCGATTGTCGGGCCGGTGATCTACGGCGGCTCCTTCGATCCGAAGTGGGTGACCATCATGGTTGCGGTGAACCTGCAGACGTCGTTCCTGACGCCGCCGTTTGGATTTGCGCTGTTCTATCTGCGCGGGGTGGCACCGAAGGAGGTGACCACAGGCCATATCTATCGCGGGATCCTGCCATTTGTGCTGATCCAGGTGGTGGGTCTGGGGATCCTGTGGATGTTCCCCTCCATCGTGACCATCGTGCCGGCGCTGATGCCAAACTGATTGCAATCAGCCAAAGACGACAAAGGGCCCCGCTTGCGGGGCCCTTTTTTCATGTCGGCACCGGGGCGAAAGCAGAAACAGGGGCGCTGCCCCTCTGCGCCATGCGGCGCATTCACCCCGGGATATTTGACGCCAGAAGATTGGCCATGCAGCCGTTTGCCGATGGCAGCTGAAGGGGCGGTGCCGAATGGGACCGGCGCCGTGCGGTTCAGGTGAGCTGGAGCAGATCCCAGCGGTTGCCGAACGGGTCGCGCCAGACCGCAACCCATCCGTAGGGTTCATGGCGGGGTGCTTCGTCGAAGGTGACGCCCGCGGCCAGCATGGCGGCATGGTCTCGGGCGAAGTCATTGGTGTGCAGGAACAATCCGACGCGGCCGCCAAATTGATTGCCGATGATGGTCTTTTGAGCACCACTGTCGGCCCGGGCCAGGATCAGGCTGCCCTCACGGGCGCCCGGCGGCAGGATCCGGACCCAGCGCTTGCGCCCCTGATCGACATCTTCGGCCAGCTGCCATCCGAGGGTGCCGCAGTAAAACGCGATCGCGCTGTCGTAGTCCGGGACAATCAGCGTCACGGCATGAAGAGATTGCATTGGGTTACCTGCTGTGGCTGCGCGATTCCGGCAGGTGAATATTAGCGACCTGTTCCGCAATCGGATCGGTCGACAGCGGATGCGCCGTGTCATCAAAGGCGTCGGGATCGGTCATCGGCTGCCAGGCGCCGCGATGATAGACTTCAAGCCCGGTGAACTTCGCCTTGTAGCCCATCTTGGCGCTGCCTGGCACCCAATAGCCCAGGTAGACATAGGGCAGCCCGGCCTCGCGCGCGATGTCGATGTGATCCAGGATCATGAAGGTGCCGAGCGAGTTTTGCGGCAGATCGGGCCGATAGAAGGAATAGACCATGCTCAGCCCATCCTCCAGCACATCGGTCAGCGACACCGCCGTCAGCGCGTTGCTGTCGCGGTCGATATATTCGACGACGCGGCTGCGAATGGGCGTCTCCTCGATCATGGCGGCATATTCGAAGACATCCATATCGGCCATGCCGCCATCGGCGTGCCGGCTGTCGAGGTAGTTGCGGAACAGCGCATATTGATCTTCGGTCGCCCAGGGAGAGGTCGCGCGCCGATCCAGCCCGGCGTTGCGCTTCAACGTGCGTTTCTGCCCCCGGCTGGCGGTGAAGGCGGCGACATTGATCCGGGCAGACAGGCAGGCGGAACAATCGGAGCAGGATGGCCGGTACAGAACATTCTGCGAGCGGCGGAATCCCTGCTGCGACAGGCTGTTGTTGAGCTGTTCGACACCATCGCCCTGCAGGGCGGTGAACAGTTTGCGCTCCATCCGATCTGCCAGATAGGGGCAGGGCTGCGGCGCAGTCACGTAGAACTGTGGGGCAATCGGCAGAGTGTGGCGCATCAGGCGGTCAGGTGTCCGTTTGGGCTTGGCACAAATGGCCCCGAGTGTCGCGCGGGCGCCGAGCACTGATCACGGAGCCGCTGACAGATCGGGGCATTCTGGCCACAGGGTTATCTTGAATGATAGCAATGCCATCGCACTGCGCCAAGAGGCCAGTTGGGATTAAGGTTTACAGATTGCTCATCTTCGCCTTGAATCAGACGGCGGATCAGCGGCGCCGGTTCAGCATGACGGTCCCCATCACCGCATCCGTCAGCCCCTGACCGCGCGCGGACATCAGCATCATGAGGATGGAGATCACCTGCAGCAGCGGGAAGGCCATGGAGACTGTATATCCGGCGGTATGCAGCAATGCGCCCTGACCGTCGAGCTTGCGTCCCGACAGGTCGCGCAATTCGATGCCTGCGACGGTCATGCCCCAGGTCGCGGAACCAGAAGCGATGGCTGCGGCACGATAGATGAAACCGATCACCAGATAGAGCAGCGGCCAGATGAACAGCCCGGTAAAGGCGGTGAAAACCACGGCGATACTGGCAAGAACGGTGATCAACAGGCTGTCGATAAGCCAGGCAAACAGACGTTTGGCAGGGACCAGCTGATAGAAATCAGCCTGGTAGTCTGGATCGGGCAGGGCGGTCATCAAAGCTTCCTTATCGCGATAACGGGGTCGAAAGAACCGGGGCGGGGAACCGGGCTCATGGTTTGGCCGTCTGGCCAGGGTGGCGGCTGACACGCGGGCTGATCATCAGCTTCGGCGCCAGGCCGCTCCCGCCGGGATAGGCCCCGCCCAATGCGGGCGGAGCTGGCTCTGGTCAGTGACGCTTGCTGCGCGGGCTGTCCGCGTCATCCTCTGCATCATCGATTTCGATGGCCTCATCGTCGTTCTGCAGCGCGCGTTCGTGCATGAACTGATCGAATTCCGATTTGTCCTTTGCAGCCCGCAGACGTTGCAGGAAGGCTTCGAAATCATGCTGTTCCTGTTCCAGCCGGTGCAGCGTATCGGCCTTGTAGGCGTCAAAAGCGCTGTTGCCGGACGGGGTCATCGCGGACATGCCATGACGGGCCCAGGATTTACGGCGTGTGGTGCAGGATTTCGAGAACATGCGCTTGCTCCAGATCATGTAAAACAGCAGGGCGAGGCCAACCGGCCAGAAAAAGACGAAGCCGAGGACCATGGCGGCAATCCAGGCGCCTTTGCCTTTGCTGTCGAGCCAGGATTCACTGCGGGAAAACCAGCCCTGTTCGGACGGGTGCGGGGCGGTAGAGGTGTAACTCGTCATCGGGGTCTCCAGGTTAACGTTGCGAGGTTCGGCGTCCATGTAAATGCGCTTCACATTATGGAATATCGGACTGCCCCCGCACGGTTTCAAGCCTGCATGTAAACATTTTTCACATTTTCGCAGATCGAAACAATTAACCTGTTGATATGTTTGTGTTAATTGATGATTTTTTGGCTAAGGGGAGATAAACGGCTGCGCTTTGCTGTCAGACTTTGTGATACATATCCGATGACCTGAACACGCGTTGTATCGACATTTGGGCAATACTACGGTGCCGGTCGGTCACTGGTTCACTGGTTACTAAGACGCTGTCTGACATGCCCCCGGAACTTGAGCGCAGCCGCAGTACCAGCATTAATGTCTCATTCATAAAAGGGCTATTCCGGTATTCCTTACCTTACGTAACCTTTTGAGCTCTGGCAGGGCCAGAGGGTGGTTTCCTCAATTGACGACGGCGGCGTCTCACCCCAGTGTCTGCGGATGGGACAGTCGATTGATATTCAGCGCCTTCCACGGGCATTTGATGCGGATCTGGCCGGCGATGCGCTTGCGCTTGTGCCGGACCTTGGCGGCGATGAGGCGCGCCTGGTCGCAGGGGCGGCGGGCTCCAGCCCTTATCTGAAGGAGCTGATCACCCGCGAGGCCGCCTGGCTGGCGCCCGCACTGGCTGATCCGCTGGCTGCGCTTGGTAAGATCATGGAGGATGTGCGCGGTTTGGCACCGGATCAGCTGAAGCCGGGGCTGCGGCAGGCCAAGCGCCGACTTGCGCTGCTGAGCGGGCTTTGCGATCTGGCCGGGGCCTGGGATCTGATGCAGGTGACCACGGCGCTGACGCAATTTGCCGAACTCTGCGCCGATCGGGCGATCAAGGCGGAAATTGCCGCACTGATCCGCCGTCAGAAACTGCCGGGCCTGACCGAGGCCGATGTGGAGACCGCCGGCGGGTTGACCCTGCTGGCCATGGGCAAGATGGGCGCCTATGAGCTCAACTACAGCTCCGACATCGACATGATTTGCCTGTTTGACGAGACACGGTTTGATCCGGCCGACTTCTATGAGGCGCGTCAGGGCATGGTGCGGGCGACGCGCAACATGTGCACGGTACTGAGCGAACGCACTGCCGACGGCTATGTCTTCCGTACCGATCTGCGCTTGCGGCCCGACCCGGCGGTTACACCGGTGGCCATGGCGATGGAGGCGGCGGAGCGCTATTACGAGAGCCTCGGGCGCACCTGGGAGCGCGCCGCCTATATCAAGGCGCGCCCCTGCGCCGGTGATCTGAAGGCGGGGGCCGAGTTCCTGCAGACGCTGCGCCCCTTTGTCTGGCGGCGGCATCTGGATTTCGCGGCTATTCAGGACGCCCATGACATGCGTTTGCGGATCCGCGAAAACAAGGGGACCGGCGGGCCACTGACGGTGCCCGGCCATGACATGAAACTGGGGCGTGGCGGCATCCGCGAAATCGAGTTCTTTACCCAGACCCGGCAGCTGATCGCCGGCGGGCGGGATGAGAGCCTGCGTCAGCGCGGCACGCTCGACGGGCTGACCGCGCTCGCGGCCAAGGGCTGGGTGCCGCAGGAGGCCTGCGCGCAGCTCAGCGCGCATTACATTGCCCACCGCGAGGTGGAGCACCGCATCCAGATGGTGCATGACGCCCAGACCCACCGGGTGCCGCAGTCCGAAGATGGCATTGCCCGGATTGCCTGTCTGATGGACCGCGACCCGCAGGCGCTGCAGGCGGAGATCCGTGGGCGGTTGCAGGAGGTGCATGAGCTGACCGAGGGGTTCTTTGCCCCGGATGTGCCAAGGCCGCAACCGGCCGCGGCGGTGCCGGAGGCTCTGGATGGCGATATCCTGGCGCGCTGGCCGACCTATCCTGCGCTACGCTCGGCGCGCGGTGCGCAGATATTCGAGCGGCTGAAACCGGAGCTGCTGGCGCGACTGTCCCGCACCGCCCAGCCGGCCGAGGCGCTGGTGGCGCTGGATGGGTTCCTGGCGGGGCTGCCTGCCGGTGTGCAGCTGTTTTCACTCTTTGAAGCCAACCCGCAACTGATTGATTTGCTGATAGATATTGTCGGCACCTCTGGTACGCTGGCGAGCTATCTGTCGCGTAATTCCGGGGTATTCGATGCGGTGATCGGCGGCTCTTTCTTCAGTGACTGGCCCAAGCGGGAGGGGCTCTGCCAGTCGCTTGCGGCGGTGCTGGCGCAGGAAGAGGATTATGAAACCCAGCTGGATGCCACCCGGCGCTGGTGCAAGGAGTGGCATTTCCGTATCGGGGTGCATCATCTGCGTGGGCTGATCGATGCTGCCACCGCAGGGGCGCAATATGCCGAACTGGCCGAGGTGGTGATTGCCGGGGTGGCGCCGGTTGTCCTGCAGCAGTTTGCAAAGAAACACGGAACGCCTCCGGGGCGCGGGGCGGCGGTTCTGGCCATGGGATCGCTGGGTGCGGGGCGGATCAATGCGCTGTCGGATCTCGACCTGATCGTGATTTATGACCCCGGAACCGCGGAGGCCTCGGAGGGGCCGCGATCGCTGGCGACACGCCCGTATTATGCGCGGCTGACCCAGGCGCTGATCACGGCGCTGACTGCGCGTATGTCGCAGGGGCAGCTCTATGAGGTGGACATGCGGCTGCGACCTTCCGGCACCCAAGGCCCGGTGGCCACGAGCCTCGAGAGCTTCTGCGCGTATCAGCGCAATGACGCCTGGGTCTGGGAACATCTGGCGCTGACCCGGGCGCGGGTGATGGCGGCTGTGCCTGCACCGGGCGCGGAGGGGCTGGCACAGGATATCAACGCATTTCGAGCGGGTTTTCTCGGGGCGCCGCGCAGCCGCGCGGCGATCCTGCCCGAGGTCGCCAAAATGCGCGCCCGTCTGGCCGCTGCCAAGGTGCCGACAGGTCCCTGGGACGCCAAGACCGGCGCGGGTCGGCTGATGGATATCGAGCTGATCGCCCAGGCCGGGGTCCTGCTGAGCGATGCCACCGGGCAGGACGTGGCCGCCGGGCTGGCGGGCGCTGTCGCCTGTGGCTGGCTGGATGCCGCAGATGCAGCGGAATTGCAGCGCGGCTATGATCTATTCTGGTCGGTACAGACGGCGGCGCGGCTGGTCTCGGGCAAGGCAATTGATGCACGGACATTGGGAGAGGGCGGCGCGCTCTTTCTGTGTCGCAGCACCGGCTATGACGATCTCGCCGCGCTGGAGGCGACGCTGACCGAGAGCTACGGCAGATGCGGTGACATCATCGCCGCCGCATTGGAGAGAGAGGGGGCGACAGGCCATGACGAATGAGGCGACGGTTGATGCGGCGCAGCTGGCGCGTCTGGATCCCAAGGGGTTGATCCGGGAAAGCTACCGTATCGAGGGGATTGGCGAGGGCGAATGCCGCAGCATCTTTCTGGATTGGGCGCTGAGCCTGCCTGATGGGGTCGACAGCCGTGTGGCAACCATCGCGCTCGTGGAGCAGCTTGCGGCAGTGCATCCCGATCACCCGATGACGGCTGTTCTGCGCGAGGGGCAGGAGGCTGCCGACAGGCCTCGCAGGCGCGGCGGCTGGCGTTCCCGCCCGCGGTGAACTCACTTGCGCCGCGCGGGATCGGGCCGCAGAGCCTGACGCGACCAAGGCATCGGCTCTGCGTGGCGGATGCCCTTTCAACCGCGCGTCGTTGGGAGTAAGAGAGGCGCATGACAGCATCTTCCTCCGCGCCCGAGCGCGCCCGCGTAAAACTGAAACCCAAAGCCAATGCCCGTGCCCTGCGCCACGGCTTTCCCTGGGTCTATGCCAATGAACTGGTCACCGACCGGCGCACCCGGAAACTGGCACCCGGCACCCTGGCGGTGCTGGAAGACGACGCGATGACGCAGATGGGGCTGGTTGCGGTCAACCCCGAAAGCAAGATCATCGCGCGGATGCTGGACAGCGATCCTGCGGCCGAGCTGAGCGTGGAGTGGTTCAGCGCCCGCCTGCGCCGCGCGCTGGAGCTGCGCGAACAGCTGTATGATGCGTCGTTCTACCGGCTGGTCCATGCTGAATCCGATGGTCTGCCCGGCGTGGTGATCGACCGCTTTGGCGATACCTGCGTGGTGCAGCCCAATGCCGCCTGGGCCGAAGCCCATATCGAACCGCTGACCGAGGCGCTGGTGGCGGTGACCGGGGTGACAACCGTATTGAAAAACGCCTCGGGCCGGACGCGCAGCCTGGAAGGGCTGGACGATATCAGCACTGCCCTGCGCGGCACCGCCCCCGAGGCGCCGGTAGAAGTGTCCATGAACGGCGCCACCTATATGGCGGATCTGACCGGCGGGCAGAAAACCGGCCTGTTCTACGACCAGCGCGACAATCATGCCTTTGCCGCCAAGCTGGTCAGGCCGGGCGCAAATGTGCTTGACGTGTTTTCCCATGTCGGCGGCTTTGGTCTGGCGATGCTGGCGGCTGGCGCAGCGACGGCAACCTGTGTCGACGGATCCGCTCCGGCGCTGGATCTGGCGCGGGACGGCGCAGGTGCCAGCGGTTTTGGCGATCGGTTCAACGCACGGCAGGGCGATGCCTTTGAGGTGCTGGCCCAGCTCGCCGAAGAAGGGGCGCAGTTTGATGTGGTGATCTGCGATCCGCCAGCCTTCGCACCGTCGAAACAGGCGCTTGAGGCGGGGTTGCGGGCCTATGAGCGGATTGCCAAACTGGCCGCCCCTCTGGTGGCGCCGGGTGGCTATCTGGGGCTGTGCTCCTGCTCGCATGCGGCTGACCTCAGCCGGTTCCGCAATGCCTCGGCGCGTGGCATCGGGCGCGGCGGGCGGCGCAGCCAGCTGCTGCACACCGGGTATGCCGGGGCGGATCATCCACAGCTGCCTCAGCTGGCCGAAAGCGGCTATCTGAAGGCTGTGTTCTTCCGGCTCGACTGATCTGTTGCGGTTGATCAGGCCATGAAACTGTTGCTGGACGCCTGTGTCCTCTATCCGACCGTGATGCGTGAGATGCTGCTGGGGGCAGCCCGGATTGGCCATTTCACCCCGCTGTGGTCACAGCGCATCCTTGAGGAATGGGCGCGGGCGGCGCGCAAGATCGGTCCTGAGGGGGAGCCGCAGGCGCGGGCAGAGATCGCGCTGATCTCTGCGGCCTGGCCAAAGGCTGCCGTCACCCCGACAGCGGCGGTTGAAGCACGGCTTTGGCTGCCGGACGTGGCCGATATCCATGTGCTGGCCGCCGCCATTGCCGGCCATGCCGACGGGATCGTGACCGTCAACAACAAGGACTTCCCACGCCACACGCTTGCCGAGGAGGGGCTGGAACGGATCGGCCCGGACCAGCTGCTTTATGATCTGTGGCGACAGGATCCGGACGGGATTTCGGGCGTGGCTGCGGCTGTGCTCGCCGAGGCAAACCGGCTGTCAGGCGGCGGCTGGGAGCTGCGCCCGCTGCTGAAGAAGGCGCGGCTGCCAAGGGTGGCCAAGGCGCTGTCGGCCTAGCGTGCTCGGCCGCTGAGACCTTGGCGCGGCTCAGATGTCGGCCAGCACCTCAGCGGCGATCTCAAAGGATCGCAGCCGTGCATCGTGGTCATGGATCTGCCCGGTCAGAATGATCTCATCCGGTTGATACCGCTCAAGAATACCAGACAGTTCGGCGGCCACCGTTGCCTTGCTGCCGGTCGCGGAAATCCGCAGCGCCTCATTCACCCCGTGCAGCACCGGCGGGGCGATATGCTGGGTGATATCCTCCACCGGAGCCGGCAACTTGCCGGGTTTGCCTTCGTGCAGCCGGGCAAAGGCCTGCTGCATGGTGGTTCTCAGCCGCTGCCCTTCGCGGTCGGTATCGGCGGCAAAGACGTTGACCGCGATCATGGCGCGGGGAGCGTCGAGATGCTCAGATGGCTGAAAGCCGCTGCGATAGGCGGCCAGCGCCTGCTCCAGCGCGGCGGGGGCAAAGTGCGAAGCAAAGGCATAGGGCAGCCCCAGCTGTGCCGCAAGCTGCGCCCCATAAAGGCTGGAGCCGAGGATCCACAGCGGCACCCTGGTGCCCTGTCCCGGAAAGGCCCGCACCCGCGCTTCGGGTGTTTCGGGGCCAAGGTAGTTGATCAGCTCGATCACATCATGCGGGAAGGTATCGGGATTGCGCTCACCGGTTTGCAAGCCCCGACGCAGGGCGCGGGCCGTCTGCAGATCCGTGCCGGGCGCGCGTCCCAGCCCAAGATCAATGCGGTTGCCATATAGGCTGGCCAGCGTGCCAAAGGCTTCGGCCACCATATAGGGGGCGTGGTTGGGCAGCATGATTCCCCCGGCACCGACCCGGATCGTTTTGGTCTGTCCGGCGATATGGCCGATCAGAACAGCGGTGGCGGCACTGGCGATCCCCGGCATATTGTGATGCTCCGCCAGCCAGTAGCGGTGATATCCCCAGGCCTCGGCCCGCTGTGCCAGATCAGTGCTGTTGCGCAGCGATTGAGCGATGTCATGGCCTTCGGGTACGGGGGCAAGGTCAAGAACGGAATAGCGCATGGTAGGTCTCCGGGAGCCCGCCCAGGCGGGTCGTTAGGTCTTGTGTCCGCAGGGACATATCTGACTGAAACGCCTACAACGGCGGAATGGTTGCCCACAGATGGGGATGGCGGCCGCACGGGCCAAGGGGGATGACGCGCCCGGTTGCGCTTGATATTGGGTAAATATCATTAAAACAATGACTTGCGGGTTTGTCTTCAGCTCTTTCCCTTACTCCAGCGCTGTTCGAGCCGGTCCAGCGCGGCAATACGCTCCTCGGTCTTGGGGTGGCTCATCAGCCAGGCGGGCGCCATGCCGCTGCGGGCCTGTGTCAGCTCTTCCAGCTTGCGAAACAGGCTTTTCTGCGGAGCGATGCCGATCCCTGCCTTGGTCAGCAGTGCTGCGGCATATTCATCGGCCTCATATTCATCGCTGCGCGACAGCCGCGCCGCCAGCAGTGAGGTCAGCACATTGGCAATCCAGTGCCCGACAAAAGGCACGAAACGGCCGATGATAAGCATCAGCGCCGTGCGCAGCGCGTTCTGCCCGGAAAAATCAATCATGCGTTTTCGCGCGTGCCCCAGCGCCACATGGCCCAGCTCATGTGCAATCACCGACGCCAGTTCAACATCGCTGACCTCGCCATTGCGGTATTTGCGATAGAACCCACGGGTGATGAAGATCCGGCCATCCGGCGCCGCCAGCCCGTTTACCGGATCGACCTCGTAGATATAGACCGGGATATGGCTGATGCCGAGCGCCGCTGCCATTCGATCCGTCAGCTGGCGCAGGCGGGCATCGGCCAGCTCGGTTGATTGCTGATCAAGGGCCCGATGGGTGCGCCAGACCGACAGGCGGTACATGACCAACCCGTAGATCACGGCGAGAAGGATGGGGGTTAGACGCAACATGCTTTAGGATATGGGGCTGGCGGTGAGAGCGGACAAGGCGCGTGGCCCGACAGGCCGGGCGGTGGGCAGCGCGTCAGTCATCGCAGGATGGCGTGGCCGCGCGCGCCTCTGCCTTTACCTCGTCCCAGAGCGCGTCCATTTCCGCCAGGTCACTGTCTTCGGGACGTTTGCCGCGGTCGGAGAGCTTGGCCTCGACCCCTTCAAAGCGGCGGGTGAACTTGGCATTGGCGGCCCGCAGTGCGGCTTCCGGCTCCACCCCCAGATGGCGGCCCAGATTGGCCATCACAAACATCAGATCGCCGAATTCCTCCTCCACCTCGGCCTGGCTCAGGCAATCGCGGGCTTCTACCAGCTCGGCGGCCTCTTCGACGATCTTGGCGATCACATTGTCCGCCGACGGCCAGTCAAAGCCGACACGTGCGGCGCGTTTTTGCAGCTTGTAGGCGCGCAGCAGGGCGGGCAGGCCGACGGCCACACCGTCCAGCGTCCCCTGTTGCGCCTTGCCTGCGCGCTCCGCGGCCTTGATCGCCTCCCAGTCAGCGGTCTGCTGGTCGGCGGATTTCTCGCGGCTCTCGTCACCAAAAACATGCGGATGGCGCGCGACCATCTTGTTGGACATGGTGGTGACCACATCCTGAAAGGTGAAATGCCCGGCCTCCGCCGCCATCTGCGCATGAAACACCGACTGGAACAGCAGATCCCCCAGCTCGCCCTTCAGCTCATCCCAGGCCTCGCGCTCAATTGCATCGGCAACTTCGTAAGCTTCTTCAATGGTATAGGGCGCGATGCTGGCAAAGTCCTGTTCAATATCCCAGGGGCAGCCATGCTGTGGGTCGCGCAAGCACGCCATGATCTGCAGGAGCCGGTCGATACCGGCGGTTTCATCGTGGATCAGGTTGGTATCGGGCATTGCGGCGGCTCTTGTTCCTGTGTCAGATGCATCAATCCCGAGTCTGACCAAGGAGTCCACCCCCATGCCGGTTGTGAACCGAATTGCCGATTACGCCGAGGACATGACAGCCTGGCGGCAGCATCTGCACCAGATCCCCGAGCTGGCGCTGGATCTGCCGAAAACAGCGGCCTTCGTGGCGGAACGGCTGCGGGACTTCGGCGTTGACGAGCTGCATGCAGGGATCGCAAAGACGGGCATCGTGGCCATCATCAACGGTCAGGAGAGCAGCGCGGCGGATGCCCCCTGTATCGGTCTGCGCGCCGACATGGACGCCTTGCCAATCCCGGAGGAGACCGGTGCGGCCTATGCTTCGACCCATGCCGGCAATATGCACGCCTGCGGCCACGATGGGCATACGACGATGCTGCTGGGTGCGGCGAAATATCTGGCGGAAACACGCAACTTCAAGGGCCGGGTGGCGCTGATCTTCCAGCCCGCCGAGGAGGCCATCGGCGGTGCGCGCATCATGGTCGAAGAGGGGATCATGGAACGGTTCAACATCGGTGAGGTCTACGCGCTGCACAATGCGCCGGGTCTGCCGGAGGGGCATTTCATGACAACTCCGGGTCCGCTGATGGCGGCGGTGGATAGTTTCCATATCCATATTCAGGGCGTTGGCGGCCATGGCGCGATGCCCCATGAAACCCGCGACCCGGTGATGGCGGCCTGCGGCATCGCCCAGGCGATCCAGACCATCGTCTCGCGCAACCATTACGCGCTGGATGATCTGGTGGTGTCGGTGACGCAGATCCACACCGGCACGGTGGACAATGTGATCCCCGATACGGCCTATATCAACGGCACCGTGCGCACCTTTGATCCCAGGGTGCAGGAAATGGTGATACGGCGCATGGGTGAGATCGTGGCCGGGCAGGCGGCCAGCTACGGGGTCGAGGCGGAACTGGACTATGAGTTCGGTTATCCCGCGACCATCAATGACGCGGCCAAGACCGATTTTGCGGTCTCCGTCGCGGCCGAGATCGCAGGCGCGGAGCATGTCGAGGCCGAGGCCGGCCGCGAGATGGGGGCGGAAGATTTCTCTTATATGCTACAGGCCCGTCCCGGCGCCTATCTGTTTCTGGGCCAGGGCAATAGTGCCGGGCTGCACCATCCAAGGTACGATTTCAATGACGATATCGCACCGGTCGGAGCCTCGTTTTTTGCCCGTCTGGTCGAGAAAGCACAGCCCGCAAGCTGATCTGGCGACAGCGCGGGGGCTTTCAGATGACAAGGCCACGCGCATTCGCTAGGAGATGGCCACAACCCGAGAAGAGGGAGCAGTCTGCATGGCGCTAGAAGACGCAAAGAAACAGGTCGATCAGGCCTTCACCCGCGACGACCTGAAGGGGTTGAGCTTTGAAAACACCTTTGGCGGGGCGACGTCCTTTCTGCGGCGCCGCTACACCAAGGACCTGACCCATGCGGATATTGCCGTCACAGGCATTCCCTTTGATCAGGCGGTGACGAACCGCCCCGGCACCAGGCTTGGCCCCCGCGCGGTGCGTGAAGCCTCGGCCCTGCAAAGCCCCGATGCCCCCTATGGCTGGGACATTTGCCCGGCAAGCGAGCTGGCGATTGTCGACTACGGCGATCTGGCCTTTGACTACGCCAATGTCGCGGCCTTCCCCGACGCGCTGACCGAGCACATCCGCGGCATTCTGGCGACCGATACGGCTTCGGTGGCCATCGGTGGCGACCACTATGTGTCCTTCCCCATCCTCAAGGCCTATGCCGAGAAATACGGCCCGATTTCGCTGCTGCATTTCGATGCCCATAGCGACACCTGGCAGGATGATGATTTCAGCCGCGTCGATCATGGCACGATGTTCTACAAGGCGGTGAAATCCGGCATCATTGACCCCAAGACCTCTGTTCAGGTGGGTATTCGGACCACCAATGAGGACAATCTCGGCGTGCCCACCATCGACGCGCCCACCGTGCATGAGATTGGCCCGGACGAAACCGCGCACCGTATCCGCGACGTGCTGGGTGACCGGCCGGTTTACCTGACCTTCGATATCGACTGTCTGGATCCGGCCTATGCGCCGGGCACCGGCACGCCGGTCTGGGGTGGTCTGACCTCGGCACAGGCCGAAGCCATCCTGAAAAACCTGCGCGGTATCAACATCCTGGGCGGCGATGTGGTCGAAGTGTCGCCCCCCTTTGACACCACCGGCGCCACCGCCATCGCAGGCGCGCATGTCGCCATGAGCATTATCTGTCTTCTGAGCTGGAGAATTACGGGCCGATGACTGACTTTAACCAGCCGATCAGCGGCAATGATCTGGCGCGGTTCTCCGGGCCGAACACCTTTATGCGGCTGCCGCAGGCGACCTCTCTGGAGGGGCTGGATGTGGCCATTCTGGGTGTGCCGATGGATATCGGCACCTCCTGGCGCTCAGGGACCCGCTTTGGGCCAAAGCAGATCCGCGCCGAAAGCGCGATGATCCGACCTTATAACATGACCAGCGGTGCGGCGCCCTTTGACAGTCTGAACATTGGCGATATCGGCGATCTGGCGATCAACACGTTCTCGCTGCCCGACAGCCTGCGCATCATTCAGGAAAGCTACAGCGCCATCCTGTCCAGCGACGTGACGCCGGTCGCAATGGGTGGCGATCATTCGATCACCCTGCCGATCCTGCGCGCGATTGCGGAAAAATACGGGCCTGTCGCATTGGTCCATGTCGATGCCCATGCGGATGTGAACGACGATATGTTCGGTGAGCGCGAGACCCATGGGACGGTCTTCAGGCGCGCCTATGAAGAGGGGCTGATCGTCGCGGACAAGACCTATCAGATCGGCCTGCGCGGCACAGGCTACGGGGCGGATGATTTCAAGGAGGCGCAGCGCTGGGGGTTTCAGCATTTCCCCGCAAGCGAGCTTTGGAACCGCTCCCTGCACGGGATGGGTGCGGAAATTCGTCGCGATATCGGTAATAGGCCGGTCTATGTCTCCTATGATATCGATAGTCTGGACCCGGCCTATGCACCGGGTACCGGCACGCCGGAAATCGGCGGGCTGACCACACCGCAGGCGCTGGAACTGATCCGCGCTCTGCGTGGTTTGAATATTGTGGGCTGCGATATGGTCGAAGTATCGCCGCCTTATGACACGTCGGGCAACACGGCGCTGACAGCGGCCAACCTGCTGTATGAGCTGCTCTGTGTGCTGCCGGGTGTGACAACCAAATAAGGCCGGCTGTCCAGTGGCAGCCGCCACGAGGGAGAGCGGACCATATGGGTCGAGTGATGATATTTGTCTGGCTGAGCATCGCAGCAGTCGTTGTGGTGCTCGGGTTTATCCGGCTGGCGCCCAGCGATCCGCTGGACTGGAACACCCAGCCTGAATTCACCGAAGACAAGACCTTTCGCGGTGGCGTGTTCCGGGTGCTGCGCAGTGGCGAGGACGGGCTGGAGCGGTTCCACAACGTTGCCAGCAACGCTCCGCGCACCCGTGTGCTGGCCGGTTCGGTTGAGGATGAGATGGTCACCTATGTGACGCGTACGCGGTTTCTGGGCTTTCCCGATTACACCACCGCGCGGCAGGATGGCGATCTGCTGAAAGTCTATGCCCGTCTGCGGTTTGGCCGCTCCGATCTGGGCGCCAACAATGACCGGATCAACAGCTGGATCGCGCAGATGGCGCCCGCACCGCAATAGCGCCCTGATGCGGATCTCCCGGCCGCGTATGCTGCCCGGCCTGATATGACAGGCCAATGTCAACAAACGCATATCGGAGGGATCAGATCCGCGGCAGCGGCTCCGCAGCCGTCGAGATGGCCGGCGCCGTATCAGCCTCAGCCGCAAGGCAGCCCGCCTGAACTTCGCGCCACATCGGCACATTCAGCGACATCTGGCATTGGGCCGTGAACATGCGCCCGTCGACCTGCAGGCAGACAAATTCGCCGAGCTCAACCCGGCTGCCGCTCTTGTCGGTGCAATAACAGTCGATCGTGCGCCCATTCGGCGCGACAACATCGGCCCGAATGGGCGACGCGGTTGCGCTCCAAGCCAGCGCAAACCCCAGCAGATACAGCAAAGAGCGGGGCAGGCCTGGTGTCGCAGGGGTCAGCCACCCAAGCTCAGGCAGGCGGCGCTGCGCATGATCCTTTCCCGCAATATGAGGACTGGCATGTTGCATGACCCTAGCATATCACAAGGGCAGCCTTGCGCAAAAGACAGATCGATACGGATATTGCACGCATGATCCCCGAAGACCGCCTCGAGCAGATTTTACAACGGTTTCAGTATCTTGAGGCCGCAATGGCAGAGGGTGTCGCAGGCGGCGATATTGCGGCTCTGGCCAAGGAATATTCCGATCTGCGCCCGGTTGCCGAGCAGATCAGCGCCTATCGCCGCCTGCTGTCCGATCTTCAGGAAGCAGAAGACATGCTCGCCGATCCCGATATGGCGGCGCTGGCGGAGGAGGAGCTGCCCCAGCTGCGCGCGGCGCTGCCCGAGGCCGAACATGCGCTACAACTGGCGCTGCTGCCCCGGGATGAGGCCGACAGCCGCCCGGCCATTCTGGAAATCCGCCCCGGCACCGGCGGCGATGAGGCGGCCCTGTTCGCCGGGGATCTGCTGCGCATGTATCAGCGCTACGCCGAGGCGCGGGGCTGGGGGTTTGACATCATCGAGGAACAGACAACCGAACTCGGCGGGCTGAAAGAGGTGGTCGCCCATGTCAAAGGCGAAAACGTCTTTGCCCGGTTGAAATATGAGTCCGGTGTCCACCGCGTGCAGCGCGTTCCGGTGACCGAATCCGGCGGGCGCATCCACACCTCTGCCGCCACGGTTGCGGTGCTGCCCGAGGCAGAGGATGTCGATCTGCGCATTGATCCGGCGGATCTGCGGATCGACACCATGCGCGCCTCCGGGGCCGGTGGCCAGCATGTGAACACCACCGATTCCGCCGTGCGGATCACCCATATTCCCACCGGTATTATTGTGGTCAGCTCCGAGAAATCGCAGCACCGCAACCGCGAGATCGCGATGCAGGTCATGCGCACGCGGCTTTACGATCTGGAGCGCCAGCGCATCGACAGTGAACGGTCCGCCGATCGCGCCAGTCAGGTTGGCTCTGGCGACCGGTCGGAGCGGATCCGTACCTACAACTTTCCGCAGGGCCGGATGTCGGATCACCGTATCAACCTGACGCTCTATAAGCTTGACCAGATCATGCAGGGCGATCTGGACGAGATCATCGACGCGCTGACGGCGGACGATCAGGCGCGGCTGCTGGCCGAGATGGGCCAATGAACGCGCCGCAGACAGCCGCTCAGGCGATGGCTGCCGCTGCGGCCCGGCTGCGCGCGGCCGGTGTGCCGGACCCGGCGCGCGATGCGCGGATCCTGCTGGCCCATGCCGCCCGGATCGAGGCCAGCCGCGTGACCCTGATCGCGCCCGAAGATCTGGCGCCTGAAATCGCCGAGCGCTATGAGCAGCTCATCGCCCTGCGCGCCATCCGGGTGCCGGTGTCTCAGCTGATTGGCGAGCGGGAGTTTTATGGCCGCCGCTTCAAGGTCTCCGGCGATGTGCTGGATCCGCGTCCTGAAACCGAAACCCTGATCGAGGCGGCGTTGGCCGAACCGTTCTCGCGGGTGCTGGACCTCGGCCTTGGTTCGGGCTGCATTCTGGTCACCCTGCTGGCCGAGCAGCGTGCCGCGACCGGCGTTGGCGTCGATCTGAGCGAAGCTGCCTGCCTTCAGGCGAGCGCCAATGCGGTGCTGCACCGGGTTGAGGCGCGTGCCGAAATCCTGCAGTCGGACTGGTTTTCCGCCGTCGAGGGGAAGTTCGATCTGATTGTCTCCAACCCGCCCTATATCGCGCTTGACGAAATGTCGGAGATTTCGGATGAGGTGCGCGCCCATGAGCCGGAGATGGCGCTGACGGATGGCGGCGACGGGCTTGGCGCCTATCGGACCATCGCCGCCGATCTCGGCGATCATCTGGCCGCAGGGGGGCGGGTCTTTCTGGAGATCGGCCCGACGCAGGGTACGGCGGTCAGTGATCTTCTGCTGTCGGCCGGGTTGAAAGAGGTCCGCATCCTGCCGGATATGGATGGGCGCGACCGGGTGGTCTGTGGCCGCAGCTGTGGCCAAAACAGCTCCTAAACCCGTGAAAATGGCCTGAATTTGTAGTTTCGTAAGAAAAAGCACCGATAATCGCCTGGACCCCCTTGTCTGAAAGGGCGGAACATGATTACTCAAAGAAGTCGCTTTAGGGTGAGGTAAAGAATACCTCCCGGCGACATCAAGCCCAAAATGGTCGATGATCCGGCGCAGAGGCGCGCTGGTATGGATCCACGACAAATACAATCAAGGCTGACGTTAGGCATATGAGATCGTCCAAATCACGTTCGCGTTCCAAGTCGAACCGGAACCGCCCAGCAGGCGCAAATGTTGTCAACCGCGTGTTCGACAGCTCCGGCCCCGAAGGCAAGGTACGCGGAACGCCGCAACAGATCATCGACAAATACAATCAGCTGGCGCGCGATGCCCAGCTGAGCAATGATCGCGTTGCCACCGAGAATTTCCAACAGCATGCTGAGCATTACCTGCGTATGCTGAACGAAGCGCAACGCGAAATTGATGCGCGTCGCGAAGAGCAGGAACGCCAGAACCGCGAGCGTCAGGCTGAGCGGGACCGTGAACGCGCAGAGCGTCTGGAGCGCCAGGAACGCGAGGCGGGCAGCCGCTCCGACGATCCGTCCGCCGCGCCCCAGCCCGACGTGATGGATCCGCGCGATGGCAATGGTGACAGTGGCCTGGTGGAAACACCCGAGAGCCGCGATCAGTCCGCCGCCGACAGCGACGGCGACAGCAAACCGGCAAAGCCAGCAGCGCGCAAACCGCGCAGCCGCAAGCCCAAAGCTGAGGGCGACAAGCCTGACAGCAGCTCGACCGATGAGGCAAACGCGGACGCGCCCAAGGCGGGCGCCGATGCCCCGGCAGCAGATGGGGCCGCGGCACCGGAACGCAAACCAGCACCTCGGCGCAAGCCCAAGCCGAAACCCACGGCTGAAGACGCTCCCGAAGCGGCCGAATAATCCGCAGGCCGGCCGTTCGACCGGATCGAAGGATACAGGGATAGATAAAAAGCCCGGTCTCAGCTGAGACCGGGCTTTTCTCTTGTCGGTCACATTGCGGACAGCCTGGGATGGATGTTGTTGCCTGTCTGGCGTGGCTGGTCAGGATTCGTTCTTCAGGCTTCGCGCCAGCGCGCAGAAGGCTTCCAGCCCGACCTGTTCCGCCCGCTCGGTTGGTGGAATGCCCACCGCCACAAGGTGATCCTCAATATCGGGGCTCACGCTCTTGAGACTGGCGCGCAGCATCTTGCGGCGCTGGTTGAAGGCGGCGGCCACCACCTTGTTCAGCGTGCCGGCATCTGCCGGATACCGGGGTGCCTCCAGCGCTTTCAGATGCACCACCGCGCTATGGACCTTGGGTGGCGGGCTGAAGGCCTCCGGCGGCAGCGACAGCACGATGCGGGCATCGGCGCGCCATTGCGCCAGCAGCGCCAGTCGTCCATAGGCCTTGCTGCCGGGCTGCGCGACGATCCGTTCGGCGACCTCGCGCTGGAACATCAGCGTCAGGCTCTGCCAGAAGGGCGGCCAGGCCTTTGGTGTCAGCCAGCGCACCAGCAGTTCGGTACCGACGTTGTAGGGCAGGTTGGCGGCGATGCGGATGGGCGGTGTCAGATGGGTGAGCGGGTTCACCTCCAGCGCGTCACCTTCGATGACCTGCAACCGGCCCGGATAGGCCGCGGCCACCTCTGCGAGTGCGGGGATGCAGCGGCTGTCCTTCTCCACCGCCAGCACGCGCCGCGCGCCTTCGGCCAGCAGACCGCGGGTCAGACCGCCGGGACCGGGACCGATTTCCAGCACGTCGCATTCGCTGAGGTCGCCGGCCTGGCGGGCAATTTTTGCCGTCAGGTTCAGATCCAGAAGAAAATTCTGCCCCAGCGATTTGCGCGCCGAGAGCTGGTGGGTCTCGATCACCTCACGCAGGGGAGGAAGGGAGTCGATAGCGCTCATATCATCTGTACCTTGGGACGGGGCGCAGCGGCTGCGCCTTAGATTTTCATGCCTCCGGCGGGGATATTTCCGGCCAGAAGAAGTTTCAAGTGCTGCTGGCCGCGTTCGGGGTCCGGCGCTGCGCCATGGATTGCGCCAGCCGCAGCGCCTCGATCAGGCTGGAGGGGTTGGCGATCCCCTGACCGGCGATATCGCAGGCAGTGCCGTGATCCGGCGAGGTGCGGATGAACGGCAGCCCCAGCGTGACATTGACGCCGCGATCGAAATCGAGCGTCTTGATCGGGATCAGCGCCTGATCGTGATACATGCAGATCGCCGCGTCATAACGCGCGCGTGCAGCGGCATGGAACATCGTGTCGGCAGGGTGCGGCCCAGAGAGCGTATAGGCGCCGCCCTGCATATCGGCAATCAGCCCGCGCATCCAATCCAGCTCTTCGTGGCCCATGGCGCCATCTTCACCGGCATGGGGGTTCAGCCCCGCAACCGCAATCCGGGGGTGGGCCAGGCCAAACTGGTCCCGCAGCCCCTGCGCGGTGATTTCAATCGTGCGGCGCAGGCCGTCGGCCGTCAGCTGCCGCGGGACCTGTGACAGAGGGATATGGATGGTGGCGGGCACCACCCGCAGCTCCGGGCTTGCCAACATCATGACGACATTTGGCGTGCCGCCCAGATGGGCGAGAAACTCGGTATGGCCGGGGTAGGCAAATGCGGCGCCGTCAATCAGCGCCTTCTTGTGGATCGGCGCGGTGCAGAGCGCGCTGGCCTCGCCGGATTGCACCAGCGAGACACCGGCCTCAATGGCGCGGATGACACCGGCGGCATTTTCGGGGTTGAGCTGTCCGGGCACGGTTGGGGCGGCAAAGTCGACCCGCAGCACAGGCACAGCGCTGGCACTGACATCGACGGCCTCAGCGGCATTGTCGATCTCTTGCCAGTCTGTTCCCGTGGGCAGGTGTCGCGGATCGCCCAGCCACAGGAACGGGCAACTGTCGCGCAAGTCCTGCCAGGCTTTGACCGCCAGTTCCGGGCCGATACCCGCCGGTTCCCCACAGCTGAGCGCGATGGGCAAGGGGCGGGCAGGGCGGCTCATTCCCCGCTGATCCGCGCGTCGGCTTTCAGCTGTTCCAGAAGGCTGTCGGCAAAGGCGCCGAGCCGTTGCTGGGTCAGCGCATTGCCGACGCTTTCGCGGCTGGCTTCAGCGTTCACTTCAGCGGTGCGGCCACAGAGCATCAGCAGCATCAGGGTCTGGCCATTGTTGCGGGTCAGCGCCAGCGAGGTCTCATTAGGGTCGAGCTTGGCAAGTTCAATGGCGATATCCTGCGGGATCTCACCCGGCGCCAGGGTTTCGCGGTCCAGTACAGAGGGATCCTGACCCTTGGCCACACCATAGAGATCATCGCAGCTGTCAACCGCATTGACCACCTTGGTGCCAGCGGCCAGCGCCTCGGGGGTGCGGCCTCCGGGCAGATAGTAGGCCGCGTATTCGATGGCGGCATAGCTGGGTGCGGCGCCGCTGGTTTCGCGCAGATCACGCAGCTGGAACAGGGCAACCGCGCCATCCAGCGGCAGCGGCGCAGTGACTTCACCGGGGCGCAGCGCCAGGACGACCTGTTGCAGCTGGGGGGGCAGGTTGGTCAGCGGCATCCAGGGCAGCCGTCCGCCGCTTTGCCGGGTGGCCGTGGCCGAATATTGTTGCGCGGCCTGCGAAAACGCGCCGGTGGTGGTGATCCGGCTGACCTGTTGGGCGATATCCTCGACCTGGGCGGCATTCTGCGCGTTGATCGGCATGATCAGCTCGGACAGGAGCACCTCGACACCACCGGAACCGGCAAGCCCCATGGCGCGGTCGATCTCTTCCTCGCTGGGGCGAGCCTGTGCCAGATAGCGAGCGGCAACATATTCGCGCCATGCGATGCCCACACGGGTGAAATCGCGCAGGGTTTCAGGTGCCACGCCGTTCTGACCCAGCACATTCAGGAATTCCTGCAGGCTGAGATTGGCGCGGCCGGCCAGTTCGGTCATACCTGCGACAATTTCTTCTTCGGCCGGCTCGATCCCGGCCTGGGCCAGAACGTCGAGTTTCAACCGGTCCTCGATGAGGTCTTCGCGGGCTTTTTCCAGCGGATCGCCCGGATCGCGCAGCAGGGTCAGGAACCGGGCGCGCTGTTGCAGCTCGTAATTTGTGACCACTGCGTCATTCACCGTCACCGCCGGGGCAAACAGCCCCTGTGCCAGGGCGGCGGGAGCGGGGGCGAAGATCACCGCCGCTGCCAGCGCCACGGCTGTTGCGGTCTGGGTCAGTCGCTGAACGAAGGGGGCCGCATCTTGGGGCCGGAAACTCAGGTGTTTTTGCATGATCGCCTGTACTTCTTGCTGCCGCTGTCCACGGAAAACCCGTTTAACGCGATGGTAAAGCCGAAATCCGTTGTCGGCTCAACACTTGTTGTCGATGTATAGCGCCGGTTGACCGAAAGATCGACCGTCACGCATTCGTTGGAATAGACCAGCCCGAGGCCTGCGCGGGTGGCCCGGGCGTCAGAGATGTCGTAGCGCAGATTGGCGCTGGCGGTCCAGCCGGGGCTGACCTCATAGGCACCGTCGAACCAGAGTTCGGAGACCTCCTCGGCGCGGCCTTCGGCGGGATCGGTGCCCAGCCACATATAGGTGCCGGTCAGGCGGCTGCGGTCGGTCATCCAGTCGCCGCGCACCTCCGCCTTGGAGAAGTTGAGTGAGCCGTTCAACAGGCCCCGCGTGGTGATCGCCAGATCATCGTTCAGTTTCAGCTGCGCGGCCATCAGGAGGTCGGAGGAGGTGCCGCCGAGGCCGGAGCTCTTGGTGAACCGACCATCGTCGCTGTCGCGGAACACCTGCCCGATGGTGGCCGAGGCCTGCCAGCCACTGGGCGAGAACCGCGCCCAGTTCAGCCCGAAAGCCACCGTCACCCCGTCCTCGCGCGCATCGGTGGCCGGAAACCGCGACAGATCCAGCAGGTTGCCCCGGTCGAACTCCACGAAATTGCTTTCGTCGTTGGGGACAGCGGTATCGCCGGTATCGGTCCAGCCGATCTGCAGGATCGGTTCCAGAAACTGCGTGGCGCCGGACTGCTCCCGCCGGGTCATCGGCAGGCGGAAGGTGAGCGCGCTGCGTGGGCTGAAGCGCGAGGTGTTGTTGGCAAAGACATCGTCGTCATAGACCGCAAAGGCATCCGCCGCAGCGCCCAGCGACCAGTCCGCCACCAGCCCGTTGGCAAAGCGCCAGCTGCGGTTCCAGTCCACATCAAATGTCGCCCGGCCAATATCGCGGCCGCCCGGATCGGTCAGGTTGCCCCGGATGTCGGAGGTTCGGTTATGACCGTGGGTTTCCAGTGACAGGCGCAGCTCGCCGCCGATCTGCGTCGGGAAAAACCGTCGTTCATAGTAGAGGTTGCCGACGGAGGACGGGATCAGATCCTGATTTTCGCTATCGCGCAGTGTCTTGTAGGAAATCGCGCTGGCGCGGAACAGGCTGTCGCGCTCGACCTTGGTCACCACAACCTCGGAGCGGAGGCGGTCCAGATCACGCAGGCCGTAGTCGACCAGATAGGCATCATCCGACACCGTCTTGAGATCGAACCGCAGCTTGAACGCATTGGGCAGGTCAAAGGTCCCCTCGGCAAAGACATAGCCGCGATCCTCGCCCCGGTAGAGCTCATCCCGGGTATAGGCGCCGTTGACTTCGATCTCGCCACGGCGGAAGGCCTGACGATAGCGCATGTCCAGCGTCCGGGTGCGCGACGACAGGTAGGGCGACAGCGTCAGGTCACGATGTGGGCCGATGGTCAGGAAATACGGCAGTTTCACCCCGGTGCCGAGGTTCGAGGTGGTGCGGATCGACGGAATCAGAAATCCATTGGCCCGCTCCAGCGTCGGGTCGGGCAGGCGGATGCCGGGGAAATAGAACACCGGCGTGTCCAAGATCCTCAGCTGGGCGTTCTCCAGATAGAGCTGGCGCTCCTGCTGATCGTGGGTGATCCGCTCGGCCCGGATCTGCCAGAGCGGCGGCCGCCCGTCGGTGCAGACATGGCAGGAGGTGACAGCGGTTTTGTAAAGCTGCGTGTAGCGGCCGCCAACGCGGGTCATCTGCAGGGAGGCCAGTTGCAGCTGCTGCTGAAACACCATGCGCGCGCCGACCAGCAGGCCATTGCGCAGATCCCGGTCCAGCTCGGCAGCATCAGCCAGAATGGTGATGTCGCCGCCTTCATCGATGCGAATGGGGCCTTCGATCTGCAGGGCGCCTTGGGTCTGATCAAAGGTGATCTTCCGCGCCCGGAGCCTGACATCGCCCTGGAAGGCTTCGACATTGCCTTCGGCCACCAGGGTACGATCCGGGGTGATGAACAGCTGATCGGCCACCAGAATTGCGGGCGTATCAGCCGATTGCGCAGCGGCGCCGGGGCGGGCGCTCTGGGCATGGGCGACATCGCTCAGCGCCAGCTGGCCAACCGCCAGCCAGGGCAGAACCGTCGAGAGTAGCAGGGCGCGGCGCATGTTATCCGTCCTCGGCATGTAAGAGTAACCCCATCGTCAGCAGGATCGCCGCCACCGGCGGTGCCCAGCCGGCCAGCGCCACGGGGATCTGGCCGTTTTCCCCCAGGATCTGGGCGAAATTGCGCAGGAAATAAAGCCCGAACCCCAGCAGCACCGCTGTCAGAACCGCCAGACCGGTGCCGCCAAACCGCGTATGGCGCATGGTAAAGGCGGCGCCAACCAGCGCCATGGCGATCAGGAACAGCGGTCGCGCCAGTTCCACCTGCAACCAAACCTCATAGCGCTTGGTGGAGAACCCGGCCTCGGACAGCTCGCGGATCGTGGCGGGCAGATCGTAGACGGAGATCCCGGTCGCAGTGCCCAGCGTGTCGCGAATCCGCTCCGATGTCAGCGTGGTCGAGAGGCGCAGTGTCGGGTGCCGCTCGGCGTTGGTCTCGGGGTTCACACCCACGATGAGCGGCCAGACCTTGGCCTTGGTCAGCACCCAGTCGCCGCCATCCAGCGTCGCCTGTTCCGCAAGGGTCTGGCGGATCGGGCGGCCTTCGGGGCCGTAAGAAAGGATCGTCACATCATGGAGCGTGATATCGCCGGTATCGCCGCTGTAGCCGGTGGCGTGGATGACCGATTGCCCCAACGCGCCGCCCTGCCGCAGCCACAAGCCCTCACCGGTAAGAGACAGCGCCGCCGGGCCGCCGTTGCGGTAGGTCTCCGCCAGATCGCGGTAGCGGTTGGAGGTCGCCGCCACGATCGGGTTCAACGTGCTGACAGCCAGCACCCCGATCAGCGCCGCCAGCAACACCGGAGCCGCCAGCGCGCGGATGCCCGAGCGGCCAATGGCGCGGGTCACCACCAGCTCGCTGCTGCGCGCCAGCCCGATGAACAGCACGATGGTGGTGAGGATCATGATCAACGGCAGAAATTCACTCAGCGCCGCAGGGGTATTGAGCAGCGTCAGGCCGAACAGCTGGCCCAGCGACAGGTCCTGCGCCTCAAACCGGCGGATCTGCTCATTCAGGTCGATCAACATCACAAGCGTTAACAGGACGCCGCAAATCACTGCAAACCATTGCAAAAAGCGGCGCGCGTAATACAGGTCCAGGGTCATGTGGCGCGCTCCCTGCGGGTTTGGCGGCTATGGCGCCGCCGCGCCAGCAGTGGTCCCAGCGGCTTGGCCGCCAATTGCAGAAACGCCAGCCCGACCAGCAGCCCGATCAGCGTCGGCAGGTAGATCAGCGGCCAGAAATCGGCGTTGTGCAGCACCGGTTCGGAGACCACGCCGCGCAGCCCCTCGACAAAGATCAGCAGCACAAAGGCAAGAAGCGCCTGCCGCCAGACCCCAAATCGCGAGAAACCGCCCAGCATCAGGGAGGCAAAGCCGATCAGCACCACAGCGACACAGACCAGGGCACGGGCAAACCGCAGGTGCAGCTCTTCGGCCAGCGCGCCGGCACTATAGGGGCCATCGGCGATCAGCTTCGGCATCTCGCGCAGCAACTCAAGGCTGGGGATGGCGCGGATATTGCGGGTCTTTTCTTCAGCTTTGTTGGCAAGGCTACTGATATCATAGGAGAAATCGGAAAAGATGGTGGAAGACAGGCGCTGGGTCTCAGCGTCGATACGCTGTGACATGCCATCAACCATCACCAGATGGGTCCTGTCGTCGTCGCGCACCAGATAGGCCTTGCCGCCGGTATAGGTGACGCTTTCTGCCGGGTTGCGGCGATCGGACAGGAACACGTCATTGAGCGTCCCATCGGGGTCAATCCGACCAATGTAAAAGGTGACGCCGCGCGCCGGATGCAGGAAATCACCCTCGCTCAGCAGCTTGGCTGTCACATTGCGGGCGACCTCGGATTCGCGCTGCTCCAGCGTTGCGATGGAGGCAGGCAGCAGAACATGGGTCAGGATCGACATCATCAGCGCGGTGATCAGGCCAAAGGCCAGCGCCGGTTTCGCCATCTGCCAGGGGCTGGTGCCGGTGGCCCGCAGAACCGTCAGTTCGCTTTCGCTGTTGAGCCGGTTGGTCACCCAGACCGATGCGGCAAAGGCCGCAACCGGCAGCACCATACGCACCAGATTCGGCAGGGCAAGGGCGGTGAATTCCAGGAAAACCAAGGCCGACTGCCCGTCGCCGATCAGCCGGTCAAACAGTACCACCGCGCGGTTGATCCAGAATACGGCCACCAGAATCAAGGCAAAGAACCCAAAAAACAGCAGGTATTGGGACAGCACATATCTGTCGTATCGTGACACGCGATCCCCCCAGATCCTACTGCCCTTGTTTTGAGGAGACCTTAGAGGATTTGTTGGCCGGGGAAAACTGCATTCTGCGGACGCGCGACAGTCGGCCGGTGGCCGCCCCCTAGCCCGTTCGGCGCATCCTTCGACGGCGGTCAAACCATATCTGGCCCTAGTCATTGTCGCACAGGCAGGCTACCTGTTGGGGATTGAGGAATTGACCCTGACAGGAGCCCCGCATATGCGTCCGCTGACCCCTACACGTTTTGTCGAATTTGATCCCAAGACCCTCTCCGAGATTGAGGGCCGTGTGGTGGTTCAGATCACCCCGGAGGGGACATTGGGGCAGGCAGCGCGCACGGCAAACCGGCTGACCAAAGGGGCGCTGGCACGTCTGGTTGAAGCGAAGGGTTTTGAGAAGACCAAGGCGGGCGATGTGATTTCGCTGGCCTGGCCCGCTGGCATGAAAGCCGAGGCGCTGGATATTTTGGTCACCCCGCGCAAGATCAGCGCGATCGAGGCGCGCAAGGCCGGCGCCAAGCTGGCCGCGCGCAGCGATGGAAAATCGGTGACGGTGATGGCAGGCTCCATGCCACGCGCTGCGGATCTGGCGCTGGGGATGGCTCTGCGCGACTATCGCTTTGACGATCACAAGACCGGCGACAAGGCCCCCTCCGACGCTGAGGTGGTGATCGCCCATAAGTCCCCCGCCGATGTCGAGGCCGCCTATGGCCCGCTGGCAGCCGTGGCCGAAGGTGTCCACATGACCCGCGATCTGGTCAATGAGCCTGCCAATGTGCTGACCACTACAGAATTTGCCAATCGGCTGGCGGAGATGGAAAGCCTCGGACTGAAGGTTGAGGTGCTCGACGATGACCAGCTGGAAGAGCTGGGCATGCGGACGCTGCTCTGCGTGGGGCAGGGGTCCGACAGCCCGTCGAAAGTGGTGGTGATGCAGTGGAACGGCGGCGAAACCGATTCCGCACCGCTGGCGCTGGTGGGCAAGGGCGTGGTGTTTGACACTGGCGGCATCTCGCTGAAACCGGGCGCGGGCATGGAAGACATGACCATGGATATGGGCGGTGCCGGCGTTGTTGCGGGCACCATGCGGGCGCTGGCTCTGCGCAAGGCGAAAGCCAATGTGGTCGGTCTTGTCGGGCTGGTCGAGAACATGCCGTCTGGCAACGCGACCCGCCCGGGCGATGTCATCAGATCCATGAAGGGCGACACCGTCGAGGTGATCAATACCGACGCCGAGGGGCGCTTGGTTCTCTGCGACGTGATGTGGTACGCGCAGGAGCGCTTCAAACCGGTGGGCATGATCGACCTCGCCACCCTGACTGGCGCCATTATCATCGGCCTTGGCCATGAAAACGCGGGCGTCTTCTCCAATGACGACACCTTCTGCAACCGCTTCCTGAAAGCCGCCGAAGCCGAGGGCGAGGGCGCCTGGCGGATGCCTCTGGGCAAGGCCTATGACGACATGCTGAAATCGCGCATTGCCGACATGAAGAACATCGGTGGACGCCCGGCCGGGTCGATCACCGCCGCGCAGTTCCTGCAACGTTTCGTCAAGGAAGACACCCCCTGGATCCATCTGGATATCGCAGGCGTCGCCTCGGTCAAGACAGACACCGACTACGCCCCCAAAGGCGCGACCGGCTGGGGCGTCATGGCGTTGAACCGGCTGGTGCAGAATATGTTCGAGACGGACTGAGACAGGCAGAGATACAGACCATGGGGGCGGCCTATTTCTACCATCTGACCCGGCGTTCGCTTGAAGAGACGCTGCCGGTCCTCCTCGACAAGGCGCTTGGCGCCGGGTGGCGCATTGTCGTGCGCGGGGTGGACCTGCCGCGGATCACGCAGCTGGACGAACGGTTGTGGCTTGGGCCGGAGGAGCAGTTTCTTCCGCATGGTATTCTCGGCGGCCCCCATGATGCGCTTCAGCCCGTTCTGCTCAGCCATGAGGCGACGCCGGTGCCCGGTACCAGCTGCCTGATGGCGGTGGATGGCGCCGAGGTCACGGCGGAGGAGGTTGCCGCGCTGGAGCGGGTCTGCATTCTGTTTGACGGCACCAACCCGGACGCGGTGGCCCGCGCACGGGTGCAGTGGAAATCCCTCACCGATGCGGGATGCTCAGCGCAATATTGGTCCGAAGAGAGCGGGCGCTGGGAGAAAAAGGCCGAGAAAACCGCCTAGGTATCAACCCGCGAAGGGGGGGGCGGCGCTGGCCTCAGCGCGTCAGGATCAGCGATCCGTTGCGGATCTCGATGCTGGACCAGCGTTGCAGGTAATCCATCCCCAGGAGCGACTGATCCATCTGCCCCTCGTTCACCGAAAGCGTGATATCGCGGTCAGTGATGCCGCCCAGCGACATGCTCTTGACCGTGGCCAGCGCAGTGCGCACCTCGCCATTGGCGGTGCGCGCCCGTCCCAGATAGGCAAGGCTTTCGGGATCAATGCCAACCCGTCGGGCATCTTCATCGTTCAGCACCACGGCGCTGGCGCCGGTATCGACCAGGAAGCGCACCGGCACCTCGTTGACATCGACGGTCAGATAATAATGCCCGTCGCGCGCACGCGGCACATCCACGCGCCCCTCGTCGCGCATCACCACCTGCTGCGGCTGCACCGTGCTGCGGATGTCCTCCCACAGGCCGTAACCGGCTATCACGCCAAGGAAGATGAAGGCCCAGATCGCCAGCTGCTGCACGGTTTTGCCCAGCCCCTGCCGGTTCTGCACAAACACCCAGGAGCCAACCGCGACCAGCAGCAACACCAGATAGATCAATCGTGGAGTCTCGATGCCGTCCAACCTGTTTCTCCTGCCTTGCGCCGATCTCTCCCCTCAATATGGGGAGGCACCCGGAAAGTTTCGAGAGGCTCAGCCCCCGGCAAATCCAAAGGCCTGCAACCCGTCCAGCACGAATTGCACCGACAGCGCGGCCAGCAGCATCCCCAGCAGCCGTGTCACAACAGTAATGCCGGTCTTGCCCAGCAGCCGTTCAAACAGGCCGGAGAACAGGCACATCAGCAACAGGATGCTCAGCACTGCAAAGACCACCGCCATCACCATGGCAAATCCGGCAAACCCCGGCTGCTGACCGGTCAGCAGGATCACCGTGGCAATTGAGCCCGGCCCGGCAATCAGCGGGATCGCCAGTGGAAAGACCGAGGGATCGTCAAAGTCATCTTCCTCGCTGCGGTCCTCGCGCCGCTTGTTGCGACGTTCAAACAACATGTCGAGCGCGGTCAGGAACAGCAGAACGCCGCCGGCGATGCGAAAGGCGGCCATGGAAATCCCGGCAAACCCCAGCACCGCCTCGCCAAAGGCCGCAAACACCGCCAGCAGCACCGCAGCGGTGATGGTGGAGCGCAGGGCAATCGCCCGCCGCTGCGCTGGCGTCATGCCCTGGGTCAGCGCCAGAAAGATCGGCGTCAATCCAATCGGATCGACAATCACGAACAGCGTCACAAAGGAGGTGATCAGAAAGGCGGTATCGATCATAGCGCTTCTGCCTTTTCCAGTTTTTCAACCGCCTTCAGCCACAGATCCTCTGCCCGGTCCTGCGCCTCCATCACCTCGGCGTATTTGCGCTGCCAGACCAGCGCCTCATCCTTGCGATCTTCGTCATAGAGGGCAGGATCGGCCAGTTTCTTGGCCAGTTTGTCGCGCATTTCGCTGACCTTCTCCAGCCGTGCCTCGCCTTTGCGCACCTCGGCGCGCAGCGCCTGTAGCGCATCGCGCGACGGGCGTTTGGGCTTTTCCGCCTTGGCCTTGGATTTGCCCGCCGGTTTGTCCCGTGTAAGCAGCAGATCGCGGTAGGAGGGCAGATCGCCCTCATAGGGTTTCACCGTGCCGCCGGAGACCAGCCACAGCCGGTCGGCAACAAGGCTGAGCAGGTGCATATCGTGGCTGACCAGAATGACCGCGCCGGAATAGGCGGTCAGCGCCTCCACCAGCGCCTCGCGGCTTTCGATATCCAGGTGGTTGGTCGGCTCGTCGAGGATCAGCAGATGCGGCGCGGGCAGGGTGGCCAGCAGCAGCGACAGACGCGCCTTTTGCCCACCAGAGAGGCGCCCGACCTCGGTATCCGCCTGATCCGACCCGAGACCAAAGCCTGCCAGCCTTGCGCGCAGACGGGCCTGGCCCTCATTGGGGCGTTCGCGTTGCAGATGCTGCAACGGGGTTTCGTCAATATGCAGCTCATCGACCTGATGCTGGGCAAAGAAGCCGATCCGCAGCTTGCTGGACTGGGTCATCTTGCCCGTCATTACATCCAGCCGGCCCGACAGCATCTTGGAGAGGGTGGATTTGCCCTCACCGTTTTTGCCCAGAAGCGCAATGCGGTCGTCCTGATCAATGCGCAGGTCCAGCCGGCTCAGGATCGTGGTGCCGTCATAGCCCACCGATGCGCCCTCGGTGGCGATGATCGGCGGCGACAGTTCTTCGGGTTCGGGAAAGGTGAAGACCGTGCGCGCGGCGTCTTCGGGCGCGCGGATGGTCTCCATCTTCTCCAGCATCTTGACGCGGCTCTGCGCCTGTTTGGCCTTGCTTGCCTTGGCCTTGAACCGATCGACAAAGGCCTGCAAATGCGCCCGGCGGGCGTCCTGCTTCTTGGCCTGTGCCGCCTGATTGGCGCGGTTGGCAGCGCGCTGGCGGGCAAACTGATCATAGTTGCCGGAATAAAACGTCAGCCCGAGATCTTCGAGATGCAGGATGCCATTCACTGAGCGGTTCAGCAGCTCGCGGTCGTGGCTGATGATGATCACGGTGTGCGGATACTTGACCAGATAGGCCTCCAGCCACAGCGCGCCTTCCAGGTCCAGATAGTTGGTCGGCTCATCGAGCAGCAGCAGATCGGGTTGCGAAAACAGCACCGCCGCCAGCGCGACCCGCATCCGCCAGCCGCCGGAGAAATCCGAACAGGGGCGCTGCTGCGCCTCATAGTCAAACCCCAGCCCCTTCAGGATCGAGGCGGCGCGGGCTTCGGCGGACCAGGCGTCGATATCGGCAAGGCGGGTCTGGATTTCGGCAATCCGGCCCGGATCCTGTGCGGTCTCGGCCTCCGCCAGCAGCTCGGCGCGCTCGGTATCGGCGGCCAGCACCGTATCGATCAGCGACACACCCGAGGCTGGCGCTTCCTGCGCGACACCGCCAATGCGCGACCGGCTGGGCAGCGAGATGCTGCCGGATTCCAGCGAGAGCTCATTGCGGATGAGGCGGAACAGGGTGGTCTTGCCGGTGCCGTTGCGGCCCACCAATCCGACCTTGTGGCCTGTGGGGATCGTGGCGCTGGCGCCATCGAACAATAGACGGCCTTCGACCGCATAGGAGATATCGCTGATACGTAACATGGCAGCGGTGTGACCCAGTGACCCGGTGCTGTCAATTGGCCTCGGGGCGTCCAATGGGCCAAAGCGTGCCGCGATGCGTCCGAACGGACATATATGTCGCGACTCTGGCCTGCTACTTTGGCCCGCCGATGGCCCGCACGGGGCAGCGGCAGTGCAACAACCCCCTTCCCATGGCGCGCAAGCCATGCTAGGCGGCGCGCGAAGTTTCCGGTCCCGGGAGGTCCATCCCGCGACCCAAATTGCAGGAGTATGCCAAATGGCTCTGGAACGTACCTTTTCGATCATCAAACCCGATGCAACCCGTCGCAACCTGACCGGCAAGATCAACGCGAAATTCGAAGACGCAGGTCTGCGCATCGTCGCGCAGAAGCGCATCCACATGACCAAAGAGCAGGCCGGCGTGTTCTACGCTGTCCACGCTGAGCGTCCCTTCTACGACGAACTCTGCGAATTCATGTCCTCCGAGCCGGTTGTTGTGCAGGTTCTGGAAGGTGAAAACGCCATCGCGAAAAACCGCGAAATCATGGGCGCGACCAACCCGGCAGACGCGGCTCCCGGCACCATCCGCGCCGAATTCGCCGAATCCGTCGGCGAAAACTCCGTTCACGGGTCCGACGCACCTGAAACCGCAGCGGTTGAAATCGCCTATTTCTTCTCCGGTCTGGAGCTGGTCGGCTAAGCCACCGCTGTTTCAGCCTGACTAAAATTTGAAAAGGCCGCTCCGGATCATCCGGCGCGGCCTTTTTCTTGCGGTCACGGGTATCAGATGGTCATGATGCCAGTAAGCGGCAGCGATCAGCCGTGGCGCGGCTCTGCGGCCGGGCGCGCGCGGCCCGCGTGCAGCCGACGCGGCAGATCACGGGTGGCCTTCAGTGTTCTGCGGGTTGGGGCGTTGATATGGTCGAACCCTCTGCGGGCCAGCCGTTTGGCCAGAGGCTCGCCCGCCATCGTCTTTTTTTCGAGATGCCGCCTCAGCAGGGCAACATTGCGCAGGTTGGCCTTCCAGCCGATGTCGAAAATGTCACCGATTAGGGGCACGGTGCCGATCAGCGCGTCGATGCCGATGTTGCCGACCATCCGCGCCAGCGTCCCGGATGAGGCCCCCATGCGATAGCCAGAGAGCACGATATACCCCGCAGGCGCCAGCGCCAGCGCGTCGCCGACGCCGGGAACCAGCCCCAGGATACTGTCCCAGCCGATGCGCGTGCCGATCACCGGCAAGCGAAATGCGCGGTCCATCCCATGGGCCAGCCGCTCAAGCGATTGCAGGCGATCTTCCTGCGGGATCTGCAGGTTAGGCATGCTGCGGCTCCCGCGCGATGACCCAGACGGCATGGACGATACCCGGGATATAGCCAAGCAGGGTCAGCAGGATGTTCAGCCAGAAATGCTTGCCCAGACCGACCTGTAGAAAGACGCCCAGCGGGGGCAGGATGACGGCGGCGATGATGCGAATAAGATCCATGAGAATTCTCCCGGATGTGCGGTTGCTGTTGCGAGGACAACGCGCATCATTCGGCAAATGTTCCCGGATTCAGCGCCGTTCGATCACGCCGATCTCGTCCAGCGCCCGCTCCAGAGCCGAGCGATTGGCATCGAAACTGCCCGCCTTCAGCGCATCGAACCGCTTGCGCAGCGCCGCCTTCTCCGCCCCCTTGCAGTCGTTCCAGGGCCGCCCCTGAAGCGCCATCACCAGAACATAATAGCCGATGAAATGCGGTCTGTTGCCAGCCTCCAGCAGGCGGGTGTAGGCGGCATCGGCCCCCAGGGCGCGCAGCGCCTCGGCCGAGGTGATCCCTGCCTTGCGACAGGCCTCTTCAAAGGCGGGGCCGAGATTGCGGATCGACGACACAGGGGTGGAGGCAGATGCGGACATATCGGGAACATACTCAAGGCATCTCGGCCTGTCACGACCGTATTTTAAGGAAATTTGAAACATTTCTATGATGAATTGTGCCAAGGCCCAACGCTAAGGTTGTGCGGGTACTATCCTTTTTCGCGCTTCAAAACGCCCACTGGATAGAAGATCGCAAGCACCGACTTCCCTAGTGTGAGATCAACACGTCATCCCTGGTTCAAGCCAGACACGCCACGATACGCCGAAAGGAATGCAGCATGATCTATCCCATCGTTCTCGCCGGAGCCACAGACGCCGATGTCACCAATGGCGCCGACATGGTGCCGATGCACTTTGAGGATGCTGCCGGCGTCCAAAGCCGCTTCCAGACCCTGCTGTCGGCCGTTGCCACTGCCGAGTTCCACGCCCCGACCGTGCTCACCTGCGGCGCTTTTGCCGAGGTGGCGGCCACCCAGATGGAGGCGATGAAGGTCGCGGGCCAGCTGCTGCTGGAGCCGGGCGCCACCAAAACCGCTGCCGGCACAATTGCAGCGCTGCACAGCCTGAAGGCGGCTGCCGACAGCCTGGTGCTGATCCTGCCTGCGGATCAGGATTTTGACGATGCGGATCAGCTTCAGGATGCTCTGGCTCAGGGGATGCAGTCGGCCCAGAACGGCGAAATCGTGATGCTCGGCGTGCAGACCGATCGCGCCTGCCGCAGCCACGGCTATATCGAATGTGCACGCAGCCTCAACGCAGAAGGCGCCACCCCGGTCAGCAGCTTCCTCGATCAGCGCAACCCGGCCTTTGATGGCTGGCGTGATCAGCCTGCCGCCAAACTCTGGAGCACTGGTATCTATCTGGCGCGGCTCGACACTTTGATGGCCGCCTACAAGAAATACGCCGCCCGCATTCTGATGCCCGCAAAGGCCGCCGCCACCCGCGGTATGAAAGTCGACGGGATCCTCGCGCTTGATGCCGACAGCTACCGTCGGGCCCGCAGCAGCACCTTCGAAAGCGCGATCCTGTGCCATGCCGCGCGCTTGTCCGTGGTCGAAATGGATGCAGGCTGGGACGAGATGTCGGCCTGGCAGGTGGAACCGGAAGTTGCCAGCGACGCCGAGTGGGAGGCCTGGTTGGCCGGCAGCGTCTCGGGCGAGGCGACCTGGTGCAAGACCATGCCGCACAGCCGCAAGGATGGCGCGCAGGGCCCCGCCGAGTTGACCCAGACCGCAACCGGTGTCAGCGACGCTGCGAGCCTGGCCAGCTGGTACGCCGATCAGCTGAGCGAGGGCGCCTCCCGCAACAGCAGCGAAATCGAAACCGAAAGCTGGGGCCGCAGCGAGACCCTCGACACCGGCGCTCATCACATTGTCAAACATCTGACCGTCTTGCCGGGGCAGAGCCTGCCGCTGTCTGTTGCGACCCTTGGCACCTACTGGCGGGTGGTCGAAGGCTCCGCGATGGTGACCTCGGATGAGCGGGTGCGGATGGTCTGGCGCGATCAGAGCCTCACCAGCGGTGGCGAAATCCAGCGAATCGACAATATCGGTATCCGTCCGCTGCGCTTGGTCGAAGTGGCCCCGGCGCGCAGTGCCAAGATGTCGAAGCGCAAGTTTGTCCAGGTGGTTGCCTGACCCGATCAGAGCGGCGCGAAAACCTCTCGCCGGTCGCAATCCGCGCATAGCTAACCGCCGAACAGCAGGCCGCGACAGTCAGCGGCCCGCTGTCTGTGTCCAGCACCAGATTATCCGCCGTGCAGCCCGGGGACTGAGATTCGCATGGCCGCATCTTTCGGGCATAGGGCTTCTATCGCGTCGTGCTGACTGAGGAAGACCTGACCGCTCAGATGCGTCAGAAAATCGCCGCGCCGCAACCGGTCCATCACCGGTCCTTTAACCTCCGACAGATGCAGGGTGACCCCCATCTCCGACAGCCGGTGCATGATCTCCTCCAGCGAGTCCAGCGCGCTCAGGTCAATGTCATTGATCGCTGAGCATTGCAGCACCACATGGTCGATCTGCGGATCATCGGCGACCCGCCGGTGAATGCAGTCCTCCAGAAATCGCGCATTGGCGAAAAACAGGCTCTCATCCACCCGCAGCGTCAGCAGGCTGGGATGGGTTTCCACCTCGTGACGCAGGACATTGCGGAAATGCTCAGTGCCCGGCACCCGCCCGACCTCGGCAATATGCGGGCGCGAGGATTTGTAAAGATGCAGCAGGATCGACAGTAGCACCCCGGCGGTGACCCCGGCCTCGACCCCCAGCAGCAGGGTCAGCGCGATGGTGGCCAGCACTGCGGCAAAATCCGCCTTCGAATAGGCCCAGCTCCGCCGCAGGATGGAGAAATCGACCAATCCAAGAACCGCCGTGATGATGGTCGCCGCCAGGGTCGCTTTTGGCAGGAAGTAGATCAGCGGCGTCAGCGCCACGGCGGCAATGGCCAGCCCGATGGCGGTAAACGCCCCCGCAGCCGGGGTTTCGGCGCCGGCATCAAAATTCACGACCGAGCGGGAAAATCCCCCCGTCACCGGGAAACCGCCGGTAAAGGCCGCGCCGAGATTGGCGCTGCCAAGGCCGATCAGCTCCTGATCCGGGTCAATACGCTGGCGCCGTTTCGCCGCCAGGGTCTGCGCCACGGAGATGGATTCGACAAATCCAATGACCGAGATCAGCACCGCCGGCAGTATGAGCTGCCCCAGCAGCTCATACGACAGATCCGGCAGGGTGAAGGGCGGCAGCGCCTGTGGGACGGCCCCGACAATTCTGACCCCGCGCTCCGCCAGATCCAGCCCCCAGACCGCAAGCGTCGTGGCAATCACGGCGGCGACCGGTCCGGCCTTGGTCAGGAACCCGGCCAGCGGTGCGCCGACCCCAAGCGCACGCAGGGCGGGGTTCAGCCCATGCCGGACCCAGACCAGAAACCCCGTCGTCCCAACCCCGATCAGTGCCGTCGGCCAGTTCAGCTCAGGCAGGTTCTGCGCCAGCGACAGGAGCAGTTCGGGCAGCGTGTGCCCGTCGGCATTCACCCCCAGCACATGTTTGATCTGGCTGGTGGCGATCAACACGCCGGAGGCGGTGATAAAACCGGCAATCACCGGATGTGACAGGAAATTGGCCAGAAACCCAAGCCGCAGCAGCCCCATCGCCAACAGGATCGCGCCGGATAGCGCCGCCAGCGACAGTGCTGCAACCCCGTAGCCGATGCTGCCCTGCGCTGCGATCTCGCTCAGGCTGGCGGCCGTCATCAGCGAGACCACCGCCACAGGTCCGACGGCCAGCGCCCGGCTGGTGCCAAACACCGCATAAAGCAGGATCGGCACGATAGAGGCATATAGCCCGGCCTCGGGCGGCAATCCGGCCAGCAGCGCATAGGCCAGCGATTGCGGGATCAGCATGATCGTTACGATCACCGCAGCGATCAGATCATTGGTGAGGTTCAGGCGGCTATACGCCCGCCCCCAGGTCAGCAGCGGCACATAGCGGATCAGCAGAGGAGGCATTCAGGTCTTTCTTCGCGTGACACCGGACCGGGGGGCGGTTCGGTAGCGTTTGGCGCTCAGTGCGCTTGGCGTGATGTTGAACAGTGATCATCACGTCGGGTCAAGGGCGCGCAAGGCGCGACAGCGCCGCGCGCCGCAACCGGTCAGCGCCGACAGCTGCGCAGGCCAAGGATCGTGTAGATCGGGCAGCTGCGCGTCAGCGCCACCAGCAGCATGACACTGCCAAGCGCCACCGACAGCAGTTTCGCCCAGCCTGCGGCAAAGATGGCATAATCACTGAGAAAGGGGGCGGCGATCAGCCCAACACCGAACATCAGCCGAATGGCCCGGTCAAGCGTACCTATGTTTCTGGTCATCTGGTCACTCCTTTGCGATGTCTCGCACCAGAAAACGCCGGTTCTGCGCAGATGTCTGTGACTAAGTCACCCTTGCTGCGCGCCACCCGCAGCCAGCCGCCAGCCTTGGGTTCTGAAGGGACGCCCCACCGGGGCGCGACGCTGACGCGCCCATGGATCAGCGCCGGATCAGCCGCTGCAATGCCGCGCGGTCGAGGATATCGACACGGCCGCGTGCCAGTTGCACCCAGCCGCGACGCTGGAACTCCTGGATCTGCCGCGAGACCACCTCGCGCGCGGTGCCCAGATCGACCGCCAGCTGTTGATGGGTCACGGCGAGGTGATCGCCAGCCGCGGCCAGATCCAGCAGCGCCTGTGCCAGTCGCACATCGACGCGCTGAAACGCGACCTCGTCGATCACCAGAAACAGATCGGTAATCCGTTTGGAGAAGGCCGAAAACACAAAGCTGCGAAAATCCGCAGAGGCGGCGACCAGCGCGTCAAACACTGCACGGGGCAGGATGGCTGCGGTTACTGCGGTTTCGGCAATACCCTCTGCTGCATAGTCCTCATAGGCCAGCAGGCAGGCGGTGGTCAGCACGCAGCTTTCGCCCGCGTTGATCCGATACAGCAGGATCTCGCGGCCCGTCTCGGAAACCTGCTGCACCCGTACGGTGCCATCCAGCAGGAACAGCATGTTTTCCGGGGATTTGCCGGGGCCAAAGATCACCGTGCCCCGGGGCAGGCTCAACTGAGACGACTGCGCGAGAATATGCGCCTTGGTCTTGTCATCCAGTCGGGCCAAGCCGGGAAAGCGCTCTATCCAGGGGGCCTGTGCCTCGATCATATCTGCATCTCCGTTTCTGCCTGCGCCAATGTGCCGCCGCCCGCGCTCCGCAGGTCCGGTCTGGCGGGGGCGGGGGAACCGGCAGGTAAATCCGCCCTGATGGTCCTGAACCCGCGCTTGCCGCGTGGCTGCGCGAGGCCTAGCATAGCGGAATAGGCTTGGAATAACTGAGACCTGTCGCCGCGCTGCGGCTTTCTGCCACCTGCAACTTCTCCACCACGTACTAACTTCTGTGCCAATGGATCGCTCGCTCCGGCACTGTCCGGCAGGCCAGACCGAGGCGGGCGGCGCAGTTTCTAGGAAAGTGACCAGATATGTTCGATGGGCTGACAGCCGAGACACTGGCACGCATGCAATTTGCGTTCACCGTCTCGTTTCACATCATCTTCCCGGCGTTTTCCATCGGGCTTGCCAGCTACCTCGCGGTGCTGAACGCGCTGTGGCTGCGGACCCGGGACGACACCTATTACACGCTGTTCGAATACTGGAAAAAGATCTTCGCCGTTGCCTTTGGCATGGGGGTCGTCTCGGGCATCGTGATGTCTTACCAGTTTGGCACCAACTGGTCGGTGTTCTCGGACAAGACCGGCCCGGTGCTCGGGCCGCTGATGGCCTATGAGGTGCTTTCGGCGTTTTTCCTGGAGGCCGGGTTTCTCGGAATCATGCTGTTTGGCCGTGCCCGCGTCGGCGATGGGCTGCATATGTTTGCAACCGCCATGGTGGCCTTTGGCACGCTGATGTCGGCCACCTGGATCCTGAGCGTGAACAGCTGGATGCAGACGCCGGCGGGCTATGCCATCAACGAGGTGGGCCAATTCGTACCGCAGGACTGGTGGCAGATCGTCTTCAATCCGTCCTTCCCCTATCGTCTGGTGCATATGGTGCTGGCGGCCTTCCTGACCACGGCACTGGTGGTGGGCGGTGTCGGCAGTCTGCACCTGTTGCGCGACAAGACCGATGTGGCGGCGCGGCGGATGTTCTCCATGGCGATGTGGATGCTGGTTCTGGTGGCGCCGATGCAGATCGTGGCCGGCGATATGCACGGGCTGAACACATTGGAACACCAGCCCGCCAAGGTGATGGCCATGGAAGGCCATTTTGACAGCCATCCCGACGGCGCCCCGCTCATCCTCTTTGGTCTGCCCAATGCCGAGACCAAGACAGTCGACTATGCCATTGAAATCCCCAAACTCTCCAGCCTGATCCTGAAACATGACCTGAACGCACCGCTGGCAGGGCTCGATACGATCCCCGATGAAGATGAGCCGCCGGTAGCCATCGTATTCTGGAGCTTCCGGGTCATGGTCGGCCTTGGCTTTGCCATGCTCGGCCTTGCGCTCTGGTCGCTCTGGGGGCGTCTGCGCGGGCAGCTCTATGAAAACCGCGGGCTCCAGCGGGCCTCGATCCTGATGGCACCGATGGGCTTTGTTGCGGTTCTGGCCGGCTGGATCACCACAGAGGTCGGGCGGCAGCCCTTCACCGTCTACGGGCTGCTGCGCACGTCCGACAGTCTGGCACCGGTGGCAGCGCCGGCAGTCGCCGCTTCGCTCACGGCCTTCATCGTGGTCTATTTCTTCATCTTCGGCGCCGGAACTTTCTACATCCTGCGGATGATGAACAAAGTGCCTGCCACCCGGAACCTGGGGCTGCGCGACGGGCCGATCCGAGCCGCAGGGATCACCCCGGCGCAGCAGGTTGATCCCGATGTCACCGATGAACCCACCCCACAAGGCAACTGACAGAGGTCCTCGCTATGCTGTTTGAACTCTCCTTTATCTGGGCCGGAATCATTGCCTTTGCGGTGCTGACCTATGTTGTGCTCGATGGGTTTGACCTTGGCGTCGGGATCCTGTTCCCCTTCGCCGGTTCCGAACGCGATCGGGCCACCATGATGAACTCCATCGCCCCGGTCTGGGATGGCAATGAAACCTGGCTGGTGCTGGGCGGCGGCGGGCTGTTTGCGGTGTTCCCGCTGGCCTATGCGGTGATCATGCCGGCGCTCTACGTGCCGATCACCCTGATGTTGCTGGCGCTGGTGTTCCGCGGTGTCGCCTTTGAATACCGCTGGCGCACCACCCGCTGGCGTGGCGTCTGGGACGTCGCGTTCTTTGGCGGCTCTGTTGTGGCGGCGATCATGCAGGGCATCGCGCTGGGCGCGCTGGTACAGGGGATCGAGATCGAGGGCCGCGCCTACGCAGGCGGCTGGTGGGACTGGCTGACCCCGTTTTCGCTGATCACCGGCCTGGCAGTGCTGACCGGCTATGCGCTGCTTGGTGCGACCTGGCTCTACATGAAGACCGAGGGTGATCTACAGCATCAGATGCGCGGCTACGCGCGCTGGCTCGGCGTCGTCACATTGGCGGCAATTGCGCTGGTCAGCCTGCTCACCCCGTTTCAGGACCCGGAGTATTTCCGCCGCTGGTTCAACCTGCCGGGCAGCCTGTTCAGCCTGTTGGTACCGGGGCTGGTTGTGGCGTGCAGCTACGCGCTGTTTCAGGGGCTGAAGGGCGCGCGCGACGCCCAGCCTTTTCTGGCAGCACTTGGGCTCTTTGTGCTGGGTTTCATCGGCATCGGCATCAGCTTCTACCCGTTCATCGTGCCGCCGGGTCTGACCATCGCCGAGGCCGCCGCCCCGGATGAAAGCCTGATGTTCACGCTGGTCGGCGCGGTGGTGCTGGTGCCTCTGATCCTGGCCTATACCGCCTATGCCTATTGGGTATTTCGCGGCAAGATCAACCCGGAGGAGGGCTATCATTGAGCACCTCCGAACAGCCTCCTGAGCGGGCAACCACACCCCGCGGCAGCGCCAGTCCCGAAGCAAAGGTCAGGCATCACCCACTGGGGCGGCTGCTGTGGTTTGCGGTCATCTGGTGTGTCAGCGTCGGGGTGCTGGCCTGTGTCGCGGCGCTGATCCGCTGGGCCATCACACCTTAGGCGCGCGCCGGTTTTCTGAGTGCAAAGGCCAGCCGCGATGCAGCCAGGTCACGTCAAGTGGTCGGCCACGTCATGTAATCGACCACCGCATAGGTGGCCACCGGCTGAGGTTGCAACTGTATCGGGGCCGTCGCAGGCGCCTACTCGCAGGATGGGCGCCGCAACAAGTGGCAGCTGCCGAAGGCGGCTTTCCACCTCCTGGCAGATCGGGCGGACACGATTCGTCGCATCGGTTTCGGGATCAACAGCCCTGCGACACAGACCTACGGCTCAGACCCGGCGTCTGGTCCTGACCCGGAGACTGGTCCCGACCCGGACACCGATCCATAGCCGGACACCGATCCAGCTCCGACATAGACGCGGACCCAGACACAGCTCTGCACGCCTGCGGCGTCTCACGACAGGCCGACCTCGCTGGGCAGAGCCAACAGTTTTTACCGGATACGTTTCACCAACCACAGGCCCCACCCATCGCAGCCCCTTCAAGATGGATCCAGCGATCATGCCCCCCATAAAGGCGCAGTCATTTGTGGCGCCGAGAGCTGCCCGTCAACGCAGCCCTTAGAACAGGCCTGCTTCCTTCGCGGTGAGAGCGGCCTGGGTGCGGTTCTTGGCCTCCAGCTTGCGGCACAGCGTGCGCACATGCAGCTTGATCGTCACCTCCTGCAACTCAAGCTCGCGGGCGATTTCCTTGTTCGACAGGCCGCGGCACAGCCCGTCCAGAACCTCGATCTCGCGCGGGCTGAGTTTTTCGGCAAGCGGATGGGCAGGGGCCTCGGCCTCCTTGCGCATCAATTCAACGGGCACATAGATTTCGCCGGCACTCATGAAGCGGACCGCGTTCAGCAGCGATTGGGCGCCCATGGTTTTGGGAATGAAGCCAATCGCCCCGGCATCCAGAGCCTCCTGAGCAGTCCGGGTCGGCGCGCTGCCGGAGATGATCGCAACCCCCTTGCCGCCATTGGCCTTCAGCGCCGTTCCCAAACCGTCCAGCCCCTGCATTCCTGGCATATTGTAATCCAGCAGGACCAGATCATAGGGGCCGTTCTCTTCGATCTCGCTCAGCGCGCCGGGCAGATCGACGGTCGAGGTTACTGCCGCGCCGCCTTCTGATGTCAGATAAGCGGAAATGGTTTCACGCACCATGTCGTGGTCGTCCGCCAATAGAATACGCATGTAAGCTCCTGCAAAGTACCGGCCTGAACGTCAGCATACCCTCAATTTGGTTGATAAAAAGTCAATTCCACGCAACCACAGCGCGTGCAGGGGCGCCTTTTGAGGTTACCGGAACATTGTACAGGCGCGTATTCCCCGCATAATTGCGGCCGTGGAGGCATAAAATCGGCCGGAATTGCCAAAAAAATGCAGCGCTGGTTACGAATCCTATACCAAAGAATAGCAGTCTATCCGCAGGAACAGATGCTCTGGACGGCGGTTTGTGACAGGTTCGACCCAGATCAAGAATGTGCATCACCCGGTAGCGGGGCCGCAATCGGCGGAATGGCACAGGCAAAAGGATAGACGCGATGAAATACTGGCACCTCCACATTGTAGCCCTGCTTGCAGCGGTCACATTGCTCTGCGGTCTGGCCCCTCAGGACGCCCGGGCGTCCCAATCCGGCGAGACGGTTCTGACCGTTGCCGTCAAACCCCAGAACGGCGGCGATACGCAGCAGTTCGTATTCTCGATGGATGAATTGCGCAGCCTGCCGGTCGCCCAGTTCGATACCCGCACCATCTGGACCTCCGGCGAACAGGCCTTTACCGGTGTCAGCCTGGCTGCGTTGCTGGCCCATGTCGGTGTGGATCAACATCAGGCCGGTGTCGTCGTGGCACGGGCAATCAACGATTATGCCGTGGAGATTCCGGTTTCAGACGCCACCAATGGCGGGCCAATGGTCGCCTACGAGCGCAATGGCGCAACAATGTCGGTCCGCGACAAGGGCCCGTTGTGGATTGTCTACCCCTACGACAGCGATCCGACCTACCGTACTGAGGCGGTTTATTCCCGCAGCATCTGGCAGCTTGAGGAGATCACGATAGGCGAATGACGCGAACAGGCATAGGCACAGGTCTTTCATAGGTGCGGCTCAGGGAAAACCCTCTGCTGTCGCGCAGCGTCCTCATCACCGTGGGCTTGGTTCTCGCCTTGCTCGCGGTGCAGTCCGTTCGGCTGGGGCGCGAGGTGCTGGTGCGTCTGGATGGCCTGTCAACCGCCGCCACCGACAGCCTGCAATGGACCCTGTCACAGGCCGAAATCGAACAGCTGAAACTGGAAAACGCGGTGCTCTCCGCCCGGAGTGAGCAGGATCTGCCTCAGGTCCGCCGCGAATTCGACATCCTCTACAGCCGGGTCGCCACCATCCGCGAAAGCCGCACCTTCAAACCGGTGCGGGACGAACCCGAAAACGCCCGGGTTCTGGCGCGGGTCATGTCGCGGATCGACCGGCTGATCACCTATATCGACGGCCCGGATGAGGTACTCCTGTTCGGGCTGCCCCAGGTGCGGGACATGCTGCGGGACAATCGCGCCGATCTGCGTGTTCTGGCGCTGGCCGGGTTGACGGAACATGCCCGCACAACCGAGGAAAAACGCCTCAACCTCTTTGCGATCCTGTCACGGCTGGCGTGGGTGGTCCTCGCGCTCTGTGTGGCGCTGGGGCTGACGGCATTGATGATGGGACGGCTTTACCAGCGCGGCAAGCGGCTGGCGGAGCGCACACGCTTTGCCGTCAGCCGGATGCGCGCCATGATCACATCATCGCTGGATGCCATTCTGGTGGTTGGTGACGACGGGCGCATTCAGGAGGTCAACGGCGCCGCCGAGACGATCTTTGGCTATTCGCGGGGCGAGGCGACGGGCGCCGATATGGCGGATCTGATTGTCCCCGATCACCTGCGCGACGCCCATGAGCAGGGCATGCAGGCCTATCGGTCCGGGGCGACGCCCAAGGTCATCGGGCAGGGGCGTATCCAGCTGGAAGCAAAGCGTAAATCCGGCGAGGTCTTTCCGGTGGAACTGTCGATTACGGCCAGCCAGTCGGCAGAAGAAACCGTCTTTGTCAGCTACCTGCGCGATATTTCTGACCGCATCGCCGCGGAGGAGGCGCTGACGCGCGCCCGCGACGAGGCGCTGGCCGGTGAACGGGCAAAGGCGGATCTCCTCACGGTGATGAGCCACGAAATGCGGACGCCGCTTACCGGTGTTCTGGGCGCGGTTGAGCTGCTGGACGGCACGCCGCTCACCGCTGATCAGCGTGAATACCTGTCGGCGATCCGCGACTCCGGCGATCGCCTGATGGCCCATGTCAACGACGTCCTGCAGCTGTCACACTTGGAAACCGGCGTCGAATATGAACATCAGCGCATCTTCGATCTTTGCGATCTGGTGCAGGAACTGGTCGATACCCATCAGGCCGTGGCGCGCCGCGGCCGCAACGATCTCAGCCTGCATTGCAGCCTTGGCCCCTGTGACGAAGTCCTCGGCCGCCCCGTCGCTCTGAAGAAGGTGCTGGTCAACCTTGTTGAAAACGCGTTGCAGTTCACCACCGATGGCGCGGTGTCAATCGACGTGCTGCGAGTGAGGGGCAGCGATACCGTGGAGATCTGCATTGCCGACACCGGGGCTGGCATCGCTGAGCATGATCTGGACCGGATCTTTGAAGATTTCATCCGGCTGGACGCCAGCTATGCGCGCAGCAGCGAAGGCACCGGTCTGGGTCTTGCGATCACCCGTCGTATCGTGGTGTCGATGGGGGGCGAGATCACCTGCGAAAGTGAGCTGGGGGAGGGCAGCCTGTTCACCATTTCGCTGCCACTGCCGGCCTCGGACGGGCGCGGGCGGATCGGTCAGGCGACCCCCGATACGCCGCTGATTGCGAATGCGGAACAGACGTCTCCGCAGCCCGGCGATACAGCCGCGGATGAGGCACAGTGCGCGCGGATCCTTGTGGTCGAAGACAATGAAATCAATCGTATTCTTGTCGAACGGATGCTGATCACGCTTGGGCATGAGGTGGTGCTGGCCGAGGGGGGCGCCGAAGGGGTGGAGGCCGCACGGCGCGAGGATTTTGACCTGATCCTGATGGACATCAGCATGCCTGAAGTAGACGGGATCGAGGCCACCCGCCGCATCCGCGCCGAGGCGCTGGCGGAGGGCACGCAGATTGTCGCGCTGACGGCCCATGTCGGGCAGCAGGATCACGCACGAATCCTGGCAGGCGGGCTTGCCGAAGTGGTCACCAAGCCGGTGAGCAAGCAGGCATTGGCAGAGGTGATTTCACGCCGCGCCAGAATGCAACGCAGCGCCGCAAAAGAGGTCGCCGGACAGCCGCCCGCACAGCTGCCTGCCGCGCCTCCCAGCCAAATGCCCATGGCGCAGCCTGCACCGCAGCCAGCCGAGGGGCAATCGGACATAACGCAATTTTTTCATGCACTTGGTGCTGAACGTGGGGCGCAGTTCCTGCACGGCTACAGTGGCGAGGTCGATCAGTTCCTGACCGATCTGCGCGCGGCAGATGAGCTGGGGCAGGCGCACCGGCAGGAGGCACACAGGCTCGCTGGTTCCGCCGCGGTGCTGGGCTTTACCGCGCTGCGGGAGGCTCTGCTGACGCTTGAACATTCGGAGATGGACGCCATGCCCGATCTGATGCCCCTCATGGCCGAGTGGGAACAGGCGAGCGCGGAAATCGGTGGATATCTTCCCGGCAAGGCGGCCGGCTGAGCAGCCGCGTGCAAAAGCAAAAACGGCGCGCCGCTGACCCAGAAGAGGTATTGGCGCGCCGAGACATGTAACACCGGCTATCAGGTCATGAGATGCCAGCCCATGCGGGGCTAAAACCGGCGGGATTTGGCCAGACGGCGTTTAGACCGGCGGCTTACCCTTGAGTGCGCGCATGACCATGGCCACGACGAACAGCACCAGGAATATGAAGAACAGGATCTTGGCGATGCCTGCCGATGCCCCGGCGATGCCGCCAAATCCGAGTAGGGCCGCGATCAGCGCCACGACCAGAAATGTAATTGCCCAACCAAGCATTCTCTCTCTCCTCCAAAAGGTTAGTCCACGATCCGCAGATGAGGAGACAACGTTTCAGCTTGCGAATTGTTCCCGGCAGGTTTGCTGGCCCCCTTGCGCCGCGGCGTCAGCCAGCTCTTGATCATTGACGCCGAAAACGGGCGAAACAGCACGGGCCAGGGGTAGGTGCCTATGTCGGCAAGCTCCAGTTCAGCCTCAGCCCGGGTGCCCATCAGAACCAATGTGCCAGACCGCGCCGCAATGATCTCGTCCAGTTTCAGCTGGTCGATCTGTGCGCTGCCGACCTCGGCAAAGACCACGGCCAGAGTGTGGCTCTTGCAGATATCCGGCATGGCCGCGTCAATCGACGGATGGCACAGCACCTCGGCGTTGGTCTCGCATTCATGAATTGTATCTGAGATATCGCAGGTGGTCAGATGATCCTGTGTTGCAATGATATAAATTGGGGTTTCCGCAGCGGTCGTATTGACCGGAACATCGTCTTGCATAAGCTGATAGACCTTCGTTTCGTGCATTCTGCGCCGAATTCAGCCTGCTCGCATTAATCTGTGACATACCATTTAGGGAATAATCCAGTGTCGACCACCGATTGCAAAGATTGTCCCCTGCGGCATCGTGATGTGTTCACGCCGATGACGGAGCAGGAGCTGGCGTTTACCCAAGGGTTCAAGACCGGCGAACTGGTTGTCGATCCGGGCACCACGATCCTGCTGGAAGGGTCAAACAGCCCGCAGCTCTACACCGTGCTAAAAGGGATGGGGACCCGCTACACCACGTTGGAGAATGGCCGTCGGCAGGTGATCAACTTTATTTTTCCTGGTGATTTCATTGGTTTGCAGGCCGGTCTTATGGGGGAGATGAAACATTCGGTCGAGGCGACAACAGCAATGACGCTCTGCGTGTTTCGCCGGTCCGAGACCTTTCGCCTGTTTGAACAGAACCCGGCGCGGGCCTATGATCTGACCTGGATCGCCGCCGTGGAGGAGCATTTCCTCGGCGAGACCATCGCTTCGCTCGGGCAGCGCGACGCTTCGCAGCGGATTGCCTGGGCGCTGGTGAAAATCTACCTGCGGCTGCGCGCTGTCGGTCTTGAGGTCGGCAATACGGTTCCGCTGGCCTATCGTCAGCAGGATCTGGCGGATGCCCTTGGTCTGTCGCTGGTCCACACCAACAAGCGGCTTAAGGTGCTGCGGGATGCGGGCCTTGCCGAATGGCAGAATGGGCTCTTGTCGATCACGGATCTTCAGGCGCTGGCAGACCTGGCGCTTGTCGATCTGGAAAAACCCGAAACGCGCCCGCTGATCTGACCGATCAGCCGCCTGGACGAGGGCAGGGTGCGGCGCCTACAGCGACCGCAGCAGCTTTCGAACCCTACCTGCCATTCTCCCGATCAGAAGATGAAGTCTTCTTCCTCAAGCTCCTGATCGGACTGGATCGTCACCAGTCTGGTTCCCTCATCAAGCTCAATATTGAAACTGGTCTGCCCGTCGGAATGGCTCAAGGCTGCCATCAGGGCTTGGGGATCGGCGAAGAAAGAAGTCAGAGCAGAGACATCAATCTGATCAGCGTCGCCGTTTTGCCCAAAGTCGGTGATCTGCACTGACCCGGTATCCGCCGTCACGGCAAAGACGTCGTTCCCTGCGCCGCCGGTCAGAACATCATCACCCGCGCGGCCATTGAGGATATCATCGCCGTCGCCGCCATTCAGGTAGTTGTCCGCATCGTCGCCACGCAATGTGTCATCGGCGGTGCCGCCCAGAATGTTTTCAATGCGGGTGTAGCTGTTGTGGTACTGATCCGTTCCCGTGTTGAGATCAATGTTGAAGCCATAGCCGCGAACATCTGAATTCGCGATGTCATAGGTATCGCTCCCCGCACCACCATCAAACACGTCGCCGGTTCCGTCGTCAAAACCCGCGCGCAACGTGTCGTTGCCGTGGCCGCCCCGCAGGATGTCCTTGCCGTTGCCGCCGTCGAGCACATCAGCGCCATACCGCCCGGAAAGCGTGTCATTGCCATTGCCGCCATGCAGATAGTTGCGCGAGCCGTTGCCAAGCAACCGATCATTCGTATCGCTGCCCAGAATGTTCTCGATACCCGAGTAGGTATTGCCGTATTGATCCGTGCCATCTCGGAGATCGATATTGAACCCATAAACGCTGACATCGGAATTTGCGATGTCATAGGTATCTCTGCCCGCGCCACCGATAAAGACATCGCCGGTGCCATCGTCAAAACCGGCACGCAGGGTGTCATCGCCAGTGCCGCCGTCCAGGGTATCCTTGCCGCCCTGGCCGTCCAGCAGATCATCGCCCGCCCCTCCGGAAAGCAGATCATTGTCATTGCCGCCGATCAGGATATCTGCACCATCGCCGCCGGCGCCGGGCACCCAGTCATCAATCTGCGTGGTCAGGCTGCCATCCGGGTCAGCCACCGGCAGCTGCGTCGGCAGGTCGGCTGCAAAAGACGCGAAGTTCGGCAGCCAATGGCCAGGCCCGATGTTGGCGCCCATTTCCGCAGCATAAGTTTCGGTCCATTCCACAACATTCGAATAGGCATGATAAAAGGCCGGGTTCTCTGTTTCGGCAAACATCGCCCAATAGCCATAGGCCGAAGAGATCGCGATACCAGCCGAATGCGAAAACCCGACCCCCGCATCCAGACGTGCACCTTCGGTATCGAGCAGCTCTTCAAGCGAACCATCGGTGACGCTCTGCAACATCTGGGTATGGATGTCGTCAAACAGCGCCGTATCTGTTTCTCCCGCAATCACATGGGCATAGGCCGAGAGCGAAAGCGACGAAAAGAAATCGCCCTCATCAATTTCCGTCTCCCCGGATACATTCGTATCCGACTGAATTTGCTCAAACATCTGCATGTAACGCGCTTCAGCCGGTGCATCGTTTTGATGCTGGGCGTATTGGATCAGATTTGCGATCTGCCAGTTTGCATCGCCGTAGGAGCCCGTACCCGCATCGGATGTTCCGGCTTCAATGCGCTGGGACAGCCGGGCCTCCAGTTCGGCGGCAAAATGATCACCGGCAGGTGCCAGGTTGTCGATGCCATTGTCCTGAAGCTTGGTGTCCAGTTTCAGCAGCCACGCCCAGCCATAAGGGTCGTTATGGGTAAGGTCGATTTCGCCCTGCACGTCCTCGGCGGAAAAACAGTCATCGGCAAAGGCCTGCAACCCGGCTTGATCACCTGTGGCCTCATAGGCCGCAACATTGGCCAGATGGGCATGCACGCTGGAATGCCAGTCAACCGAGCCATTGAAAATCGGCGCTGTGGCATGACCCCGTGCGTCAAGATACCGGTCGGCCAACGCATCAAAGGTGGTCAACAGCTCATCATCGGCATCGCCATTGAGGTAATCCGTCTCCAGCACAGGATCACCCGGGTCGGTAACACCGTCGTCAGGATCGGAGGTGTCTCCTCCGGCTTCCTGCCAGGTGGCACCGGTTTCGCTGACAACCAGCTCCAGGTCCTGCTGGCTGACTTCGGCACCATTCGCATCCGTCCCGATGACAGAGATTTCATAGATATGGTCCCGGTCCAGATCCCAGACCTCTTCGTAGTTGGGCGTGAACCAGCTCTGATAGGAGACATCGCCGCTGTCAGGATCAACCAGGAATATCGCGGCGTCCTGCCCCGTCAGCGTGTAGGTTACACCGGCAGCGTTTTCCCCCTCCCAGACGCCTGCACCGGGGTCTTGCTGATCCGAGCCGCCGTTGCCAGGATTGGGGATGTCGCCAGTGGCGTCCTGCCAGGTGGCACCGGTTTCGCTGACAACCAGTTCCAGGTTCTGCTGGCTGACTTCGGCACCATTCGCATCGGTCCCGATGACAGAGATTTCATAGATATGGTCCCGGTCCAGGTCCCAGACCTCTTCGTAATTTGGCGTGAACCAATCCTGATAGGAGACATCGCCAGTGTCAGGATCAACCACGAATATCGCAGCGTCCTGCCCGGCCAGCGTATAGGTGACGCCAGTTCCGCCAGTTCCGCCAGTTCCGCCTGTGCCTGTGCCTGTGTCGACATCAGGCGGAGGTGTGTCGGGGCCTGTGCCACCGCTGCCGGTATCACCGCCGCCGAATTCGGTCGGACCTTCGCCGGTGTCGGTACCGGTCAAGGCGCCAGACAGCCCAAGATCCGCCGCTGTCAGGGGTGTTTCATGCTGGATCGTGATCACCAGCTCCCCACCGGTGACATTGAGGTTCAACGTGGTCTGATAGGGGCCGAAGGTCATGCCGGACGACACCGCCTCCGCTGAACCATAGCCGGTCAGATCCGACAGATCGATCATATCCGCAGCGCCATTTGCGCCGAAATCGGTGATCAACAGGCGGCCCGGCACGTCTTGGATCAGAAAGATATCGTCGCCATCGCCGCCGGAAATTGTATCGCTGTCGCCGCCACCGGAAAGCAGGTCATTGCCGCTGCCGCCGCTCAGCAGGTCATCTCCGCTGCCGCCCAGCAGCGTGTCGTTGCCAACACCTGCGGTCATCGTGTCGCTGCCCGAGCCGCCTTCTGCATAAAACGACGAACCGGCCAGGGCGCCATCGACAATATCATCGCCCGCATCCATGAAAATCCGGTCGGAGTCTTCGAACGTACCGATGAACGCGATGTCGTTTCCGTTCCCGCCATGGATCTCATCATTGCCTTGGCTGCCGGCCAGCACGTCATTGCCGTCGCCGCCATAGACAGTGTCGGTGCCAATGCTGCCAATCAGATGGTCGTCACCACTGCGCCCAAAGATAAGATCATCACCGTCGCGGCCAAAAACATGGTCATTGCCCGCGCCTGTGTCGATCACATCATTGCCGTATAGCCCCTCGATTTCGTCATCGCCGTCACCGCCTATGAGGGTATCGTCGCCGTGCCCCCCCCGCAGCGTGTCATTCCCGCTGCCGCCGACAAGTGAATCATTGCCCGCATCTCCGATCAGGCTGTCGTCGCCCCCCAGCCCAACGAGCGTATCCGCGCCCGCCGTGCCCATGATCGTGTCTGCGTTGACTGTTCCTCTGACGGGGTTCACCGGATTTACGGGCATCATCTTTCCTTCGTACAACGGAAATCGTGAATTAACGGATTTCAAATCGTCTAGCACGAAAGCAGGGCATCAATAGATTTATGGAGAAAATTGGGCCAAATTGCCCGGAAATGGTTAATAATAATGATCAATGTTTAGCTAAATTTTTCTAGAAAACCCGGACTGTTTCCAGAACGCGCCCAATCCATTTGATCGGCCCGAGCTGATCAGTCCGCTTGCGTCTTCAGGGGCAGAACAGATGGGGACAATGGCTTAGCAGCGCTTGCAGGCGGGTGCTGGAACTTGGGGTGGAAACAGTGCTACACGGCGCCGTCGGTGCTACAGTCTGTAGCGCCGCACCCGATAACGGGGCTGAATCGGGCCAGATCGAGGGAAACGGTGACAATGGAAAACTCGAAAAACCAAGAAGAAAAAAGGTTTTCCGAAGTTCGGAACGCGGCGCGTCTTTCCGTGGCGCCCATGATGGACTGGACCGACCGCCATTGCCGGTATCTGCACCGGCTGCTGAGCCGTGAGGCGCTGCTTTATACCGAGATGGTAACGGCACCTGCCTTGGTGCGGGGCGGGGCGTTGCATCTGTTGGACTTCAGTGCCGAAGAGCATCCGGTGGCGCTGCAACTGGGTGGCTCTGACCCGGAGGAGCTGGCGCAGGCTGCCGTGTTCGGCGCCGAGGCGGGCTATGATGAGATCAATCTCAACTGTGGCTGCCCGAGCGACCGGGTGCAGTCGGGGGCCTTTGGCGCCGTGCTGATGAAAACGCCGGATCTGGTGGCCGATTGTGTTGCTGCCATGCGGGCAAAGGTCGATGTCGAGGTGACGGTGAAATGCCGCATTGGCGTTGATGACCAGGACCCGCAGGAGGTGCTGCCTGCCTTTCTTGAACGGATCGCGGCAGCGGGCTGCGAGCGGGTGACGATCCACGCGCGCAAAGCCTGGCTAAAGGGACTGAGCCCCAAGGAAAACCGGGATATCCCGCCCCTCGACTACGAGATCGTGCATCAGATGAAGGCGGAATTCCCGCAGCTGCATATCTCGCTCAACGGAGGGGTCGCACGTCTGGAGGATGCGCTTCTGCATCTGGAACGGGGCCTTGACGGCGTCATGATCGGTCGCGCCGCCTATCATCAGCCCAGCGATATCCTGTCACAGGCGGATCCGCTCATTTTTGGCAGCGGCAGTGGAACCGATCCGGTCGCGGTTGTCGGGCAGATGCTGGGGTATATCGACGATCAGATGGCGCAAGGTGCGCGGTTGCATCAGATCACCCGGCATATGCTGGGGCTGTTTGCAGGCCGTCCGGGGGCGCGCAATTGGCGGCGGGTGCTGTCCGAAGGCGCCAGCCGACCGGGCGCAGATACAAGGTTGGTGGAGACCGCCCTGGAGCAGGTGACGGGCCTCGCGGCCTGATCCACCGGCGCGCGGAGGGGCAGGGCGCGGATCCACCGGCGCAGCCCTGCGACCACGGGTCACCGCCACAAGCTGCTAAGCCGCACGAATTCCTGAGACAATTTTTGCCCGCCCATGCTAGGGGATGGGAATGTCAGCGCAAGACAGCCGCCCATATCCGCTGCGGATGGGGGCGGTCTGCGGCCGCTGATCCGGGTAAGAGGAGAGCCGCCGATGTCAGCCCTGACAACCAGTCTTGTGACCACTGCCACCCTCTGGCCGGAGCCTGCCGTGCTGGCGCAGATGGCCGGTCTCTTGATCGTGACAGGCGCGGTGGCCGGGGTTCTGGCGGGCCTGCTGGGGGTTGGCGGCGGCATCGTTCTGGTGCCTGCGTTTTTTTACGTGTTTCAGACGCTGGGCTATGGGGGCGACCAGCTGATGCAGATGTGTCTGGCAACGTCTCTGGCTACGATCATCGTGACCTCTCTGCGCTCGGTGATGAGCCACAACAAGAAGGGTGCCGTGGATTGGGACATCCTGCGCGGCTGGGGGCCGGGAATTGCCATCGGCGCCATCGTCGGAGTCACCGTTGCGGCGTCTTTGCGGTCAACCACATTGCAGGCGCTGTTTGGCGTGCTGGCGCTGGTGATTGGTTGTTACATGGCCTTTGGCCGCTCCGATTGGCGGCTGGGCAACGAGATGCCCAAGGGCGCGCGCCGCATCATCCTGTCCCCCATGGTCGGGTTCCTGTCGGTGTTGATGGGCATCGGCGGCGGCAGTTTTGGCGTGCCATTGATGAGCCTGCATGCCACGCCCATTCACCGGGCTGTGGCCACGGCGGCGGGCTTTGGTGTCATCATTGCAGTGCCGTCGGTGATTGGCTTTCTGTTCCTGCCGATTGATCCGTCGGCGCGCCCGCCTCTGACGCTGGGGGCGGTCAATATGGTTGCCTTTGTGGTGGTGATCGCGATGACGCTGATCACCGCTCCCTGGGGGGTGAAGCTGGCCCATGCGATGGATCCGAAACCGCTGAAACGGGTGTTTGCAGTCTTTCTGATCCTTGTCGCGCTTAATATGCTGCGCAAGTCTCTGGGCTTCTGATTTCAGGTATTGGTAAGGTTTTGCAATGGATTGGCAGCGGTTCTTGACAAAGGGGTGGTGTGATTTTCCGGCCCATGCTGCCACATTGGCCTGGGCGCGCCACGCCCGTCAGGCCGGGATCCGGGCCCTCAACGATCCGACCAATGCCGACTGGCTGCAATGTGAGGGCACCTGGTTCATCGGTGTTGACGCGCTGCCCAATGACGGGCGCGGCCAGCTGCCGGAGGGGCCGCCGCTGGCCGGCCCCGCCATCGACTTCATCAGCGCCCATCTTGGCGGCCTGCCGGATCTGCATCGCGCGCAGGTCTCCTCTGTCTTTCCGGGCTATCCACGGCCGCGCCCCGGTGAGGGGGAGGCGGCGCTGCGCTACCGGATCAACCGCGACGCGGCGCATGTGGACGGGGTGAAGATGTTCGGGGAGACCCGCCGCCGCCGGGTCGAGGAACCCCATGCCTGGGTGCTGGGGCTGCCGCTGAATGTCAGCAGTCCCGATGCTTCGCCGCTGGTGATCTGGGAGGGCAGCCATGTGATCATGCGCCGCGCCTTTGCAGCGCTGTTTCAGGGCGTCCCTGCGCAGCAATGGGGCGAAGTGGATGTGACCGACGCCTATACCGCTGCCCGCCGGGAGGTGTTTGACACCTGCCCAAGGATCACGGTTTCAGCCCGCCCCGGTCAGGCCTATCTGATGCACCGGCTGTGCCTGCATGGTGTCGCGCCATGGCCCGAGGGGGCCAGCGCCCCCGAAGAGGGCCGCATGATCGCCTATTTCCGCCCCGAGCTGGCGGATTGGACCCAGAGGTGGCTGGCGGAGGGCTAGCCGGGAAAGGTCAGCATCCCTGCCTGAATGTTTCGCGTGCGAAACAATGGGTCAGCAGTTATTCCGCATGATTTTCAGAAGGTTACCGGCGCGTGCGCAACCATTGGCGGGCAAAGGCCGAGCGCTGTCAGCCCGCTATCCGTTGCCGCGCGACATGTGCCGCGCGCCGCGTTAGCTGCGGTTTAGGCGGGCGCTGCGGCCGCCGCGGCGCTTGGTTAGCTCCTTGGCGCGGTCGGGCAGGGCTGCGAGCAGCTCGGCGCGTTCTTCGTTGCTCATCTTTGACCAGCGGGTGATTTCGTCGATGGAGCGATAGCAGCCGGTGCAGATCCGCGCCTCGGGGTGGACGACACAGATTTGGATGCAGGGGGACTGCACCTCGTCACGTTTCCAGACCTCGTCACTCATGCGTTTTATCCCGCCTTGATATGGCGCATGCGATCCAGCGCCCCTTGCAGGATATACGATGCGGCAACATGGTCGATCACCTCTGCGCGACGCTTTCGGCTCGTATCCGCCTCCAGAAGCGCCCTTTCGGCGGCGACCGTGCTCAACCTTTCGTCCCAGAAGCCGATCGGCAGTTCGGTCAGCTTGGCCAGATTGCGGGCAAAGGCGCGGGTTTTCTGGCAGCGCGGCCCTTCGGAGCCGTCCATATTGCGCGGCAGCCCCAGCAGCAGGGCGCCGACCTCGCGGGTCTTGACGATCTCGAACAGGCGGTCGGCATCCAGGGTGAATTTCTTGCGCCGGATGGTTTCCAGCGGCGTCGCCACGGTGCCCATACGGTCGGAGATGGCGACACCAACGGTTTTGTCGCCAAAATCCAGCCCCGCAATCGGGGTGAAGGCGGGGACGGCTGCGGCGAAGGCTTCGAAGTCGTCATGGATCATTGGGTCAGTCCTGCTTTTTTTGCGGCTTCGGTGATGGTGGCGAGCGCCTCTGGCATCTCGGCAAAGACCTCTTGTGCCTCCGCGTAGATCGCCTGCGCGCGCTCGGTCTCTTGCAGCACGGCAAGGGCGCCGATCAGCCGCGCCCATTCCTGCGGTGTGCCGCCGCTGTCGGCCAGCCGCTGCGACAGCCCCTCGACCATGCCGCGGATCATCTGCTGGCGTTCCTGCGCGCTCATCTCCCCGGCCGCGGCGATATCGTCCTGGCTGGGACCGGAGAGCGCCGGGGTTCCGCCGGGGGCCGGTCTGCTGCCGGGGGCGATCGGCGTATAGTCGACCCCGGCGCGATAGGCGATATCCTCGATCTGGGCGGAGATGGCGGTGATCCAGGGGGCGTCCTCAGGGCCCATGGCCAGGGTCTCGCTCCAGACCTCATAGGCGAGGTCCGGGCGGCCGATCTGCGCCATCATCAGCCCCCAGTAGTAGCGCGCGCCGCCATCAAAGCGGTTGAGCGTCAGTGCGGTGCGCAGGGCGTCCTCGGCCTCTGGGGAGACATAGCCGCCTGCGGCCATGATCTGCAGCTCTGCCAGCTCGCCGAAATCGCGCGCCTCGACGTCGCCGGACATGATGCGGATGTAGTTGGCCTTGGCCTGTGCGGCGGCGGCGAAATTGCCGAGGTTCGCCTCATGCTGGGCGAGCAGCGCCTGGCCCTGGGCGTCGTTGGTGCGGGCGGCGGCGGTTTCGCGCAGCTGATCGACCAGGGTCGCGTATCCGGGGTCCACCACGCGTTCGGGGCGGGCGGGGGCGTCGGCCTCGGCTTCGGCCTGCGAGGGGCGGCTGGCGGCGCGTTCGGCGGCGGCATCAATCCGCAGCTGCAGGCCCAGATCGCTGTATCCGGGTGCCCCGAGATTGGCATAGAGCAGATAGGTGCCGGCGCAGATCACAGTGGTCAGCACAACAGCGGTTGCGCCGGTCAGCAGGCGCGGCTGCGAGCGGCCGGTGGCGGCGGCCTGCGCCTGGGCATCGGCGGTCAGGATGCGGCGCGAAATCTCTGTGCGGACCCGTTCGGCGTCACCCTCCTGCAGCACGCCACGCGCCAGATCCTTGTCCACGTCGCGCAGCTGCTGGCGATAGACCTGAAGATCATAGGCCGCAGCAGGCGCGCCGCTGTCACGGCCCCGCAGTAGCACAAGGGACAGCAGAATGGCCGTGGCCAGCGTGATAAGACTGATGACAATCCAGAAGGTCATGGCGGCTCCCGCAGTTTCACACTCATGTATAGGGGCGCAGGCGCGGAAAAAAGGCCTAACTGCTGCGGCGCGCTGTCCCGGCTGGTCGGAGGGCCGCCTGCGCGCCAAAGCACAGGCAAAGCTCAGCCTACAGCTTCGGGCAAAGCGGCGGGCAAACCTGCTGGCAAATTGGCTGGCATAGCGGCGGCGGCGCGTCGTCTTTGGGTCCGCATGTCGCAACCATGCACGATTGCGACGATAAACGGCGCAGTCCGGGGCGATCTGTGGTGCATACCCGGTAGCAGTCTCGAACCACGGATTCGCCCATGAAACGTTATTCTGCCTTTGCTGTCGCGCGTGAGGCGCTGCGCTACCACACCGGATGGGAACGCGCCTGGCGCTCGCCTGAACCGAAACGCCACTATGATGTGATCATCGTCGGGGCCGGGGGGCATGGTCTGGCCACAGCCTATTTCCTTGGCAAGAATTTCGGCATCACCAATGTCGCCGTTCTGGAAAAGGGCTGGCTGGGCGGCGGGAATACCGGGCGTAACACCACCATCATCCGCTCCAACTACCTGCAGGATCCCTCGGCGGCGATCTATGAGAAGGCGCGCTCGCTCTATGAGACGATGAGCCAGGACATCAACTACAACGTGATGTTCAGCCCGCGCGGCGTGATCATGCTGGCGCAGACCGAGCATGAGGTGCGCGGCTACAAGCGCACCGCCCATGCCAATGCCCTGCAGGGCGTGCAGACCGAATGGATCGAGCCTGCGCGCGTGAAGGAGCTGGTGCCGATCATCAACCTCGAAGGGCCGCGCTATCCGGTTCTGGGCGGCCTCTGGCAGGAACGCGGCGGCACCGCGCGTCACGATGCGGTGGCCTGGGGCTATGCGCGGGCCTGTTCCAACATGGGTATGGACATCATCCAGCAGTGTGAAGTCACCGGCGTGCGCAATGAGAATGGCCGCGTGGTTGGCGTCGACACCACCAAGGGCGCCATCGACTGCGACAAGCTGGGCATGGTGGTTGCGGGCAATTGTTCGCATCTGTCGGACATGGCGGGTTTCCGTCTGCCGGTGGAAAGCGTGGCGTTGCAGGCGCTGGTGTCCGAGCCGATCAAACCCTGCATGGATGTGGTTGTGATGGCCAATACCGTGCATGGCTACATGTCGCAGTCCGACAAGGGCGAGATGGTCATCGGCGGCGGCACCGACGGGTTCAACAACTACACCCAGCGCGGATCTTTCCATCATATCGAGGAAACCGTGCGCGCGCTCAACGAGACCTTCCCGATGGTCAGCCGTCTGAAGATGCTGCGCCAGTGGGGCGGGATCGTGGATGTGACCGGGGACCGCTCGCCGCTGATCTCCAAGACACCGGTCGGCAATATCTTTGTCAACGCAGGCTGGGGTACCGGCGGCTTCAAGGCGATCCCGGGCTCTGGCTGGGCGATGGCCGAGCTGATGGCCACAGGTCATTCGCCGCTGGCCGAAGAGTTTTCGATGATGCGCTTCAAGGAAGGCAAATTCATCGACGAGAGCGTCGCCGCCGGTGTGGCGCACTAACGCTGCAGAATTCAATTTTACGGAGCAAGCACAATGCTGATCCTTGAATGCCCCTATTGCGGCGTCAAAGCCGAAGAAACTGAACTGGCCGCTGGTGGCGAGGCGCATCTGAAGCGTTTTGGTCCCGGCTCGTCGGATGACGAGTTTCATGACTATCTGTTCATGCGCGAAAACCCCAAGGGCGTGCATTTTGAGCGCTGGCGCCATGCCAATGGCTGCGGCAAGTGGTTTCATGCTGCGCGCTGCACCACCACGCTTGAGGTTTTTGGCACCTACAGCGCCCAGACCACCGAGCCGCCCAAGGACATTCTGGATGCGGTCACGGCCAAGCGTCCCGGCTGGACATGGCGGGATCTGAAATGATCGCCTGTCTGAACGTTACCTCCCTTTTCGTCGCCCTCTCTTGCGAAAGGTCCGCCACATGAGCACGCGCCTTGCCAAAAACGGCCGGTTGATCGACCGCTCCAAACCGATCGAATTCACCTTCAACGGCAAGCGGATGAAAGGCTATGCAGGCGACACGCTGGCGTCGGCTCTGTTGGCCAATGACCAGATGATGGTTGGCCGCTCGTTCAAATATCACCGCCCGCGCGGTCTGGTTGCGGCTGGCCCGGAAGAGCCCAACGCCCTTGTGGGTCTGGGCACCGGCGACCGGTTTGAACCCAACCAGCGCGCCACCACGACCGAGCTGTTCTCGGGCCTGTCGGCGCAGTCGCAGAACCATTGGCCGAGCCTTGAGTTCGACGTGGGCGTGGCCAATAACGCGCTGGCGCGGTTCCTGCCTGCGGGGTTCTACTACAAGATGTTCATCCACCCGCGTCCGCTGTGGAAACATGTCTACGAGCCGATCATCCGTCAGTCCGCCGGTCTGGGCAAAGCGCCCGACAAGGAGCTGAAGGACGCCGACACTTACGAGCATTTCTATTATTTCGTCGATGTGCTGGTGATTGGTGGTGGTGTTGCGGGTTTGCAGGCGGCCAAGGCTGCGGCGATGTCCGGTGCCAAGGTTCTGCTGCTGGAGCAGCACAACTATTGGGGCGGCCGCGCGCCGGTTGATGGCGGCACCATCGACGGGATGGAACCCGGCGCTTGGGTCGAGAAAACCCTCGCCGAGCTGCGGGGCATGGACAATGTGCTGCTGCGCGACCGCTGCATGGGCGCGGGCGTCTATGATCACGGCTATGCGCTGGGGTATGAGCGTCTGACCGATCATGCGCCGGGGCAGGGTGGTCCGCGCCACCGTCTGTGGCGGATCCGGGCCAGCCAGATTGTGACGGCGACCGGTGCGATTGAACGGCCTTTGTCCTTTGCGGGCAATGATGTGCCGGGCGTGATGCTGGCGGCTTCAATGCGCGACTATGCGGTGAACTGGGGGGTGACACCCGGCCAGAAAGTGGTTGTGGCCACCAACAATGATGACGCCTATCGCACAGCGATTGCGCTGCATGCTGCGGGTGTCGAGGTGGTGCGCGTGCTGGATGCCCGCGACAGCGGCGGCGGCGCGCTGATGGAAGAGGTTCGTCAGCTGGGCATCCGCGTCGAATGTGGCCGGGCCATTGCCAAGGTGAAAGGCGGCAAGCGCGTCACCTCGGTGGCGATCTGCGCCCAGAACGGCGAGGGCGGTGCTCAGGAGGAGGTCGAGGCCGATGCGGTCGCGATGTCCGGCGGCTGGTCGCCGGTGGTGCATCTGTGGTCCCATTGCGGTGGCAAGCTGGTCTGGGATCAGACCCATGCGAACTTCCGCCCCGATGCCACCCGTCCGCCGCTGGGTGCGGATGGCAAGGGTTTTGTGATTGCGGCGGGGGCTGCCAATGGCGCCGCTGGTCTGGCGGAGGCGCTGAGCGATGCGCAGGCCGCAGGCGAGGCGGCGGCGAAGGCTGCTGGCCGCAAGGTCAAGGCAGGCACCGCGCCCGTTGGTGATGCCCCGACAGAGACGGCGATGGAGCCGGTCTGGCTGATGCCTGCCAAGGCCGACATCAAGCTGCGGATGAAAACCTGGCTGGACTATCAGAACGACGTCAAAGTGTCGGATGTGCAGCTGGCCGCGCGCGAAGGGTTCGAAAGCGTCGAACATACGAAGCGGTACACCACGCTGGGCATGGCGACGGATCAGGGCAAGTTGAGCAATATCAACGGTCTGGCGATCCTTGCTGATGCGCTGGGGTCTGAAATCCCGCAAGTGGGCACCACCACCTTCCGTCCGCCCTATCACCCGATTTCGATGGGGGCGATCGGCGGTGAGGCCCGCGGGGATATCTTCCAGCCGCTGCGCAAGACGCCGATGTATGACTGGCACGACAGCAACGGGGCGGATTGGGAACCGGTTGGCCAGTGGCGTCGCCCCTACGCCTATGTTCGCTCCGGCGAGAGCGTGCATGACGCGGTGAACCGCGAGGTGAAGAACACCCGCGAGAACCTCGGCCTGCTGGATGCCTCGACCCTCGGCAAGCTGGTCGTCAAAGGGCCGGATGCGGGCAAGTTCCTCGACATGATGTATACCAACATGATGTCGACGCTGAAGCCGGGCAAATGCCGCTATGGTCTGATGTGTTCGGAGAACGGTTTCCTGATCGACGACGGCGTGGTTGCCCGGATCGAAGAGGACACCTGGCTTTGCCACACCACCACCGGCGGTGCCGAGCGGATCCATGGCCACATGGAAGAATGGCTGCAGACCGAATGGTGGGACTGGAAGGTCTATGTTGCCAATGTCACCGAACAGCTGGCCCAGGTCGCCGTCGTTGGCCCCAACGCCCGCAAGGTGCTGGAAAAGCTGAATGAAAAAGCGGGCGGCGGTATGGATGTCTCGAAGGAGGCGCTGCCCTTCATGGAATGGCGTGATGGGGAAATCGGCGGCTTCAAGGCGCGGGCCTACCGCATCTCCTTCTCGGGCGAATTGTCCTACGAGATCGCGGTTGCGGCCTCCGAAGGTCTGGCGTTCTGGACTGCATTGATGGAGGCGGGCAAGGAATTTGGGGTGATGCCTTATGGCACCGAATGTCTGCACATCCTGCGGGCCGAAAAGGGCTTTATCATGATCGGCGACGAGACTGACGGGACCGTTATCCCGCAGGATCTGGGGCTCAACTGGGCGCTGTCGAAGAAGAAAGAGGATTTCCTCGGCAAACGCGCACATTCCCGCAGCCACATGGCCGATCCCGACCGCTGGCAGCTGGTGGGTCTGGAAACCGTAGACGGGTCGGTCCTGCCGGATGGCGCCTATGCGGTCGGCAATGGTGTCAACGCCAATGGCCAGAAAAACACCATCGGGCGCGTCACCTCGACCTATTATTCGGCCAATCTGGGCCGTGGCATTGCCATGGGTCTGGTCAAGCATGGTCCGAAGCGGATGGGCGAGGTGATCGAGTTCCCTGGCACCGACGGGACAATCTACAAGGCCAAGATCGTCGATCAGGTCTTTTACGACAAGGAAGGGGAGAAGCAGAATGTCTGATCCTGTCAGCGCAATGAATGGGGCGAAATTCTCCGGTCTGGCACAGGTCGAGGACAGCGGGTTGCAGGGGATGATCACCCTGCGCGGCGATCTGGCCTCTGCCACCTTGAAGGCGGCGGTAAAGGCCACCACCGGGGCGGATGTGCCGACCAGCGGTCAGATCTCCCTGACCGAGCAGGGCGGTGTGGCCTGGATGTCGCCGGATGAGCTGCTGCTGCTGGTGCCTTACGGCGAGGTTGACGCCAAGGTGGCGGATCTGGCAGAGGCGCTGAAAGGCGAACATGCGCTGGCCGTCAATGTCTCCGACGCCCGTGGTCTGTTCCGCCTGTCCGGTGACAGCGCCCGCGAAGTTCTGGCGAAAATCTGCCCAGTCGATATGTCGGCTGAGGCCTTTAAACCGGGCCAGTTTCGCCGCACGCGCATGGCGCAGGTGGCGGCGGCCTTCTGGCTGGACAATAACGGTGCATTTCACATCGTTTGCTTCCGTTCAGTGGGCGGATATGTCTACAACTTGTTATGCACCGCCGCTCATCCACAATCTAAGGTAGGTGCGTTAACTGGTTAAGGCAATTTAGCCTTGTGGTGCGTTTTACGTGCAGGTAAAGTGCTTCTGGATTTCCGGGGGCACTTTTTACTTGGCTTTGTTGGTTCTTCACCATTTGTGATTCATGATCACCGCCAATTCGGGAGTTATCTGTCTGCTGCATAGCCGGGCTATGCTGTATTAACTGGTGGGAGGTTAATATGTTCAAGGTCGCTGACCTGCTGCTGCCAATTGCAAGGACGCTGGGCTTTGCTGCCTGCGTGGCACTTGGCACCGGTCTGGCGACCTCGGCGGCGGCGCTGGAAGGGATTTATACCTGCAAGGTGAAATCGCTGTCTGGCCGAGGGTGGATCCCGCCGCTGATCAGCCTGCGTTTCCACGATGAATGGTCGGCGGAAGTGGTGCATTCCGGCAATGTCAGTGCGCTGTCCGGCCGCCCGCTGAAGGCCGGGTTTTTCCGCATCAGCGATATCTCCTACCGGGTCAGCTGGACGGTCACCAGCGCCTCGGTCGGCAATGGGGCAAGCGCGGTGGAAACCCATTATCGCGCGGTGTTCAACACCCAGAACAAGAAACTGTCGGTAAAGGTGATCTCCGGTGGCGTCGGGGAGAAATCACCACGCGGCATCGGCCAATGCGCCCAGGTCACAAGTTAGCTGATGATGTCGCGGCTGCATCGTAGCGGCAATTCCATAGAAAAGACTTCACAACCTGCGCGCGATTGACGATATAGCGGCTGTATCCATTTCCTGAGAGCGCGAGCATTCCCGATGAAATCTTTGATCAGAGCCGCAGTGGCGGCCTGCACCCTATTTGCCGCAGCGCCCGTTGTCGCGGCACCGGTGACCTATGATTGCCAGATCACCTCCTATGAGAAATACGGATGGCTGTCGCCGCGTGTTCTGGTCTTTGTCGATCATGACCAGAAAGTCACGGGCGTGATGGATGGCGTTATTGCCAGCGTACAGAAAACCCCGATGATCGTGCCTTACGATCTGCGTTCCAAAAACCGGCTCAAGCTGAAGTGGACCGTCAATAATATTGATGCGCGTTCGGGGTCTGCCAAGGCAAGCTATTCGGCCACGATGGATGAGCCGCGTATGAAGCTGTCGATTACAGCGCGCGTGCATGGCTATGATAACCGTCCGTCCGGCAGCGGGCCGTGCACCCGCAGCAACGTCAAGCTGAGCAAGTAAGCCCGCAGTGCAGGATCCGTGGCCGATCGTCTAACGGCCTGCGGCGGCTGCCTCTTTTCGCGCTGACCGGGTTATTTTTTAGCTGTTTCCCCGGCTTGGCCTTGACCAATGGGGGCACCAGCCGCATGTATCTGCCTAGGAACGAAACAGACAATACAGGGGGCCCAGATGGCTTTTGAACTTCCCGATCTTCCTTATGCCCATGACGCGCTGGCATCCAAAGGCATGTCCGCAGAAACGCTGGAATACCACCACGACCTGCACCACAAGGCCTATGTGGACAACGGCAACAAGCTGATCGCCGGCACCGAGTGGGACGGCAAGTCCATGGAAGAGATCATCAAGGGCACCTATGACGCAAATGCCGTCGCCCAGAGCGGTATCTTCAACAACATCTCCCAGCTGTGGAACCACAACCAGTTCTGGGAAATGATGGGTCCGGGCGACAGCAAGATGCCGGGCGAGCTGGAAAAGGCTCTGGTCGACAGCTTTGGCTCCGTTGACAAGTTCAAGGAAGAGTTCTCTGCCGCAGGCGCGGGTCAGTTCGGCTCCGGCTGGGCCTGGCTGGTCAAGGACACCGACGGCGGCCTGAAGGTGACCAAGACCGAAAACGGCGTGAACCCGGTCTGCTTTGGTCAGACAGCACTGCTGGGCTGTGACGTGTGGGAGCATTCCTACTATATCGATTTCCGCAACAAGCGTCCGGCCTATCTGACCAACTTCCTCGACAATCTGGTCAACTGGGAAAACGTCGCTTCGCGCATGTGATCTTTTGGGATCAGTGATTGATCTTGGGCCTCGTCCGGTATCGGACGGGGCCTTTCTTTATTGCGCGGGGGCGGGCCGAGGGGGAACAAAACGCCTCTTTGGCGGTTGTGTTGGTGAACCCCGACAAAAATGGAGGACCGACATGGCAGACCGCGTGAGATCAAAGGATGGCCGTCAGGAAACCAAGGAAATCCTGGGCGCCGAGGGCAGCGTTTCGCATGGCGGGCGCACCGGTGGCCGACTGGCCCGGGAGGTGGCGACCGAGGACGAGGAAAAACGTGCCAAGGAACGCCCTGCCGGTGCGACACGGGTGACCAAATCCAACGAGCAGGAGGACCAATAATGGCTCAGCTAGACCACGGCACATATGTTCTGGTGACCGACAGCGAAAAGGCATTGCTGCTGCAAAACACCACCGATGCGCAGAACCCGCATCTGGAGGTGCGCCGCAAGGAGGAGCAGGACAATCCCTCCGATATCGAACAATCGGCCAACCGTCCCGGCCGGATGCACGACGGCGGTGTTGGCCACCGTTCGGCGCTGGATGATACCGACTGGCACGAGCTGGCCAAGGAGCGCTTTGCCGACGATATCGCAGAGCTGCTCTATGAGCGGGCGCACAAGGGTAAACTGGGCAAGATCGTTCTGGTCGCCTCGCCGCAGGTGCTCGGCAATCTGCGCGACAAGCTGCACAAGGAGGTGCAGGATCTGGTGCTGGCGGAGATCCCGAAGACGCTGACCAACCACCCGATCGACGAGATCGAGAAGATTGTTCAGCAGGAGCTGGCCGCCTGATCCCGGCGGTGTGCGCGAAACGCATTTATCTGGCAAATTCACAGACCAACGCGGTGCAGGAATGCGCCGCGTTATTTGTTGTCGAGATCAGCCGCGCAGCGCGGTCAGCGCATCCTCGACGCTGGTGACCCAGGTGAGCGCCGCCGTTGTCTCGGCCCCCGCGAACCCTTCGGCCACCACATGCTCCACCAGGGCCTTCAGCGGATCCCAGTAACCGTCGATGTTGAGGACCAGGATCGGTTTCCGGTGCAGGTCGAGCTGACGCCAGGTCAGCGCCTCGAACAGCTCGTCAAGCGAGCCGGCACCGCCCGGCAGCACCACCACGGCATCGGCGTTGTAGAGCATCACCTTTTTGCGTTCGTGCATGGTTTCGGTGACCACATAGGTGTTGAGGTCGGTCTTGGCGACCTCGCGGCGGACCAGATGTTCGGGAATGACGCCAAAGGTGCGCCCGCCCGCCGCCTGTGCCGCCCGCGCCACCCGGCCCATCAGCCCGACGTCCCCGGCGCCATAGACCAGCCGCTGGCCCTGTTGGGCAAGGCCGGTTCCGAGCGCCTCGGCGGCCTCGGCATAGGCCGGACGGATCCCATCGCGCGATCCACAATACACACAGACGGAATGAATACGCATGGCAGTCACCTTTTTTGTTGTGTTCGGCGGGGAAATAAGTCGTCCTTTGGTCCCTGATAGCGGCATTGTATGGCTGGCTCAAGCAAGCGGGGGGGACATCCCGCAGGATCGGACCCGAGGACGACCGGTGGAGGTCTTTTCGGGGTCGGAAGGGAAGGAATGGAATGACGGATGTAACGGGCAAAGGTGGCATATCCGCCATCGCCATCGGGGGCGCTGCTGCGGTGGTCGCGGTGCTGGGCGGGGTGGTTTTCCTGCAATGGGGCGGTGGTGAGCGCGGCGCGGGCGGCGATGGCTCCGCCGCCAATGGCGACAAGGTGGTGATCACGCCGAGCGTCTCCGCCTCAGATCGCAAGCTGGCTTCGCCCGAGGTGGGCAGCGATGCGCCCGAAGAGACGGTGGCAGAAACCGAGGTGACAGTGGCTGCGGCGGATGTGGCGGCACCGGCCGAGGTCGATCAGCCTGCGGGCGGTGAAGCGCCTGTCGAAGCGGCGCCGCGCGCGGATGCGGAGCAGGCGGCCGAGGCCGAGCAGGCGGCCGAGGTGGTTGTGGCAGGGGCAGCAGAGACCAGCGCCGTCGAGGCCGCGCCATCGGCAGATGAGACGTCTGCTGAAACACCCGCCGTGACGCTGACAGCCCCGCAGATGGATCTTGCACGATTTGAGACCGATGGCAGCGGAATGGTTGTCGGGCGGGCGACGCCGGGATCGGTGATCTCGCTGATGCTGGACGGTGCGGTGCTGGAGACGCTGACGGTGCCGTCGGATGGCAGCTTTGTGCTGTTCACCTCGGTTGCGCCCTCGGATCAGCCGCAGGTGATTTCGCTGACAGCCAGCTTGGGGGAGGCGGTTGCGGCCTCTGATGCAGAGTTCATTCTGGCACCTGTCGTGCCCGTCGCGCCGGTGCAGGTGGCACAGGCCGACGCGGTTGAGGCCCCGGTCGCCGAGGCGCCGGTGGCAGCGGATGTCGCAGCCGATGCGGCCGCCGAGGAAACCGCGACCGTGGCCGTTCAAAGCGAGGCTGCGCAGGCTGAGGCCGTGCAGAGTGAGGCGGTGGCAAGTGAGGCGGTGCAGGCTGAGGTCACGACCGCTGCAACGGAAACAGCTGAAGCCTCTCCTGTTGTGAGCGCTGCACCTGCCGCACCGGTGGCGGCAGAGCTGGCCGCAGAACCGGATGCAGATCCCGCAGATGTTGCGCAGGCTGCGGTGGACAGCCCGGCTGAGGATAGTGCGGTGGCACCTGCCGAGGTGGCGGAAACCACAGTCGAGATGGCTGAGGCCGCTGCGGCGGATGTGGCGCAGACCACAGGCCAGGACGCGCCAGCCGCCGCCGCACCGGAACAGGTGGCGGTGCTGCGGTCCGATGCCAGCGGCGTGACGCTGGTCCAGCCCCCCACGCCGCGACTGGCAGAGGCGCCCGATACCGTGGCGCTGGAGACCATTTCCTATGATGATGCGGGCTCCGTGGTGCTGAGCGGGCGGGTGCGCGCGGATGCGGTGGTGCGCGCCTATCTCGACAATGCGGCGATTGCCGATCTGCCGGTGGATGAGGAAGGCCGCTGGTCCGGTATTCTGCCCAATGTGGCGCCGGGGATCTACGCGCTGCGACTGGATGCGCTGGATACCGAGGGCAAGGTGCTGAGCCGGCTTGAAACCCCGTTCAAACGGGAAGCGCCGGAGGTGCTGCAACCGCCTGTCGAAACCGCAGCTGCACCCGATGCCGCCCCAACCGGCACGCAGCCTCAGGTGCGCCTGGTCACGGTGCAGGAGGGCGATACGCTCTGGGCGATTTCGCGCGAACGTTATGGCGACGGGCTGCTGTATGTGCGGGTGTTTGATGCCAACCGCGCGGCGATCCGCAACCCGGATCTGATCTACCCCGGTCAGGTATTCTCGGTGCCGGTGCAATAAGACGACTGTCGCCGCGCAAAGACCTGCGCAAAGGCCGGGATAATAGTCGGGCCAAAAGTCGGGATACGGCGCAGGGCCATGATGGCCAAATGGTCGGCACGGCCCTATGTCAGAGGTCTTGCAACAAGGACATGTGATGACGGACAGCGATATGACCACCGCGCAGGAGGAGCGCCGTTCCGGCCTGCGCACCCTGCGCCGCGTTTTTCCCTACCTGTGGCCAAAGGATCAGGCCTGGGTCAAATACCGCGTAGTGGCGGCGCTGGCGGTGCTGATCCTGGCCAAGCTGGTCGCGGTCTATACGCCGATGCTCTACAAGGGGGCGGTCGATAGCCTCGCGGGAGAAGGCGTGCCGCCTCTGGCGTTGGGGGCTGTTGGTCTGACGGTGGCCTATGGCGTGGCGCGGGTTCTGACCACCGGGTTTCAGCAGCTGCGTGATGCGGTGTTTGCGCCTGTTGGTCAACGGGCACTGAGGCGTCTGGCGCTGGAGACCTTTCGCCATATTCATCGCCTGTCGATGCGCTATCACATCACCCGCAAAACCGGCGGGCTGAGCCGGATTATCGAACGCGGCGTCAAAGGCGTGGAGTTCCTGCTGCGCTTTCTTCTGTTTTCCATCGGGCCTCTGGTGCTGGAGCTGGTGCTGGTTGCCGTCATCCTCGCGGTGCTGTTTGACATCTGGTATCTGGTCGTGGTGGCGGTCACTGTCGGGCTTTATGTCTGGTTCACCTTTGCGGTGACGGAATGGCGGGTGAAGCTGCGCCGCGAGATGAACAAGCAGGACACCGATGCCAACCAGAAGGCGATCGACAGCCTGCTGAACTATGAGACGGTCAAATATTTCGGCGCCGAGGATCGTGAGACCGAGCGCTACGACGTGGCGATGCGGGCCTATGCCAAGGCCGCGCTGAAGACTGCCTATTCGCTGGCATTCCTGAACTTTGGCCAGAGCCTGGTGATCACCGGCGGTCTGGTGGTGGTGATGGTGATGGCCGCGATCGGCGTGCAGCAGGGTAATCTGACGGTGGGCGATTTTGTCATGGTCAACGCCTATATGATCCAGATCACCGTGCCGCTGAACTTTCTCGGGACCGTCTACCGTGAGATCCGTCAGAGCCTTGTGGATATGGGCGAGATGTTCGATCTGATCGAACAGGACCCGGATGTGAAGGATCGGGGGGATGCCAAGGTGTTGCAGGTCAACGGCGGTGCCATCACGCTGGAGAATGTGGAGTTCGGCTACGACAGCGACCGGCAGATCCTGAAAGGCGTGAGTCTTGAGGTGGCGGCGGGGCAGACCGTGGCCATCGTTGGGTCTACCGGGTCGGGCAAATCCACTATCGGGCGGCTGTTGTTCCGGTTCTATGATGTCACCCGCGGGGCCTTGCGCATTGACGGGCAGGATGTGCGGGATGTCACGCAAAAGAGCCTTCATGCCGCCATTGGCGTGGTGCCGCAGGATACCGTGCTGTTCAACGATACGATCCGCTACAATATCGCCTATGGCCGGGCCGGAGCCACGCAGGAAGAGGTGGAACAGGCCGCGCGGGATGCGCAGATCCACGACTTCATCATGCGGCTGCCTGAGGGGTATGAGACGCAGGTCGGCGAGCGGGGGCTGAAGCTGTCGGGCGGTGAGAAGCAGCGGGTGGGCATTGCCCGTACCCTGCTGAAGAACCCGCCAATCCTGCTGCTGGACGAGGCGACATCGGCGCTGGACAGCGACACAGAACAAGAGATCAAGGAGGCGCTGTCGCGCGCCGGGCAGGGGCGGACGGTGATCACCATTGCCCACCGTCTGAGCACGGTTGCAGAGGCCGACCAGATCATTGTGCTGGAACAGGGCGAGATCGCCGAGCGCGGCACCCATGACGAGCTGCTGGCCAGCGAAGGCCGCTACGCGCATCTGTGGCAGCGCCAGCAATCGGATCAGGACGCCGCCTGATCACCCTGCGGGGATAAGGGGGGTCTGCGGCGCGGCTAGCCGCTGACGTAGACCCCGTCCTTTGGTTTGTAGAAAATCTTTTGATTGTGCAGCCGCCCGAGCAGATCGTGGATCTGGCGCAGGCTGTCGGCGCGGTTGTGACCGGCGATGCCCTGCACGGTCTGACTGCTGTCAGCCAGTGCGTCCCGCGTGCGTTGCAGTGCGGTTTCGATCAGATCGACGTCGGCAATGGTGAGTTCGAACATATCGTTGAAATCGGGCATCTGATGGGTCCTCTCTGCTGGCGGGGCTGGCTGGAACCGCGCGGCTGTCTTCTGGCGCCCGGCTGGTGCTGCGGTCGGCGGAATGTCTTCAGGCTGGCCCAGCTGGCCGTTCATTACCACCAAAATATGCAGATGCGGCGGATTGGTCGCTGGCCGCCGATGGCTGCGCTTTGGTCCCAACAAACGCACAACGCCCCGCGGAGGCGGGGCGTTGGCTGGTTATTCGGCGGCGCGCAGCGGTGTTGAGGGCGGTTTGCCCTTCTCTTCCTCCCAGCCCTCGTCCGGCCTGGTCTGTGCGGCTTCGGGCGCCGACATCGCCGGGTCTCGTTCATTGTCCAGCCTGCCTTCACGCTCCCACAGGATCTCGGTGGTGGGCAGGGTGCGGGCCTTGGTCGCGAGGCGCATGTCGCGCGCGATCTGGCTGGATCGCCCGCCGGTAAGCCGTGCAAGCAGGCGGCCAAGGGCGGCGACATAGATCCACAGCCACACCCGGATCGCCAGCAGCGAGGGTGTCACCAGCAGCGTCAGCACGGTGGCAATCCCCAGACCAAAGACCACGGCGGTCGCCAGCTGCTTCCACCACAGCGAGGTCGGGCTGTCGATGGAATAGCCGCCATTGATGAAATCGAGGCTGAGCCCGAACATCATCGGTGCCAGACCGGCCATCGTGGTGATGGTGGTCAGCAGAACCGGACGGATCCGCGCCTCGGCGGTGCGGATGATCGCCTCGATCCGGGGCATCTTCTGGGCATATTCCTGATAGGTGTCGATCAGAACGATATTGTTGTTCACCACGATGCCTGCCAGCGCCACGATGCCGGTGCCGGTCATGATGATCGAGAACGGCTGCTGCATGACCATCATACCAATCAGCACGCCGGTGGTGGACAGCACCACCGCCAGAAGAACCAGGATGGAATTGTAAAAGCTGTTGAACTGCGCCAGGAGGATCACGAACATCAGCCCCAGCGCCCCGGCAAAGGCCTTCATCAGGAAGGCGCCGGATTCGGCCTGTTCTTCCTGATCGCCGGTCCATTCCCAGGTGATATCGGCGGGCAGCGGATCGCTCTCCAGCCACTCGGTCAGCTTGGCGATGCGCTCGTTGGCGTTGAGCGCTACAACACGGGCGCCATCCTCCAGCGCCGATTGCAGGGCCTCTTGTGTGGCCGCGCCTTCAAGACTGCGCAGCCTGAACGCTGTGCCATCCGGGCCGGTCAACTCGCCGGTTGCGGTTCCTTCGGGGAGAGATTTGACATAGGCCAGCGTCTGCTCCTTGCCGTCCTCGGTCTCGGTGGTGATGACCTTTGACAGGCCCGGTTCGATATCCGCCTTCACGTCGTAATAGCGCTGCTGTTCGACGCGGCTGATTTTTTCCAGTTTGGGAACAGGATGGCGGGTGATGAAGTTCGACAGCGGAACCAGCCCATCCTCGGTGCGCAGTTTCAGCGCATCAAGGGTGGAGAGGACGCGGTCTTCTTCGGGCAGGCGAACGCGGATTTCGATTTCCTCGTCCGAACTGTCGACGCGCATGGTGTCCAGAAGGATGCCGCGCGTGACCAGCTGCACCATGGCGCCAACGGTCGCCACATCGGCGCCGTACCGCCCGGCCTTTTCGACATCGACGTCGATCTGCCAGTCGATACCGGGAAGCGGCAGGCTGTCCTCGATCAGGTCAAGACCGGGGGTTGCCTCGAACTGGGCGCGGGCCTGCTCGGTGGCGGCGGTCAGCGTGTCCCAGCTGTCGCCTTTCAGACGCAGGTGCACAGGCTTGCCGGAGGCGGGCCCCTGCGCCAGCGCGCGGATTTCCGCTTCAAAGCCCGGCAGCTTGGCCAGTTCGGCGTTGATCTCCTCGATCACCGTATCGCCGTCGAACTCGGTTGCCGTCACCTCGCGGGTGAACCAGCCGTTGAACCAGCTTTCGGTCTGGGTCGGCCGGTCCTCCCATGGGATGATCTCGAACTGGACCTGACCGATGGTATCGGGCGGGGTCTGGGCGCCTGAGGCATCGGTGTTCAGCCCGCCTTCACCGGCAAAGGAGAAAACATTCACGACCGCCGGATGCGACAGGATCACCTGTTCGGTCTGGCGCACCATCTCATCCTCTTCGGTCAGCGAGGTATTGCCACGGGCGCGCACATAGGCGGTGGCCTGTTCCGGCTCGGATTCGACGAAGAATTCAACGCCGTAGTTGTTCTGACCGAACATGGTGAAGACGGTCATGATGGCAAAGGCGATCGCCCCGATGGTGACGATGGGCATGACCGGATTGCCGACGATGAATTTGATGAAATGGCCAAAGGGCGTGTGTTTGTAGCCGGCATCCACGGATTTCTCGGCCCGGTGCAGACTGGCCGCGCCCAGCGTGACCGAGGCCCCGAAGGCCGCCAGCACGAAGACCAGCGCACCAAAGATCAGCGCGGCGGTATCGGGCACCTGAGCGGGCAGCAGATAGCCACCGTTAAGCATCTGCATCGCCCCTGCAAACATACCCCAGAGCATCACCGGCACCAGAGCGGCCCGCAGCCACCAGGGTGCAACCGCCCGCAGCCCGTCGGAGAGGTTTTCAAACAGGCGGCTCATGCGGCCGGTGACACCGCCCATGACGGGCAGATAGATCAGCGCCACCACCAGCGATGCCGAGAGCACGAAGATCAGCGTGACCGGCAGCATTCCCATGAATTCACCGGGGACACCGGGCCAGAACAGCATCGGCAGAAAGGCACAGAGCGTGGTCGCGGTTGAGGAAACCACCGGCCAGAACATCCGCTGCGCCGCCTCGACATAGGCGTGCATCGGGCCGGTGCCCTCCTTGATCCGCTTGTCGGCGTATTCGACCACCACGATGGCGCCATCCACCAGCATACCCACCGCAAGGATCAGGCCGAACATCACGATATTGGAGATGCTCACGCCCATCACCGCAAGGAAGGCAAAACACAAAAGGAAGGAGGTCGGGATCGCAAAACCGACCAGCAGGGCGGCACGGCTGCCAAGCGCCGACAGCACCACGATCATCACCAGAGCAACAGCAGTCAGGACCGAACCTTCCAGCTGGCTCACCATGGAGCCGACGACGCGGCTCTGGTCGTTGGAGGTGCCGACGGAGACGGCGGCCTTCAGCTCGGGCGGCCATTTGGTCTTGGCCTCGGCCAGGGTTACCTTGACCAGATCCACCGTGTCGATCAGGTTGTAGCCCTTGCGCTTGACCACCTGCAACGCCACCGTGTCCTCGCCGTTGAACCGCGCGGTGCCGCGACGATCCTCGAAGGTGAAATTGATCGTTGCCAGCTCACCCAGGGTGACCACGCGGTCGCCATTGGTCTTCACTGGCAGCTCGTAGATGTCGCGCACATCATCAAAGGATGACGGGATCTTCACGGAGAAGGTGCCCTGATTGGTTTCCACCTCACCGGCGGCGATCAGCTGGTTGTTGTTCTGCACAACGGTGATCAGTTCAAGCGCGGTGACGTTATAGGCTTCGAGCCGCAGCGGGTCGATCAGCACCTCGACCATCTCGTCGCGATTGCCGGCGATCCCGGCTTCGAGCACCGGTTCCAGCGCCTCAAGATCGTCCTGCAAGTCCTTGGCGATACGGGCCATCGTGCGTTCGGGCACGGCGCCGGTCAGGTTGACGATGACGATGGGGAATTCTGAGAAGTTGATCTCGTTGATGGTGTATTTTTCAGCCCCCTCGGGGAAATCGGCCTCGGCGGCATCCATCGCGTCACGGACATCTGCCATGATCGCTGTCTTGTCCCAGCCAAAGTCGAACTCAAGCGCCACACCGGCGTAGCCTTCGGCGGCGGTTGAGGACATCTTGTCCAGCCCGTCGAGATCGGCCAGCTCGGTCTCCATCACCTTGACCAGCAGGGTCTCGGCATCCTCGGCGGAGATGCCGGGGAAGGGGACAGAGATGAACAGCGCCGGGATTTCGATATCCGGCTCGCCCTCTTTGGGCAGGCTGGCATAGGCAAAGCCGCCGACCAGCAGCGAAATGGCGATGAACGCCAGGATCATACGGGCCCGTTCTGCGGCCCAGCTGACGATACCGGTCATTGGGTAACCTCTTTATACGTGGGCTCAACAGCGACGCCCGCAACAACAAAATCCTGCCCGACAACAATCACATCCGCCTGTTCAGGCAGGCCGCCAACCCAGACACCGCTGGCCTCATCCCGCAGGAGGCTGACGGGGTAAAATCCGACCGTCCGATCCTCTTTGACCACGCGCACGCCCAGCTGGCCGTCATTGTTCAGCGTCAGCGAGGATTGTGGCAGGTAATGCGCCTTGGAACCTTCGGCGGAGATCACGATATCGGCGGTCTGGCCGTCGCGGATCGCCAGATCCGGGTTCGGCACGGTGATTTCCACCTCAAATGTGCGGGTGGTGGGATCAGCAGAGCGGCTGATAAAGGTCACCTTGCCCGCAGCCAGACGCCCGTTTGCCAGTTCGGCGCGGGCCATGGCGCCAATGGTGACGCGGTTGACTTCGGCTTCTGGCACGTAACCGACCAGTTTGATGGTTTCGAGCTGGATCACCGTTGCACAAAGACTGCCGGGCTGCATCAGGCTGCCCAGCTCGGCGGTGTCGCTTTCCAGCAGCCCGTCAAATGGCGCGAGGATATCCAGACGCGACAGTTCCTTTTCAGAGGCGGCAACCTGTGCCGAGGCGGCTTCGATGCCGGCGCTGGTGGTTTCCAGCCCGGTTTCCGCCGTTGCCACGCCCGCCACCGCAGAGCGCTCGGCAGCCTGCGCCGAAGCCAGCCGGGTTTCAGAGGCAAAGCCACCTTCGGAGAGTTTCGCCGCAGCGGTCAGATTGATCTGCGCCTCGCGCAGCCGCGCGCGGGCCTCTTCCAGCCGGGCCTTGGCCTCGGGGACGCGGATTTTCGCTTCGCTCAGCCGGGCCTTCGCCTCCAGCAGGGCTGAGGGGCGGGTGCCGGGATCCAGCTTGCACAGCAGATCGCCAGCCTTCACCTGCGCACCCTTGCGCAGCGGTTCGGACAGGACGGTGGATGTGGTTTCAGACCGGACCTCAACCTCGCGGATGGCCTGGGTCTGACCACGCAGCACGACAGCGCTGTCGATACCACGGGCGCTGCTGCGGATGGCGACAACCCCGACCGGCGATTTGCCGGTCTCCTTGGTATATGCCGCCGCCGCTGCAACGGCTCCGGTTGGATCAGCGGCGTCAGCGGCCGGGGCCGCAGCGTCCGCATCAGATGGGGCAGCCACCGCGTCCACGTCGCTCTGCTCCCCCCGGGCGAAGGCAAGAAGCGCATCCCGCTCGATCACGGCATAATACAAGCCTGCCGTTACAACAGCAGCAGTTATCAGGGGAATTACACGCATCTTGGGCCTTCCTAAATTCATAGTCATCCCATCCGGGACATATAGAACCACTCAACAACCATACCATTAATTCGGCATGTTCAGGCGAACTCGCGCTAAGTGATATGGGCGATATAGGCATTGTCCATACTAAACTCTGTAGTTCAGTTCACATTTTTTGCCTTTTTGGAGCGGTTTGTGCGGGATCGGGCACAACAGGGCCACTTGGCTTGGCACCGGTTGCACTGTAAGAGAAGCAGAACACAGGAAACTTTCCGGCAAGCGCGGGGGCGGTTGCCGGATCTGCCAGGGACATTTTCATGAGCGACACCGACAGCTTTATCGATGAGGTGACAGAAGAGGTCCGTCGCGATCGCCTGTTCAAGATACTCAAACGTTATGGCTGGATTGGCGGCGTGGCCGTGGTGCTGATCGTGGGCGGGGCGGCGCTGCGCGAATACAACCGCGCCCAGACCGAGGCCGCCGCGCAGGCGCTGGGTGACCAGATGATCGCCGCGCTGGACAGCGACGACAGCGCGGCCCGTGCCAATGCGCTGGATGCCATAACCGCTGAAACCGCCGGGGGCGATACGGTGCTGAAGCTGTTGCAGGCCGGTGCTCTGGCCGACGCAGGCGAGCGCGCGGCCGCTGTTGAGCGGCTGAATGCCGTGGCCAGCAATGGCGAGATGCCAGTGATCTATCGCCATATCGCGACCTTCAAGGCGCTTGGCCTGCAGCAGGACAGCCTGCCCATCGCCGACCGCCGGATCCAGTTCGAGGCGCTGGCCCAGCCCGGTGCGCCGCTGGCGCTGCTGGCGCAGGAACAGCTGGCCCTGATCGACATCGAAGACGGCAATGCCGAGGGCGCCATCACCCGTCTGCGCGACATTATTGCGTCGGCGGCGGTCACCTCGGACTTGAAAGACCGTGCCTCGCAAGTGATTGTGGCGCTTGGGGGAGCGCTGGAGCCGGCCGCGGCACCAGAAGGCTGAGGACAATATCTGCGCTGACGGGCGCAGCGAGAAACGTGCAGTATAAGTGCAGTAACGGGGCAGGGTAATGACGGCAGTAACAAGCTTTTGGGGAGCAAGGGGCATTCTGGCAGGAACCGCATTGGCGTTGGTCCTGTCCGCCTGCACCGAGCCTGAGGTCATCCTGCGCGGTGAACGTCTGGATCTGCGCGATGACAGCGTCGCCGTGGTGACCAATGAAACCCGCGCCATTGCCCTGCCTGCGGCACGCAGCAACACCAGCTGGCCACAGGGCCCCGGTGTCGAAGGGCTGCGGCCGGTCCACCCGGCGCTTGCCGCCGCTCCAAACGCGATCTGGTCTACCTCCATCGGCGCGGGCGACAGCCGTCGTCAGCGCATCACCGCCACGCCGGTTGTCGGCGATGGCCGCATCTACACGCTGGACAGCGGCGCCAGAGTTTCCGCCGTTGCCACAAACGGGGCCTTGCAGTGGCAGAGCGAGCTGCTGCCTGCCTCCGACAGCTCCGGTCAGGCCACCGGCGGCGGTTTGGCGTTTGACAATGGCGTGGTTTATGTCTCCTCCGGCTATGGTGTGCTGACCGCGCTGGATGCGGCGACCGGCGCGACCCTCTGGCGGCAGGAGCTTGAGGCGACCGGCTCGGGGCAGCCCACCGTGCACGATGGGCTGATCTATCTTGTGGCCGGCGATGACACCGGCTGGGCGGTCCATGCCAAGGATGGCCGGATTGCCTGGCAGATCCAGGCCACCCCGAGCCCGTCGAACATCCTGGGCGCGCCTGCGCCTGCGGTGACCTCCGATCTGGCGATTTTTGCCTTTGGATCCGGCGATCTTACCGCGACCTTCCGCAAGGGCGGCCTGCGCCGCTGGAACGCCTCGGTTGCGGGCAAGCGGATCGGGCGGACGATTTCGCGGATCAGCGATGTGACCGGCTCGCCCGTGGTGTCCGGCAACCGCATGTATGTCGGCAACCAGTCCGGGCGTACTGCGGCCTTTGATCTGGCGGCTGGCGATCGTCTGTGGACCGCCCCCCATGGCGCGGTGGATCCGGTCTGGGCGGTTGCGGGCAGTGTTTTCCTGATCAGCGATCTGGGGCAGCTGCTGCGGCTGGATGCGGACAGCGGCGAGGCGATCTGGGCGGCCGATCTGCCCGGATACCTGAAGGACAAACCCCGCAAGCGGGGCGCCATCGTGGCGCATCACGGCCCGGTGGTGGCCGGGGGGCAGGTGGTTGTCGCCTCCAATGATGGGCTGCTGCGCTTTTTCAGCCCCGAAAGCGGAGCACTGCTGCGCACGGTTGCGGTGCCGGGCGGTGCCAGCACCGCGCCGGTGGTGGCTGGCGGCACGCTTTATGTCGTGTCGACCAAGGGGCAATTGCACGCTTTCCGATAGCGCTTTGATGCGGTAGGAGAGGGTTAAACAGCGATGTGCTCTGGCAGGGCACGCGCAGATGCGCTATGGGGCGCGTCTGAATCGCAGAAAGTTGGTCTGATGTCTTTTACCCTCGCTATTGTGGGCCGCCCGAATGTGGGCAAATCCACACTGTTCAATCGTCTCGTCGGCAAGCGGCTGGCGCTGGTGGATGACCAGCCCGGCGTCACGCGCGATCTGCGCGAAGGGGAAGCGCGTCTTGGCGATCTGCGCTTTACCGTGGTGGATACCGCCGGTCTGGAAGATGCCACCGACAACTCGCTGGAAGGGCGGATGCGCCGCCTGACCGAGCGGGCGGTCGATATGGCCGATATCTGTCTGTTCATGGTCGATGCCCGCGTTGGTGTGACTCCGGTTGATCAGATGTTTGCCGAAATCCTGCGCAAGAAATCCGCGCATGTGATTCTGGCCGCCAACAAGGCCGAGGGCAATGCCGCCGACGCCGGTGTTCTGGACGCCTGGGGGCTGGGGCTGGGAGAGCCGATCCGCCTGTCCGGCGAACATGGTGAGGGTCTGAACGACCTTTATGCGCAGCTGATGCCGCTGGCGGATGAGTTTGAAAAACGCGCCAAGGACGACAGCCCGGAGATTGACGTCGTGCTGGATGAGGACGCCGAGGAGGATGACCTCTCGGTGCCGATGCCGACCCGCAACAAACCGTTGCAGGTGGCGGTTGTCGGGCGTCCGAATGCGGGTAAATCCACCCTGATCAACAAGATCCTCGGTGAGGATCGCCTGCTGACCGGGCCCGAGGCCGGGATCACCCGCGATGCGATCTCGCTACAGATCGACTGGCAGGATGTGCCGATGCGGATCTTTGACACCGCGGGTATGCGCAAGAAGGCCAAGGTGCAGGAAAAGCTTGAGAAACTTTCTGTGTCCGACGGTCTGCGGGCCGTGAAATTTGCCGAGGTTGTGGTGGTCCTGCTGGACGCGGCAATCCCGTTTGAGCAACAGGATCTGCGCATTGCCGATCTGGCCGAGCGTGAAGGCCGCGCGGTTGTGGTTGCGGTGAACAAATGGGACATCGAGGACGAAAAGCAGGAAAAACTGCGCAATCTGAAAGAGGCCTTTGACCGGCTGCTGCCGCAGCTGCGCGGCGCGCCGCTGATCACCGTGTCGGCCAAGACCGGCAAGGGGCTGGACCGGCTGCACGCCGCCATCATGCGCGCCTATGACGTCTGGAACCGCCGGGTGCCAACGGCGGCGCTGAACCGCTGGCTGACGGGGATGCTGGAACAGCACCCGCCGCCAGCCCCGCAGGGCAAACGGATTAAGCTGCGCTATATGACCCAGGCCAAGACCCGCCCGCCGGGCTTTGTGGTGATGTGTTCGCATCCCGACAAGATGCCCGAGAGCTATAATCGCTATCTGGTCAACGGGCTGCGGCAGGATTTCGACATGCCGGGCACGCCCATTCGTCTGACGCTGCGCTCGCAGTCGGACAAGAACCCCTACAAGGGCAAGAAAAAAGCGCCGCCGTCGAAGCTGCGCAAACATCTGGAAGGCCGCCGCAGCTGAGCGTTGCCGTGCTGACCGCAGGATGAGATTTCGGGCAGCCCCTTCGAGGGCTGCCTTTTTTCATGGGGCGCGCGGCTTCACGCCTGCGACCTTGGCCCCATTTGACCGCAAGCCATTGGCTTTGCTAGGCTTCACCATAGATTATTGAAAGCCGGGGTGGCTTCTCTGCGCAATCTGATGCCGGTCGGGCGGCCGGACCCTCAGATGCGGGGCGCCGCGTCGGGGTATTGCGGGGTATTCACAGTGGCGGTCTGAGCGTCGCCGGGCCACGGGCAATTTGCCTCAGGCCATCGTCATTTCAGCGTCACACTGCGTCTCTAAGGAACATTTCATGGATCTGAGAGCATATACGCGGACTTATTGCGAGAAGGATAACCGGCTGGCGGCGCTCAGCTATTTTGGGACGTTTGCGGTCTATTTCCTGTCGCTGTCACTGGCGATCCGCTACGCCGACATCTGGTATCTGATGGCGCCTGCCGGGGTGGTTTTTGCCTTTGCGGCGGTGCGGCTTTATGTGCTGCAACATGACACCGGGCATCATTCGCTGTTCGAAACCCGATGGCAGAACGAAGTCGCAGGCCATGTGCTGTCGCCCTTCACCTTTGCGCCGTTTGAGGTGATGAAACAGAACCACAATGAGCATCATGCCTATGTCGGCAATCTGGAACACCGCGAGTCCGGTGAGATCCACACCATGACGCTGCGCGAATGGCAGGCGGCGGGCTGGGCGCAGCGGCTGGTCTATCGGCTGTATCGCAACCCGTTTGTGCTGGTGCCGCTGGGGGCGGCGTTCACCTATTTCATCCGCTATCGCTGGCCGAAGAACACGCTGCGCTTTGGCGTCCTGGGGGTGGTGCTGCACAATGTGGTGATCGTGCTGCTGCTCGCGCTGCTCTATGCCATCGCGGGGATGACCGGGGTGCTGATCTGGCTGGGGTTTTCCTTTCTTGGTGGGATGATCGGGGTGTTTCTGGTCTATCTCCAGCATAATTTTGAGGACACCTATTGGGATCGTCGGCCGGACCTCAATCCGCAGGTGGCCGCCCTTCAGGGATCATCGTGCCTCGATTTTGGCTGGTTTTTTGACTTTTCAGTCGCCAATATCACGCTTCATGACATTCATCATTTCAACGCCCGCATTCCCAGCTACCGGCTGCGTCGGTGCCACCACAATCTGCCGCCGGAGATTGCCCCGCGCCGGATCAAATTTGGCGAGGCGGTCCGCGCCATGGGGCTGAAACTCTGGGATGAGGAGCAGCAGCGGCTGGTGCCATTCCCGCAGCAGGCGGCAGGATCGGCCGCCGTGGCGGGTGGGATGCAGGCGAGCAACAGGCAGGAGACCTCATGACATCCATTGCAACACTTCCCGGTGTCGGTCCTGCCTTGGCGCAGGTTCTGGCACAAAACGGCTGCGCCACGGTTGAGGCGGTTGCCGGAAAAACGCCGGAGGAGCTGAGCCGGATCCCGCGTATCGGCCGACTGCGCGCGCAGAAGCTTGTGGCCGAGGCGCGCAAGGCGCAGCAGGTCGCGAAGGGCGCCGGGACCGTACCGGATCACCGTGCCAATGGCGCTGCGCCCGCGACAGCGGCGCGCAATCGCGCGGATACCCAGACGGGCGATGCCGCGCAGCTCAGCTCGGCGCTTGCTGCGGCCGAGGCCGCCCGCCGCGCGGCGGAGGCCAAGGCGGAGAGGGCCGTCACCAAGGCCAAGAAGGCCGCCAAACAGGCCGCAGCCCTGGCGGAGGAATTCGCCGCCGCAAAGGTGAAGGCCAAAGCCAAGGCAAAGCGGGTGAAGGCCAAGGCAAAACGCGCCATCGAGAAGGAAAAGGCCAAGGCCAAGGCGATCCTTGAGGCCAAGAACAATCCAAAGAAAGACAGCGCTAAGAAAGACGGCGCCAAGAAAGACGCCAAGAAGGAACCTGCGAAAAAAGCCTCCGACCGGAAAGAGACCGGCAAGAAGGAGGCAGGCCGCAAGAAGGCCAGTGCGAAGAAACAGGACGATTCTGCCGCTGCCGCAAAGGGCAGGAAGAAATAGGCCTCACCGGAGGCGCGTCTCGCGAGAAAAAGGAAAACCGGCGCTGGGGTGCGCCGGTTTTTATATTTTATTAACAGGTTGCAGTGCGCTGTTAAACCAGATCACCTGCCGCCGTCAGGGTCAGGCGACCGCCCAGGTAGGGGGCAAGCACCTCGGGCAGTTTGACGGAGCCGTCTTCCTGCTGACCGTTCTCCAGCACCGCAATCAGGCAGCGCCCGACCGCCAGACCGGAGCCATTGAGCGTGTGCAGATATTCCGGCTTGCCACCGTCCGCAGGTTTGAACCGGGCGTTCATGCGGCGGGCCTGAAAATCACCGGTGGTGGAGACCGAGGAAATCTCTCGGTAGGTGTTCTGCCCCGGCACCCAGGCCTCGATGTCAAAGGTACGGCGCGCGCCAAAGCCCATGTCGCCGGTGCACAGCACGACGGTGCGATAGGGGATGCCCAGTTTCTCAAGGATCCCTTCGGCGCAGCGCAGCATACGCTTCTGCTCATCATCGGACTGGCTGGGGTGGACGATAGAGACCATCTCCACCTTCTCGAACTGGTGCTGACGCAGCATGCCCGAGGTATCCTTGCCGGCGCTGCCCGCCTCGGAGCGGAAACACAGCGTATGCGCGGTCATGCGGATCGGCAGGGCGGCCTCATCAAGCGTGTCGCCCGCAACGGAATAGGTCAGCGGCACCTCGGAGGTGGGCACCAGCCACCAGCCATTGGTGGTCTGATAGCTGTCATCGCCAAATTTGGGCAGCTTGTCGGTGCCATACATCGCCTCATCGCGCACCAGAACCGGGGAATTCACCTCGGTCAGGCCGTTCTCATCGACATGGGTGTCGACCATGAACTGCGCCAGCGCGCGGTGGATACGGGCCACGGCGCCCTTCAGCAGCACAAAGCGGGAGCCGGAGATTTTGGCGGCGGTTTCGAAATCCATCGCAGCTGCGACGCCCTTGATTTCAAAGTGCTCTTTCGGTTCAAAGGCGAAATTGGGGATCGCCCCCCATTTGCTGACCTCGACATTGTCGTCCTCATCCGCGCCCTCGGGCACGTCCTCGGCGGGCAGGTTGGGAATGCGGGCCAGCACATCGGTGAGCTTGGCGTCCAGTTCCTTGGCCTCGGTCTGCAGGGTGGCGACTTCGGCTTTCTTGCCGGCCACTTCCGCGCGCAGACGTTCGAATTCGGCATCGTCCCCCTTGGCCTTGGCCGCGCCGATGGCCTTGGCCGCCTTGTTCTGGTCGGCCTGAGCGGTTTCGGCCGCCTGGATTTTGGCCCGGCGGGTTTCATCCAGCGCCAGGATGTCAGAGGACATCGCCGCATCCCCACGCCGCGCCAAAGCGGCGTCAAAAGCGGCAGGGTTCTCGCGGATCGCGCGGATGTCATGCATGGGGGTGCTCCTAAAGCGTTGAATCAGTGCCGCCAGCATATGCCGGATGGGGGCCGGAAGGGGAAGAGGGCGCGAGGCTGCGGCGCGCAGGCTGTTGTCGGGAGGGCGCATTGAGGGCGGGTGTCCTCGGCAGCGCGGCATAGACGACGGCCCCCGTCGGCGCAAAACCGGGAAGGGTGACGGTTGCCCAGAAATACTTGGGATCAATCGGCAGGATAATCGTGGTCATATGGGCAATCTGGATCTGAAATGGGTTGTAAAAACCCTCTCATCGCTCCCGCCATGGGTCAACTGCGTTTGCGGTATCGCAACTGGCCCCGTTAGCCTTGCAAAGCCTCGGGCCAGCGCATAGGTTCCCCTGCAAAATTAAGGGCGTCTGAAGCGCCTGTCACACAGAAGGAATATCCCATGGAAGGTGGCGCACTCGCCCAGTTTCTCCCGCTCATTCTGATCTTTGCGATCATGTATTTCCTGCTGATCCGTCCGCAGCAGAAAAAACTGAAGACCCATCAGGCGATGGTCGAGGCGCTGCGCCGGGGCGATCAGGTGGTGACCCAGGGTGGCATCATCGGCAAGGTGGCCAAGGTCAAGGACGATGGCGAGATCGAAGTGGAAATCGCCGAGGGTGTGAAAATCCGCGTGATCAAATCCACCATCGCGCAGGTTCTGAACAAGACCGAGCCGGCAGCGTAAGTATCCCCGCTTAACCAACTGAAAAGGCAGGGCAATGCTGCAAATTGATCTCTGGAAGCGGGTTCTCATCTGGCTGGTCTGTGTGACCGGCCTTTTGCTTGCCCTGCCAAATGCGTTTTACACGCGCGTCGAGCAGGCCAATGACGCCGCCGCCGAAATAATCGCGAAGGGCGAAAGCCCCGCGCGGCTGGACGTGGCGGGCCAATGGCCGTCGTTCATGCCGTCGTCGCTGGTCAACCTTGGTCTGGACCTGCGCGGTGGCGCGCATCTTCTGGCGGAGGTGAAGGTGGCCGACGTCTACGGCGCGCGCATGGATGCGCTCTGGCCCGAAGTGCGCGACGCGCTGCGCCCTGAGCGCGGTGAGGTCGGCACCTTCCGCCGCCAGCCCGCACCGGAAGGGCAGATTCGTCTGAAGATCTCTCAGCCCGAGGGCATGGCCCGCGCGCTGGAGGTTGTGCGTGGTCTGGCCAATCCGATCACCAGCCTGACTGGCGCCGGGGCCACGGATATCACCGTGTCCGGGACCGGTGACATTCTGACCGTAGAGTTGAGCGAGCAGGAGAAGCTGGCTTCTGATGACCGCACCGTGCGTCAGGCGTTGGAAATCATCCGCCGCCGGATTGACGAGGTGGGCACCCGCGAGCCGACCATTCAGCGCCAGGGCAGCGACCGGATCCTGATCCAGGTGCCCGGCATCGGGTCGGCGTCTGAGCTGAAGGCGATCATCGGCACCACCGCCCAGCTGACCTTTAACCCCGTTGTGGGGCGCGGCACGGACGCCGATGCCAATGCGGGTGTCGGCAACAAAGTCGTGCCGTCGCTGGACGAAGACGGTGTGTTCTACACCGTTGAGGCTGCACCGGTTGTGACCGGTGAGGAGCTGGTGGATGCGCAGCCGTCGTTTGATCAGAACGGCCGCCCGGCGGTCAGCTTCCGTTTCAACACCACCGGCGCGCGCAAGTTCGGCGACTATACGGCCGAAAACATCGGTTCGCCCTTTGCCATCGTGCTGGATGAGGAGGTGGTCTCCGCCCCGGTGATCCAGTCGCATATTCCGGGTGGCTCTGGCATTATCACCGGCAACTTCACCATCGAGGAAAGCACCAATATGGCGATCCTGCTGCGTGCAGGTGCGCTGCCTGCCGGGCTGGAGTTCCTTGAGGAACGCACGATTGGCCCGGAACTGGGTCAGGACAGCATCGACGCGGGCAAGGTTGCGACCATCGTCGCCTTTGTCGGGGTGCTGGTGTTCATGGCGCTGAGCTACGGTCTGTTCGGGGTCTTTGCCAATATCGCGCTGGTCCTCAATATCGCGCTTATCTTTGGCGCGCTGAGCCTGATTGGTGCGACGCTGACCCTGCCGGGGATTGCGGGTATTGTTCTGACGGTCGGTATGGCGGTGGATGCCAATGTGCTGATCTTTGAACGGATCCGCGAGGAGCTGAAGGCCGGTCGAGGTCCTGCACGGGCCATTGACGAAGGCTATTCCAAGGCGCTGAGCGCCATTCTTGACGCCAATATCACCACCTTCATCACCGCTGTGATCCTGTTCGCCATGGGCTCGGGCCCGGTGCGCGGCTTTGCGATCACGCTGGGGCTGGGGATTCTGACATCGGTTTTCACCGCGATCTTCGTGACGCGGGTGATCATCGTGATGTGGTTTGAACGGCGTCGTCCGAAAGCAATCGAGGTCTGAGATGCGGCTGAAACTAATTCCCGAAAATACCTCGTTTGATTTCTTCAGACTCTGGAAACTGTGGCTGGGCATCTCTGCGCTGATGATCGTTGTCGGCTTTGCCTCCTTTGCCTTGCAGGGGCTGAATTTCGGCATCGACTTCCGCGGCGGCACCACCATCCGGACCGAAAGCACGACCGAGATCGACGTGGGCGCCTATCGCGGCGCGCTGGAACCGCTGGAGCTGGGGGACATCACCATCAGCGAGGTGTTCGATCCGACCTTTGACGAGGACCAGCATGTGGCGATGGTGCGCATTCAGGCGCAGGGCGATGGCGAGTCGATTTCCGGCGCAGTGATCGCGGATGTGAATGCAGCACTGGATACGGTGGCACCGGGGATCAAATTCGTCTCGGTGGAATCTGTAGGCCCCAAGGTCTCGGGTGAGCTGGTACAGACGGCGGTGCTGGCGGTCGCCCTCGCGATTGGTGCGGTTCTGATCTATATCTGGCTGCGCTTTGAGTGGCAGTTCGCGCTTGGCGCTGTTGCCGCGCTTGTCCACGATGTGGTGCTGACCATTGGCGTGTTCTCGGAACTGCAGATCAAGTTCGATCTGGCCATCATCGCGGCGCTGCTGACCATCGTCGGCTATTCGCTGAACGATACCGTGGTGGTTTTTGACCGGGTGCGTGAAAACCTGCGTCGCTACAAGAAAAAGCCACTGGCCGAGGTTCTGAACATCTCGATCAACGAAACCCTCAGCCGGACGGTGATGACCTCGGTGACCACATTGCTGGCGCTGATCTCGCTTTATGTGCTGGGCGGCGATGTGATCCGGGGCTTTGTCTTTGCGATGATCTGGGGCGTCATCATCGGCACCTATTCGTCGATCTTCGTGGCCTCCACCATCCTGTTGTGGCTGGGTGTGAAACGCGACTGGACCAAGCCGTCGAACACCGCAGGCAACCAGTTCGCCAATATCGACGCCTGAGGGTTCAGACCGCGCGACGGATCAAAGGCCGCAGCCCCATGGGTTGCGGCCTCTTTTTATCGGCATATGCGGCGCTGGTATTTTGTCGCGGTGGCGGACATGTTATGCAGCCGGGCAGGGCAGGGTCGCCCGCCCACCACCCGACCACGTACAAAGGATGCACGCCATGCGTTTGAACGAAGTAGCCTATACGGATGCCCTGCCAATTGATGGCTATGGGCCGGGGTTCTTTCGGGTTGGCGGTGAGGTGCATCACGGCAATATCCTGACCGGGGCCACGGGGACCACGGACTGGGGCGGCTATGAGGACAGCGCGCCATTGCTGGCGCTTGCCGGGGATGTGGATGTGCTGTTCGTCGGCACCGGCGCGGAGGTGGCCCATATCCCCGCCGGTCTGCGCCAGCAGCTGGAAGGGGCCGGAATCGGGGTCGAGGCGATGAACTCCCCCGCCGCCTGCCGGACCTATAACGTGCTGTTGTCCGAGGGCCGCCGCATCGCGCTTGCGGCGCTTGCGGTCTGACTGTCGCACGTGCAGGCCTGGGCTTGATCTGGCGCAAGGACAGCGGCCGCCGGATCGGCTTTTTCGAAGCAGAACCAAATGGGTAGGCGGATTTCATGACAGTGACCATCGCAGGGCTGAGCATCGCGCGCGGCGGCGTTCCGGTGCTGGAGAGGGTGAGCTTTGCGCTGACACCGGGCCGGGCGCTGATCCTGCGGGGGCCAAACGGCAGCGGCAAGACCACGCTGCTGCGCACCATCGCCGGGCTGCAACCGCCGCTGGCGGGTGAGATCAATTTTGACGGCGACGGCAGCGCCGAGGATTTTGCCTATGCCGGCCACGCCGACGGGATCAAGCTGACGCTGACGGTTGCGGAGAACCTGCGGTTCTGGGCGGCGATTTTTGCCACCGGCGCGATTGATGCCGCGCTGGATGCCTTTGACCTCCGGGGTCTGCGCGACCGGCAGGCCGGGGCGCTGTCGGCCGGACAGAAACGCCGCCTGGGTCTGGCGCGGCTGATGGTGACGGGGCGGCGCTACTGGATCCTGGATGAACCGACCGTCAGTCTGGACCGGGCCTCGGTGCAGCAGTTTGCACAGGTCGTGCAGCAGCATCTGGCCGGTGGCGGCGCGGCGCTGATCGCCACGCATATCGATCTTGGCCTGGATGGCGACACGCTGGATGTGGGCCGTTTTCGGGCCAGGCTGCCGGATCTCGACAATTTTGACGGAGCCTTCCTGTGAGGGCGCTGTTGCTGCGGGATCTGAAGCTGGCGCTGCGTGCCGGCGGCGGCTTTGGGCTGGGGCTGGCGTTTTTCCTGATTGTCACCGTGCTGGTGCCATTCTCGGTGGGGCCGCAGTCCGAATTGCTCAGCCGTATCGCGCCCGGCATCCTCTGGCTGGGCGCGCTCCTGGCCTGCCTGTTGTCGCTGGACCGTCTGCTGGCGCTGGACTGGGAGGATGGGACGCTGGATCTGATGGCCACGGCGCCGCTGCCGCTGGAAGCGGTGGTGACGATCAAGGCGCTGGCCCATTGGATCACCACCTCGCTGCCGCTGGTTCTGGCAGCACCGGTGCTCGCGGTTCTGCTCAACCTGCCGGGGCAGGGGTTTCTCTGGCTGGTGGTTTCGCTGCTGTTGGGCACGCCCGCGCTGTCGGTGATCGGCACCTTTGGTGCGGCGCTCACTGTCGGGCTGAAGCGGGGCGGTCTGCTGATGTCGCTTCTGGTGCTGCCGCTTTATGTGCCGACGCTGATCTTCGGAGCCGAGGCGGCGCGCCGGGGGGCCGAGGGCATGGCGGTAGAGACGCCGCTGTTGATGCTGGCCGGTATCTCGGCCGCCTCGCTGGCGCTGCTGCCCTTTGCCAGTGCCGCCGTGCTGCGCGTCAATTTGCGCTAGGATGAATGAATTGAGATCCCTTCAAGCAAGAGCTAAATAGCCACCATGTCGATCTGGGAATACGCCAATCCAAAGAAGTTCCTGACCACCTCGGAGCGGGTCTTGCCCGCGCTGTGGGTCACAGCTGCCGTGCTGACCTGTGTTGGGCTGGTCTGGGGGTTCTTCTTCACACCAGATGACTACCGGCAGGGGTCCACGGTGAAGATCATCTTCCTGCATGTGCCTTCGGCGCTGATCGCCATCAACGCCTGGTTCATGATGCTGGTGGCCTCGCTGATCTGGGTGGTGCGCCGTCATCATGTCAGTGCCCTGGCCGCGCGTGCTGCAGCGCCCGTCGGGGTGGTGATGACGCTGATCGCGCTGGTGACCGGCGCGCTCTGGGGCCAGCCGATGTGGGGCACTTGGTGGGTCTGGGACCCGCGGCTGACCTCATTCCTTGTGCTGTTCCTGTTCTACCTTGGCTATATCGCCCTGTGGGAGGCGATCGAGGATCCGGACACGGCGGCGGATCTCACCTCGATCCTGTGTCTTGTCGGCTCCGTCTTTGCGGTGCTCAGCCGCTATGCGGTGAACTTCTGGAACCAGGGTCTGCATCAGGGCGCGTCGCTCTCGCTCGACAAGGAGGAGAATGTGGCCGATGCGTTCTCCAACCCGCTCTATGTCTGCATGATCGGCTTTGGCCTGATGTTTCTGGCGCTGGTGCTCTACCGGACCGGCACGGAAATCCGCGCTCGCCGGATCCGTGCGCTGATGCTGCGTGAAAGGATGGACGCATAATGCCCGATCTTGGAAAATATGCCGTTGAAGTGCTGTCTTCCTACGGCGCCTCGCTGGTTCTGCTGGCCGGACTGCTGGTGATCACCTTCGCCCGTGGTCGCCGGATACGGCGGGAGATGCAGGCAATGGAACAACAGATGCAGACCCGTGGAGGTGCGCGCCGTGGCTAAGATTTCTCCCGTGATGGCGCTGCCGGTTCTGGTTTTTGGCGGGCTGGTGGCCCTGTTTCTGGCTGGCATGTTCCGCGATGATCCCGAAAGCCTGCCCTCAGCGCGCGAAGGTCAGAGCGCGCCGCCTGTTGTGCTGACCGATTTTCCCGGTGAACCCGGGTTCGACGATGCCACGCTGCGGGACGGCAGCGTGAAACTGGTGAATTTCTGGGCCAGCTGGTGTGGCCCCTGCCGGGTGGAACACCCGAGCCTGGATGCGCTGTCCAAGGAAGGGCTGGCGATTTACGGGGTGAACTACAAGGATCAGGAAGACAATGCCGTTGGCTTTCTGAACGAGCTGGGCAATCCCTATACGGCCATCGGTCGCGATGAGGCAGGTCGGATGGCGCTGGACTGGGGTGTCTATGGCGTGCCGGAAACCTATGTCATCGACGGTAAGGGCACTATCATCCTGCGTTTTGCCGGTCCTATCACGCAGCGGGTGATCGACAGCACCCTGCGCCCGGCACTGGAGCGTGCGGCAGCCAACTGATGCGGCTGCCATCGGCAGGCGGCGCAGGCCTTGCGGGGCAAGCAGGATCCGATCCTAGCCGAGCTCATAGGTGCGGAAGATCTGTTCGTCCTGTATGAACTCTGCCAGCCGATCAAAATCACCGCGTTCTGCCCGCCAGGTGAGATAGGCGCTCTGGACCTCGCTGTTTTCCCAGATCTGGAAAATGACCACCTCGCCGCGCTCTGGTGCCAGCAGGAGATGGGCCTGGATACAGCCCTGAAAACGACGGGTTTCCGGCATCAGTTTTTGCAGCGCCGCGACCAGCTCGTCGTAGAGGTCGGGGATCGCCGTGATGGTGACAATGATAGCTTCTTTTTCAGGAGTGTCGTTCACTGGGCATCCGTCTGAGTTTAGTGCGTCTTGGGGGCGGCTGAGCACAACCTGTTGCATCTGGCAGTGCCGTCGTTACGCGGCTGCTAGATCTGTTGATAAATCCTAGACGGGCCGGCAGCCCGCCGTCCAGTTCGAAGTTTACGTAACGGCATCTTGATGCGATGATTCCGATTGGTCCCGCGAGTTTATGCCTGAATTCATCGTGTTGAAAACAAAAACGGGTGCCCCGAAGGGCACCCGCGTTGATCGCTCAGATGCTGTGACCTGCGCCTGCCTTAGGATTTGGCGAGGTTGCGCAGCACGTAATGCAGCACGCCGCCATGTTCGATGTACTCGATCTCGGGCGCGGTATCGATGCGGCACTTCAGGGTGATGGTCTTGGTGGTGCCATCGCCGTAAGTGATGTCGCAAGGAACTTCCTGCTGCGGCTTGATGGTGTCCAGACCGTGGATCGAGACCGTCTCATCGCCGGTGAGCTTCAGCGTCTTGCGCGTGTCGCCGCCGGTGAACTCAAACGGGATCACGCCCATGCCAACCAGGTTGGAGCGGTGGATACGTTCGAAGCTCTCGGCGATGACCGCCTTGACGCCCAGCAGGGCCGTGCCCTTGGCCGCCCAGTCGCGCGAGGAGCCCGCACCGTATTGTTCGCCGCCGAAGACAACCAGCGGGGTGCCCTGTTCCTGATAGGCCATGGAGGCCTCGTAGACCGAGGTCTGTTCGCCATCGGGGCCTTTGGTATAGCCACCTTCGACACCGTCCAGCATCTCGTTCTTGATGCGGATGTTGGCAAATGTGCCGCGCATCATGATCTCGTGGTTGCCACGACGCGAGCCGTAGGAGTTGAACTCACGCGGCTGCACCTGACGGTCCAGCAGATACTGGCCAGCCGGGGTGGTGGTCGCGAAAGAGCCCGCCGGGGAGATGTGGTCGGTGGTGACCATATCGCCGAGGATCAAGAGCGGCTTGGCGTCCTTGATGTTGGAGATTGTGCCCGGCTCAGAGCCCATACCCTGGAAGTAGGGCGGGTTCTGGATATAGGTGGAGCTTGCCGGCCAGTCGTAGGTCTCGGCGTCGGTGGTGTCCACCGCCTGCCATTTCTCGTCGCCTTTGAACACATCGGCGTATTTCGACAGGAAGGCTTCGCGGGTCACGGTTGCTTCGACCAGATCGGCGATTTCCTTCTGGCTCGGCCAGATGTCCTTCAGGTAGACATCCTTGCCGTCCTTGTCCTGCGCAATCGGATCTGACGCCAGATCAATATCCATGGTGCCCGCCAGCGCATAGGCAACAACCAGCGGCGGCGAGGCCAGATAGTTGGCGCGCACATCGGGGCTGATACGGCCTTCGAAGTTGCGGTTGCCGGACAGAACCGAGGTCGCCACCAGATCACCTTCGGCGATGGCATCGGACAGCTCCTGCTGGATCGGACCGGAGTTGCCGATACAGGTGGTGCAGCCATAGCCCACGAGGTTAAAGCCGATCTTGTCCAGATCTTCCTGCAGGCCTGCGGCCTCCAGATAGGCGGACACAACCTGCGAGCCCGGTGCCAGCGAGGTCTTGACCCAGGGCTTGCGATCCAGGCCGAGGGCAGCGGCCTTGCGCGCCACGAGGCCCGCGCCGATCATCACATAGGGGTTCGAGGTGTTGGTGCAGGAGGTGATCGAGGCGATCACGACCTTGCCGCTTTCCATGGTGTAGTCCTCGCCCTTGACGGCGACTTCCTTGCCCATGGGACGCTTGAAGGTCTCTTCCATTTCCTTCTGGAACGCCGCCTTGGCGCCGGTCAGGGCGACATAGTCCTGCGGGCGTTTGGGGCCGGAGATCGCTGGCACGATGGTGCCCATGTCGAGGCTCAGCGTGTCGGTGTAGATCGGGGCATAATCCGCATCACGCCAGAAGCCGTTTTCCTTGGCGTAGGCTTCGACCAGCGCGATACGGTCTTCGTCGCGGCCGGTGTTGCGCAGGTAGCGGATGGTTTCTTCGTCGATCGGGAAGAAGCCACAGGTGGCGCCATATTCCGGCGCCATATTCGCGATGGTGGCGCGGTCCGCCAGCGGCAGCGTATCAAGACCGGTGCCGTAGAATTCCACGAATTTGCCAACCACGCCCTTGGCGCGCAGCATTTCCACAACCTTCAGTACGAGGTCGGTGCCGGTGGTGCCTTCGACCATGGCGCCGGTCAGCTCAAAGCCGATGACCTCGGGGATCAGCATGGAGATCGGCTGCCCCAGCATCGCGGCTTCGGCCTCGATACCGCCAACACCCCAGCCCAGAACGGCCGCGCCGTTGACCATGGTGGTGTGGCTGTCGGTACCGACCAGCGTATCGGGGTAGGCGACCATCTCACCGTTCTGATCCTCATCGGACCAGATGGTCTGGGCGAGATATTCCAGGTTCACCTGATGGCAGATGCCGGTGCCCGGGGGCACAACGCGGAAGTTGTTGAACGCGCCCTGACCCCATTTCAGGAACTGGTAACGCTCCATGTTGCGTTCGTATTCGCGGTCGACGTTCATCTGGAACGCGCGCGGGTTGCCGAACTCGTCGATCATGACCGAGTGGTCGATGACCAGATCAACCGGGTTCAGCGGGTTGATCTTCTGGGCGTCGCCACCCAGCGCCTTGATACCGTCGCGCATCGCGGCAAGGTCCACAACGGCGGGAACGCCGGTGAAATCCTGCATCAGCACGCGGGCCGGACGATAGGCGATTTCGCGGGGGTTTTTGCCGCCATTGGCGCCCCATTCGGCGAAGGCCTTGATATCGTCAGTGGAGACGGAGAAGCCGCCGTCCTCAAACCGCAGCATGTTTTCCAGCACCACCTTCAGCGCGGCAGGCAGCTTGGCAAAATCGCCAAGACCGGCTTCGGTTGCGGCGGGGATCGAGTAATAGGAGATCGACTTGCCACCCGCGCTCAGTTTGCGGCGCGTCTTGGCATTGTCCTGTCCGACGGTGATAGGCATGTTTGGCCTCCCTCTGGGATGTGAAAACAGGGAATTCGCTACCGGCTATCTGCAACAGGTCGGGCGTGCATTCAATAGCTGAAACGCCGCAGGCAGCATTTTTGTATGCAATAGTACACAAAATTTGCGCCAAGGTGGAATTTTAACCCCAAACAGCACCACGCACGGGCGTCTCAAGAATGATTGATTGGTCATTTCAGGCTCAGCCCGCTAGATCCATAAGCCAGAGCAAAAAGGGTTTCTTGTATGAAATGGGTCGCATCGCTTTTTCTGGCCGTGTGGATGACGCTGCCAACCGGGGCTGCCGCGCAGAGCGCTGGCGCGGCCACCGATCTGGTGGTGGTGGAGCTGTTCACCTCGCAGGGGTGCTCCTCCTGTCCGCCTGCTGATGCGCTGCTGCGGCAGCTGACGGCGCGGCCTGATGTGCTGCCGCTGGCGCTGCACGTGGATTACTGGGATTATATCGGCTGGAAAGATCAGTTCGCCGATCCCGCCCACACCCGCCGCCAGAAAGGATACGCCCACGTCGGCGGTCGCCAGATGGTCTATACCCCGCAGATGATCGTCAATGGTCAGGACGATGTTGTCGGCGCCAATGCGATGGAGCTGACCGAGGTGATCGCCAGCCATCAGACCCGGCCGAGCCAGGTGTCGATCCGCATTGATGGCAGCGCCGCTGATGGCGTCGCTGTCGCGTTGCGCCGGGCCGATACCGCGCCGGTTCTGTCCGGGCCGATCTCGGTGCAGCTGGTGCGTTATGCGCCGCTGAAAACCGTGGATATCTCACGCGGGGAGCTGGCGGGCCGTCGGTTGGATTACGCCAATGTCGTCGAACAGATCGACCGCGTGGCGGATTGGGACGGGCAGGGCACGCTGGAGCTGACTGTGACGCTGACCGATGCCCGCCCGGCCGCGCTGCTGGTACAGCAGGCGCCCTATGGTGCAATCCTGGCCGCAGCCAAGCTGAACTGAGACAGGTTGAACTGAGACAGGCTGAAGTGGGCCGGGCAAACCTGAGCCAGGCCAGACGAAGACCGCACACCGCAGCACCCCGGGCAGGCTCAGGTCGCGTCCGGTTTCCGGTCTGCCGGTGTGGGTTTCGGGATCGGCACATAGGGTTTCCACCGCCGGTGGATCCAGAACCATTGCCCCATATGTTGCCGCACCAGTTCCTCCAGCCGTTTGCAGACGGTGGTGGTCATGGTGACAGGATCCGATGGGGCGATTTCTTCCTGCACGATGATCTCGAAATCCAGCCCGTTGGGCTGGCGAATGGCGTAGACCGGGATCATCGCAGCCTTGTATTTCAGCGCCAGTTCGGCTGGCACGATGGAGGTCACGGCGGGTTCGCCGAAGAAGTCGATATTGACCCCGCCATGGGCGTGCAGATCCGCCACGATGGCAATGATGCCGCCCTGTTTCAGGTGGCGGACCATCTCCATCATGCCGCGTTTTCCCTGTTCGAACATGGGCTTACCGGTCTTTTCAATGGCGCGCACATAGTGGTCGTTGAAATAGGGATTGGCCATCCGACGATAGAGCGCCCCCATGGCAAAGCCGCGCTTGATCAGATTGGCGCGCGCGGCGTCGTAATTGCCGAAATGGCCGGTGACCAGAATGACCGGACGCCCTTCGGCGCGGGCGCGTTCCAGCGCCGCCAGACCGGGGCCGGAGACCGGCGCCGCCCAGGCGCGCTCCAGAAAGGGTTGCCCGGCGTAGAGTTCCGCCACCACGCGCCCGACATTGTCGCTGACCTCATCGCAGAGACGCGCCACCTCCGCCTCCGGCAATTCGGGGCAGGTCAGCGCGAGATTGTCGCGCACCCGTTTGTGAAACCCCGCCAGCGGTGCAGCCTTGCGCATCACCCAGCCCATCGCCGGAATGCGTTTGTCATAGGGGATCAGACCCAGCGCGCCGATGATCGCGCGCAGCGCCAGATTGCTGGCGTAGTAGCTGGCGCGGCGGCCTGGGGACAGAGTGGAGGGATCAACGGGCATGTCCGGTCGGCCTGCAATTGAGGAAAGCAAAATCAGCTGCGACCATAAACGGCGGCGCCAACAGGCACAAGCAACCGACCCCGTGATCGGCAACGCAGCTCTTGGCCATACGTCCGCTCAGATCCGGTGGACGCGGCCCTGGGCCGCGCCGCCGTTGCGGGCGCTGAGATCAGTCCTCTTCGTCCTCGTCAGTGGTGCGCAGCTCGATCTCGCCGGAATTCACCAGCTCTCGCAATGCGTTGACGATCGTGCCCATGGCACCTTCTCCAACGCTGCGCTTGACCTTGCCCCGTTCGGCCACTTCCTCGCGGATGTTGTTGGCCATCCGGCTGGACATATTGGCCAGCATGAATTCGCTGGATTCCACATCGTCCTCGTCGGTGGCAAAGGCGATGGCGGTGACCAGATCCTGCTGCGCCAGAACGCGCGCGATCTTGGGCACATCGACTGGGCTGACGCGCTGTGAGATCAGCGCATAGGTGAAGATCGATTTGCGGACGTCACCGGCGAATTCCTCGTCTTCCTCATCCAGCGCGGTCAGCACCTCGTCACGTTTGCCCGCTGCCGCCTGGGTCAGGATGGCCCCCATGCGCTGGCCCGGCGTCTCTTCAAAGGCGACCTCGGGCCGCGCCTCGATCTGCGCGGCAAGCGACAGGCCGATCCGGTCGACCGTATCCGGGGTCACGGCGGCGGTCTGACTGACAGCATAGGTGATGCGGCGGGCCACGGGACCGGGCAGGTGGATCAGCATCTGCGCCGCCTTGGTGGTGTCGAGTTTGGACAGAAGGACAGCGGCGACCTCGGTGCTTTCGGCCTGAGCCAGCTCAGCCAGCTCCTCTGGCGGCAGGGCGCGCAGACGCTCCCACGGGTCGCCAAACTGGCGCACGCCGGCCTCCTTGCGCAGGCGGCTGGCCGTCTGGCGGCTGATCTTGCCCTCCATCGCGGAGAGCGCACCAGCCAGACCATTGGGAAAGGAAAGGCCGACGTTGTCGAGCATTTCGGCAAATTCCCCGGCCACCTCATGCAGGGTGGTACGGTCGATCAGCCCCATGCGGCCCATCTGCTGGGTCAATTCGATCTGCAAATCGTCCGGCAGCGATTCCAGCGGGATATCGGCCCCTTCGTTCAGCAGCAGGCGGACCACAATGGCGGCTTTGGCCTTGCCGCTCAGTTTGGATTTGGCGGCGGGCATACCACCGCCCATTGCGGGCATATCCAGCGCACCGCCACCCATGCCGCCCATCCCCATATCGCCGCCGCCGAAATCGCCGCCGAAATCCATCCCGCCAAGCGGAGCCGGGGCGGAGAAATCGCCAAAGTCATCTGAGGAGGCCGCCATGGGAAGCGCCAAAGCATTTTCATTCTGCATTTATGAGCCCTAGCCAAAAAGATTCTCTTTCTGTTGTCTCCAATCTAGGGCGCAAGCCGTAAAGAAATGCTGAAAATCAATAGCTTTGCGTCTGTCCCGACAAAAGCGCCTCGCGCAGCGAGACCTCGGCCCAACTGCCACTGCCGCCATCGGCGCGGATCAGTTTCCACTGCTCCAGCGCAAGACCGTATTTTCCTTCAGCTACAAACCCTTGCCCCATGTAAGACCGCGCCAGATGGTTCTGTGGATCCAGCGCAATGGCACGAGTGTAATAGGACATGGCCTGGTCCCGATAGCCCTGCTTACGATAGGTAAAGCCCCAATAGGTCAGCACCCGGCTATCCATCTGGTCAGGCATCGCCGCCAGCACCGCCTGCGCGTCGCCATAGCGCCCGGCATAGGCGAGTTCGCGCACGGCGTCATACATTTCATCCGGGTCGAGCGAGGAGTGTTTGGGCGCGACGCAGCGCTGTTTCTGATCGTCCCAGATCTTGGCGCCCTTGCAGGTCTTGGTGGTATTGGTGGGCTTTGGCGCAGCGCTGTCATCGCTCCCCGCCGCCAATGACTGGCCTGCAAAGCCGGTGGCAAAAGCAGCCGAGAGCGCCAGCGCAGGCAGCGCGGCACAGCTGGCCCGCAGCACCGATGCGGGCAGAGAGCGGGCGAGGAGGGCGGTTCGTGTCGGGATGGCAGGCATGGGATTGTCCTTTTGTCGCGCGCGCCGCGGATCTGCGGCCTGAGGTGTCTTCACCTTAGAGGGTGGACCACAGGGGCGGGATAACAAGACAGTGAGCGCAGCGGCACGAAAAAGGCCGCCCTGCGTGTGGCAGAGCGGCCTGTGCAATCACAGAGATCACAGGTTGGCTTAGTCGCCAAACACCCGGGCAAAAATCGTGTCGACGTGTTTGGTGTGATAGCCCATGTCGAATTTCTCGTTGATCGCCTCTTCGCCAAGGGCGGCAACCACATCAGCATCCGCCAGCAGCAGCTCGCGGAAATCAACACGATCTTCCCAGACCTTCAGGGCGTTGCGCTGCACCATGGAATAGGCGTCCTCGCGGCTGACACCCGCCTGCGTCAGCGCCAGCAGCACCCGCTGCGACATAACGAGGCCGGGGAATTTGTTCATGTTGTCCAGCATGTTCTCAGGGAAGACCAGCATCTTGTCGATGACGCCGGCCAGACGGTTGAGCGCAAAATCCAGGGTCACGGTCGCATCCGGGCCGATGCCGCGCTCCACCGAGGAGTGCGAGATATCGCGCTCATGCCACAGCGCCACGTTTTCCATCGCCGGGATCACCGCCATCCGCACCAGGCGCGCAAGGCCGGTGAGGTTTTCGGTCAGAACCGGGTTCTTCTTGTGCGGCATTGCCGAGGAGCCTTTCTGGCCCATCGAGAAGAATTCGGCGCCTTCCAGCACCTCGGTGCGCTGCATGTGGCGGATTTCCACTGCGATATTCTCGATCGACGACGCGATGACGCCCAGCGTGGCAAAGAACATTGCGTGACGGTCGCGCGGGATCACCTGGGTCGAAATCGGTTCAGGGCTGAGGCCGAGCTGTTCGCAGACATGTTCTTCAACACGGGGGTCGATATTGGCAAAGGTGCCAACCGCGCCGGAAATTGCACCGGTGGCAACTTCGGCGCGGGCATTTTGCAGACGCTGCTTGTTGCGGTCCATTTCGGCATAGAAACGGGCAAAAGTCAGACCCATGGTGGTCGGCTCGGCGTGGATGCCATGGGAGCGGCCGACGCGCACGGTGTCCTTGTGCTCCAGCGCGCGTTTCTTCAGCGCGGCGAGCACCTTGTCGACGCCCTCGAGCAGGATGTCGGCGGCACGCACCAGCTGCACATTGAGGCAGGTGTCCAGCACGTCCGACGATGTCATGCCCTGATGCACAAAGCGCGCTTCCTCGGAGCCGACATGTTCGGCCAGATGGGTCAGAAAGGCGATGACGTCATGTTTGGTCACGGCCTCGATCTCGTCGATGCGGGCGACGTCGAATTCCACGTCCTTGGCTTTCCATACCGCGTCGGCGTTCTCGCGCGGGATCACGCCGAGGTTCGCCATGGCTTCGCAGGCATGTGCCTCGATTTCGTACCAGATCTTGAATTTGGTTTCCGGCGACCAGATGGCAACCATTTCAGGACGGGAATAGCGGGGGATCATGGGCAGCAGCACCTTATTGTAGCAGGGCAGAAGGGAAGCGGATGATGCCGCGCGTCTTAGAGCAGCGCGCCTCACAGGGCAAGGGCGCGGAGCCAGCCCGCGACAGAAAGCGCCCGATTTCAGCTGTCTTATGTCCCGCATCCGGCGCATCGGTGCGTTTTGCGCCACTGATAGGGAGGCAGACGGCATCCGTTACGGGGCCGGCAGCCAGCGGCGACATCCGCCCGCCCAACAAATGCCGCCGTCAGCGCAGGGTCAGAACGGCAGATGTGCCGGATCCACCTCAATCTCCGCCTCATCCAGCCGCGTTGTCACCTTGGCGCCATGTTCCAGCGTGCGATGCACCGGACAGCGGTCGGCGATATCCATCAGCTTGGCGCGTTGATCTGCGCTTAGGGGGCCGGTCAGATAGATCACGCGGGTAAACTGGTCGATTTGCGCCGGACCCGAGGGCAGGGCATCCTGCGCATGGACCTTGTCATGGCAGACATCGACGCTGACGCCTTCCAGCGGCCAGCCCTTGCGCCGGGCATACATGCGGATGGTCATGGAGGTACAGGCGCCGAGACCGGCGGCGATAAACCCATAGGGTGTCATGCCACGATTGCTGCCGCCATAGGCCAACGGTTCATCGGCGTAAGTGTGATGACGGGGGCCGGACTGGATATCCTGCAAAAAGCCGTTCGGATCCGCTTCGGTGACGCGCAGCACGCCTTCGGGGGCACCGGGGGGCGGAGCAGGCGGTGACAGGTCGATATAGCGCCCGGCCCAGGCGGCGATGAGGTCAGCGGCATATTCGGCATCACGGGGACGCGAAATCAGGTGGTCGGCATCGTCCAGCGTGACAAAGCTCTTGGGGTGTCTGGCCGCCATGAACAGCTCTGCTGCATTGTCGATGCTGACGGTGGCATCCAGCGGCCCATGCATCACCAGAAGCGCGGCATCCAGATCGGCAACGGCGCTGGTCAGCGCCTCGCTGCGGATGTCGTCGACGAATTGCTTGCGGATCAGGAACGGGCGGTCGGCCAGACAGACCTCGGCCGCACCTTCGGTCTCGATCTGCTCCAGCGCTTCGCCAAACTGATGCGCCACATGGGCCGGATCGGAGGGCGCGCCAAGCGTCACCACGCCGCGCACCGACGGCAGGCCTGCACGGGCGCGCAGCACCGCAGCGCCGCCCAGCGAATGACCGATCAGCAGCGCAGGCGCCAGCCCGCGCCCCGCCAGATATTGTCCCGCCGCCACCAGATCGGCGACATTTGAGCTGAAGTTGGTATTGGAAAACTCGCCATCGGAATGACCCAGACCGGTGAAATCAAACCGCAGGACGGCAATTCCCATCGCCGCCAGACGGGCCGAGATGCGCCGCGCCGCCGGGATGTCCTTGGAACAGGTGAAACAATGCGCAAACAGCGCCGTTGACAGGATCGGCCCTTCGGGTAGATCCAGTCGCGCAGCCAGCTGGTCACCGGAGTGACCGGAAAAGGAAATGCGTTCGGTGGGCATAGGAATGGCCTTTATCTGGGGGTCGCCCTAAGGTGCGGCGACAGCCGGGCAGGTACAAGCCATCAGGCCCCGACGTCACGGGAAGGTGAGGGATATTGACAACAAATACGACCCTGGATCACTGCGCGGGGATCGGCGCATTCACCCCGCTGGATGCGCGTGACCGGCAGATGTGGCAGCGCCTGACCACGTTTTGCGCGCGCGAGCCAAGGGCGTTTGAACGGGATCCGGCAATCGGCCATGTGACCGGATCCGCCTTTGTGCTGTCGCAGGATCTCTCTGCGGTGCTGCTCACCCATCATGCCAAACTGGACCGGTGGTTACAGTTGGGCGGACATTGCGACGGCATCGCCGATGCAGGGTTCACCGCCTGGAAAGAGGCCTATGAGGAAAGCGGGCTCAGCCGGATCAGCCGTATCGGAGAGCAGGTGTTCGACATCGACATTCACGAGATCCCGGCCAATGGCCGCGAGGCGGCGCATCTGCACTACGATGTGCGCTACCTGTTTCGCGCCGAGGCAGGCGAAATCCGGGCCACTGCGGAATCAAAGGCGCTGGCCTGGGTGCCGCTGGCAGAGCTGTCGCAATATAGTTCCGCGCCCAGTGTGCTGATCCTGAGGGATAAACTCGCCCGGTGGCAAAGCGGAGGCACCTGACGGCGCCACAGGTTCAGCGGTCTCTCCCCCAGCGGGGAAGCGCCCGCCAGTGGGCGCTCCGCCCAGGCTGTTTGCGCGACGCCCTGCGGGTCACTTCCCGCCCGCCGTGCCCATCAACGCCGGATCGAATGGGTAGGTGGTGAGGTTCTCATAGCCAGTTTCGGTAATCAGCACCTGATCCTCCAGCTTGATCGAGAAATCGCCGCCTTCGGGGCTGACCAGTGCCTCGACACAGAGCACCATGCCCGGCTCCAGCTCATAGTCGAAAGCGCCCTCGACCATTTGATCGGGATAGGCGACCAGCGGCCATTCATCACAGAGCCCGACACCGTGCATCATGCAGCCGTATTTCTGTTTCTGGAACTGAGCATCCAGCAGATGGCAGCTGCGCGACAGCTCCTGCAGATTCACGCCCGGTTTCAGCATCTCCATATTGCTGCGGATGTGCTCAACCCCGTGCTGCATCGCATAGATCATATCGGCAGGCGGCGCGCGGTCGCCGATCCACCAGCTGCGCGAGATGTCGATACAGATCCCGTAGGAGCCGACCAGATCGGTGTCAAAGCTGATGATTTCGTTGTTCTGGATGACGCGTCCGCCGCATTCCTGAAACCACGGGTTGGTGCGCGGGCCAGAGGTCAGCAACCGGGTTTCGATCCATTCGCCACCCCGGCGGATGTTTTCGGCGTGCAGCACTGCCCAGACGTCATCTTCGCTGATCTGACCGCCGGGGATGGCGCTGCGGGCATAGCGCTCCATCGCGGCGACAGCTGTTTCACAGGCGTGATTGGCGCAGCGCATGGCGCGGATTTCATCGGGGCCTTTCACTGCGCGGCATTTCTCGGTCAGCTCCTCGCCGGGGAAGACCTCCAGCCCCTGTGCTTCGAGCGCGCGCAGCCCGTGCAGCATGATCTTGTCCACCGCGATCCGCCTGTTGCCGCCGCTGTGGGCGCGCAACAGCTCACGCACCTCATTGGCAAAGACATCCGCCGCCACATCCACCTTGTCGCCGCGATCAAAGTAGAACAGATCCGCCCCGGCGCGCTGTTCGCGCACCAGCGGGTTGAATTCGCTGAGGAAAGGCGCCTGTTTGTAGTCCCACATCACCATGTAGCCGTCAGCGCAGATCAAGAGTGCGCGAAACGGGTTATGGGTGTTCCACAGCTGCATATTGGTGGAGTCGGTGGCGTAGCGGATGTTCATCGGGTCAAACACCAGGAGGCAGCCGTAGTCGCGATCGTTGATGAACCGGGTCAGCCGCTCCCAGCGGTAGCGGCGCATCGCCTGAAGATCAGGCAGCTGCAACCCTGCGGCGGCCCATTCGCGATAGGCCAGTTGGGTGGGGCCGATCTCGACCCGGTCCTGATCGTTGGGCGTATTGTCGCCAAGGGTGGCGCCGCGCGTGGGATCAATCTTGCGGGTGTCGCGGTAGTGCTCGTTCATCTCCGGCTCCATCTCTGGACAGATCTGTCCAAAGTGGCGCGGGGCTTGCGCCGGTGTCGCTGCCAAATACGACCGTTCGGACGGTCGTTTTCAGGCTGACGCGCAAGCTTGCGGATGAAATGACAGGCTTTGCTTGCTACAAGGTGGCATGGATGAGATTCTGCAAACCCGCCTGCCGTATAATCCCCTGGAAGAGCGCAAGCTGCCCGGCATTCAGCCGCTGGCGCCAGAAGACTGGCTCTATTTCGATGCCGCCTTCGCCTCGCAGATGACGGAGCGGGAGCGGCTGCTGACAACTCAGCGGGCGGAGGTTCTGCAATGCGGGCCGGGGGCGATGCCCGCTGCCTGCGAGTTGCTGGAGGCGGTTCTGGCGCAGCTCTACCCGGAGGCTGCGCCGTCTCGGCCAGGCCATGTGCTCCGGCCTGACGGGGTGCAGGTGCAGCTGGACTGGGAGGATCCCCTCGGCACGCTGGGGCGGATCGCGCAGCAGGATTTCTGCATTCTGGAAAAACCGCAGGGGGCGGATGAGCATGTGCTGACCGGGGCGGTGCTGTGCTTCCCGGCGAACTGGACCCTGGCGGAGAAATACCTGCGTCCGCTGATCGCCATCCATGCGCCTGTCGACAGCTATGATGCGGGCATTGCGGCGCGGGTGCAGCGGCTTTTTGACGGGGTCCAGCAGGGCCGCCCGATGTGGCGGTTCAATGCGCTGTGGTACGCCGATCCCACATTGCATCAGCCGCGCCGGGTCAGCGGGGATCGTCCACGTCCGGCGGCGGATGACGCCGGGTATCTGCGCAGCGAACGGCAGACGATTCTGCGGCTGCCGCGCAGTCGCGCGGTTGTTTTCAGCATCCACACGAGCGTGCTGGCCCGTGCGGATGTCTTGGCCCAATGGGGGGCACCGGCTGCATCGGCCTAGAGCGGGTGCGGCTCTAGAAGGCGATGGCAGCCGAGCTTTGCAGGGCCAGCAGCGCAGTTGCGCCACAGATGATATGCAGATGGCCGCGCAGCTGCGGGCTGTGCAGAATATGGGCCACCGCCGAGAGCATACGCGGCGGCACAGCCGCCAGCAGACCACCGATCCGGGCCATGTCGTAATGGGCAGCCCGCGGATGTTGCAGGATGGCCTTGGTGCGTGCCCGCGCCCTGTTACGCGCCTCGATGGCGTGGCGACCGGTGGCGCGGAGTTCCGAGGAGTCGAGCATGGCCGCGCAATGTTCGGCAAGCTGTGCAGCGGTGACATCGACCGGCTCGAAACAGGCCCGGCCGCGCAGCCGTCCCTGGGATCGTTGTTTGGGATCGGCTGCGGATTGCGACGCGTCCGGCGCAGCGATCTGCGGCGCAATAACGGCAGAGGTGTCAGCCGCAGCGTCTGTCGGCGCGGTCACTGGTGATACGGTCAGCAACACCTCCGGCGGTACGGTTGCAGTCCCGTCTGCTGACCCGTCTAGCGGGGTGGGCATAGCCGCCTCGGAGGGTGTTTCTACCTCTGCAGCGTCCGAAAACGCACCAAGAAAGGCCGCCCGGGTCAGCGTGACGGGGGTGTCCAGCCAATCCACCGTCGCCACCTCAAGCTCTTCTGTCAGGCGGCGCAGGACCACCGCCAGCAGCAGCTCGCTCAGCTCGGCGTCGCAATGGTCAGGATGGTTCGGGGTAAGCGTCACATTCAGCGCGCTGCGCAGCCGCGTCTCGGTGCAGTCCGCATCGGCGCTGTTGGCCCGCGTCGGCTTGATCGGATGGCGCAGATAGCGCAGTTCAATGCGATAATGATCGCACTCAAGCAGGATCAGATTGGGGCTGCGGGATCGGAACTGCCGCACGGCGTGACCATATTCCTCCAGCGTATCGACCACCGAGGCCGAGCTGCTGGACAAGGCCTCCGGGTGTCGGGCCTCAAAGCCGAGCTTGCCTTTGTACTGAACTGACTGTGTCACCGTCGGGATCCTCCGCTCAGATGTTTCAACAATTAAGTTAAAATTTGAAATGGTGGAAAGTGAGGCGGCGACAGGCGATTGGTAAAATAATCCTTAGGTTATTTGAATGCGTCGATGACTCTAGCTATCATTTTGAAAATGTTGATATTTATTGCCAGTCGACCTGCTGTCACGCGACGAATGGGGCGAAACATGGGCGGGGAATGGTCACATTGATGCCGCAGCGATTGCCAATCGCCGCCAATCACTCGCAGTGTTTCCGATCAGTTGACGTAAGGGGAGCGTGTCAGAGGCGGGGGTGGCCGGAATCCGGTATGACGCGGGCCGCCGCTAGGCAAGGCCAAGTATGAAACGGGCAACATACCACCCGGTCAGCGCGAGCAAAGCCCAGCCCGTCGCCGCCAGCAGCGCGCGTGAGATGCGATTTGGCCGGTAGGCCGCAAAAAGGCAGATGAGCGCCACGATCGGCATGGCGATGGGCAGTAGAACAGCAAGGATCATGCGGCGATGGAGACCGAGCGGCGGGGGGATGTCAAATCAAAAGTCGCCCCGTTGGGCCTGCACGCAATATCGCGTCAGCGGAGCGCCATGATCATATGTCGCAGCCACCCACATCTGACGAGGACGACGGCGAGCTGAGCTGCTGCGGCGCATATGAAAAAGGCGCCCCCCGAAGGGAGCGCCCAGTCAGCCTGCGTGATCGGGGATCAGCAGCTGTAGTACATGCCGTATTCCACCGGATGCGGGGTGTGTTCGTAGGTTTCCACCTCTTCCATCTTGAGGGCGATATAGCCTTCGATCTGGTCCTTGGTGAACACGTCGCCCTGCAACAGGAAGTCATGGTCGGCCGCCAGCGATTCCAGCGCTTCGCGCAGGCTGCCGCAGACGGTGGGGATGCCGGCCAGCTCTTCTGCGGGCAGGTCGTAGAGGTTCTTGTCCATGGCTTCGCCCGGATCAATCTTGTTCTTGATCCCGTCAAGGCCGGCCATCAGCAGGGCGGAGAAGGCCAGGTAGGGGTTTGCGGCCGGATCGGGGAAACGGGCTTCGACGCGCTTGGCCTTCGGGCTCTCGGTCCATGGGATCCGCACGCAGCCGGAGCGGTTGCGGGCGGAATAGGCGCGCAGAACCGGGGCCTCAAAGCCGGGGATCAGGCGCTTGTAGGAGTTGGTCGAGGGGTTGGTGAAGGCGTTCAGGGTCTTGGCGTGCTTCAGGATGCCACCAATGAAATACAGCGCTTCCTGGCTGAGATCGGCATATTTGTCGCCCGCAAACAGCGGCTTGCCGTCCTTCCAGATCGACATGTTCACATGCATGCCGGTGCCGTTGTCGCCATAGATCGGCTTCGGCATGAAGGTTGCGGATTTGCCGTAGGCATGTGCCACGTTGTGGATCACATATTTGTATTTCTGCAGCTCGTCGGCCTGTTTGGTCAGGCTGTCAAAGATCAGGCCCAGCTCGTGCTGGCACGAGGCCACCTCGTGATGGTGCTTGTCCACCTTCATGCCAAGACGCTTCATGGTCGAGAGCATTTCGGAGCGCAGGTCCTGGGCTTCGTCGATCGGGTTCACCGGGAAATAGCCGCCCTTCAGACCCGGACGGTGGCCCATGTTGCCCATTTCATATTCGGTATCGGTGTTCCAGGAGGCGTCGGTGGCGTCGACCTCGAAGGAGACTTTGTTGATGGTGTTGGAGAAGCGCACATCATCAAACAGGAAGAATTCTGCCTCGGGGCCCATATAGGCCACATCGCCGATGCCGGAGGATTTCAGATAGGCCTCTGCCTTCTGCGCGGTGCCGCGCGGATCGCGGGGGTAGGCTTCGCCGGTATCGGGCTCAACCACGGAACAATGGATGCAGATGGTCTTTTCGGCATAGAACGGATCGACATAGGCCGAGCTGGTGTCGAGGATCAGTTTCATGTCGGAGTTTTCGATCGACTTCCAGCCGGCGATGGAGGAGCCATCGAACATGAAGCCCTCTTCGAGGAAATCTTCATCCACCAGGTCGACGTCCACGGTCACGTGCTGGAGCTTGCCCCGCACATCGGTGAAACGGATGTCGACATAGGCGGCATCTTCGTCTTTGATCATCTTCAGAACTGCGTCTGCGCTCATTTCCAATGGTCCTTCTGATCTTTTTGTCTTGAGAGTGTCCGGGCTGGCCTGCCGCGCGGCGACAGGGACAGCCGAGTATTATGTGGTCAGGCTCAGAGCGCGTCCGAACCGGTTTCCCCGGTGCGGATGCGGATTGCCTGCTCAACGGGCGAGACAAAGATTTTGCCGTCGCCGATCTTGTCGGTCTTGGCTGCTGCCACAATCGCCTCGATGGCGGCATCAACCTGATCATCGTCCAGAACCACCTCGATTTTCACCTTCGGCAGGAAATCGACGACATATTCGGCGCCACGGTAGAGCTCGGTATGACCTTTCTGACGGCCAAACCCCTTGACCTCGATCACCGAAAGACCCTGTACGCCCACGTCCTGCAAGGCTTCTTTCACCTCGTCGAGTTTGAACGGCTTGATGATGGCTTCGATCTTTTTCATCGGGGTGACTCCTCGCAACCTTGTCGAGAGAGGTCAGATCACTTCTACTGAGCCGCGACAACAAGAGCCGCAAGCGCTGCGGCGAAACTGCGCAGGATTTCATCGGATGTGCCTAAAAATTAGGCAGTGCGCCCGTTTTATGCGCAGTTCTGAATCCGCGTCGCCGTTTGCTGCCCCAATCGAGAGGTCAAAGGAATGAGCGAATTGCTGACCGCTGCCCAGATGCGCGCCATTGAACAGGCCGCCATCGGCTCTGGCGAGGTCACCGGTCTGGAGCTGATGGAGCGGGCAGGGCGGGGCGTGGTCGAGGCCATTTTCGAGGAATGGCCGGAGCTGGCGGGGCCTGCGGCTAGCCAAATGGGGGGCGCTGCCCCCCGGCCTGCGGCCTCCCCCCGGGATATTTCTGGCCAGAAGAACGGTGCCGAAGGACCCTACCGTGCCGTGGTACTCTGCGGGCCGGGCAACAATGGCGGCGACGGTTTTGTTGTGGCGCGACTGTTGAAGCAGCGCGGCTGGGAGGTGGAGGTGTTCCTTTATGGAGACCCGGACAAGCTGCCGACGGATGCGAAGGTGAATTATGAGCGGTGGCGGGAGCTGGGAGCAGTCGTTCCATATGTCGACACTGGGAGTGGCGCATTTGCACTGGATCCTGCAAAGCACCGGGAAAACACTCTTCTTGTTGATGCGCTGTTTGGAACTGGACTTACGCGGCCGGTCGAGACGTTCAATTCGTTTGGCTGGCTAACCGAGATAACCGAGTGGCGTCTGTCAGAAAGCTCCAGAACGGGTGCTTTCCCGGCGCCCCGCGTGGTCTCAATTGACCTACCCAGCGGGGCGTGCACGGACTCTGGAAAACTGCTGCGTAGTAAGGAACCGGCACGGGAATTTGAGGCAATCCGCGCTGATCTCACAGTGACCTTTCACAGCCGGAAGTTGGCGCATGTCCTGGCAGATGGACCCGAGCAGTCAGGCAGGGTTGTGGTCAAAAGCATCGGCCTGAAAACAGGGCAAGGTGCCGCACCTGGCGGCGTCGTGACCTTGGTTGCGCCACAGATAATGTCGAAGCGAAGCGGTCATCACAAATACACCCACGGCCACGCCCTCATCCTCTCCGGCGGACATGGCCGGACCGGTGCCGCGCGTCTTGCCGCCCGCGGAGCGCTTCGCATCGGGGCAGGGCTGGTGACCGTCGGCTCGCCGCGATCGGCGATGATGGAAAATGCCAGTCAGCTGACGGCGATCATGCTGCGGCAGATCGACGGCGCGCATGGGGTCAGCGAGCTTCTGGAGGACAAGCGGTTCAATGCGGTCTGCCTTGGCCCCGGATTGGGGCGCGGGGCCGACACCCAGGCTGTGGTCATGGCGGTGCTGAAGGAAAAACGCGCCACTGTTCTGGATGCTGATGCGCTGACCCGGTTCGAGTTGAAACCCGACGTCCTGTTTGAGGCCCTGCACGACACCTGCGTGATCACGCCCCATGGCGGCGAGTTTGCCCGGCTGTTCCCGGATATCGCAGAAAAACTGGCAGCACCCGCCACCTCCGGTCCCGCCTATTCCAAAGTCGACGCCACCCGTGAGGCGGCCAGACGCGCGGGCTGCGTGGTGCTGTTCAAGGGCCCCGATACGGTGATCGCCGCGCCGGACGGGCGCTGCTCGGTGAATTCCGGCCATTACGAGCGCTCCGCGCCCTGGCTGGCCACCGCCGGGTCAGGCGATGTGCTGGCAGGCTTCATCACCGGGCTGCTGGCGCGCGGGTTTTCCCCGATGCAGGCGTCCGAGACCGCCGCCTATATTCACGTCGAATGCGGGCTGGAATTCGGCCCCGGGCTGATTGCCGAGGATCTGCCCGAGCAGATCCCTCGCGTGTTGCGCAGGCTTGAGGGGCGAACCGGATAGCCGGGGCAGGGCGCGGGTGAAAAAGTTGCGCCCGAACCGCGCTTTCCCTTTTGCATCCGTCAAAAAGCTTTGCTATTGAGCGCTTCACGGTGGCTGTGACCACCGACAGGATGCGGGTGTGGCGAAATTGGTAGACGCACCAGATTTAGGTTCTGGCGCCGCAAGGCGTGGGGGTTCAAGTCCCTCCACCCGCACCATTTTTCACAGATCCCCTGAGGTGACCCGGCCTATTGGGGCCGGTCTCCCCCTTTGGCACCAGCTTTGACTTTTATCCTTCGCGGCATCTGTACCGAGGACAATGTCGCCATCGGCGGGGCGGTGGATGCCATGCGTGGGGCTCTGGCTGATCTGCGTCGTCTTGATCAGCTCAGGCCCGTCTTTGATCGGCACCTGCGCCGCTGCCTGACTGGCGCGGATCGACCCATTGGAGGATATCTTTGGCGGATATGATGAAACGCCCGGGTTGGCGGGCGTTTCAGGGGGCAGGTCAGGGGGCACCAGGTCAGGGGGCGGAACTGGGCTCATCAGACTGCGACACCGGTCGTTGACGCCTTGGCCAGCCGCAGGTCCGACCGCAGCGCCAGCTGAGGCAGTGCGGTCAGACCGTCTGATCAGGCGGATTGGGCGTAGGCCATATCCTCATCGTCATAGGCCGGTTGCGCCCAGCTGTCGGCGATGGGTTCAGCATCGCGGTGTCCGGTGCCGGAAGGGCTGATGGTAAAGCCGGAGATCGCCCGGACCAATGTCTGCGCCTCCTCGCGCAGCATCTGGCCGGCGGCGGCGGTCTGCTCCAGCATGGCGGAGTTCTTCTGCGCATTCTGGTCCAGGGAGACGACGGCGGTGTTGACCTCTGACAGACCATTGGACTGCTCGACCGTGGTGGCGGCGATCTGCTCAACCTTGCCGACCACCGCTTCGACCGAGCTTTGGATCGAGGCCAGCGCGGTGCCGGTCTGATCGACCAGTTTCACGCCCTGGGCAACCTCGCGGGTGCTGACCTCAATCAGCGCGTTGATCTCCTGCACGGCGTCCGCAGAACGCTGCGCGAGGCCGCGCACCTCGGAGGCGACGACGGCAAAGCCGCGGCCTGCTTCTCCCGCGCGGGCGGCCTCGACCCCGGCGTTCAACGCCAAGAGATTGGTCTGAAAGGCAAGATCTTCGATCAGGTCGGTGATCTTGGCGATGGCGCCAGACGAATCCTCGATCCGCTGCATGGCGCTGATGGTCTGGCTGGCCAGTTCGCTGGTGGAGCGCGCCTGGGCAAAGGCGTCGCGCACGATATCCTTGGCCTGATCCGACCCTTCGGCGGTGCCGCGCACGGTGTCGTCCAATGTCTGCAGCGCAGCGGCGGTTTCTTCCAGGGAGGCGGCGGAGGTTTCCCCGCGGCGCGAGGCGTCCTCGGCGGCGGCCGCGATTTCTGCGGCGGTGGAATTCAGCACCTCGCTGCTGTGCGAGAGTTGCCGCACCATGTTGGTGAGGCTGTCGCTGAGGTTGTCGACCGCATCGGCGATTTCCTTGAAAATCCCCTTCTGACCGTCGGGCATGCGCTGCGTGAGGTCACCTGCCGCCAGCGTGTCGAGCACCTGCCGGATATCGCCGAGGCCACCCTCTGCCGCGTCGCCGATGGCATTCACACCGCGGCCCAGATCCGCAAAGGAGCCGCTGGCGTCCCCGATCTGCAACCGTTTGGAAAAGTCTCCGGCAGCGCAGGCGCTGATGACCTCGGCAATTTCGCGGGTCAGCTTGTCCTTCATCTCATTGTCGGCGCGCAGGTCCTCCACGGCGGCGGCAATGGTCGAGACCTCTTTGATGCGCGACTGCGGCGCCGGAGTGGAGAAATCGCCCGCCATGATCTTTTGCAGCACCAGATTGACCCGCGACAGCGGACGCGAGATCCCGATGGCAAGGGCAAATGCCACCACGACAAAGACCCCGAGCCCGCCAAAGCCTGCCTTCATAGCATTGGCATTGGCGGTGGCGATGGCCTCGGCGGCACTGGCATGGATCCTGTCCAGCCGGGCCGAGGTGAGGTCGTTCATCTTGGCCAGGATCGGCGCGCTAGCGGTTTCGATTTCATTCAGGGCCTGATAGTGGCCGTCGATCACCTTGGTCTCCTCGGCATAGGCGTTGAAGGAGTTCTGATAGGCGGTCAACAGGCTGCCGATCCGGGCCCGCTGCGAGATGTTCTTGTAATAGCTGCCGGGGAACGCACGAAATTCATCCACGCGGGCGTTCAGCCGGTCGATGTATTTTGTGTCGTGGCGCATGATGAAATCTTTCTCATGGCGCCGCATCATCAGCATCTTCACCTTCATCTCGGGCTCTGCGGTGTCTTCCAATGCCTTTTCGATGCTCCGCACAGAGCTGCGCAGCGCCCCCTGAAGCCCGTCGGTCTCGTCAAAGCCCAACCGCTCCTGGCTGGCGACCACATCGGCAAACCCGGCTTCATAGGCGGCGATTTCACTGGCCAGCAGGCTCAGCGTCTGTGCAGCCTCACTCATGTTATCCAACTCGGTGATCTGCATCCTTGCAGTCTCCAGCCGGTTGCGCAGATGCGCCATGGTCTCAGCCTGGGTGGCGATCACCTCCTGGCTCGGCTTCAGGCGAAACCCCATCTCAACAATGCGGGCGTTCTGAAAATCGCTGCTGGCCTCGGCGAGGGTCTTTGCAAACCCCTCCACGGCGACCACTTCAGTCTCGATCCCCGTGCGCAGCTGATCGGTGTATCGCGACAGGGCGATGAGCGCGAACATGACCGCGCTGGCCAGAAAGACGATCAGAAAGATGGCCGTCTTGATGGAAGTTTTGAATCTCATAGTCTGGGTACCTGCTTTGTCGATCTGCCACAGCTAACGAGTGCCCCTTAATAAACTGTGGAAATCTGCCGTTAGACGGCGTGTTTCACTGAATATTCCACCGAAATGTCGACGTTTTCTGGGGGGAGCGATGTTCCGGCCCGATTGGTCAGCCTGAGACAGCTGGGCGGCGCAGAAATTCCGGACCGATCGGCGCGGTGCCGCGCAGCGGGTGATCACAATCGAGCGAGAATTCCGCCCACAGCTGGCAACGGAACCGGCGCGGCTTATTTCAAGAGTGCAGCACCAGAAAATCGCGTGATAGCACCTGTGACAGGTCGGCCTCTCAGGGATGGAGAGGGAGCCGCCCTGAACAATATTGGAGCATCTCCTCATGAACACCAAAATTGCCTCTCACCTTGGGGTGACAGCCCTGATGTCCGGTCTTGTTGCCGGGCTGGCGGTTCCCGCTTTTGCCGGGCCCACCTACGAGAACAGCTCCGGCGGCAGCTTCCGCTACTATGGTCAGTTCAACCCCTCGTTCCAGTCGTTCGACGATGGCAGTGACGATTTCAGCACGCTGGTGGACAACGCCAATTCCAACTCGCGCATCGGCTTCTGGCTTGAACAGCCCTTTGGCGAGAACACCCTGCGGTTCAATTTCGAAACCGCTCTTGGGCTGCGCTCCTCCGATGGGGTGAACCAGAACGGCCGTCCGCAGAACATCAGCTGGGACCGTACCCGGATCCGCAAGGTCGATATTCAATACGCAACACCGCGCTACGGCACCTTCTCCTTTGGTCAGGGTTCGATGGCCTCTGACGGGCTGGCGGAATCCGATTTCTCCGGCACCAGTGTCATTCAGACGTCTGCCATCGGGGATTCCGCTGGCGGCTTCCTGTTCCGCACCTCCACCGGTACGCTGTCAGGCGTCAACATCGGCTCGGCCTTCCGCAGCTTCGATGGCGGGCGGCTTGGCCGGGTGCGCTATGATACGCCGGAATTCAGCGGCTTTACCGTCTCGGCCTCTTACGGCGAAGAGATCCTGCGCTCAAATTCCGACCGCGAAGCCTATGATATCGCTGTGCGGTACAATAACGACGATCTTGGTGATTTCGCCATTCAGGGCGCGCTGGGGGCGGTCTGGAACGAAAACGGGCCGGGCACCAAAACCCGCGATATCGTGGCCTCCTTTGCCACGCTGCACGAACCAAGCGGAGTCTCGCTTGCGGTTGCGGCAGGGGATCGCGACACCGGCGGCGATTATGCCTTTGCCAAGCTGGGCTATACCGCGAATTTCCTGGCCGTGGGCGCGACCTCCTTTGCCATCGATTATTATGACGGCTCGGATATGGTCACCAGTGGCGACAGCGCTGAATCCTGGGGCGTTGCAGCGGTGCAGAATTTCGACGGTCTGAACCTGGAAACCTATGTGGCCTACCGCGACTATTCCTATGCGGACACCTCTGGGACCAGCTATCAGGACAGTTCCTCCATCATGGCAGGCGCCCGCTGGAAGTTCTGATCGCCAGCGCCAGGGCAGCGCGATCCGCTGCGCCCTGAACGGCATCCGCGCAATCGGATTATGGAAAACACGTCCTTTGGGGCGTGTTTTCTGTTTTCGGGGCCAAAAAACGCCGCAACCGGCGCTGACCGGGCGGCTGCGGGGGCAATCCCTCTTGCGCCGCCGCGCTTGTGCAAATAGAAGGCCACAAATTGTCTGGGGGAGCGCCCGCGCGCGCGCCCCGAATCTCTATGGGGAATATGATGCAGGTCACCGAGACGCTGAACGAAGGTCTGAAACGCGGCTACGCGATCACCGTTACCGCCGCCGAGCTGGATGCGAAGGTCAATGAAAAACTCGTCGAGGCACAGCCCGAAGTCGAGATGAAGGGCTTCCGCAAGGGCAAGGTCCCCATGGCGCTGCTGAAGAAGCAGTTCGGCCAGCGTCTGATCGGCGAAGCCATGCAGGAAACCATCGACGGTGCGATGAACAAGCACTTCGAGGAAAGCGGTGACCGTCCGGCGATGCAGCCCGACGTCAAGATGACCAACGAAGACTGGAAAGAGGGCGACGACGTCAACGTCGAGATGTCCTATGAGGCACTGCCTGAAATCCCCGAAGTTGATCTCTCCGGCGTTGAGCTGGAAAAGCTGGTGGTCAAAGCAGACGACGCCGCAGTTGACGAGGCGCTGGCCAACCTGGCCGAGACCGCCAAGGAATTCGAAGCCCGCGAAGAGGGTGCTGCCGCTGAAGATGGCGATCAGGTTGTGATCGACTTCGTCGGCAAGGTAGACGGCGAAGCCTTCGACGGCGGCGCAGGCGAAGACTACCCGCTGGTGCTGGGCTCCAACTCCTTCATCCCCGGTTTCGAAGACCAGCTGGTCGGCACCAAGGCAGGCGACGAAAAAGACGTCACCGTCACTTTCCCCGAGCAGTACCAGGCCGAGCATCTGGCCGGTAAGGAAGCCGTATTCACCTGCACCGTGAAAGAGGTCAAAGCCGCCAAGGCAGCAGAGATCAACGACGAGCTGGCGAAGAAATTCGGCGCCGAGGACCTCGCCGCGCTGAAAGGTCAGATCTCCGAGCGTCTGGAAGCAGAATACGCCGGTGCGGCCCGCGCGGTGATGAAGCGTGGCCTTCTGGACAAGCTGGACGATCTGGTCTCCTTCGACCTGCCGCCCTCGCTGGTCGAAGCCGAAGCCAAGCAGATCGCACATCAGCTGTGGCACGAGGAAAACCCCGAGGTTCACGATCACAACCACGGTGAAATCGAGCCGACTGACGAGCACAACAAACTGGCAGAGCGCCGCGTCCGTCTGGGCCTGTTGCTGGCCGAGCTGGGTCAGAAAGCCGAGGTCGAAGTGACCGATGCGGAAATGACCCAGGCCATCATGAGCCAGGCACGCCAGTACCCGGGCCAGGAACGCCAGTTCTTTGAGTTCATCCAGCAGAACGCTCAGATGCAGCAGCAGCTGCGCGCACCGATCTTCGAGGACAAGGTCATCGATCACATCGCCGAGCAGGCCAAAGTGAGCGAGAAAGAAGTGTCCAAGGACGACCTGCAGGCCGCAGTCGAAGCTCTGGAAGAAGAATAAGTCAGATCCCGGATCCCGCCCGGCGCGGATCCGAGGTTTGCCAACGCGCAAGGCCGTCCCTTAAGGGGGCGGCCTTTTTGTTTGGCGGTGAGCGCGGGGCGGAGTAGGAGCGGTCTAAGGCATAAGAAAACCGCCGTGGAGGCGAACTCCAGGGCGGTTGTCTGATCACTCGGTTGTTTGACCTCTCGGTTGTCAGATCACCCGATGGTCTTGCGGTGGTACCCGCTCAGAACAGAAAGTTATCGGAACTGGCGAGTTCCTCGACGGTGATATTTTCAACCGTGACCACAACATTGTCAAAGGACATCACGACGTGATCACCTCTGGTCGTAAAATCGATCTGATTGATGTTCTGTGCTCCGCTGAGGATGTCGATCTTGTCCGTGCCCAGTTCAAAATCGCGGATACGGGCGCGCCCGTGGTTGCTGCCGAAGGCAAATGTGTCGGCCCCATCGCCCCCGATCATCAGGTCGTTACCACCCTGACCAAACAGCAGGTCGTTGCCATTGCCGCCGATCAATGTGTCATTGCCCGCACCGGCGCGGATCGTGTCGGCCCCGTGCGAACCGTTGAGTTTGTCATCGCCGCCCTGGCCAATCAGCCGGTCGCGCCCGCCGCCACCGCGCAGATCATCATCACCCGCACGGCCTGCAAGCCGGTCGTTGCCGCCGCGCCCTGACAGCAGGTCATTTGCATCGGTTCCATCCAGAATGTCCCGGCTGACGGTGCCCAGCAGGGTTTCACCAACCAGGACGGGCTCGCTTGGCTGCGGCTCGCCCATGTCCAGCGGTGCGGTTCCGCCTGCCTTGCGATCCTGCCAGAAGGCAATCAGCGCGTCGGCTGTGGGGCTGTCGTAACCGCCGAAATCTTTCACGTATTTCAGGATCGAGGTGCCGTATTCATCGGTCGAGGCGGTATCGCTCAGCAAGAGCGTCGCCAGCCCCGAAGCACCGCGCAGATGCGCCGCAGCCATCAGCCCGGTCAGCGAGAGGGTAACATCCACCATGGCGCCATTGACATCGCGATAGGTCACGGTCTCGCCGACAAAATCGCTGATGCTGCGCCCCTGCCGACCGAGATAGTAGCTCAGCATCTCGAAGTTATAGCCAAACGCCTCATTGATGGCGGTGTCCTGTGCGGCGTGGGATTTGAAATCATCCAGGCTGTTGACGCCATTTTTCCCGGTCCAGGTGCCATCCCAGCGGTTGATGGTATCACCGCCCAGGTAGTAAACGTCGTCCTGATAATAACCGAGGTCAATCAGCAGCGCCTCGCCGAACTGATAGCCGACAAAGCCCAGCGAATTGGTGGAGTGATAGGCCATGTCCCGCCATTGGGTGTCGCTCAGCTGGCCCCAGCTGCTGAGGCCGGGATAGAAGCTGCTGACTGGCGCGCCGACCCATTGCGTCAGCTGCGCGTCGCTGATCTGCCCCGCATTGTAGCGGTCCCGGTCCCAGCCCGATTCAAACGCCAGAAGCGCATTTCGAAAATCGTTGAAACTGCCGTTTGGCATCGGAACTGCTCCTCTTGCTCATCAACCGTCTTGATGCGGGTCGCTGTTGTGCAGCGCTGATCGACACCTCGCATGTCGGAAAACTCTGCCGCAAGAAGGGGGCGGAAATTTGGCAAACAAATGCCTAAAAAGCAGTAAGGAGAGCGCAAATTTGCTCGAAATTTGTAAAAATTAACCTTTAGGGCGCCCCTCAATAACTTGTGTGCAAGCGGGGCGTGTGCGCCTAAATATGCCGCCCGACCAAGTTTGGCCGGGCGGCGAGAATCATTTCATTTTGCACAAATCGGAAACAGTTTGTTCACAGCGCAATTCTGTAGCGTGCAAAGCCATCCGGCCCTTCACCCGCAGGTTCAATTGCAATGCTTTCGACACTATCCACATAGGCTGCCGCCTTGGGGCCGGTGTCAAACAGCACCGAGGTGTCCGCCAGCGGGGCAAAGCGCCAGTTGGCATCGGCGCGCGGGCTGATGGTGCCCTTCTCGACGATATAGCGCACGATCACATCGCGGTTGGTGTCCGGCCCCTCGAACACGATGGTATCCCCCATGGCGCCGGGGAAGGCTCCGCCACCGCCAGCACGATAGTTGTTGGTGGCGATAATGAACTCCTGTGCGGGATCGATTGGCGCGCCGTTGAACTCGAGATTGACGATGCGGTTGGCGTCGGGATTCTCCAGCTCCCCCTTCGGCCCGAACTTCGAGGGCTGCGACAGGTCGATCTGATAGGTGACCCCGTCGATCACGTCAAAGTTGTAGCTCGGGAAGGCGGGATTGAGCAGCACCTGATCGGCCTCGCCGGGGGTAATCTGGTTGAACATGCCGGCAGAGCGTTCCAGCCAGTCCTTAACCTGCGCGCCGGTCACCCGCACTGCACGGGCGGTGTTGGGGTAGAGGTAGAGGTCGGCGACATTCTTGATCGCCACATCGCCTTTTGGAACGTCGGTGTAATACTCCGCACCACCGCGGCCGCCGGCCTTGAACGGGGCCGCAGCTGACAGGATCGGCAGGCCTTCATGCTCGGTGCCCTTCAGCATCTGTTCAATATACCAGGTCTGCGCAATCGACACGATCTGCACCGAGGGATCATCGGCGACCAGTGCAAAATAGCTGTGCAGCGGCGCGTCGGTTTTGCCCACGGCGCGGCGGACATATTGCAGTGTCTCATCATGTTCTTTCTGCGCAGCTGCCAGCACCGCAGGGGCACTTTCGACCAGGGCGGTGATCGACCGGTCCTCTTCGCGCCGCGAAATCGGGCGCGCCTCCGAGGCATGGCCCACCACGCGCCAGCCGCTTCCGTCCCGCTCCAGCATCAGGTCGATCAGACCCATATGGCTGCCCCAGAAACCGCCCATTGTGGCGGGGGTTCCGTGGATGGTGCCCTTGTCGACATCCACCCCGGCAAAATCCGCATAGGTGGAGGAGGGGAAGACCAGATGCGAATGGCCGGTCATGATGGCGTCGATGCCCTCGACGGCCGCCAGCGGCACCGAGGCATTCTCCATCCCGTCGGTCTCATCGGCGCTGCCGATCCCGGAATGTGACAGGGCGATAATGATGTCGGCGCCTTTTTCCTTCATCTCCGGCACATAGGCGCGGGCGGATTGCAGAATGTCGCGGGCCTGCACATTGCCTTCCAGATGGCGACGGTCCCAGTTCATCACCTGCGGCGGCACAAAGCCAATCAGCCCGATCTTGATCGGATGACGGTTGCCCGCGCCATCGGTCAGCTCGCGCTCCAGGATCACATAGGGCGGCAGCAGGGTCTTGTCGTCACGCGGGCCGGCACCGGTGGATGTGGCGACATTGGCGCAGACCACCGGGAACTCGGCCCCGGCGAGGGATTTCATCAGGAAATCCAGCCCGTAGTTGAACTCATGATTGCCCAGCGTCGAGCCGTCAAAGCCCACGGCGTTCATTGCTTGGATGACCGGATGGGTGTCGCCTTCCTTCATGCCGCGCTCATAGGCTATGTAATCGCCCATCGGATTGCCCTGCAGGAAGTCGCCATTGTCCAGCAGCAGCGAATTGGTCGCCTCTGCGCGAATATCGCCGATCAGCGAGGCTGTGCGCGCCAGCCCGACAGTGTCGCGCGGCTTGTCGGCGTAATAATCATAGGGAAACACATGCACATGCAGGTCGGTGGTCTCCATCAGGCGCAGATGCACCTGATTGGAGGCCGCCTGAACCGAAAACGGATGCAGCGCGATCAGACCGGCACTGCCGGCCAGAAAGGACCGGCGATCTAGTTGAATAGGCATTTTTCACTCCGACGTCTTTTTATTACAGACATCCATGCTAGCAGAAAAACGCCTTCGGTCACGTGACAGTTTTGCGCTAACAATCAGAGTGGCAAGCTGCCGCGTAAGATATCATAACTCTTTGTGATATCGTGGTTTTCAAGCGGTCTGATCAGGGGCGCAGCCCGGTTTCGCGCAACATGCCCCGCCGTTTTGCGGCATAGTAGTAGCCGCGCGAATAGTGTTTTACCGCCTGATCGTAGCTGCCATCGGAGAGGAGCCAGGCCCCGCGCAGATATTTCACCGCATATTTCAGGTTGGTATCGGCATCCAGCAGATCCTTCGGCTTGCCGCGAAACCCCATGGAGCGGGCAGTGGCCGGCAGGATCTGCAACAGCCCGTAGTAGGGCCGGTTGACCGCCCAGGGCCGATGGGTGCTCTCGCGGATGGCAAGGCGATGGACCAGCGGGCGCGGCACCTCATAGTGGTCGGCCCAGAAATTGATCTTGCGGCGAAGCTCCGGCGTCTCGTTGGGATAGAGCGGCGGCGTTGCGGCGCGCTCGGTTGCGGCGGGTGCCTCGCCACAGGCGGCAAGGGCCAGCGGGCTGAGAATAATGGCCAGAGCCGTTCTGCGATCAATCATGGATACTGCCTGTCTAAACCCCGAATACGCCGGATCGGCGGCAGATTAGGGCGCGCCTGCGGCTTGGGCAAATGGCGCGGGAACCCATCGGCGGATATCCCCCGACCGTGGCAGGCTGTCCGATGATCGCCCGCAATCCGGGGCCATCAGCCGGGATTGGACCCCCGGCGCGGCGATCCACATGACCGGTCAGGGGGCGCCGGCCAGGGCGGGCGCTGATGGATTAAATTTTAACGGCTAAGAATTTGTCGGCGCTGATCGACTGCCGCATGATCCACGCGCGCATGAACCGGGCCTTGCCCTGTCCCAACACGGCTCCCGTGCCTGCGGCCCGATTGGGACGCCCATGCAAAGGGGCTGCGGGGGCCGAGCCTTCGTGGCCCCGTCTGCAACGCCCGCATGGTTCAGGGTTGGATCACCCGGTCAGGGTTGTGCCGGGTCAGCTCGGCGGTGATCAGCTCCGGCGGCACCAGATTGCTGATCGGTTCGCCCCTGTATTTCGGGTTTTCAAAGCTGAAGTTGCGCAAGAGCCGCAGCAGCAGGCGTCGCCGCAGCGCCGTTTCTTCCCGGATCAGATCCTCTTCCATGCTTACCCCCAGACGCCAGACGCAGGCCTGGCACGACAGTCACAACCACACGTGCGCACAAACACGCGCTCCCGGAGCGATCGCTCAGGGCGGGATCTAGGCTTGCAGAAACCGGCAAAGACGAGGTTACCCGCGCCGCAGTTTCTGCGGAGAGTTTGAGGCGATTTTGATCTGTCAGCAGCGCAATCCAGCTGCGGCCGCCGCAGATATGAAAAAGGCCGCCCCGATCCGGGGCGGCCTCTCTCGATCTCGGATAGATCCAATGCCGATCAGGCGTTGGTCTCTTCGTCGTCTGCGGCCGGGGCTGCATCGTCGTCGTCGGATGCGGCAGAGCCGATATCGTCGAACAGTTCGGAGATTTCGAATTCAGCAGCGGCTTCTTCTTCAGCGGCCAGCTCTTGAATCGATTTGCCCGAGGCTTGCAGCTCAGCTTCTTCGACCGAACGCGCAACGTTCAGTTTGATCTGAACTTCGACTTCAGGGTGCAGCTTCACAACAACGCTGTGCAGACCCAGTTCCTTGATCGGCGAAAGCAGGGCAACCTGCTTCTTGTCGACCGAGAAACCTTCTGCGGTGGCGGCTTCTGCGGCGTCACGCGGGGTGACGGAGCCGTAGAGGGCGCCAGCGTCAGACGCGGAGCGAATCACGATGAACTGCTGACCGTCCAGCTTCTCTGCCAGAGCTTCCGCTTCTTTCTTGGTTTCCAGATTGCGCGCTTCGAACTGCGCTTTCTGTTCCTCAAAACGAGCGATGTTGTTCTGCGACGCGGTCAGCGCCTTGCCTTGCGGCAGCAGGAAGTTGCGAGCATAGCCGGGCTTTACGTCCACGACTTCGCCCATTTGGCCCAGTTTGGCCACACGTTCCAGAAGGATAACTTGCATGTGCTTATCTCCTTACTTCACGGCGTAGGGCAGCAGGGCGAGGAAGCGGGCGCGCTTGATAGCACGGGCCAGTTCACGCTGCTTCTTTGCCGAAACGGCGGTGATGCGCGACGGCACGATCTTACCACGTTCGGAAATGTAGCGCTGCAGAAGACGGGTGTCTTTGTAGTCGATTTTCGGCGCATTGTCGCCCGAGAACGGGCATACTTTACGACGACGGAAAAACGGTTTGGCTGCCATGGTTTAGCGTCCTTTTCTCAAGCGTTGATCAGCGGCGCTCACGACGCGTGTCGCGCTCATCGCGCTTCTGCATCTGAACCGAGGGGCCGTCTTCATGTGCGTCAACCTTGATGGTCAGAACGCGCATCACGTCATCATGCAGGCGCATCAGACGCTCCATTTCCTGGATCGCCGCTGCCGAAGCATCAGTCTTCAGGAAGGAGTAGTGGCCCTTACGATTTTTGTTGATCTTATAGGCCATCGTCTTGACGCCCCAGTACTCGCTGTCGACCAGCTTACCGCCGTTGTCGGACAGAACAGCACCGAAATGTTCGATGAGGCCTTCAGCTTGCGAGTTGGACAGGTCCTGACGCGCAATCATGACATGCTCGTAGAGTGGCATGTGAACTCCAGTTTTTGTCTAGGCGCATTTCATAGACGGGGCGGTTGTCCCTTCCGCTGCCCTGTCACGAGAGTCTGCGCGGATCGAAAATGTCGCGGAAGGAAGCCCCCATATACAGGCTCAGACCAAAAGGGCAAGGCCCGTTTCCCGCCGCGTGCCCCTGTGCTCCTCCAGATGTCCCTCTGCACCCACGTTGCCAGTGGTCGCTGGGGTTTGATCCATAGCCTGTGAACCAAATTTTAGCAAAATTATGCAAAGCTTTGCATGCAAAGCTGAGAATGGGCCACGGATCCGACAGGGCGAACCTCTTTCGCCAGCGGCCCGATCAGACCCCGCGCGCTAGCCCGGAGGGGTCAAGACGGAACCGGCGGCAGGGCGGCTGCATCTGCATATGCCCTGTTGAGGCCCGTAGACGAAAGGGCTGCCCATCACGGCGGAGCACGGCCCGTATTTACCGCAACTCCGCCCCATTTCAGCCCCAATGCTGGCGTCAATCTTGGTTAATCAAGTGTTAACCACCCCGCCAGTCACAGACCAACAGGCGCAGCAGGCGTCACAGGCAAGGCAAGGCAGGACAGACAGACCGCGTTAAGAGTGAAAGGGACCAGAGATGAGCCTCCTCGAACCATCCGAGATCGGTTTTCAGCCCATGCAGCCGGGTCGATTTGGCAAGGTCATGCGGCGCGCGTCCTCTCAGTCTCCTGCCGCCAGACGGCTGGCCCATCTGGCCCGGTCGGCACCAATGAACCTTCAGATGCAGGCCAACTGGCCGGTCCGCTCGCTGCTGCTGCGCATTCTTGGGGGCGGTATGGTGATGGGTGCCACCGGCCTCTGGCTGCTGCCTGACGCAGGCTTCGATCCGCAGATGTCGCTGATCCGGATCGGGATTTCCGTGGCCTTTCTGTTTGTCGGCCTGATCCTGCTGACCTCGCACCACCCAGACAGCCAGCCGGAGGCCTGTTTCGACCCGATCCGGCGCGAGCTGAGGATCCTGCGCAAGACACGGCGCGGCGCACCGCGGATTGTCCTGCGGCGCAGCTATAGCAGCCTTGGCGGCGTGCGCCTCTCCGCCCATGCCATCTCGGTTCTGGATATCGACGGTGCAGTGCTGATGGAGCTGCCGATCGACAGCACCGAAACCCGCCTGCGGCTGCGCGATCAGCTGAGCGGCGCCCTGCCGATCTTCAGCTAGGCGCTCCAGATCTCTGGCCGAACGCCTTGGCCCGCCGCCACCGCCTGCCGACATCACAACTGCGCGAGAACCGGCCTCTGTGCGTCAATGCGGCTTGGGTTGTTCATCTGAACACAGATAGTGTTGGCTTTTGCGGGCTTTCCTTTCTGATGACAAAGTCTTCAACTGGGAAACGAAGTCACACGGTCCAACGGAGCCAAGATTATGAACACCACTCTCTTTGCCGCCGCCCTGATGGGGGCCGCCGCCACCACCGCCTTTGCCGCCCCTGAAGCCTACAAGCTGGATTCGAGCCACAGCCAGGTGGTGTTCAGCTACAATCACCTTGGTTTCTCGACCACCTACGGCATGTTCTCGGGGTTTGAGGGTGAAATCGCCTTTGATCAAGAAAATCCCGAAGCCTCCAGCGTCTCGGTGTCGATGCCTGCGCAATCCATGCTGACTGGCTGGGAAGCGCGCTTTGACCATTTCATGTCAAAGGATTTCTTTGGCGCCGATGATGCGGAGATGATCAGCTTCAAATCCACCGGCATCAAGGTCACCGGCGAGAATACCGCAGAAATCACCGGCGACCTGACCCTGAACGGCGTCACCAAATCCGTGGTTCTGGATGCCAAGCTGAACCAGGTCGGCGAACACCCGATGGCGGGCAAGCCTTGGGCCGGTTTCGACGCGACCACAACCCTGCTGCGCTCGGACTACGAGCTGGGCAAATTCGCCCCCTTCGTCAGCGACGAGGTCGAGGTGAAGATCTCGGTCGAGGCGATGAAGGCCGAATAACCAGACCGCACGGCGGAGGGGTCACCCCCGCCACCCACCGATCCAGAACCGCCGCCCCTTGCCGGGTGGCGGTTTTTTTGTCCCTGTAAGTGCGTCCCTGTACGAGTGAGCGCGCACCCGTCAGCTATTCGGCGATTGCCGCCAGCCGTCTGACCAACACCAAGATCAGCATCATCGCAATCACCAGAAACACCGCACCGACGATCCAGGCGACCGGTGTCGAGTAGATATCGGCGACAGCTCCGGCCAGAATCAGGCCCGATGCGGCCCCCAACTGTTGGATCAGCGACCGCAAAGACAGCATGGTCGAGCGTTGACCGTCGCCAACGCAGCGATGCAGGATGCTGCTGGCCGGGGTTTCGCAGACCCCCAGAAACACGGAATAGAGGACAAACACCGTCACAAAGCCGACGATGCTGCCTTGCAGCGCCAATGCGATCTGAACCCCTGCCAGACAGGCAAAACCCGCCGCCAGCGTCATGGCGTGCCGCCGTTTGAAAATCCGGCTGATGGGCACGGACAGGGACGCGCCGAAAGCGATGGCGAAGAAATAGCTGGCAGTGACGATACCGATGACGGTGTTTGCATAGCGCTCGTCCAGCATCGGCTTTGCATGGGTCGGCCAGATCACCTCAACAGGGTTGGTCGCCATCAAAAAGAACGCCAGCGCTGCCAGAAGGATCGACAGAGCGGGATGTCTGAGGGCCAGACGGCTCGCGTCCCCTATCACCATCGGCACATTCGCAAAGCCGTGCTTGAGAGCCGTGGCGCTCATCGGGCGCGGTGTTTCGACAATGGCCAGTACCGTGAAAACAAACACGCCCGACATCACGACGACGCTCGCAAGGTAGGACACATCATAAATGCTGAACCCAAGGCGTTTTGCGACCTCGCCGCAGAGATCGGGCAGAAGACCTCCCAGAATGGCGCCAATCGCCAAACCTATGGCATTGGCCCATTGCGCTTTGGCCAGTGCGGGCTGGACATCGACATTGGGGGCGGCGGCTTTGAAGGTTTCAACAAACCAGGCATCCAGCGTGCCCGACCGAAGCGCGCGGCCAAAGCCGATGAATGCAAACGACAGCGCCAGAACATAAAAATCGCTCGTAGAGAGAAAAAGCACAAGCGAGATCAGGCTGGCGACAACCGCCGTCAAGAAGACCGGCCTGCGCCCGATGCTGTCGGCAAGGCCACCAAACGGCAGCTCCATCGCCATCGTCGTGAGCGCGTAGATTCCGAAGAGAAACGAGATCTGCAACAGGTCCATGCCCCGGTCGGTCAAGGCCAGAGCAACCACGGCAACCGTCAGCCCCATCGCAAAACGGTCAAGGAACTGGTGTATTTGAAACACGCGAATGTGCCGTCGTACCGACGGGTTCAGTGCCGCAAAAGAGAACTCGATTTCGGTGGCCATCTTCGCAGCATCACCGGTGCTGCCGCGCGGCACAATACCTTAAGTGGGCCAGAACCTGCGGGACTATATGTCCCCATGGGGGGCACGCGGCGGCCATCCCCCCTGATCTGTGCCCACATCCGTCAGGGGGCGGCGCGGCTGGCGGTCAGGTCGACAGCGATGGTTACGGCATAGGCAAGCGAGCTTTCGTCCTGCACGCCCTGGCCGATGTTGAAATCCAGCCGGTTCACTTCGGCACTGCCGGAGATTGTGGCGGTGTCACCGTTCAGATCCAGCGTGAAGGGCAGGCGCAGCGGCACCTCCTGATCGCGGATCCGCAGGGTGCCCTCAGCGATATATCCATCTGCCAGCTTCTCGATCTCGGCGCGGAACTCTGCGGTGGGATAGGTGGAACTGTCAAAGTAATCCGGCCCCATCGCCTGATCGGTGACAGATCCGAGCTTCAGCGAGGGGATCGCCACGGTGACGGTGACCGCGCCGGCGGGGCCGGGGGCGGCAGGGTCCTCGAAATCAATCACTGCCTGCCAGCGGTCGAACTGGCCGCGCACCTCGCTGCCCATCTGCACGATGGTGAGCGCCAATGTGCCATCCTCGACCCGCCAGTTGCCGGCCGTGTCAGACGCCATCGTTGCGGCAGGATCGCCGCCATCCGTGGCCTCGGATCCAGCCTCATGTGTGGTGGTGCCCGGCGCGCCATGGCTGTGCGGCGCATAAAGGCCGAAGGCGCCGCCGCCGGCCAGCACCAGTAGCCAGATCGCCAGCGCCACCAGCACCGGCGCCGCCCCATGGGGGATCTGCTCTGGCACCGTCACCTGGGGCGCGCGTCCTGGCAGCATCCGGCGCAGCGTGGCGTCGCGGTCGACCACCTCATGTTTCAGCGCCCCGGCAATATGCAGCCCCAAAGCCACCGCAAGGGTCCAGACAAACAGCCAGTGCAGCCCGCCAAACAGCGCCGCCACCGCCTCCGATTTCGCCACAAACGGCAGGTTCTGACCAAAGGGCCACCAGATCGGCGCAAATCCAGTGGTTGCGGCGTGATGGATCCAGCCGGTCAGGGGGGCCGCCACCAGCGCCCCGTAAAGCAGCCAGTGCACCACCTCCGCCAGCAGCGTCTCGGCCCGCCGCTCCGGGTGCAGCGGCACCGGCTTGGGCTGGCTCAGCGCCCAGAGAATACGCAGCAGCGCGGTCAGGAACAACGCCAGCCCCAGGGTCTTGTGCAGTGAAAACAGCAGCGCCGCGCGGGTCAGCGTGGCTTGTGCGCCGTCAAACTCCGGGCTTTGAATATGGTGCGCCAGATCATTGGCAAAATAACCAAGCGGGAACACCGCCAGCATCAATAGGGCTGTCAGCCAGTGAAAACCTTTGGCAACGCTGCCATAGTGGCGGGCGGTATTCTGGCGAAGCGCGGGGGCGCGGGCAGGGGAGGACACGGGCGATGAGACCTTCTCATAGGGGGCGACAGGAATACCCTATCCCTTCAGCGGTTTGACACAACACGCATCTCTGTCAGCTGATGCACAGCACCGGTGCGCCCGCGCGAAGGCTATGCTTGTACGCAGCGTCACCTGCGTCTAAACCCGATGCAACGCAGATATGCAGACAAGATGAGGTCTCAGATGACAATTGCATTCGTGTTTCCAGGGCAGGGCGCGCAGACGATCGGTATGGGCAAAGCCCTGGCCGAGGCCTATCCGGCAGCCAAAGCGGTCTTTGACGAGGTGGACGCCGCACTGGGAGAGGCGCTGAGCCAGCTGATCTGGGAGGGCGATATCGAAACCCTGACCCTCACGCAGAACGCCCAGCCGGCGCTGATGGCGACCTCGCTCGCCGCCATGCGCGCGCTGGAGGCTGAGGGTGTCAGCATCGACAAGGCGGCGTTTGTCGCCGGTCACAGCCTTGGCGAATATTCCGCATTGGCCGCAGCCGGGGCGATTTCCGTCGCCGACACCGCGCGCCTGCTGCGCATTCGCGGCAAGGCGATGCAAAGCGCCGTGCCGGTCGGCGAGGGCGCGATGGCCGCCATTCTGGGGCTCGACCTCGAGGCTGTGCGCGCCGTTGCAGACGCCGCCGCACAAGGCGAGGTCTGTCAGGCCGCCAATGACAACGACCCCACTCAGGTCGTGGTCTCCGGCGCCAAGGCCGCCGTTGAACGCGCCGCTGAAATCGCCAAGGAAAAAGGCGCCAAACGCGCCGTGATGCTGCCGGTCAGCGCGCCCTTCCACTGCGCCCTGATGCAGCCTGCCGCCGATGTCATGGCCGAGGCGCTGGCCGGGGTCGAGATCACCTCTCCTGCGGTTCCGCTGATCGCCAACGTCCGCGCCGATGCGGTCACCGATCCGGCTGAAATCCGCCAGCTTCTGGTCGAGCAGGTGACCGGCTCTGTGCGCTGGCGCGAAAGCGTGCAGACCATGGCCGCCAAAGGCGTGACCGAATTCTGGGAAATCGGCGCGGGCAAGGCGCTCTCCGGCATGATCCGCAAAATCGACCGCAACCTAGCCTGCCGTCAGTTCGGCACCGCCGAGGACGTGGCAGCCATCACCGCGGGCTGAACGCGGAAATTTCATTAATATTCCGGCCCGTTGTCTTCCAAAGAAAACGGCGGACCGCGGGCCGGGGATGAGACAAAGGAAATCATATGTTTGATCTGACTGGAAAAACCGCCCTCATCACCGGGGCATCTGGTGGCATTGGCGGCGATATCGCCCGCGCCCTGCACGCCGCTGGCGCCACCGTGGGTCTCTCCGGCACCCGCGAGGCCCCGCTGCAGGAACTGGCGGCGGAACTTGGCGAGCGCGCCCATGTGCTGCCCTGCAACCTCTCCGATGCAGAGGCGGTCGAGGCGCTGCCGAAACAGGCGATCGCGGCGATGGGCTCGGTGGATATTCTGGTCAACAACGCCGGCATCACCCGCGACAATCTGTTCATGCGGATGAAGGATGAGGAATGGGCCAGCGTGCTGGAGGTGAACCTCACCTCGACCATGCGCCTGTGCCGGGGTGTTCTGCGCGGCATGATGAAGGCGCGCTGGGGCCGGATCATCAATATCTCGTCCATCGTGGGGGCCACCGGCAACCCCGGTCAGGGCAATTACGCCGCCGCCAAGGCCGGTATGGTCGGCATGTCCAAATCGCTGGCCTATGAGGTCGCCAACCGGGGCATTACGGTCAATGCCGTGGCTCCCGGCTTTATCGCCACCGCCATGACAGACAAGCTGAACGACGCCCAGAAAGACGCGATCCTGACTCAGATCCCCAGCGGTCGGATGGGCACCCCGGAGGAAATCGCCTCCGCCGTTTTGTATCTGGCCAGCGCCGAGGCAGGCTATGTCACCGGCACCACCCTGCATGTGAACGGCGGCATGGCCATGCTGTGATCCCGGGACGCGATCCGGGCTGCAACCGGGGCCGCCGAGACCCCGGTTAAGCTTTGTGGTGACGCCGAGTCACCTGGTCCCGCCGCCGGTCCTCCGGTGGCGGGTTTTGCGTTCCGGCCGCCGCGTCAGATGTGGCCTCTATGCCTCAGGCGGGGGGGGATTTTCGGTGCCGCCAGCGCGGCATCGCACAAGATTGGTCGCGGGGTTTTGCGATCCCGCCCCGCAGCTGGCCCGGTTATCCAGGGCGAAATACGGCCATCCTCAGGATGGATGACCAGCTGAAAGCCGCTGCAAAATAACGGAAAATGACCTGCGGCGGTGAGGGGTTGCGTAAAAATATGCACCACAAGCCTTGCATGTGGCTGCGGCTGTGGCCAAATGCTCACCCTGTTGCCTGAGCCTCAGGCGACAGGCCCCGGGCAGGCGGGTGCAGTGATGCTGCGAAACCGTTTGCCTCTGCGTCGGTCTGTGTTATAGGCGGCGCATATTCGCCATCTGCGGGTCCATGCCGGACCGGCAGGGGCGGTTCCGCTATGCGGGACACGACCGCCCGCATCGGGCACAACCACGCCGCCCCGAGCGGGCAAGGGCAGAACCGGGCGAATGCCTGACAACCGGGCGAATGCCTGAAAAGATGAGGAATTGACATGAGCGACGTCGCAGACCGCGTAAAAAAGATCGTTGTGGAACACCTGGGTGTTGAAGAAGACAAAGTGACCGAGAACGCGTCGTTCATCGATGATCTGGGCGCAGACAGCCTGGACACCGTTGAGCTGGTTATGGCCTTCGAAGAAGAGTTCGGCATCGAGATCCCCGATGACGCGGCCGAGACCATCCAGACCTTTGGCGATGCGGTGAAGTTCATCAGCGAAGCTTCCTGATCCCACCCAATCGGTGACGATCACAGACGGCGCTTTCCGGGCAGGAAGGCGCCGTTTTTCGTTTCTGGACGTTTCCGACCTCCGCGAGGTCGGGTTTTCTCCTTAGGGGTGATCGGTCTCCGTGCTAGCCTTGGCGAAACTGCCGACGACAGGAGGGCATTGCGATGATGATCTACCCCACGATGGAACTGAAGGACGGCCGCTGCGTGACGCTGGACAAGGGGCGGCTCGACACCGCCATGATCTGGCACGTGGACCCGGTTGCCACCGCCTGCGGCTTTGCCGCCGATGGTGCCGAATGGATGCATCTGACCGATTTTGATGCCATCGAAGGCGACAACCGCAATGCCGAGCTGGTGGAGGAAATCATCCGCACCGCCGGTATCCCGGTTCAGCTGGGCGGCGGTATGCGCTCGCGCGAGCATATAGAGCATTGGATCGACAAGGGGGCGGGCCGTGTGGTGGTCGGCACGCTTGCCGCCCGCGACCCCGAACTGGTGCGCACGCTGACCCGTCTTCACCCCGATCAGATCGTGCTGGCGGTGGATGTCTGGCAGGGGCAGGTGATGACCGACGGCTGGCGTCAGGCCGGCTCGTTCACGCCCGAAGCCTTTATCGACGCCTTTGCCGATTGTCCCTTTGCGGGCATCATCATCACCGATATCGAAAGCGATATGACCGATGTCGAGGCGCAGCTGGGGCTGATCGCAGGGCTGGCGGAGAAAGCGCGCACGCCGGTGATCGCCAGCGGTGTGGTCCGCACCGCCGATGACGTGGCGCGGCTGAAATACATCGGTTCGATCTCTGGCGCACTGGTCGGGCGGGCGCTGTTCCGCAAGACCCTGACCGTGGCGGAGGCGCTGGAGGCGGCCCGCCCCACGCGTGAGCCGGTTGCCGAATTCCGCTAGGTCGGCGGCACGTCTCGGGCGGCACTGCTGCCGCATCGACCAATGGGCTGCGGTGTCGTCAGGACTGCGCAGCCCTTTTGATTTCAGCGCAGCCTGCGTGTCTTGGCTGCCTTGGGGAGCGGGCAGGCCGGCGTGGGTTTGCAGCACAGGGCGCATGACCGGCGCGGCTGAGCTGGTGCGGCGCTGTCTACACAGGGTCCGGTCGAAACCGCTGCCAATGGACCGGAATTGTCGAACCGACCTCTCGACGCCGCCGAGGCACCGCTGATCGCGACATAAGCGGGCCGGAGCTGTGGTCTCTGCCTGAAATTGACCAAACCGGCGCGCGCGCTTCCTGCATGGTCTATACCGGCGGAAGATCTGACTGCTTCGCCGACTGATTGCGGAGCAAAGCACGTCCTGCCCCAATGGTCCGCATCTGCCACCATCCGGCACCAACCGCCACCATCCCACTACCACAGGGCTGCCACCGGTTCGCGAGGTCGGCTCCGCAAGGCATCGCACGTGGGATCTGTCTGCATATTCGCGATCATGGCCGCGATCATGGCCAGCCAGACGCCAGCCAGACGCCCGTCCGCCGCCCGCCCGCGCGATCTTTGCCGCGCGCTTCTTGCCGGTCCGCCGCGACCGGGGACCCGTGATAGCAGCTGAGCCCAAGACAGGCCGACCCCCTTGTGACATCATCACGACGAAGGACCACGCCGCAGAGTGTCGCTCCGGCCATGCCGATCCGTCAGCCAGACACCGCGCCATGTGGTTCAAGCTCGGCAGGCGTCCCGTCGCGCCCGAACTCCCGTTTGGATTTTCTGGGCGCCCTGCGAAAACCCGCCAGAGCCTTCACCATATCGCGTGTGAGACGCTCCTTGAACTGCAGGCCAAAATAGTTGGCATTGCACCATTGCACCCGACCGTGAAGATTTATCTGCGGCGCATCGCCGGGCAGGTCCAGCACGATGATATCCCCGGCGCCGAGGCGCGCTGCGGATTTGACCTTCGCCCCCTCCTGACTGATGTCCAGCAGGGTCGCCGCAACCCCGTTATCATTGTTGTGCACAAGGGTGCAGTCCAGGTTGCAGGTATGGCGCTTGCGGCGCCGCCTCAGCGTGGTCATGCGCCGTTCAAACAGCACAAAACACAGCGCTCCAAGCGCCACCAGACCCAGTGAACCGGCCGCCGCGGTGGTGCTGGAAATCTGTCCCAGCGCGGGCAAGGCGCCAAGGCCGCCGCCATCCTGCCCGCTACTGCCTGCACGAGAGCAGGGCATACGCGCCAGCTCCCGGCGATAGGCCGCCAGGGTTTCACTGGCAAAGAGTTTGACAGAGGCCCGTTCCGCATGGCGCCGGTCCTTCAGCGCCAGGACCCGCAGCAGGCTGCGGTGCTGGGCAATCAGGTTATGGGTCGCCTTCAGCAGATCGTCCATCTTTTCTCTCTGCATCGCGAGATGCAGCTCGGTCTTCGATGTCTTTGCCAGCAACCGTTCCATCTCCTGCACGGCGGGCGAATTGCTGCCGGTGCGCAGGTAGTCGAGAAAATCTTCACCGGCGAGCGTCAGCGTCATCAGTTTGTTGAAGACACGGCATTCGCGGGCGGCCAGCGGTTCAGCGCCAAGCAGCAGGCTGACCAGCAACAGCAGCGCAAAGACGCCCAGCCCCCACATGCGCGAAGGGCGGCGGTGTGCCATCCGCCGAACCCTTCGTAGATCAGGATCAGGTGACGCAGGGCGTCCAAACAAGAACTCTATGTGCACCATTCACATCTTGCCCCACAGCCGCTGACCTTGGATCCTGCGCCCCGTCTGTTGGGCGCCGCATAGTGGTTCGCAGGCGCGCCATATCGGTACTGTCGCGACTACGAAACCAAAGAACAACCAAAAGGTACATTATCCAAGTTAACCGCAATCTAAGGCTGTCATTAAATTATCGCAAAACAACCGGAGACCACCGGCTCTTGCACCTCTGCGCCAATCCAAGCTATTTGGAGTCAAATTGCCGAGGCAGAGGAGTGCAAGAAATGCGTCGAGTAGTAGTTACCGGACTGGGCCTGGTCACACCGCTGGCAAGCGGCGTCGAAGAGACCTGGTCGCGGTTGCTGGACGGTCAGTCCGGGGCGGGTCCGATCACGCATTTTGATGCGGTAGAAAGCGGTGTCGCCACCACCTACGCCTGCGAAGTTCCGCGTGGCGACGGCAGCGATGGGACCTTCAACCCCGATGATTGGGTTGTCAAAAAAGACCAGAAGAAGATTGATGATTTCATCCTCTATGGCATTGCCGCGGCTGATATGGCCGTGCGTGACGCCGGCTGGACACCCGAGGACGAGCAGAGCCGCCTGCGCACCGGCGTGATGATCGGCTCCGGCATCGGCGGCCTCAGCTCGATCGCCGACACCGCGGTGATGATCAAGGAGAAAGGCCCCCGCCGGGTGTCGCCGTTCTTCATCCCCGGCGCGCTGATCAACCTGATCTCCGGCCAGGTCTCGATCCGTTTTGGCTTCAAGGGGCCGAACCACTCTGTTGTGACCGCCTGTTCGACCGGTGCCCATGCCATTGGCGACGCGGCCCGTCTGATCAAATCCGGCGACGCCGACGTGATGATCGCAGGCGGCGCCGAGGCGGCGATCTGCGAAATCGGCATTGCCGGCTTCAACGCCTGCAAGGCGCTGTCCACCAAACGCGCCGATGACCCAAAGGCCGCCTCGCGCCCCTATGACGCCGACCGCGACGGTTTCGTGATGGGTGAGGGCGCCGGCATCGTGGTGCTGGAAGATTACGACCACGCCAAGGCCCGTGGCGCCAAGATCTATGCCGAGGTGCTGGGGTATGGTCTCTCCGGCGATGCCTACCACATCACCGCTCCCTCCGAGGACGGCGAAGGTGGCGAGCGCTCGATGCGCGCGGCGCTGGCCAATGCGGGGCTTGAGCCGAAGGACATCGACTATATCAATGCCCATGGCACCTCGACCATGGCCGATACCATCGAACTGGGCGCGGTTGAGCGGATGATGGGGGATGCGGCGGGCAAGGTCACCATGTCCTCGACCAAATCCGCCACCGGCCACCTCCTGGGTGCGGCTGGCGCGATTGAGGCGATCTTCTCGATCCTGGCGATCCGCGATCAGGTGGCACCGCCCACCATCAACCTGGACAACCCGGCCGTTGAAACCGCTGTCGATCTGGCCCCGAACCAGAAACGCGAGCGCGAGATCAAGGTGGCGCTGTCCAATTCCTTTGGCTTTGGCGGCACCAATGCGTCGGTCCTGTTCGGAAAGCCTGAGTGATGTGGCGCAACCTCGCCTCAAACATGCTGACGGTCCTGGTGGTGATGCTGTTCCTTCTGGGCGGCGTCATCCTCTGGGGGCAGTCGCAATATACCTCCGAAGGTCCGCTGGACAGCGCGATCTGCCTGCGGGTGCCGTCCGGCAGCACGATGTCTCGGGTCAGCCGTGATCTGGAGAGCCAGGGCGCGATCAACTCCGGCCCGCTGTTCCGGGTTGGTGTGCGCTACGCCGAGAAAACCGATGCGCTGAAGGCCGGCAGCTATCTGGTGCCCGCAGGGGCCTCGATGGCCGAGATCGTCAATCAGATCACCCGCGGCGGCGCCAGCAGCTGTGGCACCGAAATCGTCTACCGCGTGGGCGTGACCCGCGTGCTGGCCGAGGTGCGCGAGCTGGACCCGGCCACCAACCGCTTTGTCGAGCGTGCGGAATTTGTGCCCGGCGTCGATGAGGTGCCCGCTGTCTACGAAGAGAAGAAAGCCGATGCCGACACCCGTTACCGCATCGCGCTGGCCGAAGGCGTGACCAGCTGGCAGGTGGTCGAATCGCTGAAAGCCATGGATATCCTCGACGGCGATCCGGGCACGCGCCCGGCGGAGGGGATGCTGGCACCCGACAGCTATGAGGTCTCCCCCGGTGATGACCGCGCCGAGATCCTGGCCGAGATGCAGGAGCGCCAGGAGCTGCGCATCAACGCCGCCTGGGAGGGCCGCTCGGACCGCGCAGCGGTTACCAGCCCCGAAGAGATGCTGATCCTCGCGTCGATCATCGAAAAAGAGACCGGCGTGGCAGAGGAGCGTGGGCAGGTCGCCTCGGTCTTCACCAACCGGCTGAACCGCGGGATGCGGCTGCAAACGGACCCGACGGTGATCTATGGTGTTACTCGGGGCGAGGGTGTCCTCGGGCGTGGCCTGCGCCAGAGCGAACTGCGCCGGGCAACCCCCTGGAACACCTATGTGATCGAAGGGCTGCCACCGACGCCAATCGCCAACCCCGGCATGGCCAGCCTTGAGGCGGCGGTGAACCCCGATCAGGGCGACTACCTGTTCTTCGTCGCTGATGGCACCGGTGGCCACGCCTTTGCCGTCACGCTTGAGGAGCACAATCGCAATGTCGCCAAATGGCGCGAGATTGAAGCGCAGGGCAACAGCAACTAGGCGCAATCCAATCATGGATCAGATCTGAAAGGGGACGCTTCGGCGTCCTCTTTTTTGTGCGGCACCGTTAACCTTATGGTAGGTTAATCTGAAATTTACTTAACAAATCCGGCAGCTTGCGTCCGATACTTCAGGTTGCCAACTTTGACTTTTGCGCTGGTTTGTGGCAGGGTTCACAGGCAGCTGGGAAATTGGCAGATCCGCCCGCAGGACGCCCGATCATGGATCGCGCTTGTGGGGCGGCCTTGCGATTTTCCGAACGGAGGTCCCATGACTATGAGGCCCCAACCATGAGCACCTATACCCCGGAAAATCGGCTGGCAAAGACCGCCGATCTTCTTTTCTCCCTCCATAATTCCATCGAACGGCTCCGGCAGGAGGCCGAGCAGATGCTCGAACGGCTTGCCTGCGATGCAGACGACGCCGGCAGCGCGCCGCGTATCGCCAAATTGGAAAGCCTGATCCGTGACAGCCAGAAAGTGGAGAAAACCCTTGTCGAACAAAGTGAACAGCATCAGGCCGCAGCCGGGCTCGACATCGACGCCGCTCGCAGTGAAATCGAAGAGCGGCTGGCTCGCCTGCGCGCCAGTTTCGACGCAGAAGATGTTTCTGGACCGGCTCAGCGACCATGACCTCTGTGCGATGCCCTATGTCTTTGATCTCTGGGCGCTGCCGCACCAGCTGCCACCGGCGGGGGACTGGCGCAGCTGGGTCATCCTCGGCGGACGCGGGGCAGGCAAGACCCGCGCCGGCGCCGAATGGGTGCGTACGCTGGCCGAAGGGTCAACACCGCTGTCCGCTGGTCGTGCCCGCCGCATCGCCCTCCTCGGGGAAACCTACGATCAGGTGCGCGACGTCATGGTCCAGGGCGACAGCGGCATCCTCGCCTGCACACCCCGCGACCGCCGCCCGACGTGGAAAGCCACCGAACGGCGGCTGATCTGGCCCAATGGCGCCACCGCCCAGGCGTTTTCGGCCCATGACCCTGAGGCGCTGCGTGGCCCGCAGTTCGATGCCGCCTGGGCTGATGAGCTGGCCAAATGGAAACGCGGGCAAGACAGCTGGGACATGCTGCAATTTGCGCTCCGGCTGGGGCAGGATCCGCGCGTCTGCGTCACCACCACACCGCGCAATACCGGCGTGCTGCGCGACCTTCTGGCCAGCCCCTCCACCGTGCAGACCCATGCCGCGACCGAGGCCAACCGTGCCAATCTCGCCGCCTCCTTCATCGCGGAGGTGCGCAGCCGCTATGCCGGGTCACGGCTAGGCCGACAAGAGCTGGACGGCATCCTGTTGCAGGATGTCGATGGCGCGCTCTGGACCAACGCCGGTCTTGTTGCGGCGCAGATCGCAAAGGCCCCGGCACTGGACCGGGTGGTGGTGGCGGTGGACCCGGCGGTGAGCGCCGGCAAAAACTCCGACGCCTGCGGCATCCTCGTGGTGGGTGCCACGCTCACAGGCCCGCCGCAGGACTGGTGCGCCTATGTGCTCGCGGATTGCACGGTGCAGGGCGTCGGACCGCTGACCTGGGCGCAGGCCGCCATTGATGCGCGCGACCGCTACAGCGCCGACCGGGTGGTGGCGGAGGTCAATCAGGGCGGCGCCCTGGTCGAAAGCCTGCTGCGCCAGATCGACCCGCTGGTGCCCTTTACCGCGCTGCACGCCAGCCGGGGCAAGGGGGCACGGGCCGAACCGGTCGCCGCCCTTTACGAACAGGGCCGGGTGCGCCACCTGCCGGGGCTTGGCGCGCTGGAGGATCAGCTCTGCCAGATGACCCCGCGTGGCTATCTGGGGCAGGGCTCACCGGACCGGCTGGATGCGCTGGTCTGGGCGGTGCAGGAGCTGATCCTGACCCCGGCGACCCGCCACAGGCTGCCCCGCGCGCGCATGTTATAGGCGGGCCACCGGCCATCAAATCAGACGCAAAACGCCCGCAGTCCTGCGGGCGTTTTTTAGTTGTATCAAAGGTTTAGCGCAGGTGTTGCGTGCCCTGCGCGCGCCTTGCTCAAATCTTCTTCAACCCCCGCCGTCATAAAGGATCGCAGCAAACAGGGGCATGGTTCGCCCCCTTCAAGCAAAGGAGTGGCCCCATGGTCTTTGACCTTCTGCGGCGCAAGCAACAGCCCGTCGAAACCAAGGCAAGCGCCGCAGCCCGTGTGGTGGCCTGGCACGGTGGCACTGGCAGCACCGGCTGGAGCCCGCGCGACAGCAGTTCACTGACCCGCAGCGGCTTTGTCGGCAATCCCGTGGGCTACCGTGCCGTCAAGATGATCACCGAGGCCGCCGCCGCGCTGCCGCTGGTGTTGCAGGACGGCGCACAGCGCTACGACAGCCACCCGCTGCTGACGCTGCTGGCCCGGCCCAATGCCGCCCAAGGCCGCGCCGAGCTGCTGGAAGCGCTGTTCGGCCACCTGCTGCTGTCGGGCAACGCTTATATTGAGGCGGTCTGCGATCCCGATGGTCGCGACGTATTGCCGGTCGAGCTGCATGTGCTGCGCCCTGACCGCATGACCGTGGTGCCCGGCAGCGATGGCTGGCCGGTGGCCTATGACTACAGCGTGTCGGGTCGCAAACACCGCTTTGATGTGACCATGCCCTGCGCCCCGATCTGCCATCTGCGCAGCTTTCATCCGCAGGACGATCATTACGGTTTGTCGCCGATGCAGGCCGCAGCCATGGCGGTGGATGTGCATACCTCGGCCTCGCGCTGGTCCAAGGCGCTTCTGGACAATGCAGCCCGCCCCTCCGGCGCTTTGGTCTGGACCGGAGGCGATGGTCAGGGGCTGATGGCTGAGGATCAGTTTCGCCGTCTAAGTGAAGAGATCGAAATGAATTTTCAGGGCGCGCGCAACGCCGGCCGTCCAATGGTGCTGGAAGGCGGGTTGGATTGGAAACCAATGGGCTTCTCTCCATCGGATATGGAATTTCACCAGACCAAGGACGCCGCCGCGCGCGAAATTGCCCTCGCGCTTGGGGTGCCGCCAATGCTGCTGGGCCTTCCAGGCGATGCAACTTATGCCAATTATCAGGAGGCCAACCGCGCCTTTTACCGGCTCACCGTGCTGCCGCTTGTGACCCGTGTCACCGCGACGCTGTCGGACTGGCTGTCGCGCTATCAGGGGGCTGCGGTCACCCTGAAACCGGACCTTGATCAGGTGCCTGCGCTGGCCTCCGAACGCGAGGCGCAGTGGCGCCGCGTGGCCGCCGCGGAGTTTCTCAGCGTGGCCGAAAAACGCAGCCTTCTGGGCCTGCCCCCGCAAGAGGAGGCGATGGCGGATGACTGAAATCCCGATACCGCCGTTTGAATGCTCACCGGGTCTGCGGCTCACCGCCCATGAGCGCATCGCCGAGATCCAGCAGGAGGCGATGAACCGGCGTCTCGACCGGCTGGAGATGATGATGGAGCGGATGGAAAAACGCCTCTGGCTCACCGTTTACGGTGTTGCCGCCGTGATCCTGGCGCAGGCCTTCCAATCCTTTCTTGTGGTTCAGTAATTGAAAGAAATTCAAAGAGATAGAAGGAGAAGCTGATGCCATCTCATGCGCATCTGGAGCATAAGTTCGCGCGCTTCGGCGAGGATCTGACCATTGGCGACGAGGCCGACGATATGGTCATGATCAGCGGATATGCCAGCCTGTTTGGCTGCGTCGACGCTGGCGGTGACATGGTGCAGCCGGGGGCCTATCAGGCGTCGCTCGACCGTCTGGCGCAGGCCGGGATCGCGGTCAAGATGCTGTGGCAGCACGATCCCGCACAGCCCATCGGCGTCTGGGATGAGGTCCGCGAGGATGCCCGCGGCCTGCATGTCCGGGGCCGTATCCTGACCCGCACCCAAAAGGGCGCCGAGGCTGCGGCGCTGATCGCTGTCGGCGCATTGGATGGGCTGTCGATCGGCTACCGGACCCGCCGCGCCACGGCGCGCAAAGGCGGCGGGCGCTCCCTGTGTGAGCTGGACCTCTGGGAGGTCTCGCTGGTGACCTTCCCGATGTTGTCCACAGCCCGCGTCAGCCCAGCCGGGGCCGCCGCCAAATCGCAGACCGCAGAGCGCCGTGCCATCGCCCCGGACGATACCCCGCAGATCTGGCGGGAGGTGATCGACCTGCTGCGCAGCGGTGCCAGCCTGACGCCGCTCGGCTGAATGCAGGCCCCGGCCGCCGCTGCGGTCGCGCCCCGCTTTTGCCTTCCTCAATCGACCCAAAAGGACAGACAGATGAGCCATCCCCAATCGCACCCGGAACCAACGGCCCACTCCCATGCAGCCCCGCAGGAGGTCAAACAGGCCGTTGCCGACTTCGTGCATGATTTCAACGGGTTCAAAGACGACATTGCCCTGAAACTGAAACAGACAGAAGAGCGTATGACCATGCTGGATCGTAAATCCCACTTTGCCAATCGCCCCCCTCTGGCCGCTGCCGAGGCAGGCGGCGCGCCTCATCAGAAAGCCTTTGATGCCTATCTGCGGTCCGGCGATGACGCCGCGCTGCGTGGCCTTGATCTTGATGCCAAGGCGATGGCCACCACCGTCAATGGCGATGGCGGCTACCTGGTGGATCCGCAGACCTCCGATACGGTCAAATCCGTGTTGAACAGCACCGCTTCGATCCGCGCCGTCGCCTCGGTGGTGACGGTGGAGGCAACCTCCTACGATGTGCTGATCGACCATGGCGATGTCGGTCACGGCTGGGCGAATGAGACGGCGGCGGTAACCGAAACCGCAACCCCGGTGATCGACCGCATCACCATCCCGCTGCATGAGCTGAGCGCCTTGCCCAAGGCCTCGCAGCGGCTGCTGGACGACAGCGCCTTTGACATCGAGGGCTGGCTGGCCGGCCGGATCGCCGACAAGTTTTCCCGCGCCGAGGCGGCTTCCTTCATCAATGGCGATGGCAACGACAAACCGACCGGCATCCTCTACCACCCGGTGGTTGCCAATGACAGCTGGAGCTGGGGCAATCTTGGCTATGTCACCACCGGCGTGGAGGGCGATATCGGCGATGGCGATGCAATCATTGATCTGGTCTATGCGCTTGGCGCGCAGTACCGGGCCAACGCCAGCTTTGTGATGAACTCCAAAACCGCAGGCCTCCTGCGCAAGCTGAAGGATGCCGATGGCCGCTTCCTGTGGTCCGACGGGCTGGCAGCGGCCGAACCGGCGCGGCTGATGGGCTATCCGGTGGTCATTGCCGAGGACATGCCCGACGCCGGTGTGAACGGCTATGCCGTGGCCTTTGGCGATTTTGCGGCCGGCTACACCATCGCCGAACGCCCCGACCTGCGGGTGCTGCGCGATCCCTTCAGCGCCAAGCCGCATGTGCTGTTCTATGCCACCAAACGTGTCGGCGGCGATGTCAGCGATTTTGCCGCCATCAAACTGCTGAAATTCGGCCTGAGCTGACGCTTGGACCGATGGCGGACCCGGCAGCCCGGTTCCGTCTGCGGATGCGCGCCTTCAGGCCGCTGTCGTCCAGCTGCTCCCCTTCCGTCCAGCGGCAGCAGCCCGGCGCGCATCCGCCCCGACCCATCCGGCAACAGCCAGCCCGAGCAGCCCCCGAACGAACAGCCGTTGGAGTGAAGAGATGATGTTGAATGAAGTGACACCGGTGCCAGAGGCGGTTCTGCCGCAAGAGGCGTTCAAGGCGCATCTGCGTCTGGGCACCGGCTTTGACGAGGCGGGGGTGCAGGAGGCCGTGCTGATCAGCTTCCTGCGCGCTGCCATCGCGGCGATCGAGGCACGCACCGGCCGGGTGCTTCTGGCGCGGGATTTCCTGCTGACGCTCGCCGCCTGGCGGGATCCCCAGCTACAGGCGCTGCCGCTTGCACCGGTGCAGCAGATCCATTCGGTCACGCTGAGCGATGCCGCCGGGGTCGAGACCGTGCTGCCACCCGGTCGTTACCGGCTGGAACCCGACAGCCAGCAGCCCCGGCTGCGTCCGGTTGGCGGGGTGCTGCCCACAATTGCCAGCGGTGGTGCGGCGCGGATCCTGATGCGGGCGGGCATGGCCAACAGCTGGTCGGCATTGCCCGGCGATCTGGCGCAGGCGGTGCTGATGCTGGCGGCGCATTACTATGAGTTTCGCGATGACACGAGGTTGCAGGGCGGCTGTATGCCCTTTGGCGTCACCAGCCTGATCGAACGCTATCGTGCACTACGGGTGAGCCTGGGCGTCGGCGGCGGGCATGGGATCGGGTTCGGCCGCAGCTTTGGGCCGGGGGCAGGCGCATGAGCCGCCGCACCACATCCCGCCCCGCTGCCCGCTCCACACCACGTCTCAACCGCTGTCTGGCGCTGGAGGATCCGCGCCGCACCTCGGATGGGGCTGGCGGGTTTCTTGAGGCATGGCAGCTGCTTGGCCACCATTGGTGCGAGATGCGTGCCCTCAGTGGCCGCAGCACCGATCACTCCGGCACCAGCCTGTCACTGCAACGCTACCGCATCACCCTGCGCGCCCATCCCACCGGCAGCCCGGCGCGGCCCCGGCCGGATCAGCGGCTGCGCGATGGTGCCCGGATCTTTCGCATTGATGCGGTGGCCGAAGGCGACCCTGACGGCCGCTACCTGACCTGTTTTGCCACCGAGGAGACCACCGCATGACCTATGCCCTGGCCCTGCCGCTGCAGGAGGCGCTGTTTCAGCACCTGACCAATGACCCGGCGCTGACCACCGCGCTGAGCGGCGCCATCTATGACGCGCTGCCAGCAGGCAGCCTGCCGCAGACCTATGTGACCCTTGGCCCCGAGGAGGTGCAGGACCGCTCCGACCGCAGTGGCGCCGGCGCGCGCCACCGGGTGGAGATCACCGTCCATACCGATATTGCGGGCTTTGCCGGTGCGAAGGCCATTGCGGCCAGCATCTGCGACAGCCTCGCCAGCGCCTCGCTCAGCCTGACGCGCGGGCGACTGGTGGGCCTGTGGTTCGACCGCGCCAGCGCCAGCCGCAAACCCTCCGGCGGCCGCGAGATCCGCCTGCGCTTCACCGCGCGGCTGGAGGACAGCTGACACCCGGTCGGCTTGGTGAAAATCCAACATTAATTACAATGCGTTGCGCGGCAAGGCTGATCTGAATTGGCGCGACGTCCCATCACTCAGCAACAGGAGATCACCGCTATGAGTGTTCAAAACGGCAAGGATCTATTGGTCAAGATCGACATGACCGGCGACGGTCAGTTCGAAACCATCGCGGGGCTGCGCGCCACGCGCATCAGCTTCAACGCCGAAAGCGTCGATGTCACCAGTCTGGAAAGCCAGGGCGGCTGGCGCGAGCTGCTGTCCGGCGCGGGGGTGCGCTCGGCCAATATCTCCGGCTCCGGTATCTTTCGCGATGCCGGGACGGATGAGCGGGCGCGCCAGCTGTTCTTTGAGGGGCTGACCCCCGCGTTTCAGGTGATCATCCCCGATTTTGGCATCGTCGAAGGCCCGTTTCAGGTCACCGCCCTGGAATATGCCGGCAGCCACAATGGCGAGGCCACCTATGAGCTTGCGCTCGCCAGCGCCGGCGCGCTGGTCTTCACCGCCGTCTGAGGGGGGTGACCATGACCCCCTCGGAACAGCCAGCCCCGGCAGTTAACGCCTGTGCGGCCAATCCCTATGCCGGCGAGGTGCTGCTGGCGGTAAACGGCGATGTGCTGGCGTTAAAGCTCACCCTCGGGGCGCTGGCGGCGCTGGAAACGCGGCTCGGGACGGGATCGCTGATTGATCTGGTGACCCGGTTCGAAAGCGGCGGGTTCTCGGCGGCGGATGTGCTGGCGCTGCTGGCGGCGGGGGTGCAGGGCGGCGGCCACCGGCTCAGCGAGGCGGATCTGGCTGTTGCCGATATCGACGGTGGTCCGATGCAGGCCGCACGGGTCGCCGCACAGCTCCTGGCGCGCAGTTTTGCGCTGCCGGGAGAGGCGGGCGCGCAGCCGACCGGATCGGTGGCCCCATGACGCCCCGGCAGCACTCCACAGACAGACAGAGCACCGGCCTTGACTGGCCGGCGCTGATGCGGGCGGGGCTGGCGGGGCTGCGGCTCACGCCGGATCAGTTCTGGCGCCTCACCCCGGCGGAGCTGCGGCTGATGCTGGGGCAGGACAGCGGCGTTGCGCCGCTGGGACGGGCCGGGCTGGACCAGCTGATGCGCGCATTTCCCGATCCCGCCGCGCCGAGATCCCCAGAAACAGGAGCCGTAAGCGATGAGTGACACAGGACTGAACCAGCTGGAACAGCAGGGCGAGGCGCTGAGCGACAGCCTTGGCGATGCGGCGGGCATGGCGGCCACATTCGATGCCGAACTGCGCCGGGTGCGCGCCGCCTTTGCCGCCACCGGCAAGGATGCCGAGACCCTGGAACGCGGTATGTCCAAGGGGCTGCGCCGCGCCTTTGACGGTGTTGTCTTTGACGGCATGAAGCTCTCGGATGCGCTGGATACCATGGCGCAGTCGATGATCCAGACCACCTATTCTGCGGCCATGAAACCGGTCACTTCCCATATTGGCGGGCTGCTGTCGGATGGGGTGGGCAAGCTGATGAGCGGCATTCTCCCCTTTGCCGATGGGGCGGCGTTTTCACAAGGCAGGGTGATGCCCTTTGCCAAGGGGGGGATCGTCAGCGGCCCGGTGAGCTTTCCCATGCGCGGCGGCACCGGGCTGATGGGCGAGGCAGGCCCAGAGGCGATCCTGCCGCTGACCCGTGGCGCCGATGGTGCGCTTGGTGTGCGCAGCCAGGGCGGGCGGGCCACCTCGGTGGTGATGAATATCCAGACCCCCGATGTGCAGGGGTTCCAACGCAGTCAGGGCCAGATCGCCGCCCAGCTGAGCCGCGCCCTGTCGCGTGGCAATCGCAACCGCTGAGCCGGAGGACAGCAGATGAATTTTCACGAGGTCAGATTTCCCGCATCGCTGAGCTTCGGCTCAATCGGCGGACCGGAGCGGCGCACCGATGTGGTGACGCTTGCCAACGGGCATGAGGAACGCAACACCCCCTGGGCGCATTCGCGTCGCCGCTATGATGCGGGGCTGGGCCTCAGGGGGCTTGAGGATATCGAGGCGCTGATTGCCTTTTTCGAGGCGCGGCAGGGCCAGATGTACGGTTTCCGCTGGAAGGATTGGTCCGACTACAAATCCGCCCGCGCCACGCAGGAGGTGGCGTTTGGGGATCAGGTGATCGGTATCGGCGACGGGGTGCAGCAGGTGTTCCAGCTGAGCAAGACCTATCGTTCCGGCAGCTTTGCCTATCAGCGTCCGATAACGAAACCGGTGGCGGGCAGCGTGCGCATCGGGATTGAGCAGGACGCTTTGCAGGAGACGGTAGACTACACGCTCGACAGCACCCTTGGCACCATCACGCTGGCGCATCCGCCAGAGGCGGGACTGTCGGTGAAGGCGGGGTTTGAGTTCGATGTGCCGGTGCGCTTTGACACCGATCGCATTCAGACCAGCGTGGCGTCCTTTCAGGCGGGCGACGTGCCCAATGTCCCAGTGGTGGAGGTGCGGGTCTGATGGCTGGGGTAAGCGAGGCGTTTCAATCCCATGTGGCCAGCGGTCTGACCACGCTGTGCCGCTGCTGGCTGGTGACCCGCAGCGATGGCGTGCGGTTCGGCTTTACCGATCATGACCGCGACCTGCGGTTCGAAAGTGCTGCCGAGGGCGAGGCCGGTCTGCTGTTTCGCGCAGGCACCGGGCTGACCGCGCGCAGCCTGCAACAGGCCACCGGGCTGGCGGTCGACAATACCGAGGCGCTGGGTGCGCTGAGCGATGCCGCCATCCGCGAAGACGAGATCGAGGCCGGGCGCTTTGACGGCGCCGAGGTGCGCTGCTGGCTGGTGAACTGGGCCGATGTCTCGGTTCGCTGGTTGCAGTTTCGCGGCAGCTTTGGCCAGATCCGCCGTGCCGGTGGTGCCTTTGAGGCGGAGCTGCGCGGCCTGACGGAGGCGCTCAATCAGCCGATGGGGCGGATCTACCAGAAACCGTGCACGGCGGTGCTGGGCGATGGCGCCTGCCGCTTTGACATGACCACGCCGGGTTACACGCTGGAGCTGGCCGCGGAAGAGATCCGCGAAGGGCAGTATTTCGGGTTTGCCGCCCTGCCGGGGTTTGAGCCGAACTGGTTCACGTCGGGTCGTCTCACCGTGATGAGCGGCGCGGCAGCGGGACTGTGGGGCTGGATCAAGCAGGACCGTCAGCAGGTCGGACGGTTGGGACAGGACGCAAGCGCGCCGGATCCGAACGCAGAGCACCGCCAGCTGACCCTCTGGGAGCCGCTGCGGGCCCAGATCAGACCCGGTGATCTGCTGCATCTGGCAGCGGGCTGCGACAAGCGGCTGAAGACCTGTCGGCTGAAGTTCAACAATGGCGTCAATTTTCAGGGCTTTCCGGATATCCCCGGTGAAGACTGGGTGATGAGTGTACCGCGCCAGAGCGGCAATAACACCGGCGGTAGCCGCAGATGAGCGGCGCCACGGGGATATCGCGCGCCCAGCTGGTTACAGCGGCGCGGGGTTGGCTGGGCACGCCCTATGTGCATCAGGCCGCCCGGCGCGGGGCTGGCTGCGATTGCCTCGGCCTGATCCGGGGTCTCTGGCGCGAGGTCTACGGGCAGGAGCCGGAGGCGGTGCCGGGCTATACGATGGACTGGTCTGAACCGCAGGGCGAGGAGGCGCTGTGGCAGGCGGCTCTGCGCCATCTCAGCCCCCGACCGCTAGAAGATGCGTGCGCCGGAGACGTCCTCCTGTTTCGGATGCGCCGGGGGGCGGTGGCCAAACATATCGCGCTGCAAACTGAAGCCGGCACCATGCCGCGGTTCATCCATGCCTATAGCGGCCACGGTGTGGTCGAGAGCGCATTGAGCCAGCCGTGGCAACGGCGGATCGTGGCGCGGTTTTCCTTTCCTGATGTTGATGCTGATGAGGTGACGTGATGGCGACCATTCTTCTTTCTGCGGCGGGGGCGGCCCTTGGCGGCTCGGTTGGGGGGGCTGTGGCGGGTCTGTCCTCGGTAGCGATTGGCCGCGCGCTTGGCGCCACCGTCGGACGCGCCATTGACAGCCGCCTGCTGGGGGCGGGTAGTGAGCCGGTGGAGACCGGCCGGGTGGAACGCTTCCGCCTGACCCATGCCAGCGATGGCCAGCCAATTGCGCAGGTCTATGGCCGGATGCGGGTGGGCGGGCAGGTGATCTGGGCGTCCGAGTTCCGCGAGACCTCCACCACCAGTGGTGGCGGCGGCAAGGGCGGCGGCCCGCGCCAGCCCAAGGTCACCAGCTACAGCTATGATGTCTCGCTGGCGGTGGCGGTCTGCGCCGGAGAGGTCGCCTCCATCGGGCGGGTCTGGGCTGATGGGGAGGAGGTCGCGCCCAAGGATCTGAACATGACCGTCTATCGCGGCACCATGGACCAGCTCCCCGATCCGGTGATTGAGGCGGTGGAGGGTGCGGGCGAGGTGCCCGCCTATCGTGGCACCGCCTATGTGGTGATGGAGAACCTGGCACTGGAGCGTTTTGGCAACCGGGTGCCGCAATTCTCGTTTGAGGTGCTGCGTGCAGAGCAACCGGCCTCCAGCACCTATGATCTGGATCTGCCGCAGCTGGTGCAGGGGGTTGCCCTGATGCCGGGGACCGGGGAATACGCGCTGGCCAGCACGCCGGTGCATTACGACCACGGACCGGGACAGGCCAAACCCGCCAATTCGCACAGCCCCTCGGGAGAGACCGATCTGGTCACTTCGCTGACGACCCTTGGCGAGGAGCTGCCCGCCTGTGGCGCGGCCTCGCTGATTGTGTCGTGGTTCGGCAATGATCTGCGCTGTGGGGCCTGTACCGTCAAACCGAAGGTGGAGCGCCAGCATATTGAGGGGGCGAATATGCCCTGGTCAGTGGCCGGGCTGACCCGGACAGAGGCAGAGCTGATCGCGCGGCAGGATGACAGACCCATATACGGCGGCACCCCCACCGATGCCTCGGTGATCGAGGCCATTCGCGCAATGCAGGGGCAGGGCAAGCGGGTGATGTTCTACCCGTTTATCCTGATGGATCAGATGGCGGGCAATGATCTGCCCGATCCCTGGAGCGGTGAGCCGGGTCAGGCGCATCTGCCCTGGCGGGGACGGATTACCCTGTCACTGGCACCGGGCCAGCCCGGCAGCCCCGATGGCACGGCTACGGCGCGTATGGAGGTGCAGCAGTTCTTTGGCACGGCAACGGCGGCGGATTTTACCGTGGCTGACGGGAGCGTCACCTATAGCGGCCCGTCTGAGGACTGGGGGCTGCGGCGGTTCATCCTGCATAATGCCGCGCTTTGTGCCGCGGCGGGCGGGGTTGAGGCGTTCTGCATCAGCTCGGAGATGCGTGGGCTTACCCAGATCCGCGATGAGGCAGGCTTTCCTGCGGTGGCGGAGCTGCGGGCGCTGACGCAGGAGGTGCGCCAGATCCTTGGGCCGGATACCAAGATCGGCTATGCCGCCGACTGGTCGGAGTATTGGGGCTACCAGAGCCCGGAGGGGAACCGCTATTTCCACCTCGATCCGCTCTGGGCGGATGAGCAGATCGATTTCATCGGCATCGACAATTACATGCCGCTGTCCGACTGGCGCGAGGGGGAGGATCATCTGGACGCCCGGGCCGGGGCGCCGGGCATCCATGATCTGGCGTATCTGCGCGCCAATATCGAGGGCGGCGAGGGCTATGACTGGTATTACCACTCGCCCGAGGCCGAGGCGGCCCAGATCCGTACGCCGATCACCGATGGCGCCTATGATGAGCCGTGGATCTGGCGCTACAAGGATCTGCGCAGCTGGTGGTCCAAACCGCATCATGACCGGATCAACGGGCAACGTGCCGCGCTGCCCACCGCATGGGAGCCGCAGAGCAAACCGATCTGGTTCACCGAACTGGGCTGCGCCGCCATCGACAAGGGCACCAACCAGCCGAACAAGTTTCTGGATCCCAAAAGCTCGGAATCCAAACTGCCGAAATTTTCCAACGGGCAGCGCGATGACATGATGCAGCTGGCCTATCTGCGCGCGTTGCTGGGTTATTGGCAGGAGGAGGGGAAAAACCCCGTCTCCGAGGTCTATGGTGGCCCGATGCTGGATATGTCGAACGCCTATGTCTGGGCCTGGGACGCGCGCCCCTTTCCGGTGTTTCCCAATGCGGTGGAGGTCTGGAGCGACGGGGAGAACTATCTGCGCGGCCATTGGTTGAACGGACGGGTGGGGCAGCGCACGCTGGCCTCGGTGCTGGAGGAGATCTGTGCCGCCTCGGGTGTTGCGGCGATTGATGTCAGTGACCTGCCTGCGCTGGTGCGCGGCTATGCGATCAGCGATGTCGGTGAGGCCCGCGCCGCGCTGCAACCGCTGTTGCTGCGCCACGGGGTGGATGCCATCGAACGCGATGGTCTGCTGCGGTTTCGCCTGCGCAATGGGCGACAGGACGCAGCGCTGGATCTGGCGCAACTGGTTGAGGGGCAGGAGCTGGACGGGGTGCTGGAACAGACCCGCGCGCCGGAGGCCGAGCTGGCCGGACGGATCCGTCTGCGCTTTGTCGAATGGGGCGGGCGCCATGATCTGCGCGGCGAGGAGGCGGTGCTGCCCGATGAGGCGACCCATGCGGTCAGCGACAATGAGCTGCCGATGGCGCTGACCCGCGCCGAGGGGCGGCAGGTGGTGGAGCGCTGGCTGAGCGAGGCCCGCATGGCCCGCGATACCCTGCGGCTGGAGCTGCCGCCCTCCGCCATGGCGCTGGGCGCGGGCGATGTGATCCGCCTGCCGCTTGCCGGAGCAGAGGCAGGCCCGGAGGTAGGCTCAGAGACGGGTGCGGGGGTCGGCAGCGGTGCGCAGGCCCGGTACCGGATCGACCGGGTCGAACAGGGCGCGGCGCAGCTGATCGAGGCGGTGCGGATCGAGCCGGAGAACTACCACCCGGCACCAGTGCCGGAGGAATTGCCCGGTGTCACCGCCTTTGCGGCACCGGTTCCGGTGCTGCCGCTGTTCATGGACCTGCCGCTGATTGGCGGCGATGAGGTGCCCCATGCGCCGCATCTGGCAGTGACGGCGCAGCCCTGGCCGGGGAGCGTTGCCCTATACGGCGCACAGAGTGATGCGGATTATGCACTGGAGGAGGTGCTGGCCGCCGCTTCAACCATTGCCATCACCAATACGGTGCTGCCTGCGGGCGCGCCGGGGCGCTGGGAGCGGGGCGACGATCTGGAAGTTGATATGATCTCTGGCCAATTGCAGAGCCGGGACTGGCTGGCGGTGCTGAATGGCGCCAATCTGGTGGCCATCGGCGATGGCAGCCCCGGCAATTGGGAGCTGATGCAATTTGGCGAGGCCGAGCTGATCGCACCGGGGCGCTATCTGCTGCGCGACCGGCTGCGTGGGCAGCAGGGCAGCGATGCGCGGATGCCGGTGGCCTGGCCGAAGGGCTCTTATGTGGTGGCGCTGGATGGCACGCCGCAGCAGATCACACTGGCTGCCAATCAGCGTGGCCTCAGCCGTCACTACCGTATCGGCACGGCCCGGCGCGCCTATGATGATCCGAGCTATGTGCATCTGGAGGCGGCCTTTGCCGGTGAAGGGCTGCGCCCCTATGCGCCGGTGCATCTGCGCCAGAAAGGTGTGTTGGGCAGCGGCGCGGTCGGGCTGGACTGGATCCGCCGCAGCCGCATCGACGGCGACCGCTGGGATCTGGCGGAGATCCCGCTGGGCGAGGATCTGGAGCGCTACCGCCTGCGGATCCTGCGCGGCGGCGAGATCCTGCGCGAAGAATTGCTGGACGCTCCCGGCTGGAGCTATCCGCTGGCGGCCCAGACAGCGGATGCGGTGGTGCCGGGAGATCGCATCGAGGTGGCGCAGGTCTCGGCCCGCTACGGGGCTGGTGCGGTGACCGCCCTGCGGCTGGTCTGAGGCGGGGCGGGGATGCGACGGCCTATCCTGCCCGGTGATATCACCAGCACCGCCCGCGCCCTGCTGGCGGTTGCCCCGGCGCAGCGGCGCGCGCTCTGCCAGCGGATCTTTGCCGGGGCGGCGCAGGCGGTGCGCCATCTGCGCCGCCACCGGCGGCTCTGCCCGCGCTGGGGCGATGGCTCCCTGAGTGCTGCGGCGCGGAAATTCCCGCTGGCGGATGAGCCGTTTTATGACGCGCCGGACTATCTGGCCTGTACCCGGCTGGTGCTGGCTGAGCTGGCGCGTCATATCAGGCATAATCCGGGCTAGCGGCTGCCGGATGCCTTGTGATGAGGCTGTTGCGGCGCCTCAACGACGCTGGCAGCGTCTGTGCCGGGCGGCCATTTGTCAGCCTGTGGCACCGTCAATATCGGGTCTGCACAGCCCCTGTGCATCGGGGCACGGGAGCTGGTGCGACGGGTGATCACCAATAAAAACAACGGGCTGTCGGTGCATGACTGCGCAGCCGGGGCAAAAGATCAGCAGATCCGATGGCTGTCATCACGGATTTGCGGTTGGCCTTTTTGCGCTGGGGGAGGTACTCTGGTTGCAACACAGGAGGCAGAGCCATGCTTGAGACGCGCCAGGCCGTCAGTTCCGTTGATCCCGTCTGGGATCAGATCACCACCGAGGCGCAGGACGCCGTGCGCCGCCAGCCGCTGATGGGCGGGCTGATCCATGCCTGCATCCTGCATCATACCTCGCTTGAGAAGGCGCTGTCCTATCGCATCGCGGCGAAGCTCTGCTCCAATGAGATGTCGATGGTGATCCTGCGCGAGATCGTCGACCGGGCCTATGACGAAAACCCGGATCTGATTGCTGCCGGGCGCGCCGATCTGATGGCGGTCTATGAACGCGATCCCGCCTGCCACCGGCTGTTGCAGCCGATCCTCTATTTCAAGGGGTATCAGGCGGTTCAGGCCTATCGGGTGGCGCATTGGCTGTGGCAGCAGGGCGATTACGATCTGTCCTATTTCTTCCAGATGCGGATTTCGGAGATCTTTGGCGTTGATATCCATCCGGCGGCCAGAATTGGCCGGGGCATCATGATCGACCACGCGCATTCCATCGTCATCGGCGAGACGGCGGTGGTTGGCGACAACGTCTCCATGCTGCATTCGGTGACCCTGGGCGGCACCGGCAAGGAAGAGGAAGACCGGCACCCGAAGATCGGCAATGGCGTGCTGATCGGTGCTGGCGCCAAGGTGCTGGGCAATATCAAGGTGGGCCATTGCAGCCGTATCGCGGCAGGATCGGTGGTGCTGGCCGAGGTGCCGCCCTGCAAGACCGTTGCGGGCGTGCCGGCCAAGATTGTCGGTGAGGCCGGCTGCGACCAGCCGTCGGTCAGCATGAACCAGGTGCTGGGCGGCGACAAGCCGCAGTAGGCCGCGCCGCTTTGCAGGTCTGGGCATGGCGGGCGGCGCGCGTGCCGCCATCGGTGCATTTGTGAGTATTTTTGGAAAAATGACGATGGAGAGGGGCAGCGCTGGCGGCCCCTTTTTTGGTGGGGTGTGGGAGGTGCGAATGGTTGCCAGTCGGGTAAGTCGCTGTCCCAGCCCGGAGCGGTCATTGGCGGGGGCGTCATGTAAAAGATGCTGCCGCTGCAAAATATCCTGGCCGGCTTCCGAAAAGCGGCCGTTGAACCGACTTGGCGCGCTGCCTTCAGTGCTGCAGTCAGCACCAGGGGTAGAGGTGCGCAGGAAAGCGGGCTTTGCAAAGTCGGAGCTTCTTTCTTGCCCGGTCGCCACTTTGCTGCATTGCAGCGAAGCAAAGCTGACCTTTCCGCACTATTACCCTCTAACGCAGAATACTTCGAAGTCTTT
>NZ_JAYMWW010000005.1:0-68673 GCF_048056015.1 Phaeobacter sp. JH20_37 | reverse complement strand
ATCTGCTATCCTTAAATCTCATGCGATCAGCCGCGCCCTGGTAACTTGCTGGTATCTTGGCGCGGGGTCGCGTCAGTCTAAAACATGTTGCGACGGAGTGGCAGCCGATTTTCCGCCCGCATGTCCCCCCGGCATATCCCCCTGTCCGGATCGGCAGGAGGGAGGCGAGAGCCGGGCTGACAGGCTCAGCTCTCGCGGAAGGCGCGGTTGAGATAATCGGTGAAGGGCTGCAACAGATAGGCAAAGGGCGTGCGGCTGTTGGTCTGGATAAAGGTCTCCACCGGCATCCCCGGCACCAGCACATTGCCCTCGGGCAGGCGGGCGGCCTCGCCTTTGTTCAGCCGCACCTCGACCACGTAATAGCTGCGCCCGGTCTGCGGATCGACAAAGGAATCGCCCGATACCGTGCTCACCGTGCCAAACAGCGTCGGCGTGGTGCGCTGGTTGAAGCTGGAGAAATTCAGGCTGACCGGCTGGTTGAGATAGACCTGATCAATGTCCGACGGCGCCACCTGCGCCGAAATCACCAGCGGCTGGCTCTGCGGGATCAGATACATCAGCGGATCCGCCGCCCGGATCACCGATTTGCGGGCAAAGACATTGAGATCATAGACCACCCCCGCCACCGGGGCGCGTACCTCCAGCCGGGACAGCCGCTGCAGGATCACATTGCGCCGTTCGATCAGCTCCAGCTCACGCACCTGCAGGTCGCGCAGGGTGGTGATCGCCTCTTCGCGCCGCGCGCTTTTCTGGTTGAGGATCTCCAGACCCAGTTCGGTCACCTGCCCTTCGGCCTGGGCCTTCTGGGCGGTCAGCGCCCCGGCCTGACCGCGCAGCCGTGACTGTTCGCGCTGCAGCGACAGCACCCGGCTGGACTGTGCCAACCCCTGTGCCAGCAGGCTCTGCTGGTTTTCCAGCTCCTGGCCGATCAGCACCAGCTGTTCCTGCAGCGCCGACTGCTGCGCCTCGATGCCGTCGATCTGGCTCTGGATCTGGCCGATCCGTTCCTGCAGGCGGCTGATGCGGGCGCGCAGATTGACCAGGCGCGCTTCAAACAGGCGTTTCTGACCGTTGATCAGCTCTTCGGTCTGCACATGGGTGCCGCTCAGCTCGAACAGCAGCTCGGCAAAGGTGATGTCCTCGGCCTCGTCGCGTTCGGCACTGTAGCGGCTGCGCCGGGCCAGGGTTTCGGCCAGCTGACCTTCGACGATCTGCCGTTCGGCCAGCAGCTCCGACGGCTCCAGCCGCAGCAACAGCGCGTCCTCCTCGACCAGATCGCCCTCGCTCACCAGCACGTCGTCGACAACGCCGCCATAGGGGTGCTGCACCACCTGCCGGTTCTGCTCCACCTTGATGGAACCGGAGGCAATCACCGCACCGGAGATTTCCGCCGTCGCCGCCCATTGGCCAATGCCGCCTACAAGCAGCCCCAGCGCCAGCAGCCCGGCAATGGTCAGCCCACGGATCGGGTAGGATTTGGATGTATCGCTCATGCTTTTGCCTCTGCCTGTTTCGGAGACGGCTGTTTCTGGACCGGCGTTTCCGGGGCCGAAGTGGCTGCCTCCTGCGGCAGCTGTGCCGCATCGTCTTCTGTGGCCTGTGCTGCGACCTGCACTGTAGCCTGTTTCGGGGCTTGTTTCGGGGCCGGTTTCTGCTGGCCGGCCTGCGGGTTCTGCAGATGCTCACGCAGCACCGCATCCTTGGCCCCAAAGGCCCGCTGCGCCCCGTTGTCGAGGATCAGGATCAGGTCGCAGAGCTGAATCGCCGCCGGGCGATGCGCCATGATGACCACCGCACGGCCGTCCTGTTTGGCATGGGCCACCGCCAGGTTCAGCGCCTGGCTGCCTTCATTGTCGAGGTTGGAGTTCGGCTCATCCAGCACCAGAAGCACCGGATCGCCGTAAAGGGCCCGCGCCAGGCCGATGCGCTGCACCTGCCCACCCGACAGCCGGGTGCTGGCCACCCGCACCGGCGTGTCATAACCCTGCGGCAATTGCAGGATCATGTCGTGGACCGCGGCCTTGCGGGCGGCAGCCACCACCTGATCGGGATCCGGCATCATCGACAGCCGGGCAATGTTTTCGGCAATGGTGCCGTCAAACAGCGTCACCTGCTGCGGCAGATAGCCGATGTAGCTGCCCAGATCATCCATGTCATATTGATTGAGCGCCGCCCCATCGAGGCGGATCTTGCCCGAGACCGGGTGCCAGACGCCGATCAGCGCCCGCGCCAGCGAGGATTTCCCCGCCCCAGAGGCCCCGATCACCCCCAGCGCCTGCCCGGGCTGGATATTGAAATTCAGCCCCTGCAGGACCGGTTTGGCCACCTGCCCCGGCGCCACCGGCGGCACCAGGGCCACGCCCTGTACCTCCAGCTTGGCGGCCGGGCGGGCCAGCTTCATCGGCGCCGGGCGCTCCGGGGTTTCGCTCAGCATCTGCGCCAGCCGCTCCTGCGCCTGCAGGGCGCGCTGCACCAGAGCCCATTGACCGATCAGCGTCTCGATCGGAGCCAGAGCCCGGCCCATGATGATGGAGGAGGCGATCATCACCCCCGGTGTCAGCCCTTCGGTCAGCACCAGATAGGCGCCGGTGCCCAGCATCGCCGATTGCAGCGCCAGCCGGAAGGTGCGGGTGGCGGTGCTGAACCCACCGGTCATATCCGCCGCGCTCAGCTCAGATCCAACCGCCTGGCTGCGCAGCATCCGCCATTTGGCAAAAGCCGCACGGCGCATTCCCAGCCCCTGGATCAGCTCGGCATTGTTGCGCATCCCGTCCGAGACCTGATGCGCCGAGGCGGCCATCATGCTGGCATTCTCGACCGGCGCCTTGGAAATCATCTGATTGGCCAGGGCAAAAGCCACCAGCACGCCACCGCCGATCAGCGCCAGCAGACCCAGAAGCGGATGGAACACCGCGATCAGCCCCAGAAACAGCGGTGTCCAGGGCAGATCGAAAAAGGCCGAAACAATAGGAGAGGAGAGCGCCTTCTGCATCGCCTCCAGATCCCGCAGCCCCACCTTGGCGATGTCGTCATTGAAGCCGGCCGCCGATTTGTCCTGCACCGCATTGAACACCCGGGTTTCCAGCTGGTCATGGAACCGCGCCCCGACCCGTGCCAGGATCCGGCCGCGCACGTAATCCAGAATGCCCATGATCAGGAACAGGAATCCCGCCAGCACCGTCAGCGCCACCAGCGTCTCCAGCGAGCGGCTGCCCAGCACCCGGTCATAGACCTGCATCATATAAAGCGGGCTGGTCAACATCAGCAGATTGGCAAAGAAGCTGAACAGGCCGATCAGCCAGAAGGCGCCGCGGTTGCCCCTGCGGGCCTTGCGGATCTCAGCCAGCCCCGCCTTATGCGCCGATCCTGATTGCTGTGCCGAGGTGCGTGCCATTGACGTATTGCCTTTGTCTGGGTCACCCGGACGGGCAACCAAAAGTAAGAAGTCCAAGAGACCCGGCCACCCGCAAGAAAGATCTGGGCAGAGCGAGCCGGGATCAGGGGGATATGCCCGGACACGCCCGGATGCACAATGGCTCCTGCCAATGGCGATGGGCGCCCCTGTTCTCCGGGCATCTCTGCACAGTGTCAAAAGCACAGCCGCCGGAGCCTTGTCAAACAGCTCTCCCGGTTCCTCATAGAATAGGCGGCAGGCGCGGCGGCGCCGCATCACTGGCCGCCCGCAGGCAGCCGCCCTGCCACAGGGGGGGCGCAAACCGGCCGCCTCCCCGCTGCTCAGATTGACATCCAGCCCCCCCTTCGCTAAGGCCCGACAGCGCATCCGGCACCTGCCGCCCAACGTGGAGCAAGCCCTTATCATGTCACAGGTTTCCTCTCAGACCTCCGGTATCAAGACCGTTGCCGAGACCGCCTTTGAGGCTCGGTTTGCACCCCGGCTGGTGGCGCCAGAGGCCTATCACGACCCCAATGACGTGATCCTGTTCATGCATATCCCCAAGACCGCGGGCATGTCGGTGGGCAAGGCGCTGCAGGCGGCTTTTGACATTTTTCACCCGGTCTCCTGGGAGAACACCAACCAGTCCTTCCGCAACAAGACGCGCAAGGCGCTCTACCGGCGCAGCGATGAGGCCAACCCCTGCCGTCAGGTGCTGATGGGGCATTTCGCATGGTCCGACGTCATGTACTGGCGCCATCAGGAACTGCCGCTGAAATGCGCCACCATCATCCGCGATCCGCTGGACCGCTTCGTGTCCAACTACCGCTACAACACCTCCGACAAACACCCCCAGCACGAGGCCTTTGCCGCCCGCTACCCGACGCTGGAGGCCTATGCCCAGGCGCTGCCGCTGGACTATCAGCTGTCGTTGATGACCGGCGCCTTCTACTCCTTTGATCACGCGCTGGAGAAGCTGAACCGCTACTACAGCTTTATCGGCGTGACCGAACATCTGGGCGCCAGCCTGCAGCATTTCCGCCGCAGCCACGGTCTTGCGGCCGAACTGGCCGAGCATCGCGAGAACACCGGCAGCACGGCAAAAGCCGCCGAAGAGATCCCCGATGCGGTGCGCAATATCGTCGGCGAGAAAAGCCGCAACGACGCCCGCCTGCACCAGCTGGTGAGCCGCTGCTACGGCTGACCGGCTTGCAGCGGCCACCCCGGGGCATGTGCCTGCCGCAAGCCCCGGCAGTCTGCTGACCGCCCCGAACCACCGCCCCCCAGCCAACCCGGAGTCGGCCCGCCCTCGCGATTCCCCCGGCCTGCTCTGGTCTGCTCCAACAGGGACACAGCCCCGGCAGCGGGCCAGAGATTCTCTGTCCGCGCAGCTGCCCTTGCGTCAGATCTGGTCGGATTTGACCGGTTTTTCCCCGCATCGGGGCGCTACCACCTTCCTACACCAAAGGGCGTAGTGTGGAAAAAGTGAAACTCTCGACGGCGTATGGCGGAGATTACCCCGAAAAAAGCCGATTAATTTAAATCAAAGCTCTCTTTGCGCGAATAAAATGTGAAAGAATTCGCGCGCGTCATTTAAAACGCCGGGGCGGAATGTTGATAAATGAAAAGCCTGTCCGGCCATGGTGGCAAAAACCACACACCCTGAAGGAGAGGGAATGGCAGGGGTCAGGAATTCCCTACCCTCATAGGATGTATTAACAAAGAGTTAACAAAATGCGCAGGATCTTCGCAAAACGTCAAGTTCTACCGCAAAAATAGAGGCCATTCCACAATAGCTCCCGCAGGCCCGCCGCAACGCACCCCCTATGGGGCATAGAGTTTGCAAAAAGACTCCGCCTTTTCAACCCTTAAAATGGGTGTCTCCACCAGAAATCCCCGCCGTGCCCTCCCCCCGCGGCGTGGCGGGAAGGGCACGATTTCGACATCTCCGCAATTCCTGACCCCTCTGGCGCAAGTTTCCTTGACAACAGACCCCCATCCAGAGAGACAGAGAGCGGTAAAACCTTTGCGGGCATAAGGCAGGCGCGTTTGTTCGCAGAAATCGACGAGCATTACTACGGAGTAGAAAATGGCTAATATTAATGCAGCAGCTGGTGTGACCGTTGTCGCAGGCAGCACAAGCGATGACACAATCACCCTGACCGACGCAATCGGCGGCAACAGCATCGACGGCAACGGTGGTGCGGATACGCTGACCCTGAACAACGCGGCTGACACTTTTGTCGCACAGGTTGCCACTCTCGCCTATGACGAAGCGAACGACACCTGGACTGTTGCCGGCGCGTCGCTGACCGAAGGCTTCACTTCTGTCACTCTGGCTGATGGCGTGACCATCGAAGCCGGTGTTGCGTCCGAGGGCATCATCCAGCCCGCATCCGTCAACAGCGGCGCAGCAGCGACCCTGACCACCATCAACAGCTATGACTGGGACGGTGCGGACGCGGCAGTAAACGCCTTCACCGCAGCATCCATCGTCAGCGTTGACGGCCAGAACATTGCAACCGTTGGCAGCAACTTCGTGAACGCTGATGGTGCTTTCACCGTCAACAGCGGTGCCCAGACTGTGACCTTCACTGCGAACACCGCAGCGATTGCCGCACAGGGCAACGTTGGTGACGACGCATCCTTCTCCTACGAAGTTGTTGTTGCAAACGCAGCTGGCACCGAAACCCGTACCGTCACTGTGACCTATACCGCAGAAATTCCCTTCACCACCGGTGACGACACATGGGAAGCTGGCACAGGCGCAGCGGCCAACGTTAACGAAAACGCCGACTTCGGCAGCGAAGACCTGGGCAACGACACCTTCAACGGCAACGATGAAGACAACACCATTACTGCAGGTCTCGGCAATGACACCCTGATCGGTGGCAACGGCGACGACGTGCTCGACGGCGGCGCCGGTAGCAACGTCATCCGTGGCGGCAATGGCATCGACACCATCACTGTAACTGGTGCAACTGCAACCGATGCAAACACCCTGGGTGGCGGCGCTGGTGCAGACGACATCACCGGTGGCGCTGGTGCTGACACCATCTTCGGCGGCAACGGCGACGACAGCAACCTTGACGGTGGCGCAGGCAACGACGTCATCAACGGTGGTGCAGGCGAAGACACCCTGGTCGGCAACACTGGCGACGACGAACTGCGTGGCGGTGACGGCGACGACAATCTGGACGGCGGCGCTGGTGCCGACGAACTGCGCGGCGGTGCTGGCGATGACGTCGTCAACGGTGGCGCTGGCTCCGACATGATGTATGTCAGCCTCGGCAACGACACCATGGACGGTGGCGCAGACGATGACACCTTCATCCTGCGTGACGACAGCGGTGCGACCCTCATCAACGGTTTCACAACCGGCGACAAACTGAACGTCGAAGGTCTGGGTTACAACGACCTGGCCGACGTTCTGGCCATTGCTTACCAGACAAGCGCAGGTGTGGTCCTCGATATCGATGCTGACACCACCGTGACCCTGGCAAGCCTGACCCTGGCAGACCTGGACGCATCCGACTTCGACTTCGCCTAATCCGCGCTGTCACAGTCTTAGGGAAGGCCCCGCTTTGCGGGGCCTTTTCTTTTGCGCGGGAGCGCTATTGTCTGTGCTGGTTTCTTTGCCGGGGGATTGCACTGCGCAAAGAAACCCCCCGCAGATCCCTGCGGGGGGTGAGGGTCCAGCGCCCGTTTTCCTGTGGGTGACCGGTTCAGGCCTCCACCAGATCCAGCAGCTGATCCGCCGTATTGAGCGGATCCCGCGCCAGATCCTGCCGGGCGCATTCCGCCTCGGCCCCGGCCTTCAGCTCCTGCAACAGCTCTTTTGTCAGCACCGGATCACCGTCAAACCCGCCCGCCGCTGTGCGACCACCATTGGCCACCTCCGGGTAGCGGTCGAACTCCAGATCAAAGAAGCTCTCCGGCCCCTCCGGATCATAACGCTGCGCGAGCCTGCGATTGATGTCGTCAAACCGCGCCAGAAAGCCCTGCATCTCCGCCCGCGACGGCAACAACGGCCCATCCTCCGGCAGCTCCCGCAGGATCTGTTCAAAACTGCTCTTGGGAAATCCCTGCTGACGCAGCCACAGCCCCGCCAGAATCTGGCTGCGCGACCAGGCCTCGTTGTCACGCGGCGGATTGTCCGGCGGCGTCAGCCCCACCAGATTGTAAAAATCCAGCACCGTGTCGCCGCCCACCAGATCCCTGCGCTGGAAGCGGCGCACGGTGACATTCCCGGCCCCGAACACCTGCTCCCACCGCGCCAGCTTGGTGGCATAGTCGAAATAGCGCATCATATGCGGCCGATAGACCGGCAAGGCCTGCAGCTGCGCGCCATAGAACTGATAGGCCGTCTGCCCCAGGATCACCTGTTTGCGGTGCGACAGCGCCAATGTGTCCTGACGGCGCAGATAGGCCACCACGTTGATCTCGTCGAAATGCTCACGCAGCCGCCTGTGCAATGCCCGGATATCGTTCGGGTTCATCAGCCAGAACAGCATTTCCGTCGCGATGATACAGTCGCCACACTCCCGCTGATCCGCATCCGCCATGCGCCGCTCCAGAAACGGCCAGCGCAATTCGGAATACATGTTCCCTCCCATCTTGTGATTGCGGATGAGAGGGTTGAAATCGACCCGGGGCTTTGCATGCAGATAACTCCAGCTGCCCAAGGTCTGTTGCATCTGGCCTTGTCGCAGCGCGATCTGCAACGAAGTCGATCCCGTCTTATGCGACCCTATATGCAGCCAGAGCTTACGCTTTTTTTTTTCCAGATAGGGGCTTGGGGGCACGGGGTGCTCTGCCGCCGCAGGTGTGCTGCCCGGCCTCTCCGCCGCGACCGCCGCCAGCGCATCACGATACAGCTGCGACAGCACCTCGCGTGCCGAAGGGTCATTCTGCAAGGCCTGCATCCGGGCGCGCTGGCCGGCCTCCACCCCCTCGGCAAAACCCTCCTCGCGCAACAGCCGCTGCACCACCGCGACACTCTCGCGCACCGCCTGCAGCGGCGACCAAGCCACCAGCGTCTCCGGCGGGCAGATCTCCGCCTGCGCCCCCACATCGGAACAGATCGGCACACAGCCGGCCTCGATCGCCTCATAGCAGACCAGCGCCAGCCCTTCGTTCGAGGACGGCACCAGGAGGATATCGCTCTGCCCCAGAAGGCCCGGCACATCGGTGCCTGCGGGATGCAGATGCACCACATCCGCCAGACGGTAGCGGGTCAAAAGATGTTCCACCGCGCCGCGATAGGGGCCCTCGCCCACCATATCAAAGCGGAAATCCACGCCGTTGCGTTTGCCCCAGGCCCGCAGCCGCCGGATGATCGACAGCGCCACCACCGGGCGTTTCTGATGCACCATCCGCCCGACAAAGGCGACGCGGCAGCGGGTCTGGCCCGCGCGGATCCGCACCGGCGCCACGTCAGCGCCGCGACGGCTGTCATCCAGCAGACGCCCCAGCACCAGCTTGCTGCCATAAACCCGGAAGCGTTCCTTGTAGAACCGCTCCAACTCGCCGCTGATCACATGGTGATGGTCGATAAAATTGCTCCAGACACCGGAAATCCGCGGATAGCCGCCATCGGCATATTCCACGATATGGGTGCTGTCGAGATTGACCACATGCGGATGGCGCAGCTTGATCGTCGGCAGCGCATCATAGAGCGGCACACAGTGGTGATTGTGGGTGAGGATGATGTTTTCCTGCGCAATCAGCTGACTGACAAAGGCGCTGGTCTGGCTGCGCGGCAGATAGCGATCGGTGCGGATCAGCTGCAGGCGCGGATCTTCCGGCAGCTTGGCCAGCAGCCGTTCGGGACCTTCCTGCCCGACCATGACAAACACCCGCAACCCGGCGTCCAGCGCCCAGCGGATGCTGTCGATGCCAAGGCTTTCGGCGCCGCCCACATCCAGCCAGTGCAACCCGATCAGGATTGCCGGATCCTTGCCGCCATGGCGCCCCTCAGGGGCCATCGTCTGGGTCTCGAAGATGCCACGCGAACAGGCCAGGCGGGAGAATTTATGCCGGGCGGGAAGCTTGCGCCAGCGCCGGGCCTCGATCTGGTATTTCATCTGCTCCGCCAATATCGGCGAGAGCGCGTGAATGGCGCGATATTTGCGCGGCCGTTTGTGCCAGGCCACGCCGCCGGCACTTTCGCGGACCGCCACCTGACGCGGCGAGGGGATGGTGACAAACACCCGCTTGCCCGGCAGCGCCGGGGTTTCCTGCGGCCCGGTGCGCAGATTGCCAATATAGGTCAGCGCCATCATCTCGGCGCCATAGGACATATCCTGCGGCTGCACCGCCGGGGTCGGCAGCTTGGCCTCTTCCCACCACATATGGGCCTCGACCGGGATCTCGGGGTAGAGCGTCTCATAGATGAAACGGATCTGGGCGATCTCCTGATCGATATACTCTCTGTCCTGAGACATGGGGGCTCCCTGCCTGTCCTTTTGATCTGTGATACATCTGTCCGGCGGATCCGGCGCTGCGGGTGGTTTTGCGGGCAGATCTCGCCTCAGACGCCGGTATCGGGGTCGGGGCGGATGATCGGCGGGTTGAAGGAGCAGCCCTGCCAGATCGCCTTGTAGACCTCACGGCGCAGCGATTTCTCCACATTGCCCTGGCGCATCTGCCGCCGCACCCCGCGGGCAAAGACCGCCACCCCGGCCCAGCCCTGTTCGCGGCGGCGGAACGAGGCCTCATTGCGCGCACCATAGCGGAATTTCCAGATATTGGCCTGGTTCACCAGCGAATAGTTCACGCCCTTGTTTTCCGGCACATCATGGACCACCACGCTGTTGGGGCAGTAGATGCCGGGATAGGATTTGGCGATACGCTGGGTGTATTCGGCGTCATCGTACCAGATGAAATATTCCTTGATCGGAAAGCCATGTTTCTGGATCGCCCAACGCGGCACCAGCACCGAGACAAAGGAGCAGGAGCCGACCAGGAAATAGGGCGTCTCGGGGCTGTAGAACCGCGGCCAGTCCCAGACCGTTGAGGGCGTGTTCATCTCGCAGAGATCGCCATTGGTCCATTTCACCGCCGAACAGGCAAAAGACGGCCGCCAGGTGAACCGCGCCTCGAAATCCTTGATGCCGGTCAGCAGCAGCTCAATGGCATTGGGCTCGGGATAGGCGTCGTCATCGCTGAACCAGATGAAATCATAACCTTCCTCATAGGCCACCCGCGCGCCCTCGTAAAAGCCACCGGCGCCGCCGATGTTTTCCGGCAGGCGCACATGCTGAAACCGGGGGTCGTCCTTCTGCAGCTGGCTCAGCCAGCTGCCGGTTTCATCGGTGGAGGCATTGTCGATCACAAAGACCCGTTCCGGCAGGCAGGTCTGTGCCTGCAGGGCGGCGATCACGCGCTTCAGCTTGTCCAGCCGGTTATAGGTCACGATGACCGCGGCAAGGGAGGAACGGATATTCATGGCTGATCCTTCTGTGGCGCAGCCGCGGCTGCGGCATGTGCAAGGGCGCGGGCGGGCGGTGGTGTCTGGGCCGGCCTGTCAGATGTGGTGGCGGCGCTCTGTGTGGCGGGCGGCGCTGCGGTCTCGGATACGGTCGGCATCTCCGCCTCGGGGTCCAGCGGATCGCCATTTTCATCCAGCCCCAGACGCGCATTCTTGTGCCGCTCAATATCCTTGATCCGGTGGCTGTGGAAATAGGAGGGCCATTTGCCCTGCCGTTCCAGCATACCTTCGATGATCTTGGCCATGACGGTCAGATTGCGCAGATGTTCGGGGCTGAAGAACTGACTCGGATCCAGCGAGGGCGCACGCGGGGCGGATTGTTTTTCCATGTCGCGCAGCGCGTTCCGCAGGAGCGGCCGGCCGCCAAAGAATTCGCGATCCATGATCTCGGCATCGCTGCGGTAGGCGGCGGTGGCGGCCTCGGCCAGATCCCGCGCCATCACCAGTTTGCGCACCTTGGCCTCGCTCTCGCTGCGCGAACGGTCCAGCTGGCGCGACAATTCCCAGCCCAGCGTATGGCGCAGCCAGGGGTCCTGCTCCTGGAACTGGCCCTGCAGGAAATACATCAGCGCCAGCTCGCGCACGGTCATGGCCTGGTTTTCAGGCTCGAATTCCTCCACCGTGCAGGGCCGCCCGTCAAAGGCCACCTCGGCGAAATCATCCAGTACCGAACCGTTTTTCAGCTCCTTGCGGATCATCGGGCGCAGGGTGAACTCATCGCCGAACAGCGCCCGCCACTGGGCAAAGCGCGGCGCGTAATGGAACCGGCCATTTTGCAGATTGTGGTCAAAGAAGTCCTGCATGCTGTCGCGATACCAGCCGATCTTGATCTGCTCGGCATAGCTCGACAGGATCCGCTGCGCATGGGGGCGCACATAGGCCACGATATGGATACGATCGGCGCAGCCGCGAAAGAAGGTCTCGACCAGATCGTGGAATTCCGGTGCCGGGATGTTTTCAAAGGCCTCGGCGGACAGCACCGCATAATCCGCATCCGAGGCCGCAATCTGGGCCGCCACCTCTTCCAGACCATCGCGATCCTCAAGATGCTTGGGCAGGGGGGTGCCCTTGCGATAGCTGGTGATGAACCCGGTCAGGTAATTATGGTTGAGCTTGGCCGGGTACAGCAGCTTGGCGTCATGCAGCTGAATGCTGCCAACAGCCAGCGCGTTCTGAATGGTGGTGGTCCCGGTCTTGTGGTCGCCGATGTGAATCACAAGCGTCTTGGGTCTGGCTCCGGTCTTGTCGCTCATCGGCTCCATCTCGTTTCTGCATCAGCCTTGTTTTCCAGCGCCCAAGCCCTACTCTAACATCCGGCACGGGTCCAGACCAAGCCGCCGCCCCGGCAGCGGCCCGCCCTGTCCCATCCGCCTGTCACATCCGCTCCGATCCGCTCAGAGCGGCGCCACGAAGAACGCAGGCACTCGTGCGTTCTGCGCCTCAGCCGCCAGGAACCCGCGGGCGGTGTCCAGCGCCTCGCGGATGGTCACATCCATATCGAGATAGCGATAGGTGCCCAGACGGCCGACAAAGGTCACCCCTTGGGCCTGTTCCGCCAGCGCCACATAATCGCCCAGCAGCGCCTTCTCCTCGACCTGGCGGATCGGGTAATAGGGGATGTCCTCGGGCTCTGCGGCGCGGGAATATTCGCGGTAGCAGACCGAGCCGTCGTGGCTTTCCCAGGGGGCAAAATGCTTGTGTTCGGTGATGCGGGTATAGGGCACCTCTTCCTCGCCGTAGTTCATCACCGCGCAGCCCTGATAATCGCCCTGATGGGTAAAACGTTCGAAATCCAGCGTCCGGTAGCCAAGCCGCCCCAGCTGGTAGTCGAAATACCCATCCAGCGGCCCGGAGTAGAACACATGGTCAAAATCTGCCGCCTGGGACTGATCAAAAACAGTCTCTAACTTGACCGTTATGCCCGGATGATCGAGGATTTTGGCGATCATCGCGGTATAGCCGTCCTCCGGCATGCCCTGATATTTGTGGAAGAAGTAATTGTCGTCGTAGTTGAACCGCACCGGCAGCCGCTTCAGGATCGAGGCCGGCAGCGCGCTTGGCGCCACGCCCCATTGCTTGATCGTATAGCCCTTGAAAAACGCCTCATAAAGATCGCGCCCGACAAAGCGCAGCGCCTGTTCCTCAAAGGTCTGCGGATCGGTGATGGAGGTATCGGCCTGTTCTTCGGTGATGAAATCATGCGCCTCTTCGGGGCGCAGGGTCTTGCCGAAGAACTGGTTGATCGTATGCAGGTTCACCGGCAGCGAGAACACGCCGCGCCGCCCCTCGGGGTCCAGGCTGGTGGTCTTCACCCGGTTCTTATAGGGCAGGAAACGCGCGAAACGGTTCACATAGTCCCAGACCTCGCCGTCATCGGTGTGAAAGATATGCGGCCCGTAGACATGCACCATGACGCCGGTCTCGGCGTCGCGCTCGGTATGGCAATTGCCGCCGATATGGCTGCGGCTGTCCATGACCGTGATCCTGTGGCCTGCCTCGGCCAGATGCCGCCCGATCACAGCGCCCGAAAGCCCTGCGCCCACCATCAGTATATTCACCCCGGCACCCCGTCCTGTTTGCGTCCCCTGCCCTTTTTGTCAAACAATCCAGAGGCACACAAGGTTCGGTTTCCGCACAGGCGAAGAGCCGCATTTCCCTTTTGTTTCAGAATATTGCGACGACATAACCGCAGATCGGGCAGCGCCGCCAGACCGCCATCAGACCGCCATCAGGCGGTGATGCTCGGCAATGGCCTCATCCAGATCGCTGAAATAGCGCAGCCGGCCATTGTCCAGAACCAGCCCCGCATTGCAGAACTGGCGCAGCTGGCGCATCGAATGATTGACCAGAATGGCGCTGGAGTGGCGCATCCGGTCGGTAAAGATATCGCGGCTCTTGCGCTTGAAGGCGGCATCGCCCACCGCCGTCACCTCATCCACCAGATAGGTGTCGAATTTGATCCCCATCGACGCACCAAAGGTCAGCCGCGCCCGCATCCCCGAGGAATAGCTGCGCATCGGCATATGGTAGAATTTGCCCAATTCGGCAAAATCCTCGACAAATGCCACCAGATCATCGGTATCGACCCCATAGATCCGGGCGATGAAACGGACGTTCTCCGCCCCGCTCAGATCGCCATGAAACGACGCCGCCAGCCCCACCGGCCAGGAGATCGACCCATCGGAGATGATCTCGCCATGATCCGGGCGCATGGTGCCCGCCACCAGCTGCAGCAGGGTGGATTTGCCCGCCCCGTTGCGCCCCAGAAGCGCCAGCGACCGGCCCGTCGGCAGCGTCAGGTTCAGATTGTCGATGACAACCCGCCGCTCCCCCTTGAGCCAGAAGCTCTTGGTCAGATTTTCAAACCGGATCACTGCCCTGCCCTCTCGCCTCAGCTGCGGTCGCGGATCGAATAATAGATCAGCGCCAGAATCGACCAGGTCAGCAGCAGGAACAGCCCGGCCAGGGCCGCCAGCACGGCGCGGCGCGGGTATTCCGGCTCCGTGGCACGGGTGGGGTTGATATAGGTCGCCAGATAGCGGCTCTGGCGGGCGGCATCATCGCGCGCCACCTCCAGCGCCGTCAGCGCGGCACGGTAGCTTTCCTCGGCATATTCGCGATCCACCGTCAGCCGTTCGAATTCGGCAATCAGCGACGGGTAATCCTCACCGACACCACCGGTGTCGGTATTGTCAGAGGTAAAGGTCTGCCGTTCGATATTGATGCGGTCGCGAATGACGTCGATGTGCTGCTGCGCCTTGGTCAGCCGCGGATCCGCCTCGCTGACCGTGCCCCGCAGAAGATCATATTGGATCAGCGCCTCGGCCAGCTGCTGCTGAAGGTTGTTCATCACCCCCATACGGCCCTGGATATCGGCCTCGGGATCGACGATCCGGGTGCGGGTGCGGAATTGGGTCAGCAACTGGCGCGCGGCCTTCAGCCGCTCCAGCGCCTCGTCCAGATCGGCGCGGGCATAGCGCATCGCATCGGCGCGCGCCTGTTCATTGAGCGCATTGATCCGGGTCTGGCTCTCGGCGACGATGGCTTTTGTGATCGCCTGCGCGGTTTCTGCGTCAAAGGCCAGCGCCTGCACCTCAATGAGCCCCGAGCCGCTGTCAAAGGAGATCCCGACAATGCGCTGCCAGTACCAGGTCAGATCCTCGATCGTCGCCTCCGGCCAGAGCGCAAAGGCCCAGTCGCGCGGCCAGAGCGCACTGTAATGCCCCTGCAGGTCCACCGCCGCATCAACCGCGGCCACCATTTCCTGGCTCTGGATGAATTCATAGAGGATGTCGCTGTCCGAGGCGCTGCTGTTGCCGGTAAATTGCGCCAGCCCGCCCAGAAGATCATTGGCGCCACTGCTTTCCTGGCTGCGCACGGTAAAGCCTGCGGTGGAGGCATATTGATCCTCGGCAAAGGTCCAGAGATAGATCATCACCGCCAGGAGCGGCGCCAGCACCAAGGCCACAAAGCTGATCACCAGCCCCCAGTGGCGTTTTTTCATGCTGGCAGGCCGTGCCAGCGGATAGGCCGGGCGCTGCTCGGCCTCGGCGATACGCGCCTCCAGCTCGGCCACGGCGGCCTCGGCCTTGCGCGCCTTGCGCCGTACCCGTTTCAGCTGTTTGACCGGATCCGGCACCCGCTGGACAGGGGCGGCGGCCTCTGCTGCATCCGGGGCCGTGTCCGATGCTGTGGCAGCAGGAGAGGCCGCGGGTGTACCGGTTGCTGTGCTTGCTGCGGTATCTGCCGCAGCCGCCTCCTCTGATATCGCCTCTTCTGAAGCGGGGCGTCCGGTCAGGGACGACGGGGGCGTCTGTGTCATGATCAACCTGTCCTGGCCCAAAAGCACCCTGCCCCAAGCCGTTTGTCATTGTCTTTTGTTTCTCTCATAATACCGCTCGCGATCCGCGTTTCACAATGGGTATTCATGGGGTGTTCATGGCCAGCCTGTCTTCTTCTGCGCCCCCGGCTCAGCCCCGTCCGTTAAGCCCGCCAAAGACACAGGTTACGGCACAGGCTCCCGCCCAGACGCCGGCCCAGATCCCCACCAGCCCCGCCGCCAATCCGCATCGCCGCCACCGCCGCAGCATGGCGACGCTGCGCACCGTGGCCGCGCTGGTGCTGCGCGAGATGTCGACGCGCTACGGGCGCACGCCCGGCGGCTATCTCTGGGGGATCCTGGAGCCCCTGGCCGCGATCCTGTTCCTGTCGCTGGGCTTCTCGCTGGTGATCCGCACGCCGTCGCTCGGGACCAGTTTCCTGCTGTTTTACGCAACCGGATTCCTGCCATTTAACCTGTATCAGACTCTCTCCGGCACCGTTGCGCGGGCGCTTGCCTATTCCCGCCCCCTGCTGCGATACCCCGCTGTCACCTGGCTGGATGCGATCCTGGCACGGTTTGTGCTGAACAGCCTGACCAGCATTGTCATCACCACCCTGCTGATGACCGGTATCCTCGCGGTGATCGACAGCCGCACCGCCATCGACCTGCCCCCCCTGGTCGAAGCCATCGCCCTCGCCATGATCCTCGGGCTGGGGGTCGGCTGCATGAATGCGGTGCTGATGGGGCTGTTTCCCCTGTGGGATGTGGCCTGGTCGATCATCACCCGGCCGCTGTTCCTGGCCTCCGGCGTGATCTATATCTACGAGGACCTGCCGCCGGTGGCACAGGACATTCTGTGGTATAATCCGCTTCTGCATATCATCGGGCTGATGCGCACCGGATTTTATCCCACCTATAATGCCGATTACGTCAGCCATGCCTATGTGCTGCTGATCGGCATGACACTGACCGCCCTGGGCCTGATCCTGATGCGCCGCTATCACCGGGTGATCCTTAACCGCTGATCTACGCCTTATTTATTCGCGAGCCTCTGCCAGCACCGCGGCATGGCGGCGCCCCAGACGCCGCAGCAGCCCGTCGCGCACCGCCAGCCAGGTGAGCCGCAGATAGGCGCGGCGCACGCCGGGGTGATGACGCACTTTCAGGATCCATTTCGGCAGGATCAGCAGCAGCACCGGCCAGAACAGCCAGCCCGCCGCCTGCCGATAAAGCAGCAGCAGATTGCGGTGGTGGTAATAGACCTTCCACAGCGGGCGAAAGCGCTGGCCGCTGTCGCCATTGCTGAAGGTGGAGAAATCATGCTCGAACCGCACATCGGCGGCAAAGCAGATGCGCCCGCCCGCCGCACTGAGCCCCAGCGTATAAAGCGCATCATCACCATAGATGAACAGGTCCGGATCCGGGTAGCCCACCCGCCGCACCGCCGCCGCCGAGATGAAAAATCCCACAAAAGACGTCACATCAATCGCGCTCAGCCCGCCGTCATAGGCGCTGCGCGGAATATGGAACCCATCGCGCCCTTTGCGCGCGGTGGACAGGAAATGCCCCAGGCTCCAGAACGGATTGCGCGAGGGGCGGTTCATCTCGCAGATCTCGCCGCTTGGGAAATAGACCGCCGCCGCCACCGCGTCCCAATGGGCCAGCTCACCGCTCTGCCCCATGGCGTGAAACGCCGCCAGCCCGCCGGGTTCCGGGCGGCCGTCATCATCCATCACCACCAGCCAGTCGGGGGCATGCGCCTCCATCGCGCGCTGCATCCCCAGGGCAAAACCGCCAGCCCCGCCGCGATTGATCTCGCTGCGCACCACATCGGCGCGGGGATGATCCGCGCCCCAGGTCGCCAGCCAGTCGCCGGTGCCATCATCAGAGGCATTGTCCACCACCACCAGAGCGGCCAGCTCCGCGCCCGGGCTGTCCAGCAGCCGCGCCAATGTCACCTTGAGTTTCGCAAGCCGATTATAGGTGACCACCACCGCCACCAGACGTCCGGCACCAGCGGTAGCACCAGCGGCGGCCGCAGCCTGATGCGCGGGCTCGGGGATCAGGGTTTCAGTCACGGTGGCAAAGGCTCCTGTGGGCGGCGGCGGATCTGGTTCAGGGCGCAAAGCTCATAAATAGACCGTGCTGTCAATTCACCTGCCGGTCACAGGTCGCTTTCCCGCGCCGCAGGACGCATTGACACCCCGCGCCCAAGCCGCCACCTAAGGGGCATGAAAACCGCTCTTATCACCGGATCGGCCGGCTTTATCGGCTATCACCTTGCAGACCGGCTGCTCGCCGCAGGCTGGCATGTCATTGGGCTGGATTGCCTCTCGCCCTATTACGACGTCACCCTGAAGAAACGCCGCCATGCGCGGCTGGCGGACTACGCGGGCTTCACGCCAATCATTGGCAAGCTGGAAGATCCCAGCCGCCTGATGGGGCTGTTTGCCACCCATAAACCGGATGCGGTGATCCATCTCGCCGCCCAGGCCGGGGTGCGCCATTCCATCGATGCGCCGCGCGATTATCTTGAGGCCAATCTGATCGGCACCTTTGAACTGCTGGAGGCCGCCCGCGCCCATCCGCCCGCCCATATGCTGATCGCCTCCACCTCCTCGGCTTATGGTGCCAACACGCAGATGCCCTTTGATGAGCGCCAGCAGGCGGATCACCAGATGTCCTTTTATGCCGCCACCAAGAAGGCAGGCGAGACAATGGCGCATTCCTATGCCCATCTCTACGGGCTGCCGACCACGATGTTCAGGTTTTTCACCGTCTATGGGCCCTGGGGCCGGCCCGATATGGCGCTGTTCAAATTCACCAGGGCGATAGAGGCCGGTGAGGCGATCGATGTCTATAACCACGGCAGGATGAGCCGGGATTTCACCTATATCGACGATCTGGTTGCGGGCATCACCGGGCTGATCGACGCGGTGCCGGGGGATCAGCCGGTCTCGGAACAGGACAATCTCAGCCCTGTCGCCCCCTTCCGGGTGGTCAATATCGGCGCCTCCAGACCCACGCCGCTGATGGAGTATATCGCGGCGCTGGAAACCGCGCTGGGGATCACCGCCCGCAAAAACCTGATGGACATGCAGCCCGGCGATGTGCCTGCCACCTGGGCCGATACCACATTGCTGAGCCAGCTCACCGGATATGAACCGCAGGTCAGCGTCGCAGAAGGCGTCGCGCGGTTTGTCGCCTGGTACCGGGCGTATTACGGTGACGCCCAAGGCTGATCCGGGCAGGGTTGATCTGGCGCGACATGCGCTTCTGACCTGTCACCTTTCCCCAAATACTCGCGCCGCAGGCCTCCCGATTTCTGTGAAATCGGGATCAGGACTTCTCCCTAAATTAGGTCAGTATGATTGACCAAATGTTTCGCACGCGAAACATTTGGTCCGAACCGGACCTATTTCACTCCCCGCCCCATTGGGCCACTTCCGCACCCTGATCAGCCTGAGTCCTGACCAAAATTCCGGTTCCCGCTTCCCGCGCGCCCGTATATGTCTGATCCCCAACACTCCGCCCCTGCAAGCGGAGGATATGAGGCAACAGCAAAGGACCGCCCCCATGCGCATTGCAATGATTGGCACCGGATATGTCGGATTGGTCTCCGGCGTCTGTTTTTCCGACTTTGGCCATGATGTGATCTGTGTCGACAAGGATGCGGCCAAGATTGCGCGGCTGCAGGCCGGCGAGGTGCCGATCTACGAGCCGGGGCTGGAGGATCTGATGGCGCGCAATGTGGCTGCGGGCCGGCTGTCCTTTACCGATGATCTGGCCGCCGCCGTGGCCGAGGCCGAAGCGGTGTTCATCGCCGTCGGCACGCCCACGCGGCGCGGCGATGGCCATGCCGATCTCACCTATGTGATGGCCGCCAGCGAGGAGATCGCCGCCGCCCTTCAGGGCTATACCGTGGTGGTCACCAAATCGACCGTGCCCCTGGGCACCAACCGGCAGGTGAAACAGGTGATTGCCAAAGCCAATCCGGCGGCGGAATTTGACGTCGCCTCCAATCCGGAATTCCTGCGCGAAGGGGCGGCGATTGATGATTTCATGCGCCCCGACCGGGTGGTTGTCGGCGTGCAGAACGACCGCGCCGCCGAGGTCATGGCCGAGATCTACCGGCCATTATATTTGCGCGATTTCCCGATCCTCACCACCGATCTCGAAAGCGCCGAGATGATCAAATATGCCGCCAATGCGTTTCTCGCGACCAAGATCACCTTCATGAATGAAATCGCAGGCCTCTGTGAACGGGTGGGCGCCGATGTAAAGGAGGTCGCCCGTGGCATCGGGCTGGACGGGCGCATCGGCAATAAGTTTCTGCATGCCGGTCCCGGCTATGGCGGGTCGTGTTTCCCGAAGGACACCGCCGCGCTGGCGCGCATCGGGCAGGACCACGCCTATCCGATGCAGATCACCGAAACGGTGATGCGGGTCAATCAGGAGGTCAAGGCGCGGATGCTGGAGAAGCTGCGCGATGCCTGTGACGGCAGTTTCAACGGCAAGACCATCGCGGTGCTTGGCGTCACCTTCAAACCCAATACCGATGACATGCGCGAGGCCCCCAGCCTCACCATCGTGCCGGCCCTGATCGGCGGCGGCGCCAAGGTGCGGGTGGTCGACCCGCAGGGCGAGGCCGAAGGCCGCGATCTGCTGCCCGGTGTCAAATGGGAAGACGATCCCTACAAGGCCGTGCGCAATGCCGATCTGGTGGTGCTGCTGACGGAATGGAATGAATTCCGCGCCCTCGACCTGAAGGCGCTGGGGCGCAAGATGGCGCAGCCCCGGATGGTGGATCTGCGCAATATCTACACCGCCAAAGCCGCCAAACGCGCCGGGTTCGAGACCTATATCGGGGTGGGCCGCTAAACCCACCCGGACATCACCCCAAACACAAAAAGACCCTGATACAGCTGTATCAGGGTCTTTTTATATCATCCTCAGACTCTGTTCAGCGGTGGCGCAGCCAGGCCTTCAGATCCTCCATCAGGGTGCTGTCCACCGCTGTCCCGGTAAGTTCGATCCGCTGCTGGCCGGGGGTGAATCCCAGCCGCACGCCAGCGGCGGCCTGCACGCTCACCCGCTCATGTGCGCCGATGCTGTCCGCCGGATCCAGGCTGCGCACCCGTGGCACCGGAGAAGGACCCGGAGAGGAACCCGGGGCAGAGGACGGAACCGGGGCAGGGGCCGCCTCCGGCGGATCTGCCGACGCGATCTCACTCCCCTCATGGGCCTCAAGCAGCTGGCTCAGCAGCGCCTGTTCCGCCTCTGCCGTGGGGCGGGCGGTGGCGCGCAGGGCCGCGACCACCACATCGGCAAAGCCCGGATCCTGCACAAAGGCCCGCGCCAGCCCCAGCCCCAGTTTCTCGCGGATGGCGGTGGGAAACAGCAGCTCCTCATCCAGCGCCTCGACCAGGGTGACAAAGCTGCCGATCTTGGAGCGTTTGGCGCGGGTGGCATTGGCAAAGAGCGATTGCAGCGCGTATTTCTGGCTGCTGTAGACCCCTTCGCGCAGCGCCCGCACCGCAATGCGGGCGCGTTCGTAATGGGAGAGGTTCACCCGGATTTCGTTTTCCTCGACCATCGCCACATAGGCGCCCTCGGCCCCGTCGGGCTGGATCACCAGCGCCTTGATGGTGGCAAAGGCAGGATCATTGCTCTCGGCATATAGCCTGCGCATCGCGGTCAGACGGCGCCAGCCGGAGATCAGACCATGGGTCTTGCCCGCCGGGGCCTGCGCGCCCAGGGCGACCACCTCGATCGGGGTCTGCTGGCCACGGGCGCGCAGGGATCCGACCAGCGCCCCCATCTCTTCCTCGTCCTGCTCCAGCCGGTCGCGCACCAGATGGGTCTCGTCGATGGCGCCAAGCGCGATCTCCTCGATCATCAGCCCCTTGGCGCGGGCGGTCTCCAGCACCGCTGTCAGCTCCTGCAGCGCGCCCTCTGTGGCGGCTTCGGAGGCGACCTGCGCAATCGGCGGCGCTGACAGCGAACCGGGGCCGCCGAGGGCGGATTTGTTCTCAGGTGCCGTGCTGAGATAGGTCGGCTGTGCCGGTGAAAGCCGTTTGCGTTTTGCCATCTGCCTGTCCTCTTCCTGCGCCTGTTCTGATCCCTGCACGCCCTGTTTGCCCTTTGGGGGGTGCAGGGTCGCAGTATGAGGCGCTTTGCGTTTTTAGCCCGTTACTGCGCCGCGCGCTGCATCTGCAACTCATCCCGGCGCCAGACCGCCAGCAGGAGCCGCTTGAAGGCCGCATAGGTGGCGTCAAAGGTCTCGCGCCCCCTTGCGTAGGTCTCGCGGTTGAAATCGCGGTAATCGGCCTCGTAGATGCCATTGACCTGCTCGCCGGCCTGACCGATCAGCGCGGTGTAATCCTGCCGGTGCGGCGACAGGGTGGGCCCCAGATAGGCCTGCATCAAGGCCGCCAGCTCGCCCTGCTGGGCGCCGTCATAGCGGGTGATCACCGTGCGCACCGCATCCCATTCAAAGGCGATCTCCGGCCGCCCCAGCGCGCGTGCCGCCAGGTTCTCGCCCTCCTCGATGGAGGCGAAGGTGGAATGCAGCATATCGAAGAACCGCCCCGTACTGTCGAATTCCAGAAACGACGCGCCCATCGGCACCAGAAGGATATCCGCCGCCGACAGCCCGTTGATGGTGAGATAGCCAAGCGCCGGCGGCGTGTCGATGAAGATCACGTCGTATTGCTCCAGCACGCCATCAGCCTCCAGCCGCTCGGTGAGCGCATCCCAGAGCTTCCAGCTGCGCGCGGCCATCCGCCAGACCGGGATCTGGAACTCCGCCCAGTAGAGGTTCAGCTGCGCGCCGATCAGATCGATATTGGGCCAATGGGTGGGCTGGATCACATCCGCTGCCGTCATGCCCATCGCCGCCGACAGGCTGTCGTCCAGCGGCTGGGGCGCATCGCCGCGATCCAGACGGCGCTGGTTTTCCAGGCGCAGGTGATCGCCGTAATGGCGCGCCAGGAGCGGAAAGGCGGTCTGCCATTCATCCTCCACGCGGCCACCAAAGATCGAGGTCATCGAACCCTGGCTATCAAGATCAATCACCAGCACCTTGTAGCCATCCAGCGCCGCTGACATCGCCAGATGGGCCGCTGTGGAGGTCTTGCCGACGCCGCCCTTGAAGTTGGCGACAGCGACCATCTTGGCGGGCAGCCCTTCGGGGCGGTAGGGCTGGTAATCCTTCGCCTTGGAGCCCTGGGCGGCAAAATGCGCGCGCAGGCGCAGCACCTCGTCGAGGGTGAACCATTTGGCGCCACCTTCGGTCTCGGAGCGGCCCTGCGGCAGATCTGGGTTGGCCTTCAGCACCCGGCGGAAATGGGCCTGGGCGACCGGGATCAGATAGCGGGTGATCTCCCAGGTGGAGAACAGGCGCAGCTCCTTGCGGCCCTCTTCGTTCATGCCCCGGCTGGAGAGATCGGCCCGGCCGCGCGCGCAGGCCTCGGCGATATCGGCAAAGCCGCCGGTGCTGGTGGGGGCCTCCAGATCGCCCAGGGCGGCGTCGGGGTCGATGTTGAAATAGGGGGGCAGCCCGGCCGCATTGCGGCCTGGATCTTTCTTCTGGATGTCTCGTGCCATTGCTCTCACGCCTCTGCCTGGGTCCGCCGGTGCAGGGATCCTGTAGGGCTCCCTGTTTGATGTGCGGCCTTTTGGAGATGATAGCATAAAACAGCGCACATGAAAGATATATGCGCATCTGTTTTGAATTTTCTAAGCAAATCCGGGGGTTGCGGCAAAAGAAACCGGCGGGATCCGGGGCGGGACCGGGGCAATTTCTGCCCTGTCGATTTTTTCTACCTGTTATAATTGAGTTATATATAAGTTAAGGCGCAACACCAGTGGCGGCAAAGCCCTTTTTTCATTGGCCTCTGGAGCCGATTTTCGGGCTGCTGCGATTCCGAAACCCCGAAAGACTGACTCTGAACCCCCGAAGCAGTGACTCCGAACCCCCGTTGAGAAGTGGTGTGGATAACTTTAGGGTGGGCGTAATCAAAACCACGAAGACGCGAGTCACCCCGAAAGAGGCCATAAGGCCCGGATAAGCGGGGGGCGGGCAGAGCAGACGGGACAGCAATATGGCAGGCCAGATTTCGGGCCAGATGACCGCAGGGGGCAGCGCGGCGCAGGGGGGGGATTTCTTTCTCTGCGATATCTTCGATGCGATCCCGAAAAACGATCTCGCCTCGATGGAACATCCGCTGTTCTCGCTCGGCACAAGACCGGACCGGCGCATCCTGAACTATGAACATAATGGTGCGGAGATCACCGTGGTGCCCTCGGTCAAAGGGCTGGCGACGATCCATGACAAGGACATCCTGATCTTCTGCATCAGCCAGCTGATGGCGGCGGTGAATGCCGGCCGGCAGGTCAGCCGCACGCTGCATCTCACCGCCCATGATCTGCTGGTGGCGACCAACCGCGAGACCTCGGGCGATGCCTACCGCCGCCTGCGCGAGGCGTTCGAGCGGCTGGCGGGCACCCGCATCACCACCAATATCGTCACCGGCGGGCAGGAGGTCACCAGCGGCTTTGGCCTGATCGAGAGCTGGGAGATCGTGCGCAAGGCGCGCGGCGGGCGGATGGTCAATGTGGTGGTGACGCTCAGCGAATGGATCTATCGCGCGGTGCTGTCGAAATCGGTGCTGACCCTCAGCCGCGATTACTTCCGTCTCCGCAAACCGCTGGAGCGGCGCATCTATGAGCTGGCGCGCAAACATTGCGGCCGTCAGGACAGCTGGCAGATCTCGGTGGAGACGCTGTTGAAGAAATCCGGCTCCGCCAGCCCGCGCCGGGTGTTCCGCAAGATGCTGCGCGACATGATCACCGCCCAGCCGCTGCCGGATTACGCGATGGAAGAGCTGCCGGGGGATCTGATCCGCTTTTCCCAGAAACATGCGGTGCTGGACAACAGCCAGCGCCCGCCGGTGCTGAGTGCGCGCGCGCTGGAACAGGCCCGCAGCCTGATCCCCGGCATTGACGTCTATGCGCTGGAGGCCGACTGGCGCGAAATGTGGGTGCGCTCCGGCGCGCCGCGGTTGCGCCGCCCCGATGCGGCCTTTCTGGGCTGGGTGAAGAAACGCGCCACGGAATAGGGCAGGGGAAAAGCCCCGTGTCAGAGACGGGTTTGCTTTTTTAAATAGGTCAGCATTATTGTCTAAATGTTTCGCGTGCGAAACATTTGGTCCGAACCGGACCTAATTTGCACGGCGATGCCTGCCGGCGGTCTGCCCAGATAAAGACCCGCCCGGCCAGAGGCCGGACGGGCGAAAGGAAGTCTGATCAGGTCCCCCCCAGGTATGAAACGCCAGACGTCTTACCGGCCGCGCATCCCTGATCAGCCATTCCCCTCTCTCAACGCGTTCGACATGCTGCGCAGCACCGGGCTGAGCAGGTAATCCGCCAAGGTCTGCCGCCCGGTTTCGATCATCGCCTGGGCCGGCATGCCGGGCAGGGTCTTGACGTTGGGCAGCGCCGCCAGCTCTTCGGGCGGAATGCGGATGTGAACGCGGTAATAGGGAATGCCGCTGTTGAGATCGGCAATGCTGTCGGCCGCCACCATCACCACCTCGCCCCGGACCGGCGGGGTGGAGCGGAAACTATAGGCGGTGAGCTGCACGCGGGCCCGGCCACCGGTCACCACCTCGTCGATATCGGTGGGCGAGACGCGGGTCACGACAATCAGATCGCTGCCCGAGGGCACCAGCTCCAGCACATTCTGGCCCGGGTTCAGCACCTGGCCCAGCGTATTGATGGAGAGCTCCACCACCCGGCCGGCCTGCGGCGCGCGGATGGTCTGGCGTTCGATCACATCCTCCGCCGCATCCAGCCGCTGGCGCAGGTCCAGAATACGCTCCTGCACCAGCTGGGTTTCGCTGGAGATCCGGTTCACCGTGTCGCGGTGCACCTGCAGAATGCGCTCCTCGGTTTCGGCGACACGCTCCTGAAGGTTTTCGCTGTCGCTTTCCAGCGCGCCAAACGTGCCCATCAGCCCGGTTTCCTGCAACAGCCGGTCGCTGAGCCGGGTCTTGGGAACCAGGCCTTTTTCATAGAGCTTGTGCAGATCGGCGACCTCGCCCCTGATCAGGGTCAGCTGATCCTCGACCGCGGTCAGCCGCGCCTGCCGCCCGATGAGCTGTTTGCCCAGCTGCGCAATCCGGTCGCGCAGGATCTGCACCTGACCTTCATACAAGGCGCGGTTGCTGGCGAAGACATCGCGCTGCACCTCAAACAGCGAGACCAGCTCTGGATCCTCGGCAATCAGCTGGTCCAGCTCGGCCGGGATCTCGATCTGATCAGCCTGGGCCAGCTCCGCCTGAAGCCGCGCCTGCTGGGCCAGAAGACTGGCCATCTGGCTGGTCAGGATGGCGCGGTTGGCGCGCATCCGGCGCCCGTCCAGCACCGCGATCACATCGCCCTCGGCAACCATATCGCCCTCGGCCACATTGATCTCGCGGACGATGCCGCCCTCCAGATGCTGTACGCTGAGCCGGTCGCCATCCACGGTGAATTCCCCGGGGGCGACCACGGCGCTGGTCAGCTCGGCCCTGGTCGCCCAGAACACCAAACCGCCAAACAGGCCAAAGCCGCAGACCAGCATCCACAGCACCAATTGGCGCACGCGGGTCGGCGGGGTGCGGGGCAGGGTGAAGCCATCGGGCATCAGGTCCTGAAAGCCCCGGTTTATTTCAATCTCGCTGGCGGCGCGCGGGGCCAGCTCCCGGCTGTTGCTGCGGCTCATGACTGGGCTCCTTCTGCGGTGCTGGCCTCTGCATCGGTGTCCGTCCGGGCCGCCGCCCGGCGCGGTGCGAGATTGGTCACCTTGGGATCGCTCTGGGCCCGGCTCATCGGCTGGGCGGCGGCTTCGATGATCTGACGGGCCTCGCCAAAGCGGGCAATCCGCCCTTCCTGTATCAGGGCGGCATGGCTGACCCGCCGCAACAGGTTGAGCCGATGCGTCACCACCACCACGATGGCACCACGGGTGCAGACCTCCTCGATGGCGGCGGCCAGGGCCTCTTCGCCTTCGGGGTCGAGATTGGCATTGGGCTCATCCAGCACGATCAGCTTGCGATCGCCAAAGAAGGCGCGAGCCAGGCCAATCCGCTGACGCTGCCCTGCGGAGAGGAACCCGCCGCGCGGGCCGACTTCGGCGTTATAGCCGCCGGGCAGGGCCAGGATCAGCTCATGCACGCGGGCCAGTTTGGCGGCGGCCACCACATCGGAGGGTTTCGATGTCGGGTCCATCATGGCGATATTCTCGGCCACGGTGCCGCGGAACAGCTCCACCTGCTGCGGCAGAAAGCCGATATGGCGGCCGATCTGTTCGGGGTCCCAATCGGTGAGGGCGGCATCATCGATGCGCACATGGCCCCGCACCAGCGGTTGCAGCCCCACCAGCGCCCGCGCCAATGTGGTCTTGCCCGCACCCGACGGGCCGATCAGCCCCAGCGCATGGCCCGGTTGCAGCGACAGGGTGATGTCGAGAAGCAGCGGATCCTGCCGCCCCGGCAGCACCACGGTGGCATTTTCCACCGACAGCCGCCCGGTGGGATCGGGCAGTTCCATCCGGTCGCTGGTGTCTTCGGCATGGGCCAGCAGGAGGTTCAGCCGTTCCATGGCGCTGCGGGCCTTGAGCAGGGCACGCCAGCCGGCGATGGATTGCTCCACCGGGGCGGCGGCCCGGCCCAGCAGGATCGAGGAAGCAATCATCAGCCCCGGTGTCAGCTGGTTGTTGATCACCAGCACCACGCCCACGCCAAGCACGGCGATCTGCAGACCCATGCGGGTGGCCTTGGCCAGCGAGGTCATCAGCGCCACCCGGTCGGTGACCAATGTGCCAAAGAGAATGGCGGTAAAGGCGCGCCCCCGCCAGCGGCCGATCTGGGCAGAGGTCTTGCCCATGGCGTGGATGATCTCGGCATTGACCATCATCTCCTCAACCGCGGCATTGGTTTCGCGGGCGGCCTCCTCGGAGGTCTTGCCGGGCGCGCGGGCAAAGACCTCGCTCAGCACGCCAAGCCCCAGCAGGATCAGCAGACCCACCACCGAGACCAGCCCCAGGATCGGGCTGAACAGAAAGATCAGCCCGATGAACAGCAGCGACCAGGGCGCATCCAGGAGCGCAATGAACACCGGGCTGGTGACAAAGCCGCGCAGATCCTGAATGTCGCGGATCGGTTCCGCCGTGCGCAGAGGCGCGGGCAGGTTGCCGCTGATCATCCCTTGCAGGACAACCGGGCTCAGCCGGGCCTCCAGCCGCGAGCCGAGGCGGGCGACGAGGCGCTGGCGAATGACATCAAAGAGAAAGAAGAACACCAGCGCGATTGCCGCGCCGGTGGTCAAAGCAATCAAGGTTGGCATGCTGCCCGAAGCCATGACCCGGGCAAACAGTTGCAACATGTACAGCGGCGCTGTCAGGACAAGCAGGTTAACAAAGATACTCGCTACAAAAATTGAGGTGATAACACCCCGCTGTCCGTCAAAGACCCGTTTCGTCTTCATACCCGTGACCCCCCGGTTGCACGATGTGAAGTTTCTGAAGCTGGCAGATCAGCGCCCTGGTCCAAGGTGGCAATCCTTGGCCGGGGACCAAATCGCTGTCCTGAACCAGGGCTAGACCCCCCCGGGTGGCGGCCGCCACCCGGGAGGATCATTCCTTATGGCTCAGAGCGTATGACCCCAGATGTTGTCATAGCTGTCATCAAAGCCGTCATCGCTGGCCACGACCCGGATCGGCTCGTAGCTGCCGGCGTCGCCGGTGCCGACCGCATTGATGCCAACACCGCCAGAGGGCAGGGCGTCCTGTCCCAGGGAGGTGTAGCCATTGGCATTGGTCAGACCCTTGATGACCACGGTGGCGCCACCAACAGAAATGGTGGTGTCGGTGCCATCATCCGAAACACTGGCCACGCCATTCAGGGCGCCAAAGGCCGCCTCTGACGAGGTGCCTGCACCAGCGTCGATATTGGTGACGCGGAAGGCCAGCACATCGTGGTCCTCATCAATGTCAAAGTCATTGATGCAGTCGATGCCATCGCCGGAGCTGAAGGAAGCCCCGTCCCAGGTCAGGTCGATGATGAAGACATCCTTGCCGTTGCCACCGGTCAGATCGTCATCTCCCGCGCCACCTTTCAGGTAGTCGTTGAAGTTGCCGTCGCCGCCGTAGAGGGTGTCATTGCCTTCACCGCCATCCAGGAAGTCATGGCCACGGCCACCGTCCAGATCGTCATTGCCAACTTCGCCATAGAGGCAGTCGTTGCCATTGTCGCCGTTCAGGTCATCGCCACCGTTGCCGCCCAGAAGGACGTCATCGCCGTCGCCGCCATTCAGTTCGTCGGCACGGTTGTCGCCCATCAGCAGATCGTCGCCATCATCGCCGTTGACGGTGTCTTCGCCGTCGCCGCCGCTCATGACGTCATTGCCAGTGCCACCATGCATCAGGTCATTGCCATGACCGCCATACATAGTGTCATTGCCGGCATCGCCATAGAGCGTATCGGCCTGGTTGTTGCCGTAGATCAGGTCATCGCCATCGCCGCCTTTGACGGTGTCGTTGCCGGAGTTGCCGAACAGCACGTCGTCGCCGACATTGCCGTGGACGCAGTCATCGCCTTCGTTGCCATAGAGGGTGTCATTGCCCTGGTTGCCATAAAGACGGTCACGACCGATACCCCCATATCCGAGGTCGAAACCACGGCCGCCGATGATGACGTCATTGCCCTCTTCGCCGAACATGGTGTCATGGCCGGAGCCACCGCGGATGCGGTCATTGCCGGCTTCGCCACCGTCCTGCGGTGTGTAGCAGTCCGGGCAGTCGACGGGACGCAGATCGGTTTCATCGCTGGTATGCGCTGAGGCCTCGACCGATGTTTTGGGGTCGTCGTCGCAGCAATCCCAATCGATGTCGCCATAGCCCTTGACCCGGGCATGGTCACCAAAGATCAAATCGCCCTGGGCACCACCTTCGAGCACGTCATTGTTGCTGCCGCCGCGGAGAGTGTCCTTGCCGGCATCGCCATTGACGTCGTCACGGCCTTCGCCACCATCCATCAGGTCACGGCCGCGGCCGCCCTGCATCAGATCGTCGCCGGTTTCGCCGAACATGGTGTCCATGCCACCCTGACCATCCATGGTGTCATGGCCATCGCCACCCAGCATGCAGTCATTGCCGTCTTCATTGGGGCCTTTGCCAACCGGACCGCTGTCAGAGCCAAAGTCGAGATCGTCGCCCTGGGACTGACGTTCGTCGCCGAACATCTCGTCATCGCCGGAGCCGCCGATCACCAGGTCGTCGCCCAGACCACCGGCCATACGGTCGTCGCCGCCCTGACCGTTCATCCGGTCATTGCCGCCGCGGCCATACATGGTGTCGTCGCCGTCATAGATGGATTCGCCAGCGCGGCCGCCGCGGTCACCCCACATGCAGTCGTCGCCGCCTTCGCCGTCCATGCAGTCGTCGCCCAGATCCCCATAGAGGTAATCGCCGGCGTCGCCGGAGCCATCGCCCTTGCCGCCTTCATCCCCAAAGATCTGGTCGTCGCCATTGCCGCCAAAGACCGTATCCTGATCCTTGCCGCCCAGCAGCGAGTCATTGCCGTTTTCGCCATCGATGTAATCGCAGCCATCGCCGCCATCGATCCAGTCGTTGCCGTCGCGGGTCGCGTTGGTGCCATTGCCCCCGTAAAGGGTATCATTGCCACCATCACCATTGATGGCGTCATTGCCGCCGCGGCCTTCGATATAGTCCTGGCCGGACTGACCATCGAGCCGGTTGTTGCGCTCGTTGCCATAGACCGCATCATTGCCGCCGCCAGCTGCGGCGTTGTCACCGGCATCATGGTCGTTCAGATTGATGACATTGCCATCGCGACCGCCACGTTCCGTGGTGCCATCATTGTAATTGGGACTGAATTTATTGTCCTCGTCAAAGATGATCTCGCAGTCTGGATTACACTCTTCCCATGGTGAGCCTTCGTCTGGTCTACCCATCTTAAACATCCTCCTAATTAATATACCGGGAGTGTGATGCGCCCCCCGACGCGACCCCCTTTAGAAATCTGGCCAGGGGAAATTGGGTGTGGGACCTGACCAGTACCAAAAGACCGCTTGGGTCTCTGATGGTGATTGCATCGCAAATCGGGTGGGGTGGATGCCCCCAAATGGGGACAAATTTTCCTCAAATTGTCGATTTCCGGGGGTGCGGCATCAGATGCCCGGCGGGCTCTTCTGCGAGATATGTGGGACAGGCACCAAAGCCGTCCGACGCATCTTTTCCGGGCCGGGGATTTGGGACAGCAGTCCAGCCCGGAGGGATGTCGCACCCCCGAAAGAGAAAGACTCTTTATCCTTTGTTAGAGTCTATTATTTGCAGATATCGCCAGGCCGTCTCCCTGCTTATTGGCCCGGATCTTCTCTGGTGGTTTCAACAAAACGGACAAGGCTGGCCCAATGGATCTGCGCCTCGCTCCAGGCCGTGCCGGCAGCGGCGGAAATCCGGCTGTGATAGAGCGTGCCCGCCGCCAGCCCGAGCGCCAGGATCAGCGCAAGATATCCGCCCTGGCCAAGCCCGCGTGCCAGCCGCTGCCGCAGGCTGCGGCGGTGGGCGGAGCTGTCGGCCAGCACCCTGGCAAAACTGTTGCGCAGCACCGGCTCCAGCTCGATCCGCAGCGCCCCTTCCATCCGGTTCACCGCCTCCTCCAGCGTGTCGATGCGCGCGCTCAGCGCCTTGCGATCCGCCTCGGCCTTCCGGGTGTAGATCTCACCCAGCCCGTCGTTGAGGGTGGCGAACATCGCCGTGATCCGCTTGTGCAGCTCAATGAGATCGCCGCGCCCGGCCAGAGGCTGGGGGCCGCCGCGCAGATGGGCGGCCAGCTGGTCCAGATCCGCCGGGGCGAGCCTGTGGGCGGCGGCCTCCGATGTGGCTTCTGCATGGGCCGGCTCCCCGTCGGGGCGCGGCTTGTCGGTGTTCTGCGTGGTCTGATCCGTGGTGCTCTCCATCTCGATATCTGATGCCGGTTCGGCTGCGGTTTCTGATCCGGCTGCCGACTTGGCCTTGCCGGTGTTTCTGGTCGCATCCGTGGTCGATCCTGTGGTGGGGTCTGCCGCGCGGCGATCCTGGGCGGCCAGGGCTGCGGCGCCGATCGAGGCCGCGGTTGGCGCGACCGGTGCGGGTGGCCCCTGGGTGAGGCTTTCATGGGTTACCTTGTTCATGACGCTCTCCCCAGAGAGGCCTGCCAGGTCAGCCGCTGCGCCATTTCCGTGCGCCCGGCCACCTCAAGCTTGGACATCACCCGCTTGGCATAGGTGTTGAAGGTCTGTTCCTTGATGCCCGCAATATGCGCAGCCTCGCGGTTGGACAGCCCCAGCTGGATCAGCGCCGCAACCCGGGCCTCGCAGGGCGACAGCCCCATTTTCTGCGCCAGCATCTCGATCCGCTGCTGATCGGGCTGGCGCGGCAGGATCGCCACCACCAGCGCGCGCCGGGTGTCGGCACAGAGATAGCAGGTCAGCGAGACCGGCAGCCGCATTCCCGAGCTGGCATCCTGCAGAAACAGGATCAGCTCCTGGCTGGCCCCGCCGCCGGGCACATGGGATCCGGCGGCTGCTTGGGTCGGGGTGCGCGCGCATTCCTGCACGGCTGCGTAAAACGCCCGGGTTTCCCGGCTGTTGGCACAGCGCAGCACGCCGTCGCTGTTGCACAGCAGATTGCCTGCCGCCAGCATGTCGCAGCCGGCCCCATTGCAATCCAGCAGTCGGCCCGAGCTGTCCAGCACCAGAACCGAGCTGTCGCTTTTGGTGGAAATTGTCCAGAGCATCGCTTCGGAGGTTTCGGAGGCCTCCAGGGCCAGCTCCGGCGCCGGTGTGCCGGCGAGCATCTCGCGCAGCACATCCTCGCGGGTGAGCGGCCAGATGGCAGGCAGGATATCGGCGCAATGGCTGTCATGCTGGCTGCCTTCCAGATGCAGCGCGACCCGGTCTTCGCTGCCATCGGCAAAACGGCAGGCAAACACCACCCAGCGGCCAGATCTGTGGCCAGAGCCATCCGCACGCAGGGCAGCGGGATCCAGCCAGTCGGGCCAGGCGTTGGGATGGCTCTGCGGATCATGCAGCTGGGTGCAATGGATCAGCGGCCCGCTGCGCAGCAGGGAGCGAAGATCCTCCCTGGGCGGTTTCGGCCGCGACCCGGCTGCGGATCGTGATGCGGATCCGGCACCGCTGCCCCCGTCGCTGCTGGCCCCGTCGCCGCTGGTCACAAGACATGTGGTCACCAGCAGACGGGCAGGCCCGGTGCAGTCGATCTCGGCAATGGCGGTGGTGGTGATGGATGAAACTTGTCTTTGAAACGATCGCGCAAAAGCGATCTCGCCCGTGTGGATCACGGCGCCCCCGAACACATTCATATTGCCCCCCGGCATATCAAAACGAATATGTCCCAGCCTAGCATATCGCCGGTGCCGTCAAATTGTGCAGAGGGCGTACCCCTTCGGATGTGACGATTCGCTGTTGGTTTGGGCTGTCCTTGCGATCAACCAACGGGCGAACCCACAGAGGGTTGAGTTTTAATCAATATCTGGTGTGGTGACGCAGGGTAAGCCACAAGTCACGGCGAAGAGCCAATTCGGTATCTTCCATAATATTATTATTTTTCAAATGATTATATATTGGCAAAGATCCGCCGCCTGAGTGAAGGGCTCAAGGAGAACTACCTCGGAGGGGGTAAGGATCCGGGCGGGGGCGCAACAAAGGAAGGGTGATTCCATCTCCTGCGGTAGGATTCGCGAAGATTGAACACCATTAGGTTGTAGAAACCGGCCCGAGGCGGATCATAATTAAGGAATTCGCACATCTTTGGATTTGCCCGCCCTGAGGATATTCTTGTTGATAAAACAAAAGCATATATCGAAAACAATACTTTAGGCTTTGGTTCTGGTGGCGCCAACATTTCGCCAATGGGTAAGTTTTTTGACAAAAACGGATGGATTCGGGCTATTTTGGAGTGCCGCATAGCGGTGCAGCGCTGATACGGGCTGCAATTTGGAGGCAGGGGGGCGTGATATTTGGCCCCGGCATTTTAGGGGGCTGGCCTGGAGGAGGCCCGCCTGAACAGCAGGCCCTGTGAAACTTCCCCGTGATAGGGGGGGCTGCAGCGGGGAGCTGAGAGATGGCCTGCGGGCAGGCGGCTGAGGCGTTCCCTTGGTCGGCCGGGTCGCAATGCGGCGCTCATCTGATCGAAAGGACAAAAACACAAGACATAAGACAACACCGGGGTGCCATCTGTGACGGGGGTCGCAACAGCACCGCGAGGGCCAGGGCGGGGTGTTCCAAACCCGCAGAAAAGCCCGGTGACCTCCCTGTTCCGGAGATCATTCATTGAGACCATCTGATCGTGTGTGGATCAGTTTTTTTAAGAGTATGGGGGTATATCATGCCTGTTCATATTGTGGGCGAAAGTCGCTTGTTACGCGACATGTTCCTCGCCATTTGCCAGAGCAACGACTACCAGATCGGCACCTGCTGCGATGAGCTTTCGACGCTCTCCGGGCTGGGGGTGGATGATCTGGTTTTATATTACAGCCATGAAACCGGACCGGAGCTGGTGGAGGAATTGCGCCAGTTCAAAGAGGGCAATGACGCCTCTCTGCTGATCCTGATCATGGGGCGCGAATGTTCCACCAGCATGCAGAATGCGCTCAGCGCCTATGCCGAGGCGGTGATCCCGCAACGCAAATCGGCCGAGGCGCTGATTGCGGCGCTGCGGGTGGTGCAAAGCGGCTATCGGATCGTGCCATCGGATATTTCCGCGGCGCTGCGGGCGGCGGATGTGACCACATCCAGCGGCGACCAGGCGGCGGAAACCCTCGGCGCCTCTGCGGATTTTGCGGCGGTGACCCTGGACGGTCGGGTCAATGGGAGCCTGTCTGGGGCAGGCTCTAACAAGGGGAAACCCAACGGTGTTCCGGCCGATCCCCTGCCAGTGGACCTGCGCCGGATGCCGGCCTCGGCTGCGGCGCGCGGGCTGTCGGGACGCGAATGGCTGATCCTGACCAAGCTGATCGACGGCGCCACCAATAAATCCATCGCCAATGAGCTGGGCATCTGCGAGGCCACGGTGAAGGTGCATCTGCGCACCTGTTTTCGCAAGGTCGGTGCCAAGAACCGCACCCAGGCCGCGATCTGGGCGTCGGAGCAATTCCTGTCCTGATCCCACCATCTGGTGGGCCGGGCAGGTCGGGGCTGCGTCGGCCATGGATCCATGCTGGGGGGCTGGATCCCGGGTCGACGCAGATCATCCCCGGATACTCTGCTGCGGACCGAACTGTTACAGACTGGGCGGTTGCCGGCCCGGGTGTCAGATCTTCAGCTGTTTGCCCGCAGGCAGCAGCGCGTTGATCTGGCGGGCGTGCTCGGGCATGCAGCGGGTCAGGAAATCGTAGGTTTCCACCACATGGGCGCGGGCATTGGGGCCGAGATGGGCATAGGCGCCGGGATTGGCCAGCACATCCACCACCTGATCGGCCAGCGCGCCGGGATCAAAGAAATCCACCAGCATGCCGGTCTCATTATGGGTCACCGCCTCGCGCACCGGCTCCACATCGGCGGCGACGACAGTGGCCTGCATCGACATCGATTCCAGCAACGACCAGCTGAGCACAAAGGGCATGGTCAGATAGATGTGGCAGCGGCTGATGCGGATGATCTTGCACAGATCGCTGTAAGGCACCCGGCCGAGGAAATGCACCCGGCTCCAGTCGACGCTGTCGCCCAGCTCATCCTCCATCTCGCCGCGCAGCCCTGCGGGATGGGTGCTTTCGCGCCCATAGGAGGTCTCATTGCCGCCGATCATCAGGATCCGCGCATTGGGGCGTTCCGACAGGATCTTGGGCAGGGCGCGCATCATCACGTGAAAACCACGGGCGCGTTCCATATTGCGGGCGATATAGGTGATCACCTCATCGTCGCGGCTGAGCGGCCGGGGCAGGCGGCCGAGGCCGATGCTGGCCTGTGGGTCCGGCTGCAGCCGGTCGGTGCGGATGCCGTCATGGCTGACGTAGATCTTGTCGTGAAAGCTCTTGGGGAAGCGGTCGCGCTGCCAGTAGGTCGGGCTGTGGCCCAGATCGACCACCTCGATATTGGCAAAGGGCACGGTGTTGCGGGCATGGGCAAAGAACCCTGCGTGTTCGCCGGGGGGATTTTCCGGGTCAAAGCCAACCAGCCCGCCAGTGGTGCGGTAGAAATATTCAAAGAAGCCGATGATCGGCACATCCGGCCAGACCTCTTTCATGAAGGTCAGCTCCCCCCAGCCAGTGTGGCCAATGATGATATCGGGCTTGAAGCCTTCCCTGGCCTCCAGCTGGCGCGCGGCGAGGGCGGCGCCAATGCCATTGCCGGCTGCCGCCTCCCAGTCCTTGGACAGCCCGTAGGCATCGGCGGCAGGCTGGTGATGGCTGCTGTAGGTTGCGGTGGTGACCCCGGGCAGCTTCACATCATTCCGCTGGGTCAAAAACACGATCTCATGCTCGCCCTGATCGGCCAGCCACTGGATCATCTCCCGGTACTGGCCGGGCATGTTCTGGTGCACAAAGAGAAATTTCATCCCCTATCCATGCCGCGAGAGGGCGGCAGGCGCAACCCTTTCGGCGGGGCGCGGGCGGGGAGATCTGGCCGGGCGTCCAGTATGTCCAGGCGCGCGGGTGCGCGGGGCGCCCCCATGGGCAGGGTTTCACCACCAGGGGCCTCTGCCGGGTTTTCCGGGCTTGTCCCCAGAGGTCATGGCGCTAACATGCGCGCAACGCAGCAATCCCGGGGGCTGCGGCCGCCGGAGACGCCAAAGCGCGGTTGCCGATCCCCTATTTTCAATAGGCCATACCATCCGTTTGTGGAGGCTATGGCGAGTAACATCTGGTGATATATGAGAATCCTTTTCCACGCTCCCGTGCTTTCGGTCCACCGTCCGGATCCGGCACTCTCCAGTATCCTGGGGGTGCCGCCGACGGTGACGGACACATTGTTCGGTCTGAAACCGGCGCATCGGCTGACCGGGAATCGCGGCAATATCATCCATGCCGAAGCCCCGGCGCGCAGCCTGCGCAAGGACCCGGATGGGTCGGCGGTGGGCAATATCGCCAATCTGCAGAAGAACCTCGGTGAGGGCTATGCCGAGACCATCGCCGAGCATTTCGACATGATCGTGGTGTCACTGGCCAATTTCATCCGCCCCAATCACGATGGTATCCGGCTGTTTACCGCGCTGGAGGCGCTGGATGGGCGGGTGCCTTTTGTGGTGCTGGGGGCCGGGATGCAGGGCAGCCATGCGTTTGAGGACCTGCTGCCGGGCAACCGCGATCTTCTGGCGCTGCTCAATGAACGGGCCAATCTGTTTGGGGTGCGCGGCACCCAGACGGCAGAGTGGCTGGCCAACAACGGGCTGGAGAACACCACCGTGCTGGGCTGCCCCAGTCTCTATGTCTATCCGCAGTCGATCATGGCCATCGACGGGGCCGCGGCCCAGGCCAAGGGGCGTCAGGCCAATGTGATGACCGCAGGCCATTTCTCCATGCGCGACGGCGCCATCGTTGAACGCGGCACCGAACTGGCCAAGGCGTTCGACAAGATCGACGCCTCTTATGTGTTCCAGGATGAGATCTTTGCCTATGGTAAATTCATCACGGACCGGTTTGGCTATAATGAGGGCAATAATATTGCCCAGCCCGAGATGCTCAATCGCTGGCTGAGCCGCAAATGCGGCCATAAGGTCGATTTCAACCGCTATTATTACTTCTCCGAGGCTGGCGCCTGGCGGCAGGCGGCGATGCTGCATGATGTCTATATCGGTGACCGGTTCCACGGTGGCGTGGCGGCCCTGCAGGCGGGTCAGCCGGCGATTTTCCTCAAGCATGACAACCGGGTGGCCGAGCTGACCGAACATTTCGGCCTGCCGGCGCTGAACACGCAGAAATTCATGCGCAAGGGGCTGAAGGCGACGCTGGATGAATATCTGTCGCCCGAGATGCTGGACACGATGAAGGCGACCTATCGCCAGCGGCATGCCGAATATGTGGCGGCGCTGGCCGAACACGGGCTGGAGGTCGACACCATCGTGCCCGACGAGCCGCAGCCGGTGCCTGCGGTGGACCGGCAAGGCCATCTGGGCGCTATCCGCAGCCAGAAGGCCCCCGAAGAAGCGCTGCCAGAGGGGCTGTGGCCCACCACCACGCTGACCCCGTCTTATGCCATGCGGCGGCTGCATCCGGAGGGCGCGCGGGAGCTGGTTGTCACCTTTGAAGGGGCAGGCCAGGCGCTGGACCGCAAGGATCCCTTGCGTCCGGGCTTTGGCGAGCGTTTCCTGATCAAATCCGGCTATGCGGTGCTGTCGGTCTTGCCGCATCAGCAGAACTGGTACCGTCCGCTGGATCTGGAACAGTATTTCCGGGCACCGGACACCCGCGCCTGGATGGCTGGGTTTGACAAGGTGCATGTGCTGGGCTCCGGTATGGGGGCCTTTGGCGCCATGGCCTTTGCCGACCTGATCGGCGCGGAAAACGTGGTGGCGCTGCAGCCGATCACCACCCTGGCCGAGGATCTGATCCCCGGAGAGACCCGTTTCCCGGCGGCGCGCAAGCTGGACTGGAGCAGTGGCTACCGCGATGGCTGCAGCGGCTGTGACCGGGCGGCCCGGATCTATGCCATCCACGGCGATCATCCGCTGGATCTGGCTCATGTGGAGCGGCTGCGCGCGGCGGCCGGATCGCGGCTGATCAACGCCGAGCTGTCCCATGACAGCAAGCGCCCGGTGACCCCTTTGCTGCGCGCCAAGCGCCGTCTGCCCCGGACCGTGCTGACCTGCCTGCGCGGCGGCGACGCGGCGGCGCTGGAGCAGGTGCTGGGGGAGCTGGTTGCCCAGAAAACCCCGGCGGAATGATCCGCTGCTGCTGGTGTCATGCCGAACCCAGATACAAAGGCCGCCTGTCAGGCGGCCTTTGTCACATCTGCCCGCTGAATATATCGCCGCGACGCGGTGAATGTGCAATAATTTAACATAAGATTGATTAAAAAGCTTTTTACACCCGGAGCACATTCCGAACCGGGGTGCGACAAATTCCCTATCTTGCCGGATCAGACGGAGATGTGATCGTGGCCGGGTGGTGTTTTATTGCTCGTCTGCCGTTTGATCTGGTAGCCTTTGGCCCTGCGGTCGGCATCATCGGAGGCCGGGCCGGAAGGGCCGCAGACAGGTGGATGTTAAGAGTGACGTGATACCCAGACCACCTGGGCGCGGCACAGGATCGAAAGTATGGCGCGGGTTGGCCCAGGCCCGATGCCAGGTAGGGGGCATCATGACCGGTACTTCACAGGCAGCTAAGCCTGGCTCGACATCTGCGATGGGCGAGACGGATCTTCAGGCAGCGTCTGTGGTGGACGGGGCGCGGGATATCCCCCTGACGCCGATGCAGCAGGGGCTGCTTTATGAAAGCGCGGCTGCCGGCCGACCTTGGGTCAATCTGGAACAGATCGTGGTGCATCTGGACGCCGAGGCGCCCGCGCCCGAGGCGCTGCAGGCGGCCTGGCAGCAGGTCTGCGCCCGCCATCCGGTGCTGCGCAGCGCGGTGCTGTGGCAGGGCCGCCCGCAGCCGGTGCTGCAGGTGGCGCCGGTGGCCGTGGCCGCGGCGCAGGTCACGGTGGAGACCGAGGACTGGCAGGGGCTGGGGGCGGAGGATCAGACCGCCCGGCTGGAACGGTTCCTGGCCGAGGATCGCAACCGGGGCTGCGCGCTGGAGCAGGCGGTGTCCTGGCGGGTGCTGCTGGCGCGGCTGGGGCCTGAGCGGTCGGTGATGGTCTGGACCATCCACCACGTGCTGGTCGATGGCCGCAGCATGGCGGTGGTGCTGGAGGACGTCTTTGCGGCGCTGAGCGCGGGCGATCTGCCTGCCGAGACCGCGCCGGTGACCGGTTTTGACGCCTTCAGCCCGGCCGTGGCGGAGGTCTCGGGGCGGGCGGAAAGCCGGGCGTTTTTCCAGGATCACCTCAAGGGGTTCGAAACCCCCAATCAGATTGCCCGGCTGGCGGATCTGCCGGCCGACACACCGCAGGACAGCCCCGGGCGCAAGCGGATCCTGCAGCGACATCTGCCGGCCGAGCTGCGCCGCGCCCTCATGCAGCGCGCAGGCGCGGTCACGGCGACAGAGGGCGGCGGCGCGGCCACCCTGGCCAATATGGTCCATGCCGCCTGGGGGCTTCTGGTGGCGCGCTGGAGCGGGCGGGAAACGGCGCTCTTCGGGGTCACCCGATCGGGGCGCTATCTTCTGGAGGGCTGCGGGCGCACGGTGGGCTGCCTGATCAATACGGTGCCGCTGTATCTGCATCTGTCGGGGGGCGAGACGGTTGACGGGCTGCTGGCGCGCCTGCGCCGCGATGCGGTGGCGCTGCGCGATCATGAACATGCCGCGCTGGCGGATATGCGCGGCTGGTGCGGGCTGCCGGGCAGCGTGCCGCTGTTTGACAGCATGGTGATGTTCGAACGCGACAGTCTGAACGAGCGGATGCGCAGCCTCGGCGGCGCCGATCCGCAGACCCCCTGGCGGCACCGCCGGGTGGAACTGCGCGAAGAGGGCGCGATGCCGCTGACCCTGGCGGTCTATGGCGATGAACAGCCGCTGCTGATGCTGGAATATGATCCCGAGGTGCTGCCGGGCACACAGGTGGAGCGGATGCTGGATCACCTGTGCCAGCTGTTGCAGAGCCTCGCCATGGCGCCCGCGGGCATGGCCCTGCGCGATCTGGGGATGCTGCCGGAGGCGGAGGTCACGCAGCTGGTGCGACAGGGCCGCCCGGATCCGGCGCTGGCGCAGAGGCTGGCGCAGGATATGGCAGCGGCCCCGCCCTGTATGGCAACCCGGCTGGAGGCCACGGCGGCGCGGGCGCCTGAGGCCCCGGCGCTGCAGATGGCGCCCGAGGGCGCGGTGTTGAGCCATGCCGATCTGCAGGCCCGCGCCGATCAGCTGGCGGGGGTTCTGCAGGCGCAGGGGGCGGAGGCCGGCGATATCATTGCCATCTGCCTGCCGCGCAGCCCGGAGTTCATCATTGCGATGCTGGCGGTGCTGAAGGTTGGCGCCGCCTTTCTGCCGGTGGACCCCACCTACCCGGCGGCGGTGATGGCCCATATGCTGGAGGACAGCGGCACCCGGCTGGGCATCGGCGGGCCGGATCATGGCACCGTTTCAGGCTCTGACATGGGTGAATCCGCCGATCAGGCTCCTCAACATGAGACGGCGCTGACCTCAAACGGGCTGGTCTGGATCCCGCCCGGGGCCGGGCAGGCGCAGCCCCGGTCCGCAGCGCCGATCCGCCCCGCGCCGGATCCGGCGCGGCTGGCCTATGTGATCTATACCTCCGGGTCCACCGGCAAACCCAAGGGGGTGCGGGTGCCGATGCGGGCGCTTCTGGCCCATGCCAGCGCCATCACCGCCGCCTTTGACCTCCAGGCCAGCGACCGGATGCTGCAATTTGCCAGCCTGTCCTTTGATGTCGCCATCGAGGAGGTGCTGCCCAGCCTCCTGGCTGGCGCCTGCGTGGTGCTGCGCGCGCCCGATATGATCGGCGCGCCGGGGCTGTTTCTGGACCGGGTGGCGGCGCTGGAGCTGACGGTGCTGAACCTGCCGACCGCCTTCTGGCATGTGCTGTGCGATGTGATGGCCGACAGTGGCCGCAGCCTGCCGCCCTCGGTGCGGCTGGTGATCGTCGGCGGGGAGCAGGTCAGCCCGCAGGCGCTGGCGCGCTGGCAGCAGCTGGCGCCGGGGGTGCGCTGGCTCAATGGCTACGGGCCGACGGAAACCACCATCACCTGCACGCTGCATGATCCGGGCGGCCCGGTTGATGCGGAGGAGGATGTGCCCATCGGCCGCCCCACCGCCCATGCCCGCGCCTATGTGCTGGCCGCTGATGGCAGCCTGGCCCCCGCAGGGGTGGCCGGGGATCTGTGGATTGGCGGCCTGGCGGTGAGCGATGGTTATATCGGCCGCCCCGAGGACACCGCGCAGGCGTTCCGGCCCGACCCCTTTGCAGCAGAGCGCGCGGCGGCGCGGATCTATCGCACCGGGGATCGCGCTGCCTGGCGGGGGGATGGCACGCTGGCCTTTCTCGGGCGGCAGGACCGGCAGGTCAAGCTGCGCGGCTTTCGCATTGATCTGCGCCATGTCGAACAGGTGCTGGAGCGCGCCTGTCCCGGGGTGCAGGCGCTGGCGGCGGTCCGGGGCAAGGATGGGCCTGCGGCGCAGCTCTGCTGCTGGGTCCGGGGCGTGGCGCAGACGGGCGATGGCCAATGGGATCTCGGCCCGTTGCAGCAGGTGGTGCAGCGCGATCTGCCCGCCCATATGCGCCCGGCGCTGGTGGCGCTGGCAGAGTTTCCACGCACCGCAGGGGGCAAGATCGACATGGCCGCCCTGCCCGCCCCGGAGCAGGCCGCAGGGGCGCTCGGTCTGCGTCTGCGGCGGGACGCCGGAGCGGCGGTTGACACCTCTGCCCCGCCCTCGCCGCTGGCCCGGCAGCTGACGGAGATGATGGCCGATATTCTGGGCCAGCCCGATCTGGCGGCGGATGACAGTTTTTATGACCGCGGCGGCCATTCGCTGCTGGCGATGCGGCTGATTGGCCGGATCGAGGCGGATCTGGGCCAGCGGCTGAGCCTGGCGGCGCTGCATCTGACCCCCAGCCCCCGCGCCCTGGCGGCGGCGCTGGAGGCGGAGCAGAACGGGGAACAGACCGGCGCGACGGAAACACCGGAAGGCCACAGCCTGCCCGATCATCTGGTGATCATCCAGGATGGCGCGGCGCGGCCGCCGCTGTTTGGCGTGCATGTGCTGGGCCGCAACGAGGAATTCTATCGCCCGCTGGCCCGTGCCCTTGGCCCCGACCAGCCGGTCTACGGGCTGAGTATCGGCCTGCTGGATGATGACACCCCCACCGGGGTGCGGACCACCGCCAAGATGTATCTGGACGAGATCCAGACCCATTACCCCAGCGGGGTTGTGCATCTGGCGGCGGTGTCTCTGGGCAGTTATTTCGCCTTTGAACTGGCGCGTCAGCTGCTGGCGGCGGGGCGCGAGCTGGGGCTGGTGGCGCTGTTTGATGCCGAAGGGCCGGCCGGGCGCAGCCGGGTGCAGGGCCGGGCCAGGCTGGGCGCCCATCTGCAGCTGCTCCGGCGTATGGGGCCTGCCTATCTGCGCCATATCGTGGCCAATCGGATTGAGACCCTGCGCAATTCCTTTGAGCGGCGGCGGCTGGAGTGGACCGGCGGCGGCAAGCTGACGATCGACGCGCTGATCGCGGCAAACCAGCAGTCGGTGGAACATTACGCGCCGGAGCCGCTGGCCACGCCGCTGACCGTGTTCCGGGCCGGCGACGATCTTTTTGACAGCTCCGAAGGGCTGGCCCAGGGGCTGGGCTGGGCGCCGGTGGCCGAGGCCGGGTTTGAGCTGATCGAGGTGCCGGGATCACATCTGTCGATCCTGCAGCCACCCAATGTGCAGCAGCTGGCCCGCCACATGGCGCGCCTGATGGCGCATTCGGCAGGTGGGAAAACCGGCTGATCCCGATCAGATCCGGGCGCATTCCGGCCCGGATCGGAACAAACCCGAGAAAATCGACCCAACAAGGGAACAAGTTCCCGCTTTGCGGCGTCTGTTCCGTAGGCTGGTTCTCTGCCTGCCGTCTGGCTGCGAACAGGCGGGCTTATTTGTCATTTCCGGGCCTGCGACATCTTGGTCCCCGGCCGCAGGGGGATTAGGTCGGGGCCGAACTCAAAAGGATTCCCTTGTCATGATGAAACCATTTGTCCGGCTTGCCCGCACTGCGGCCATCGCCGCGAGCCTGATGTCCGCCTCCTCAGCCCTTGCCTCCGACACGCTGCGGGTGGGCATGTCGGGCGGCTATTTCCCCTTTACCTTCGTGCGGCAGGATGTGCTGCAGGGGTTTGAAGTGGATGTGATGAATGCGGTGGCCGAGGAAACCGGCCTTGAGGTGGAATTTGTCACCATGTCCTTCTCCGGGCTGATCGGCGCGCTGGATGCCGGGCGTATCGACACCATCGCCAACCAGATCACCATCACGCCCGAGCGCAGCGCCAAATTCGCCTTTACCCAAGCCTATGTCATTGATGGCGCCCAGGTGGTGGTGAAACGCGGCAATGAGGACAGTATCGCAGGCCCTGCTGATCTGGCGGGCAAGACTGTGGCGGTGAACCTCGGCTCCAACTTCGAGGAGCTGCTGCGCAACCTGCCGGAGGCCGACAAGATCGAGATCAAGACCTATGAGGCCAATATCGCCCAGGATACAGCACTGGGGCGGGTCGATGCCTTTGTGATGGACCGGGTGTCCTCGGCCCAGCTGATCCAGGAAAGCCCGCTGCCGCTGGCGCTGGCCGGCGCGCCCTTCTCCGAGATCCGCAATGCCCTGCCGTTCCGTCAGGACGAGGCGGGGCTGGCGCTGCGCGACCGTGTGGATGCGGCGCTGACCCGGCTGCGCGACAGCGGCAGGCTGGCCGAGATCTCGCAGACATGGTTCGGCACCGATATCACGGTTGCCACCGCAGCAGTCGAGAAGTGAGCCGGTAAATGCAGGGGTTGGACCTCGCCTATATGCTGGGGCTGGTGCCGGTGCTGCTGAGCTATGTGCCGCTGACGCTGTTCATGGCGGTGGTGGCCATGGCGCTGGCACTGGTGCTGGCGTCCCTCTTGGCGGTGGAGCGGGTGCTGCGGATCCCGGTGCTGGACCAGCTGGTGGTGCTGTTCATCAGCTTCTTTCGCGGCACGCCGCTTCTGGTGCAGCTGTTCCTGTTCTACTACGGGCTGCCGCAGGTGTTGTCGGTGCTGACCCAGATTGACGGGGTCACCGCGGCAATCATGGGGCTGACCCTGCATTTTGCTGCCTATATGGCCGAAAGCATCCGCGCCGCCATCCTTGGCGTCGATCGCAGCCAATGGGAGGCGGCGCAGTCGATCGGCATGACCCGCGGCCAGATGATGCGCCGTATCGTGCTGCCGCAGGCGGCCCGGATCGCGGCGCCGACGCTGGTCAATTACTTCATCGACATGATCAAGGGCACTTCGCTTGCCTTTACGCTGGGGGTCACTGAAATGATGGGGGCGACCCAGAAAGAGGCCGCAGGCAGTTTCCTCTATTTCGAGGCCTTCCTGGTGGTGGCGGTGATCTACTGGATTCTGGTGGAGGCGCTGTCGCTGGCGCAGCGGCTCTTGGAGACCCATCTGAACAAGGCCTATGCACGATGAGCGATGCAAGATCCGACACCGCGATTTCCATCACCGGGCTGCGCAAGACATTTGGCGACGCGGTGGTGCTGGATGGCATCGATCTGACCATCCAGCCCGGCGAGCGTATCGTCATCATCGGCCCGTCGGGCACCGGCAAATCGACGCTGCTGCGCTGCCTGAATTTCCTCGATGCCCCCGATGCCGGTCTGATCCGCATTGGGGATCTGGCGGTGGATGCCGCCCGCGCCAGCAAGGCAGAGATCCTGGCCCTGCGCCGGCGCACGGGGTTCGTGTTTCAGAACTATGCGCTGTTTGCCAATAAGACGGCGGCGGAAAACATCATGGAGGCGCTGGTCACCGTTCAGAAGCAGCCCCGCGACACAGCCCGCGCCCGCGCGCTGAAGATCCTGGCGGAGACCGGTCTGGCGGAGAAGGCCGATGCCTATCCCGCCAGCCTGTCGGGCGGCCAGCAGCAGCGCGTCGGCATTGGCCGCGCGATGGCGCTGGGGGCCGAGCTGATGCTGTTTGACGAGCCGACCTCGGCGCTGGATCCCGAATGGGTGGGCGAGGTGCTGGCGCTGATGCGCAAGGTCGCCGAAGAGCGCCAGACCATGCTGATCGTCACCCATGAGATGCAGTTTGCCCGTGAGATCGCCGATCGCGTGGTCTTCATGGAAGGTGGGCGGATTGTCGAACAGGGCCCGCCGGCGCAGATCTTTGACGCGCCACAGGATCCGCGCACAAGGGCCTTTCTGCGCCGGGTGGGGTGACGCCCGCCGTCGGAGACATCAATCGCAGACGATCCAGACGCAAAAAGCGGGCCAGTGGCCCGCTTTTTTCCATCGCGAAGATGGGTATTCCTGAGACGCTGTCAGCCTGGGATCCACACCCTGCCCTGCTCAGGCGCGCCGGGCGGAGGTCAGATCCTGCCGCACCCCATCAGATCGCAAGCGATCAGTTGGTGGTGGTGGTGGTGCTGGTTTCGTCGTCGTCGTTCAGGATCACACCCAGAATGACCGCAGCGGCAACGCCGCCTGCAATCAGAGTGCCCTGCTCAAGGCCGGTACCGCCGAGCAGGGTCGGGGTGCCTTCTTCCTGAGCGGAGGCGGTGGTGGTTGCGGCCAGGGTGGCCAGGGCGAGTGCTGCGAAGAACTTGTTCATAATCCAAAACTCCTTTGGAGACCGTTGAGCTGAGAGTAGGTGAGTTACCCTTTGAATTCAACGCAGCTTTTAGCAGCAATATCCCGGGGACTGGAATTTTTTTTCCGACGTTGCCGAGATATCGCTCATTTTGGCGGATCTGCTCTAAAACCGCCTGTTTTTCATAGCCTCCGGGGCCGGATCAGCCGCCGGTGGTCAGCTGACGGATGCGCAGATAGCCGACATTGGCACCGGCCCATTGGCGTGATTGCCAGACCCGGCCGCTGCGCGAATCTACCCAGTAGTCATTGACGATCTCGCCGCCGCGCCCCGGCTGGCTGGGCTGGCAGCGTTCCTCGATGTGGCGGGTCGGGTAGCGCAGCTCCACAATGACAACCGGATCAGCCCCGAGATCGCGGCGGCTGCAGAGCATGTCGAGCTGCCAGGCGCCATTGTCGAGCCCGCGGATATGATAGCGCCGGGCGCCGCTGCGCAGAGGTCCACCGGTCTCCCCCGCCACCAGGGCGGAGCTGGACAGGATGTCATTGCCAAGGTTGCGGGTGGCCACCAGAACGCCGTTGCGCAGGGTCAGGCTGATATTATCCTCGGTGCGCCAGACCGCCACCGTGCCGAGGCTGTCATCGCGGCGCAGCTGCTGGCGCGACAGATAGGCAAAGACGCCGTTTTTCTCGATGGTGACCTCGATATAGGGGTCCTTGATCTCATCCAGACCGGCGCGGGTCAGCGGCGGGCGCGCGGCCGGATCCGCCCGGCCCCCGGACAGCCGGGCGCCAACCCGGTCCGACAGGTTGCGCAACAGTTCGACCTGCAGGGGCGGCGCGTCCGGTCCGCGGCTGCAGGCGGTCAGCGCCAGCAGCCCCAGCAGGGCGACAAACGGGGCCAGACGCCCCCGGGGGTGACCCGTTGCAGACATCATCATTCCCAGATCCTCGCCCGTTGCCGGGTCAGCTGCGCGCGGTGGGCCTCGCGGATTTGTCCATAAAGCCGGTCGGGGACATGCACCCGCTGGCCACCATCCCGCTGGGTCGGGCGCACCACCATGCCAAATGTATTGCGGCTGGGTTTGCCCAGAAGCCAGTCCAGCGGGATGCTGAAGCGGAAGCCCTTGTCAAAGGAGCCTTCGCCAAAATCCTCGGAGGAGACATCGGTGAGGGTAAAAAAGCCGCCGACCCGCCAGCCATTGGCAAATTCGCGGTCCAGGCTGAAGGTGGCGCCATAATCGCCGGCCAGATAGCGCCCGGCATCCACCTGCACATGGTAGCCTTTGTCGAGCTGGTAATAGGCCGAGGCATGGCCGGTGAAGGTCTTGTAATCGCGAAACGACAGCCGCTGATCGTAATCGCGCTGCACCACGTAGTTGGTCTCAATCCCAAGCGCCAGACGGCTGGAGACCGGTTTCCACAGCAGCTCTCCCGAGACGCCGCCAAACATGCTTTCAAACAGACCGACGGTGCTGCGGGCATAGAGATCCCGCCCCATCTGCCATTGCTTCGTGACATAGAGGTTTTTCAGCGTGGTGCCGAATTGGGCATATTCCCTCGCATCTGTCCGCACCCGTGGCAGCACCGAATTGGAGGCGCGCCCGTCTGCCACATTGCCCCAGACCCGCTGGCGGAGGGTGCCCGCGATGCGCCAGCCCGGGGCGGGCGCATAAGAGGCCTTCAGATCCACCCCCACATCCAGCCGGAACGGCAGATCCGGGTCAAAATAGGACGGCGCGGTATAGGGGCTGATGGAGGTGGAAAACGCCGGGTAGAGATCCTGCGCGACCAGCGCCTCCCCGGCCAGCGGGCCTGCCTCCTGCAGGCCGGTCACCGCCCAGAGCGCCTCGGTGGCGTCGGGGTGATGTTCCAGCGCCTCCAGATCGCTGCGCCGGATCACCACCTGCGACAGCGCCAGCCCACCGCGCATCGGCACGATTTTCAGCGTCTCCACCGAGGGCGGCAGCAGCCGTGCCATGGCGCGGGCGGCGCGGCCGATGGCCAGGGTCTGGGCGCGGTAGCGGGGATTGCGATAGCGCAGCTCGGCCTCGGTGCCATCTGCGGGCAGGGTCAGCGCTTCAAGAATGAGCCCATCCTGTTGCAGCGCCGCGCTCATCAGATCCCGCAGGGTGGTCTTGGCGCGGGTGCTCCGGGCCCAGTCGCGGCTCCAATGGGCCTCCTCGGTGGCCCAGCTGCTGCGCGGCGCCACCGGCACCGGCGCGCTCACCCGCATCGGCTGGGGGGGGTGTTTCGGATTGAGCTGGATCTGCGCGGTCACCCCCAGTTCCGAGCCATAGAGGTAATAGGCCCCCAGCCGCAGCCCCGGTCTGGCCTGGTATTCGGCGCCGAAGCTGAAGGAGGATTTGCGCTCAAACACATTCGGAGCGCCGGTCTCCAGCACATAGGCATCGGAGGAATATTCCGCCTTCAGCCCCCAGCGGTCATTGGGCAGCCATTCGATACCTGCAAAAGGCGCCATCTCGCCGCGAAACCACTGGTCATAGGACAGTTCACCGCCGGTACTGCCGGCCGTGAACCCCGGTCTGCTGCCGGCCAGGCTGCCGATGGATCCGCTGGTGCCCAGGCGTCCCCAGCCCAGACCGGCGGTCAGCTTCAGCCGTCCGGCCCCGCTGCGATGGCTGAGGGCGGGGGTGTCAAAATTCTTGGTGGCGACGATATATTCGCCGGCATAAATCCCGGTGCCGGCAAAATCCTGCAGGCCCAGGGTCACGGCCGGACGATAGCGCCCCTCGCGCAGCAGCCGCAGCCGCACGTCAAAGCCGCGGTCATAATAGGTGGAGAAGCCGGCAATCTGCGCGCCATTGGTCTGGATGCCATTGTAGCGGAACGCGGCGCTGAGCCAGGGCGTGGCCTGAAAGGTCAGATTGTAGCGGGCCTGACCGCCAAACCAGGAATAGGTGGCGGCAAACTGCCCGTCCGGCAGCATTTCGGCGCTTGGCATGTCCACCAGACCGGGGGAGCCGTAGAAATTGAGGCTGGGGGCGGGCAGCGGTTTGAAGCGCGGGGCCTCCGGCTTGGGCGCGGTGAGCGCATCCTGCGCCTGTGCGGCCCCTGCACCCAGACCCGGACTGAGACCCAGCACAGCCACACAGGCAGAGGGCAGAAGCACCGAAGCGCGGAAAGATCGAAGAGCAAAGATCACGGGCGGGCTGCCTTGTTGTCTGGTCGGGGCTTCGGAGGGTCCGAGAATCGGCGGGCCGATCCGCAGCTCTGCGCCCCGGGGGCGCGGTTGGCCCGGTTAGACCACAAAAGCCGCAGGCGGATCAACGATCTGGCCAGCGCCGACGCCTGCCGGAGATCGACCTGTGACCGGCAAACTATAGTGTCTGCGCATTCCTCCCGATGACCGCTCCCCAGTTCCCGCCCCCAGTTGCCATCCCCGGTTGTCGGCGCTGTCCGTCAGCGCGACGGGCGATGTGACAGGACACCGGGTCGTCAGGAGGTCTTGCGCGCCTCTTCGGGGGTGCGGTAGCCCTCGACCCAGCGTTTGATCAGCGCCCGGGCCGCGCCTTCGTCTCCTGCTGCCACTGCCTGGCGCAATCCGCGGATCAGCGCGGCGACCTCGATTTCCGACAGCACCGCCTCACGGGCGCAGAAGATCTTCTGATGGCGGGTGGTGATCAGGTCCGAACTCAGCGTCAGCTCTTCCTGCATCTTTTCGCCGGGGCGCAGCCCGATGATCTCGATGGCGATATCGCCGTCGGGATCCTCATCGTCGCGCACCGAATAGCCGGCACTTTCGATGACCTGACGGGCCAGCTGCAGGATCGAGATCGGCTCGCCCATATCCAGCACAAACACCTCGCCACCCAGCGCCTCGGCGCCGGCCTGAAGCACCAGCTGCACCGCCTCGCGGATGGTCATGAAATAGCGTTTGACGCGCGGATCGGTGACGGTGACCGGCCCGCCGCGGCTGATCTGCTCCTGAAACAGCGGCACCACCGACCCCGAGGAGCCGAGCACATTGCCAAAGCGCACCATGGTGAAGATGGTGCCGGGATTGCGGGTGGCCAGATCCTGCACCACCAGTTCCGCCATCCGCTTGGAGGCGCCCATCACATTGGTCGGGCGCACCGCCTTGTCCGAGGAAATCAGGATAAAGCGTTCCACCCCGCTGCGCGCCGCCGCGCGGGCCAGGGTTTGCGTGCCAAAGACATTATTGGCCAGACCGGGCAGCGGGTTGGCCTCCACCAGCGGCACATGTTTATAGGCCGCCGCATGCAGCACCACCTGCACGCCGTGATCGGCCAGCACCATGCGCACCTGGCGCGGATCGGTGACCGAGCCCAGCACCGGCACCAGGTCGATACCGGTGCCTTCCAGCTGCTGCTCCAGCTCCTGATGGATGGTGTAAAGCGCCAGTTCCGACAGCTCGTAGAGCACCAGTTTGCGCGGCCGGCAGGCCAGCACCTGACGGCAGAGTTCGGAGCCGATGGACCCGCCGGCGCCGGAGACCAGCACCACCCGGTTCTGATAGGACCCGCTGGCCTCCTGCAGGGGCACATCGCGGGTGGCCCGACCGAGGAAATTCTGCGGCGCGACGGGTGTCAGCTTGTCCACCAGCGCCTCTTCGCCGATGAGCTGGGCAAAGGAGGGCAGCGCCTGTACCTCCAGCCCGATCCGCTGCAGGCGCTGAATGATCTGGGCCTGTTTCGGCTGGCTCTGCGAGGGCATCGCCAGCAGCACCCGTTTGACCTGGCGGGCCTCGGCCAGCTCGGCGATGCGGGCGGGCGGGAACACCGGCAGCCCCACCAGCGTCACCCCCTGCAGCGAGGTATTGTCATCGACAAAGGCGACAGGATCAATGCCGTCATGGGCCTTCAGCGCCTGGGCCAGCTGGGCGCCGGTGGTGCCGGCCCCGTAGATCAGCACCCGGCAGCGCGGCTGGGCGCGCCGGTAGATCGCCACCACCACCTGATAGAGCAGCGCCCGCGCGGCCAGCAGGCAGAGAAAATAGGTGGTGGCAAAAACCACATGGGTGCCGGGCGGCAGATCCGGACCAAACAGCAGCGTGAGCCCCGCCGTGGCTGCGGCGGTGATCGAGGCCAGCAGCGCGGTCAGCCCGACGGCATGGCGCTCATAGGCGTTGAGCTGCACCTTGGGCAGCCCCAGCCACAGCGCCACCGCCGCCGCCAGCGCCAGCACATAGGGCAGCACCGGCAGCATGGCCGCCAAGGTGGCCAGCGCCGATCCCGGCAGCGGCAGCACCAGAAAGGTCAGGAACAGCGCCAGCGGGATCAGGGTGAGATCAATGGTGAGAAAGATATAGGATTTCTGTTTGCGTGACAGCGCACTGATCAGATTGAACATCCCTGGCCGTCCCCGCTTCCAGTCCCCGGTGGCCGCCTGCAGTCCGGGGCGGCCCGTCGATATGTCCCGATGTCGCGCCGAAGTCACCCCGATGCACATCGTTTCAAATGTGTTTTTATCAATCCCCGCAGCAGGTCCCCGGACCCTCATGCGCTGGGTCTCTCTGGCTGCGGGCCTATGTTTCTTTGGTCCAACCTTCGGGCCCTGTCCAGGAAATCCAGCCTGAAACATCCAAAGGTCATCCGGAGATCACTTTAGACCCATTTAGGGGCTAATACAAAACCGCAACCAGCAAAAAAGCGCCGCCTGCCGGTGATTTGCCCGGTGATTTGCCCGTTTTGCCGCGCCGGTGACCTGCCCCGAGCCTTGATGCCGGTTCTGAAGGCCCCGGTGCCGCCGGAGTGGCGGAGGTGGCGGGTCCCCTGCCGCTCCGGGGGGGCGATATGGGCCCGTCCGGCGGGAAACGGCCGCTCCGGGGGGCGAATCATCGGATCCCCGCAGACCTGTTCTCAGCCGCGCCGGAACAGGTTGCCGATAGTCTGAAACACCAGGTCAAAATCGTAGCACATGCTCTGGTGGCGCTGGTAGATCAGGTCCAGCCGCGCCTTCATCGGCACGCAGAGGCGGGAATAGACCTGATCGGTTTCCTCGGCGGTGGTGCAGCGCGCCAGCAGGGCGGCCTCATGCCGGTGATAGGTGATCGAGGCCAGGCCGGTGACGCCGGGGCGCGATTTCAGCACCCGGGCATAGAGGTCGGGATTGGCCTCGACATATTGGCGCAGCGGCGGGCGCGGCCCGACAAAGGACAGATCCCCCTTGAGGATGTTCCACAGCTGCGGAAACTCATCCAGCCGCCGGGCGCGCAGCCAGGCGCCTGTTTTGGTGATGCGGGCCGATTTGTCGCCGCCGGAGACGCCGGTATCCTGGTCCACCACCTGCATGGTGCGCAGTTTCCACAAGGCAAAGGGCTGATCGACGCCCTTCATCCGCTCGGCCACATAAAACAGCGGGCGGCCTTCCTTCAGCAGCAGCCAGGCCAGCAGCGCCAGCAGCACCGGGCCCAGCACCACCACCAGAAGGCTGGCAAAGAAGAGATCAAAGAGGCGTTTGCGCCAGGTCATATGCGGGGATCCTTATCGGAAACGGAAGGGGACAACAGGCCCAGTCCGCGCGCCTCGGCCACCAGATCAGCCGCTGTGGCAACAGGCAGGCAAGCTGGCAGATCTGCGGCGGGTGCAGGCTCTGGCGTCAAAAGCCCGATCAGCCGGCTGACGTCAAGCTGCACCTCGGCAATGGCGTCACCCGGCGCGGGCCTGCGGGCAAACTCCAGCCCCGCCGCCTGCAACAGATCGCCCATTGCCACCAGCCCGGGCTGGGCGATGTTCAGCACCTGTGGCAGCGCCGGGCTGGCGATCAGGGCGGCCAGCACCTCGGCCAGGGTCCGCGGGCCGATATAGCTGCGCCGCGGCGTCTGCCCATCGGCAAATTGATCCAGGCGGAACCCGGCCCGCCAGCCACCAAGAATGGCATCAAAGCCGGCAATATTGCCAATCCTGAGCAGGGTGACATCCAGTCCCAGCTCTGTGGCGCGGGCGCAGGCGGCCTGTTCCATCTCGGCCTTGGCGACGCCATAGGGGGCCAGCGGCGCCAGCGGGGTGTCTTCCCGCAGCGGGCCGGGGGTCGCGCCATAGACCGCCGCCGAAGAGGCCAGCAGCACCCGTGGCGCCCCTGCCCCTGCTCCTGCGTCGCGCGCCCGCGCGGAGGCCTCCAGCGCAGCCAGCGCCAGGTCGCGATGCTGCACCAGCTGGCCCGCCCTCAGATCGCCGCCCGCCGTGCCGCCGGGCACCGGCCCCGCCAGGCAGAGGATCGCCGCACAGCCCACCGCCGCCTGCAGCAGCGCTTCGGGCTCTGCCAGCGGCTCGAAAACATGCCAGCCCCGGCCGTCGGGACCGGTCCCGACAGGCGGGCGGCGGCGCTGCCAGCGCAGCCCCTGCTCCGGCCCGCTCCACTGGCTGTGCAGGAGCCCGCCGATCCGCCCCGAGGCGCCCATGATCAATACCGGAGCCAATACGGGGATCAATATGGGTGGAAAACGCATCAGCCCCCCTGTTACCGTTGCCCTTGCGGTTGACGCAGTCTGCATGCCCAGTATCTTGCGGAGAACAAAAATCAAGCCGTTTTCGGACAAGGACTCTCATGCGCCGCCTCACCCTCCTGCTTGCCGCTCTTGGGCTTGCCCTGTTGCCGGCCGCCTGTGGCCGCCTGCCCGGTGGCGCTCCCGCCAGCGAAGAGATCCTGAAAACCGCCGATGATGCGGATGCCGATTTTGCCCTTTATCCGGTGACCCGCGCCTTTCTGCCCACCGTGGCGCATTGGCCCGAAACCGGACCGCAAAGCGGCGGCGGCCAGAGCGGCAAGCGCCCGCTGAAATGGATCGGCGCCACCCGAGGCGCCAAGACCCAGATCATCCAGCCCGGCGACCTGCTGACCCTGCGGATCTGGGACAGCAGCGACAATTCCCTGCTGACCACCCCGGATGAGAAAATGGTGCAGCTGCAGGATGTGACGGTGGCGGCCAATGGCAGCATCTTCATGCCCTATGTGGGCAATGTGAACGTCAACGGGCTGACCCCGGATCTGGCCCGTGAAAAACTGCAGCGCGAGCTGGAAACCATTGTTCCCTCAGCCCAGCTGCAGCTCGATATGACCGAAGGCCGCAGTAATTCGGTGGATCTGGTCAGCGGCGTCACCACCCCCGGCACCTACCCGATGCCCGATCGCAATTACACGGTGATGGGGCTGATCGCGGCTGGCGGTGGCATCAGTGCCAGCCTCAACAACCCGCAGATCCGCCTGGTGCGCGGCAGCAGCATCTATGGCACCTCGGTGGAGGCCCTGCTCAATGATCCGCGCCGCGACACGCTGCTGCGCGGCGGTGACCGGGTGTTTGTGGAAGAGGATGCGCGCTATTTCCTGTCCTTTGGCGCCACCGGCCGTGAGGATCTGCACACATTCACCAAGGATCAGATGTCGGCGATGGATGCGATGTCGGTTGCCGGCGGGTTTCAGGACAGCCGCGCCGATCCGCAGGGCCTGCTGGTGCTGCGCGAATACCCCGACAGTGCGCTTGCCCCCGGTCAGCGCGGCCCGCGCCAGGCGCGGGTGGTCTTTACCCTTGATCTCACATCGGCCGACGGGTTGTTCTCGGCCCGCCGCTTCCAGATCAATTCCGGCGACCTGCTGATCGCCACCGAGGCACCAGTGAACGACGCGCTGACCATCTCCAATATCATCGGCAATTTCTTCGGCGTCTTCAGCCGCGCCGGGGTGCTCTGATCGGCGCCTGCTGCTGCGCCCGGCCTGAGGCGGAGCCGTGTCGCGCTCTGATCAGTCCAGCAGCCGTTCCAGATAGGCACCATAGGCGTTTTTGGCGAACATCTCGGCGCGGGTGCGCAGCTGGTCGGCGCTGATCCAGCCCGCCTCATAGGCGATTTCCTCGGGGCAGCCGGTCTGCAACCCCTGGCGCTCCTGCAGGGTGCGCACGAAATTGCCGGCATCCAGCAGCGAGCCATGGGTGCCGGTGTCCAGCCAGGCATAGCCGCGGCCCATGGTCTCCACCCGGAGGGCGCCTTCGTCCAGATACATCTGCAACAGATCGGTGATCTCCAGCTCGCCGCGCGGGCTGGGGGTGACCTGCCGCGCCCGCTGCGGCGCGCTGCCGTCCAGGAAATACAGCCCCGTCACCGCATAGTTCGACGGCGGCACAGCGGGTTTTTCGATGATCTCGCGGGCGCGGCCCTCGGCGTCGAAATCCACCACGCCATAGCGTTCGGGATCGGCCACGTGATAGCCAAAGACGGTGCCGCCGCTGGTCTGCGCATCCGCCGCCGCCAGCAGTTTCGGCAGGCCATGGCCAAAGAACACATTGTCCCCCAGCACCAGCGCCGAGGGGGCGCCGGCCAGGAACTCTTCGGCCAGCACAAAGGCCTGTGCCAGACCGTCCGGGCTGGGTTGCTCCACATAGGTGAGATGAACGCCCCACTGGCTGCCATCGCCCAGAAGCCGGGTGAACTGATCCTGATCCTGCGGCGTGGTGATCACGCAGATCTCGCGGATGCCCGCCAGCATCAAGACCGACAGGGGATAATAAATCATCGGCTTGTCATAGAGCGGCAAGAGCTGTTTGCTGACCGCCATGGTGATCGGATAAAGCCGCGTGCCCGAGCCACCGGCCAGAATGATACCCTTACGTGCTGTCATGCCTGCGCTCCCAGATCCTTCAGAATATCCCTCAGCCCGGCCCGCCAATCCGGGCGTGTGATGCCAAAGACCTTCTCCAGCGTGCTGCAATCCAGCCGTGAGTTCAACGGTCGCCGCGCCGGGGTCGGATAGGCCGTACTGGGAATTTCCGCCACCGCACAGGGGAGTTTCGCCTCGGCGAAAATCTCGGTGGCGACCCCGGCCCAGCTGGTCTCGGGCTGGCCTGCAAAATGATAGGTGCCGGATTTTTCCGGCGCCGTCATCAGCTGGCGGGCGATCTCCACGCAGGCCGCCGCAATGGCCCGGGCCGGGGTCGGCGCGCCGATCTGGTCGGCCACCACACGCATCCGGTCGCGGTCCTGGCCGAGCCGCAGCATGGTCTTGACGAAATTGCTGCCATGGGCCGAGACCACCCAGGAGGTGCGCAGGATCACATAAGCCCCCCCGGCCAGGCGCACGGCGGCCTCCCCGGCCTGTTTGGACCGCCCATAGGCATTGACCGGCGCCACCGGCTCATCCGGGTGCCAGGGGCTGCTGCCCTTGCCGTCGAAAACATAATCGGTGGAGAGGGTGACAAAGGGAATGCCCAGCATGGCGCAGGTCTCGGCCATGACGCCGGGGGTGCTGCCATTGATCACCGTGGCCAGGTCCTCTTCCGCCTCGGCCCGGTCCACAACCGTATAGGCCGCCGCATTGATCACCGCGGCAGGGGCATGGGCGCGGATCATCTCGGCGCAGGCCGCAGGATCCGTGAGATCCGCCTGATCGCGGCCGAGGCAGAGAATATCATCATGCGCCGCCAGTTCCCGCGCCACCTGGCCGGTCTTGCCAAAAACGAGGATCATATACGGCTTCCTTTATGCCATAGATACAAGGCTGTAGCCCAGATAGCCAGTTCCAGAACAAAGGTCCAATGCAGCAGAAAGGACAAAACCCAATGAGGCTGGCTGGCTGGTATCTCCACCAGCGTATAGAGATGATCATTAAGCGGCGCGCCCCACAGGATGCCGCCACCGATGGTGTCCAACACCATATGCAGGAAGAGGGCGGCAAAGAACACCAACGCCGGGAGCAGCAGGGGGCGGGCAAACAAGGCCAAAACCGGCAGAACCAGAGCCGCAATAGCCCCCCAGAAAGCGGGCACATGGACCCAATAGCGGTGATGATGAATGCTGCCCTGATCCACGAAATGGAACCACAGCATGTCAAAATCCGGCAGCACCGCGCCAATGAGCGCGGCGGGCATCAGCAGCCGGTGCTTCTCAGGCGCCAGCCGTGCCAGAACATAGCCGGAGGGCAGATGCGCGGTCAGCATGAGGGAGCGCTATACGGAAGAAATACCGCCCGACCGTTAGGCCGGGCAGCGCCCGACCCTCCCCACGGGAGGGCGCTTCGCACCCGCCCAGGCTCGGGCGCTGCCCTTTGTGGTCTATCTGCCGTCACTTTCCCGTCCCCAACCGCTGGCCGACCCCGTCGCGGCTTTGCAGCGCGCGCCACCAGGCCTCATTGTCGAGATACCATTGCACCGTGCGCGCCAGCCCTTCCTCCACGGTGACGCTGGGCCGCCAGCCCAGTTCATCGCGGATACGGGAAGGGTCGATAGCATAGCGGGCATCATGGCCCGGCCGGTCGGTCACAAATGTGATCTGGTCCTTGTAAGATCCCCCGTCATCCCGGGGCCGTTTCTCGTCGAGGATCGCACAGAGCGTCTCGACCAGCTCCAGATTGCTCCGCTCATTCTCGCCGCCGATATTGTAGCTGCGCCCCACGCGCCCCTCGGACACCACCAAGAGCAGCGCATCGGCGTGATCCTCCACATAAAGCCAGTCGCGCACATTGGAGCCATCGCCATAGATCGGCAGCGGCCTGCCTGCCAGCGCATTGAGGATCACCACCGGGATCAGCTTTTCGGGGAAATGAAAGGGACCGTAGTTGTTCGAACAATTGGTCAGCACCACCGGCAGCCCATAGGTCTCGTGCCAGGCGCGCACCAGATGATCGCTGGCGGCTTTGCTCGCGGAATAGGGCGAGCGCGGATCATAGCCGGTCTCTTCGGTGAACAGCACATCAGGGTCGGCAGGCAGGCTGCCATAGACCTCATCGGTGGAGATGTGATGGAACCGGAAGGCCTCCGGGCGGCCCGCCTCGCTCCAGTATTTCCGCGCCGCTTCCAGCATCTGATAGGTGCCGGTGATATTGGTCTCGATGAAATCCCCGGGGCCGTCGATGGAGCGGTCGACATGGGATTCCGCGGCCAGATGCATCACCACATCCGGGTGATGTCGGGCAAAAACAGTGTCTAATGCGGCGCGATCACGGATATCGACCTGCTCAAAGGCATAAAGCGGGCTGTCCGCCACAACCGCCACATTGTCCAGACAGGCGGCATAGGTCAGCGCATCGAGGTTCACCACCTGATGGCCGCGCGCCACCGCCAGTCGGACGACGGCCGAGCCGATGAAACCCGCCCCACCTGTCACCAAAATCTTCATCTCTTATCCTTCCCACACGAAGGGGCTGTCGAAATCTTCAAACCGGGGCGCCCTGGCGTCCTTGTCGGACAGGACCGGGCTGCCGTCAAACCCCCAGGTGATGCCGCAGCTGTCCCAGGCCACCCCGCCGTCACACTCCGGCGCGTAGTAATCATTGCATTTATACAGCACCTCGGTATGCGGCAGGCGGGTGATGAACCCATGCAGGAACCCGGCCGGGATCAGCAGCTGGCGCCCGTTTTCCGCCGACAGCTCCACCCCGGTCCAGCGCCCATAGGTGGGCGAGCCCTTGCGGATATCCACCGCCACATCAAACAGCGCCCCCTGGCCGCAGCGCACCAGCTTGGCCTGGGCATGGGGCGGCGCCTGGAAATGCAGCCCGCGCAGGGTGCCCGGCTCCATCGACAGCGAATGATTGTCCTGCACAAAATCGAAATTGAGCCCCGCCTCGGCCATCCGCGCCCGGTTCCAGCATTCGGAGAAAAACCCCCGTGCATCGCCAAACCGCGCCGGTGTCAGGATCTTCACCCCCGGCAGGTCCGTGTCCTCAATCTGCATGTCCTCTCCCCCCGATCTGCTGCCGTGGTCCTGTCCTCTGTCCTAACGCCCAGACGCCGGTGATGCCACGGGAAAGGCACATATTGTGGTCCCAACCCACTCTGCGGCTGCCTGACAGCGGGCCCATATGGGATTTCATGAACAATTAAAGGTTTGGACACAGCGCCCTGCTAGGCTCCCCGGAAACGGGCTCATAGCAGGCAGGGATGATATGCCGACATATCAGGATTACCGCGCAGTTTTGATAGATGACGCCACCGGCTGGCATGATGGCTCCGGCGTCATTCGCTATCAGTTCATCACCTCGGTGCCGGATTATTACGACTATGACCCGATCTGGGGAGATTATGACGTCGGCGGAGAATACCTGCCCGAGGGGGCGACGGTGAACATGGACCCCGCCGAACGGCAAATGATGTTGCAGGCGGTCGCAGCCTGGAACGAGGTGGCCAATCTCAACCTGATGCCCGCCGAGGGCGGGATGGCGGATCTGACCTTTGCCAGTGCCCATTTCGCCGATGACGGGCTGTTCGGCTTCATTTCCGATTTTCCCGAACCGGCTGATCTGGGCCGTACCCCATCGCTGGCCGGGGATCTCTGGATCAACAACAGCAACCCCGATCAATATGTGCCAAACATCGGCCCGATACTGGGGCATACCAGCTGGAACACCTATCTGCATGAGCTGGGCCATGCGCTGGGGCTGCGTCATCCCAATGAGCAGCCCGACAACCCCGACACCAACGGCCAGTTCACGGTGATGTCCTATGTCGCCCATCCGGGCGAGGCGGATCTGAGCTATAACGCGCAGGGCTGGGCGCTGACCCCGATGCTCTGGGACATGCAGGCGCTGCAGGCGCTTTATGGCGCCAATACAAGCACCCGCACCGATGCCACCAGCTATTTCGGGGCCGGCGACGGGCGTGGCGGCCAGGCCTATCAATACGGGGCGGATGAGATGACGCTGCGCGGTGCGGATGGGGTGGCGCGCAATGTCAGCCTGACCATCTGGGATGCCGGCGGCGCGGATCTGATCGACGCCTCCGATCTTGGCAGCAACAGCCGGATCGACCTGCGCCCGGGGCAGTATTCCACCATCGGCAGCCTTGAGAACAATGTCGCCATGGCCGCCGCGGTCCGGGTAGACGGGCGCACCGTCAACCTGATCGAGGACGCCTGGGGCGGGGTCGGCAATGACCATCTGATCGGCAATGGCGCCGCCAATACGCTGGTCGGCAACGCCGGGCGTGACACGCTGGCCGGGGCACGCAACAGCGATGTGCTGATCGGCGGGCAAGGCAGCGACCGGCTGCAGGGCGGCAAAGGCCATGACCTGCTGGAGGGCGGGCGCGGACGCGACACGCTGAAAGGCGGCGCCGGGCAGGATACGCTGGAAGGCGGCGGCGGCAATGACCGCATGGCCGGGGGACGGGGCGCGGATGTCTTTGTGTTCTCACAAGGGGCCGATGTGGTGATTGATTTTCAGGGCAACGACCGGATCGACATGGCTGCTGCCACCGGGGTGCTGGATTTTGCCGATCTGCGCGACAACCACCTTGAGGAAGACGGCGCAAATCTGGTGATCCGGGATCAGGACGGCCAGTCCCTGACCCTGCTCAACACGGCATTCGGTGATCTTGCGGCGGATGATTTCCTGTTCTGAGGGCGCCTCGGACCGCCGCCTTCAGCACCGATCCCTCTATCGCCAGACCTTCTGTCAGAAGATGAAAGCATCAGCCGGCAGGCCCCTGTCCTCAATCTGCAGGGATGCGCTCTGCTGGGCTCCCCTGCGCGCACGCTGCCAGAGCGGGCTTCTCTTATAATCTGCCCTCCCCTCAGTGTCCCGGATATCCCACGGTGGAGGGACAAAGAGGCGGATTTCTGACGCCTCTGTTCCAGGTGCGGATCTCTGCCCGCCATGGGTACCACCGCGCGGCCGTCCTTGCGGGGTGCGGCACCGTGCCCCTTTCCCCTGAGTGACCCAAGGGAATGCCGCCTCTGGCAAAAAATCTACTATTGCGAGATCTTTATCTACAATATGCACGTTTAACGTGAGTCTTGTTTCATTACAGATGGAAAGCAGATCCCATGCCGTTATATCAGGATTACCGCGCCCTTTTGGTCAGCAACACCGATGGCTGGCACGACGGGGATGACACGATCTCTTATGGCTTTGTGAGCCAGGTGCCAGGCTATTACCCCTATGACCCGGCCTTTGACGACTATGCTGTCAGGGCAGGCTATATCCCGGCCAGCGCCTCTGTTGCGATGGATGCGCGGCAACAGGCGCTGATGCTACAGTCAGTGGCAGCCTGGAACGAGGTCGCCAATGTCAATCTCACCCCTGCCGGACCCGGGGATGTGCTGGATATCGCCTTTGCCAGCTACGGGTTTGACAACACCGGTCTCTTTGGCTTTGTCGCCAATTTTCCCGATGCAGATGATCTGGGCACGGAGGCCTCTATGGCCGGGGATCTCTGGATCAACAGCAGCAACCCCAATCAATATGTGCCGGGCATCGGCCCGATACTGGGGCATACCAGCTGGAACACCTATCTGCATGAGCTGGGCCATGCGCTGGGGCTGCGTCATCCCAATGAGCAGCCCGACAACCCCGACACCAACGGCCAGTTCACGGTGATGTCCTATGTCGCCCATCCGGGCGAGGCGGATCTGAGCTATGACGCGCAGGGCTGGGCGCTGACCCCGATGCTCTGGGACATGCAGGCGCTGCAGGCGCTTTATGGCGCCAATACAAGCACCCGCACCGATGCCACCAGCTATTTCGGGGCCGGCGACGGGCGTGGCGGCCAGGCCTATCAATACGGGGCGGATGAGATGACGCTGCGCGGTGCGGATGGGGTGGCGCGTAATGTCAGCCTGACCATCTGGGATGCCGGCGGCGCGGATCTGATCGACGCCTCCGATCTTGGCAGCAACAGCCGGATCGACCTGCGCCCGGGGCAGTATTCCACCATCGGCAGCCTTGAGAACAATGTCGCCATGGCCGCCGCGGTCCAGGTAGACGGGCGCACCGTCAACCTGATCGAGGACGCCTGGGGCGGGGCTGGTGATGACCTGCTGATCGGCAATGAGGCCGCCAATACGCTGGTCGGCAACGCCGGGCGTGACACGCTGAAAGGCGGCGCCGGGCAGGACAGGCTGGAGGGCGGCGAAGGCAATGACCGCATGGCAGGAGGCCAGGGCGCCGATGTCTTTGTGTTCTCACAAGGGGCCGATGTGGTGATTGATTTTCAGGCCGAAGATCGCATCGACATGTCCGCCGCCACCGGGGTGCTGGATTTTGCCGATCTGCGCGAGGATCACCTCGAGATCCGCAACGCCGATCTGGTGATCCGGGATGACAACGGCTGGTCCCTGACCCTGCAGAACACCGCGTTCGAGGATCTCAGGGCGGATGATATCCTGTTCTGAGGGCCCGGCCCGTCAAGCTCTGAGCAGGTTCCGGGCACGTCCGGGAACCTGCTCTTGGGGCGGCCCTCTGCCTATTTCCGACAGCCGATAGCGGATCAGAAGATAAAGTCATCGGCCGTCAGGTCTGCGGCGATCTGATCGAGCAGCAGGATCTCCCCCGCCCCGGTCTGGATCAGCGTATCCTCGCCCTGCTGCTGCAGGCGCAGATCCCCCAGATCCTCGGCGATGCCCGCCCGCGCCAGACGTCCAAGGTGGATCACATCCACTCCTTGCGTGAAATCGCGGATCCTGTCGCTGCCGTGGCCCGCCCCAAAGACAAAGACATCGGCACCCTGGCCGCCCACCAGAAGATCATTGCCGCCGCCGCCATCCAGCGTGTCATTGCCCTTCTGGCCAAACAGCTTGTCCCGGCCGCTCTGGCCCAGCAGCCGGTCGCCCTGGGCACCGCCGCGCAACAGGTCGTTCTGGCCGCCGCCGCGCAGCAGATCCGCATCGGATCCGCCCAGCAGCCGGTCGCCGCCGCGTCCGCCATCCAGCGTGTCACGGCCAGCCCCGCCCACCAGAAGATCGCGCGCACCCTGCCCCAGCAGCACGTCATTGCCCGCCCCGCCGCGCAAACGGTCGCCGCCCTGACCGCCCAGCAGCCGGTCATGGCCCGCATCGCCCCAGAGACTGTCGCGCCCGTCGCCACCCAGCAGCGTGTCATTGCCCCCCAGCCCGTTGATCTGATCGCCGACGCTGCGCGCAGCAATCCGGTCGGCGCCGCCGCTGCCATAGCGCATCGGATCCGGTGCCTCTGCGGGGGGCAGCATCCGGTCGGCAAAGACAAACCCCCCGGCAAAAAGATCCGCCGCATCCAGACTGCCGCCATCGGCGCTTTGCACCACAACCTCGGTGCGGCTGCCATCCGCTGCCTGATGGGTGATCACGGCGCCATCGCTGCGGCTGCGGATCTGCAGCCCATCCAGGCTGCGCAGCCCGTCAAACCCCGACAGATCCAGACTGTCCTGCCCGGTCTCGAAATCACTGATGTGCAGGCTGCCACTGCGCCCCTCCTCGGCCGGGCGCAGCACGAAGACATCCGCCCCCGCGCCGCCGCTCAGCACTGCACCGATGCCGCCCGCCAGCACATCCGCCGCGCCGGTGCCGCTGATCCGGCCGCCGGCGGTGGTGATCACATCGCCCAGCTCTGCCAGCGGCAGGGTGAACTGCGACAGCCCCTCGGCCGTGCCGGAGCTGGCAAAGATCTGCAGATCCCCCCCCACCACCGCCGCCGCCAGCGCGGTGACATTCTCCAGCCCCAGCCCGGCCTCGCCGGCATTGCTGGCATGGGCGAGGCTCGTGACATGCACCAGCTGGCCCTCCGGCAGGATCCGAAACAGCGCCAGACCGTCGTCGCTGCCTGCCGCCAGCACCAGCATCTCGCCGGCGACCTCGACCACCTCCAGCGCGGTGACCCCGCCAAAACGGGTGGCGGCGGTGTCCAGCACATGATCGCTCAGGGTCATCTGACCATCGCGCCCCAGCGCAATCAGGCTGAGCGAGCCGCTGCCCGCCGCCGCCAGCACCGCCCAGCTGCTGCCAAAGGCGGAGAAGCTCTCCACCGCGGTCGGTTCGGCCAGCCCCAGCCCATCCGCCGCGCCAAGGCTGTCGGCCACCTGCAAAGCGCCGCTCTGCGGATCGATCCGGTAGCTCAGCAGCCCCTGTTCAATCCGGTCGGCCAGCAACAGCAGCTGCGCGCCGCCGCCCAGGTCCGCCAGCTCCAGCGCCACCGCGCCGGGGCGGTCATAGGCCGCCGCGCCGCCCGCCTTGGCCACCTCCGCGCCGCCCGCCCCCAGCTGCCAGCCGCTCAGCCGGCCATTGGCCAGCCCGTAGACCACCGATCCCCCGCTGCCAAGGCTGCCAACCACCGTGGCGTCCAGCCCCGCAGCCCCCGCCCCCGGCAGGCTGTCCTGCTGCTGCGCCGACAGCTGGCCATTGCCGCCGATCTGATGAAACGCCAGGGCGCTGCGGGTGCTGCCCTCGACCAGCAAACGCGTCTCGCCGCCGATCTCGGCCAGGGTCGCCTCGCCCCCCGCCAGCCCCAGCGCGCGATGATAGACCGTATCGCGCAGAACCGGCGTGCCGCCTCCCAGGCTGTAGCTGGCAATGCCGCCATTCAGCCCGCTGACCGCAAACAGCTGCACCGCGCCATTGGTGCCCTGATGGATTTCCAGATCGCGCAGATCGCTGTCCAGCAGCAGATCATTGGCTCCGAACCGTCCTGCAAATCGTAGATCCATCTGTGTTGCTCCCGCGCTACCTGATCACCAGACCCGCCGGAGTTGCATTTCCGGGGGCAGGATCAGCCTCACGGGGAGAGGCGGCGGCAGAGCGGACGGGAATGGGGCAGAAACGCGGCTATTGTTTACATATTGAAGACAATCCCCACGGTCAGGCGCGGAGGAAACAGTCACCCCCCCGCAAAAGGGGTGTTGCAGAGCGGGCGCGCGCCCCCTTAGGGGCCGGGTGATCCGACTGGGGCATTCTGGCGCCATCCCCGCGATCAGGAGCCGCCAGAATGCCAGACATCACCCCAGACACCCTGCCCCAGACCACCCCTCTTCTTGCCCTGCCCTATCTGATGCCCGCCCAGGCGCAGAAACATGTGACCCATAACGAGGCGCTGCGCATGCTGGATGCGCTGGTGCAGCTGCGGCTGGAGGCCATTGACGCCACCACCCCGCCCGCAACCCCGGCCGAAGGTGCGGCCTATGGGCTGGCCGACAGCCCGGCCGATGCCTGGGCCGGACAGGGCGGGCGGCTGGCGATCTGGCAGGATGCCGCCTGGCAGTTCCTGACGCCACAGCCCGGCTGGCGCGCCTGGGTGCCGGCGGATCAGGCGCTGCGGGTCTGGGATGGCACCCAATGGCAGCTGCCGCCGCTGAGCGGCGACCGGCTCGACCAGCTGGGCATTGCCACCGATGCCGATGCCACCAACCGCCTGTCCCTGCGCAGCCCCGCCAGCCTGCTCAGCCATGATGGCGGCGGCCATCAGCTGAAGATCAACAAGGCCTCGGGCAGCGATACCGCCAGCCTGCTGTTTCAGTCGAACTGGACAGGCCATGCCGAGATGGGGCTGGCGGGCAATACCGATTTCACCGTGAAACTCTCTCCCGATGGCAGCAATTGGGAGGCCGCCATGGTGCTGAAATCCGCCAATGGACGTGCCGGCTTTGGCACCTATGATCCCGGTGCCCGTCTGGAGATCAGCGGCGATGACAGCACGCTTCTGGCGCTCACCGCGACGGGCAGTTCGCAGGATTATCTGACCGCCGGCGATGGCAGCGGCGCGATGTTCCGCCTGGCCCAGAATGGCAATGGCTATTGCGATGGCGCCTGGACCGGCGGTGGCGCGGATTATGCGGAATTCTTCGAATGGGAGGATGGCAACCCGGACGGAGAAGACCGGCGCGGCCTCGCGGTGGTGATGGCGGGTGACCGGATCCGCGCCGCAAGCCCCGGCGAGACGCCGATCGGGGTGATTTCCACAACCCCGTCGATCCTCGGCAATGACGACGGCGGGCGCTGGCAGGGTCGCAGCCTGCGCGATGGCTTTGGCGCCATGCTGCGCGATGCCGGCGGCGCGCCCTGCCTCAACCCGGCCTATGACCCCACCCGCCCCTATCGCAGCCGCGCCGAACGTGCGGAATGGGCCATGGTCGGGCTTCTGGGCCGGCTGCGCCTGCGCACAGGCCAGCCCACCGATCCCCGCTGGATCCGCCTGCGCGCCCTGCCCACCAGCCAGGACACCCCCGCCGAAGGGCTGGAGGAATGGCTGATCCGTTAGCCAGGGCAGGCGGTTGTCACTTGCGGGCGTAGATATCCTCGTAGCGGATGATGTCATCCTCGCCGAGATAGCTGCCGGTCTGCACCTCGATGAGGACCATCGGCACCTTGCCGGGGTTCTCCATCCGGTGCACCGCGCCCAAGGGAATATAGACCGACTGGTTTTCGCTCACCAGCTGTACCCTGTCATCCACCGTCACCTTGGCGGTGCCTTCGACCACGATCCAATGTTCCGAACGGTGGTGATGGCTCTGCAGGCTGAGCGCCGCGCCGGGGTGGACATGGATGCGTTTCACCTGGAACCGTTCGCCCACCACCAGGCTCTCAAACCAGCCCCAGGGCCGGTGATCCTTGGGGAAGGCCTCGGCCTGGCGGGCGGATTTCGCCTTCAGCGCGCTGACCGCCTGTTTGACGTCCTGCGCGCGGGAGGCATGCGCAACAAGCACCGCATCGGGCATTGCCACGGCAATCACGTCTTTCAGCCCGATGCCGACAACCTCCAGCCCGTCATCCTCCGAGCGCAGCAGGCTGTTGCTGCACTCAATGGCGGTGGCGCGGCCCTGGGTGACAATGCCATCGCCATCCGGCCCGCTTTCGCGCCAGACCGCATCCCAGCCCCCCAGATCGGACCAGCCGCCCGCATAGGGCACCACGGCGAGATTCTCTGCCCGCTCCATCACCGCATAGTCGATGGAGATATCCGCGGCCCCGTCCCAGGCCGCCGGGTCCAGCCGCAGAAAGCCCAGATCCGGCTCCCCCTGCTCCACGGCGTCCTGCACCGGCGCCATCAGATCCGGCGCATGGGTCTCAAAGGCGGCGATGATCGCCTTCACCGAGAACAGGAAGATGCCTGCGTTCCACAGGAACTGACCGGAGGCCAGCATATCCTCGGCGGTGGCCAGATCCGGTTTCTCGACAAAGCGTTTCAGGCCGATCACCTTGGGGCTGAAATCACCGGGATCGCCATCCAGTTCGAGATAGCCATAGCCGGTCTCGGCCCGGTCCGGTTTGATCCCGAAGGTGACCAGCTGGCCTGCCCGCGCCGCCGGTTCCGCCGCCGCCACCGCCGCACGAAAGGCCGCCGCATCGGGCACCACATGATCCGAGGGCGCCACCAGCATCAGCCCCTCCGGGTCGCGCGCCCGCAGCCAGAGGGCCGCCGCCAGCACCGCAGGCGCGGTGTTGCGTCCCGCCGGTTCGATCAGGATGGCGCCCGGATCAATGCCCGCCTCGGCCAGCTGTTCGGTGACAATGAAGCGGAAATCGGAATTGGTCAGCACCATCGGAGCCGCAAACCCCTCGCCCGACAGGCGCAGGGCGGAGGCCTGAAACAGCGTGGTCTCCCCGACCAGGGGCACAAATTGCTTTGGGTAGCTTTTGCGCGACAGCGGCCACAGCCGTGTGCCCGAGCCGCCGCACAGAAGAATGGGGGTGATCATGAGCTGTCCCTTTCCGACCGGTCTGCGGGTCTTAGTCTGACCTGTTTGAGGCAAATGTCTGCCCATTTTTCAGGCCATCTCCCTGTCTTTTCTGGGCCTTTTTTGCGGCGATGGCCAGCGGGCTGGTCATTTGCTGCGCAACCGCTCCGGATCCTGCTGCAGATACCACGCATAGGTCTGGGCAATCCCGTCGCGCAGCGCAATCTCGGCCTGCCAGCCCAGCCGGGCCAGCCGCGAGACATCCATCAGCTTGCGCGGGGTGCCGTCGGGCTGTTCCGGGTTGGTCCGGATCTCGCCGTCAAAGCCCACCACCCCGGCCACCATCTCGGCCAGCTCCAGGATCGAGATATCCTGCCCGCAGCCGACGTTGATATGGCTCAGCATCGGGCTGGTTTCGCGCTGGTAGGTCGCCGGGTCCAGATCCAGCACAAACAGCGAGGCCGCCGCCATGTCATCCACATGCAGGAATTCGCGCCGCGGCGTGCCGGTGCCCCAGATCGTCACATGATCCTCGCCCGCCCGTACCGCCGCATCAAAACGGCGAATGAGCGCCGGCAGAACATGGCTGTTTTCGGGGTGGAAATTGTCGCCCGGCCCATAAAGATTGGTCGGCATCACCGAGCGGTAGTCGCGACCATATTGGCGGTTGTAACTTTCGCAGAGCTTGATGCCCGCGATCTTGGCAATGGCATAGGGCTCATTGGTGGCCTCCAGCCGATCCGTCAGCAGCGCCGCTTCGGCCATCGGCTGGGGGGCATGTTTGGGATAGATGCAGCTGGATCCCAGCTGCAACAGCCGCTCAACCCCATGCTGATGGGCGGCATGGATCACATTGCATTCGATCATCAGGTTTTCATAAATGAAATCCGCCGGATAGGTGTTATTGGCATGGATGCCGCCCACTTTGGCCGCCGCCAGCACCACCTGATCGGGGCGTTCTGCGGCAAAAAAAGCCTGCACCATGGCCTGATCGGTCAGATCCAGCTCGGCGCTGGTCCGGGTGATCAGCTGGATGTCGTCTCCGGCCGCGCGGCGCGCCTGCAAGCGGCGCAGGATGGCGCCCCCCACCATGCCACGGTGGCCGGCCACATAGATTTTCACAGCGCTGGTGCCCATATCCTCAGCCCTCGGTGCTGACCGGCAGGTCCATGCCGTGTTCTTTCAGCAGGGCGTGGCGGCGGGCGGTTTT
>NZ_JAYMWW010000004.1:0-90535 GCF_048056015.1 Phaeobacter sp. JH20_37 | reverse complement strand
CTGACCCATAATTATACCGGCTATCCGCTGCTGCGACAGGCCCGCGCCATGATCGCGCGCGGCGATCTTGGTCGGATCCGGCTGGTGCAGGCGGAATATGCCCAGGACTGGCTGACCGATCCGATTGAACAGGACGGCCACAAACAGGCCGCCTGGCGCACCGATCCCTCACAGTCCGGCGCAGGCGCCATTGGCGATATCGGCACCCATGCCTTTAACATTGCCTGCTTTGTCAGCGGTCTGACCCCGGAGGCGCTCTCGGCAGAGCTGCACAGCTTCGGGCCTGGACGCCGGGTCGATGACAACGCCCATATCCTGCTGCGCTACGACGGCGGCGCGCGTGGCATGATCTGGGCCAGCCAGATCGCCGTTGGCTGCGAAAACAGCCTGCGCCTGCGGATCTTCGGCGATAAGGGTGGTCTTGAATGGGGGCATGAGGACCCCAATCAGATGAGTTTCACCCGTTTTGGAGAACCAAAGCAGATCCTGACCCGTGGCGGGGCCAGCATCGGACCCGACTGGACCCGCGTTCCGCCCGGTCATCCAGAGGGGTATCTGGAAGGGTTTGCAACGCTTTACACCGATATTGCCGAGGTGATCGAAAACCGCACCGACAATCCGATGCTGCCGGGTCTTCAGGCAGGGCTGGATGGGATGTGGTTCATCTCCGCAGCTCAGGCGTCCTCCGCCGACGGCGGCTCCTGGGTCACCCGGTAATCCCAATCAGCGCGCCACCAATGCAATGCCCCCCGACAGCGAACTAGCCGAAGCGGGGCGTTGCGCCTCCTGAGCCGCAGCATCAAAGCATATAATCTGTGTTATGTTGATATTTGAGGCTGCCCGTCAGTCGGCTGCTCAGCGCTTGTCCTGCACCGTTTGCAGATAAGCAATCAGACTGCTGAGCGACCGGGGCACCATCATCGGCTGGCCGCTGGGCAGCGCAAGGGCGACATATTTGTCCTCGTCCAGCGTCGGGCCGAACATCGGCATATCGCCATGGGCGGCAATCGGTTGCCGTCCGTCGATCTGCCTGGCCACGGCTTCAACCGGAAAATCGCCGCCGTTTCGCGTCGCCAGCTGGGTCAGATCCGGCGGGCGCAGCGCCATCATCTCGGCCATGGGGCCAAGGCTGGCAGCATCCTTTCCGTGGCACTCCGCACAGAAATACAGAAACAAGTCCCGGCCCTCATCGCTGTCGGCCTCCTGTGCCCAGACCGGTCCTGCCGCAATCGCCAGTATCGCTGCGAGCCGCATCAGCATAGCTGTTCTCCTTTGTGTCAAACCTGCCGCGGCGCATGTCCCGGGTCTGTCCGGTGGCCGCCGTCCGATCATAGCAGCATTCCCGCGCCGCCGGATTGACCCAGCGCAAGGTGGCCGATGCCCAGATCATCTAGGCTCCGCAAAGGACGCAACGGGATCGGGGTGCTGTGCCATGACCAGAACAACGGGTGTTTTTCTGACTGCCGCCGCCGCGCTGCTGCTGGCGGCTGCGGCGTATCTGTTTGTTTCGGAAAACGGCGCAGAGCTGCCGGAGGGTTTCGTGCAGGGCAATGGCCGGATCGAGGCCGAACAGGTGGAGATTGCCCCGGCAAGGGCGGGTCGGGTGGCCAAGGTACTGACGGCTGAGGGCAGTCTGGTTGCGGCGGGCGATGTGCTGGTGGTGATGGACACCGATGAGCTGGCGGCGACGCATGACCGGGCCCGCGCCGAAGTCGCGCTGGCGCGCCAGACCAGGGCCGAGGCAGAGGCGCTGGTGGTGCAACGCCAGAGCGAGCACCGCCGCGCCGAGCATGAGCTGGAGCGCGCCACCGCGCTCTTGGCCGGGCGCAATATCTCCGAAACCCTCCATGAGGAGCGCGACACCATCCATTCGGTGGCCGAGGCGGTGCTGGGCGCGGCGCGGGCGCGGGTCGCCACCGCCGAGGCCGGGATCGCGGCGGCAGAGGCCGAGGTCCGCCGGATCGCCGCCCAGATCGAGGACAGCACGCTGATCGCGCCGATGCCGGGCCGGGTGCTTTACCGGCTGGCGGAACCGGGCGAAGTGGTTGGCGCCGGCGGGCCGATCCTGACGCTTCTCAGTCTGGAAAACATCTATATGGAGGTATTCCTGCCCGCCCGCGAGGCCGGGCTTCTGCCGATCGGAGCCGAGGCCCGCATCGTGCTGGATGCGCTGCCCGGTTACGCCATTCCCGCCACCGTCACCTTTGTCTCGCCAGAGGCGCAGTTCACCCCAAAACAGGTCGAGACCCTCAGCGAGCGGGAGCAGCTGGTGTTCCGCGTCCGCGTCCGCATCCCGCAGGATCTGGTGGCAGCGCGGATCGAACATGTGAAAACCGGTCTGCGCGGCATCGCCGTGATCCGGCTCGACCCCGCGATGGAATGGCCCGAAGCGCTGGACCGGCGCATCCCGGCTGAGCTGTTCGAATGATCTCCGCCGCAGGCACCCCCGGCATCCGCATCGCCAAGGTCTCTCATCGCTACCGCAGGCATATCGCGCTGGATGACATCACCTTGGATCTGCCGCCCGGTCAGCTGGTGGGCTTCATCGGGCCGGATGGCGTCGGAAAATCCACCCTTCTGAGCCTGATCACCGGTGCCAAGAAATTGCAGGCCGGGTCGATAGACGTGCTGGGCGGCCCGATCGCTGACGCCGCCCACCGGCGCCGCATCTGCTCGGCCATTGCCTTCATGCCGCAGGGGCTGGGTCGCAATCTGTACCCCGAACTCTCCGTGCGCGAAAACCTCGAATTTTTCTCACGCCTGTTCGGGCAGCGGGCGGCAGAGCGGGAGGCGAGGATTGCATCGCTGCTGTCTGCGACCGGGCTCGCACCCTTTGCAGACCGGCTCATGGGCAAGCTGTCGGGCGGTATGAAGCAGAAGCTGGGCCTCTGCTGCGCCCTGATCCATGACCCGAAACTCTTGGTGCTCGATGAACCGACCACCGGCGTTGATCCCTTGTCGCGCCGCCAGTTCTGGGCGCTGATCGGTGCCATCCGGGACACCAGCCCCGGCCTCACCGTGCTGGTGTCCACCGCCTATATGGAGGAGGCGCAGAGCTTTGACTGGATTGTCGCCATGGATGCAGGCCGCGTGCTGTTCCAGGGCTCGCCGGATAAGCTGAAGGGCCGGACCGGTGATCTGGAAACCGCCTACCGCCAGCTGCGGGCAAAGGGCAGCCCGCCGCCGGTTCCACACCCAACACCAGCAGCACATAGCGGCGAGCCGGTGATTACCGCGCGCGGTCTCACCCGCCGCTTTGGCGATTTCGTGGCGGTGGACAGCGTCGATTTCAGCATAAGGCGCGGTGAGATCTTCGGCTTTCTCGGCTCCAACGGTTGCGGCAAGTCGACCACCATGAAGATGCTGACCGGCCTCCTGCCCATCAGCTCCGGCGCGGCGCAGCTGTTCGGCAGGCCGGTGGATGCCAGGAACCGCGCCATGCGCCGCGAGATCGGCTATATGAGCCAGGCGTTTTCGCTCTACGGCGAACTGACCGTCGAGCAGAACCTGCAACTTCACGCCCGCATCTTTGCAATTCCCGACCGCGCGGCCCGGATTGCGGAGCTGACGCAGCGCTTCGGCCTTGCGGCGCATCGTTCCTCCCTTGCTGCCGCCCTGCCGCTGGGCATCAAGCAGCGCCTGTCGTTGGCGGTTGCGGTGATCCACCGCCCACGCGTGCTGATCCTGGACGAGCCGACCTCCGGCGTCGATCCTGAGGCGCGCGACATGTTCTGGGCATTGCTGGTCGAGCTGTCGCGCAACGAGGGCGTGACGATCTTCGTCTCCACCCATTTCATGGGCGAGGCGGAACGCTGCGACCGGGTGTCCTTCATGCACGCGGGCAAGGTTCTGGCCGAGGGCACACCCAAGGCGCTGATGGCGGCGCAGGCTGCGGCCACCCTCGAGGAGGCATTCATCGCCATTCTGAAGGCCGCTGATCCGCCGCCCCCGGTCTCCGCTCCGCAAACAGCGGTTCAGACAACGGGCAGCGCCGCAGGCGGCCCCACCCGCGCGCTGGCCTATGCCCGGCGCGAAACGGTTGAGGTGCTGCGCGACCCGGTGCGCCTCGCCTTTGCCTTCCTCGGCTCGCTGATCCTGATGCTGGTGTTCTGCTTCGGCATTTCGCTCGACATAGATGAGCTGGACTATGCCGCGCTCGATTTGTCGCAAAGCCCCGAAAGCCGCGCCTACCTGGCGGAGATTTCCGGCTCCCGCTACTTCCGCCCCACCCCGCCGCTGTCCAGCGCCGCCGAAGGGCGCAGCCGGCTGGTCTCGGGCGAGGTCTCGCTGGTGATCGAACTGCCGCCTGACTTTGGCCGCAAGCTGCGCACAAATGAGCCGGCAGAGGTGCTCGCCATCGTCGATGGCGCCATCCCCTTCAAAGGCGAAACGGTGGAGGGCTACGCCGCCGGGCTGCATCAGTCCTTCCTCAGTGCACAGGCCGCCGCCAGCGGCACCCGCCAGCCCGAAATTGCCCGGATAGAGCCGCGGTTCCGCTACAACCAGAGCTTTGAGAGCATCGCCGCAATGGCCCCGGCCATGCCCGCGATCCTGCTGATCATGCTGCCCGCCGTGCTGATGGCGGTCAGCGTCGCGCGGGAAAAGGAGCTGGGCTCGATCACCAATTTCTACGTCACCCCGACCACCCGGTTTGAGTTCCTGATCGGCAAGCAGATCCCCTATATCGTGATTGCCTATCTGAACTTCCTGCTGCTGACGGCAATGACCATCGCGGTCTTCGGGGTGCCGCTCAAGGGCGATCCGCTGCCCTTGGCCCTTGGCGCGCTTCTCTATGTCTGGGCCGCCACCTCCTACGGGCTGCTGATTGCCACCATGACCTCCAGCCAGGTGGCAGCCACTTTTGCAACCACCATCGCCTCGGTGGTGCCGACGATCCAGTTCTCCGGCCTGTTGCAGCCGGTCTCGACGCTGGAGGGCGGCGCCCAGACCATCGGCTCACTATGGCCGTCGTCTTATTTTCTGCATCTGAACGTGGGCGCCTTCACTAAGGGGCTGGGCTGGGAGGCGCTGCTGCCGGACATCCTGGCGCTGGCCTGCTTCGGGCCGGTGTTCACCCTGCTGGCCGCGCTGGCGCTCAGGGCGCAGGAGAAGTAGATGCAGCGCCTGTCCCGCATAGTCTGGCTCGGCCTCAAGGAGATGATGAGCCTGCGCCGCGACTGGGTGATGATGGCGCTTCTGGTCTGGTCCTTCACCCTGTCGCCGGTGATGGAGGCAACGGGCGTGGCAACCTCGGTGAACAACGCCTCGATCGCCTTTGCGGATGAGGACAACTCGCCCCTGTCGCGCACCCTGGCGGAGGCGTTCTTTCCGCCCGAATTCCAGCCGGTGGTGCAGATCGAACCCGGCACCGGCGCCGCCCGGATGGATGCGGGCGATTTTCTGTTTGTGGTGGCGGTGCCGCCCGGCTTTGAAAAGGACCTGCGCGCCGCCCGGGTGCCGGAAATCCAGGTGCTGATCGACGCCACCGCGATGGAACAGGCGGGCATTGGCGTCCATTACATCACCAGTATTCTCAGCGCCGAGATCCGCCGCTTTGCCATCGGCGCCGATCTGGCCCAGCCGCAGCCCCTTGGCATCATCATCCGCAGCGCCTTCAACCCGAACCGTGACACCATGCGCTTTGCCGGCATCAACGCGCTGATCGGCCAGATCATGTGGCTGACCACGATCCTGACCGGCGCGGCAATGATCCGCGAACGCGAGCACGGCACCATTGAACACCTGCTGGCGATGCCGCTGTCGCCCTTTGACATCGCGGTGGCGAAGATCTGGGCCAACGCCGCCGTGGTACTGGTTGCGGGGGCGCTGTCGCTGGGTTTTGTGATGCAGGGCGTGCTGGAGATCACCATCGCCGGGTCCAAGCTGCTGTTCCTCTGCGGCACGGCGCTGTTTTTGTTCACCGCCACCGCGCTTGGGGTGTTTCTGGCCACGGTCGCGCGTTCGATGGCGCAGTTTGCGCTCTTGGTGATGCTCACGATCCTGCCGATGCTGATGCTGTCGGGCGGCGAAACCCCGGTGGAAAGCCAGCCGGACTGGTTGCAGGCCATCACCACCCTGCTGCCCTCGCGCCATTACATGGCCGCGAGCCAGGCCATCGTGTTCAAAGGCGCAGGGGTTGAAACCGTCTGGCCGGAGTTCCTGTGGATGGCGCTGCTGGGCGCCGCGCTGCTTGCCACCAGCCTCCTGCTGTTCCGCCGCTCGGTGGCGCAGGACCGATAGCGCACCCGGTTGCCTGCCCGTTGTGCCACCTTGATCGGGATCATGGCAGCGGCCAGCGGGAATGATCTACTGGTGCGGCCGCTGCCCCGCCCATGCCCCCATAACTGCCGGAGCCGACAGATGACCAATACGCCCACTTTTGACGCCTATAAACCCGCCGAAATCGCCGCATTGGTGGAAACAGCCGGCACCGCCAAGGCGCGGCTGCCGCTGCCCCAGATGTTCGTGCTGGCGATGCTGGCGGGCGCCTTTATCGGATTTGGGGCGGCGGCCTATACGATGACCCTCGCAGGTGCGGCCCCTGTGACCGGACCGCTCCGCGTGCTGGGTGGCGCGGTGTTCTCGCTTGGGCTGATCCTTGTGGTGATTGCCGGGGCGGAGCTGTTCACCGGCAACGTGCTGACGGTGATCGCCGCGGTGGACCGCAGGATCCCGCTGCGCCTGCTGTTGCGCAGCTGGGGCGTGGTCTATCTCGGCAATCTCGCGGGCGCAGCCGGGCTCGCGGCCGCCTTTGCCGTGACCGGGCTGCTGGATGGTGCGATGGGCACAACCGCCGCCGGCATCGCCGAGGCGAAGGCCGGGCTGACCCCGCTTGAGGCCCTTATGCGGGGCGCGCTGTGCAATGCGCTGGTCTGCCTAGCCGTCTGGCTGTCCTTTGCCGCCCGCACCGCTGCGGGCAAGGTTCTCGCCATCCTCTGGCCGATCACCGCCTTTGTGCTGCTGGGGCTCGAACACTCCATCGCCAATATGTATTTCTTCCCGCAAGGCTGGGCCGCAGGGGCCGATGTCCCGCTTGTCGCAGCGGCCGCCAACCTGCTTTGGGTCACGCTGGGCAATATCGTGGGCGGCGCGGGCGGCGTCGCTCTGGCCTATTGGTTCGCCTTCCTCGGGGGCACCACGCAGAAGCCACCCGTGCAAAGCCGCTGAAGCCGCAGCACCCTGAAAGCCATAGCGCGCGCGGGCGCCGCCGCCCCGTTGCTGCGGGTCAGACCCGGAACAGGCTGCCTGCCAGATAGGCGACAGCAGCGGCGCAGGAACCGATTGCCAATGTCTCCAGCCCGGATTTCCACCAGGGCGCCAGCGACCAGACGCTCTTGCTGGCGCCAATGCCGAAAAACACCGCCCCGGTGGCCAGCGCGGCGGTCAGGAACGGATCGGGCAGCCCCAGAATGAACGGCAGAAGCGGCACGATGCCTGCCGCCATGAACGCCGCAAAAGTCGTCAGCGCCGCCGCCACCGGGTTGGGTTCTGCCGGCGCCAGCCCATATTCGCTGGTCAGCATCAGCGCGATCCATTTCTCCGGCTTGGCGGTCACCGATGCCACCGCGCCCTCCAGCACGTCGCCGCTCAGCCCCAGCTCCTGAAAGATCTGGCGCAGCTCCTCGCGCTCGCCCTCCGGGTACTGGCGGATATGACGCTTTTCCACCTCGTAGAGACGCCGCCGGTCGTCCAGATCCGCCTTGGTCCCCAGATAATTGGCCGCAGCCATGGAAAACCCGTCCGCCAGCACATTGGCAATGCCAAGGGCGATGATCACCGCAGGGGAAAACCCCGCGCCCTCGACCCCCGCAGCAATCGCAAAGGTGGTGACCGCGCCGTCAATGCCACCATAAACCGCATCCCTGAGCCGCCCGGTGCCATTGCTGCCCGCAAGCCGCCGCGCGATGTCGTCCTTGCTGTGACCGTGATCCTTCTCCATGCCCGCAGGATGCCCCGGAGTGGCCCCCGCCGCCTTGACGGAGGTCAAGCTGCCGCCACTGCCTTCCGCTGGCGTTGACCACTGAGATAACGCAGGGTTTTCAGCCCCTCCGGCACCAGCAGGATGGGCAGCACCAGCAGCGCGATCAGCCCCCAGTGCTCCCCTTGCAGCGGCACCGTGTGCAGCATCACCTGCAAGGGCGGCCAGTAGACCGCCGCCACCTGCGCTCCGATGGTCACCACCAGCGCCGCCAGCAGCAGCGGATTGCTGAACACCCCGATCCGCCAGCACGGCAGATGCAGCGAACGGAAGGCAAAGACGCTCGCCTTCTCAAAAACCACCATGGCGGTAAAGGCGGCGGTGCGGGCCAGATCCTCGTTGCCGTCCAAGAGATGCAGGAACAACCACAGGCTGGCCAGCCCGGTATAAAGCCCCAGCGCCAGAATGCTCAGCAGCCCGGCCTTGCCCAGGATCGGCGTGTCTTTCTGGCGCGGCGGATGCTCCATCTGGTCCGGCTCGCCCTTCTCCAGCCCCAGCGCCACCGCCGTGACCCCGTCGGTCACAAGGTTCATCCACAGGATCTGCGTCGCCAGAAAGATCAGCGGCCCGCCGATCAGGATGTTGATCAACAGCGCAATCACCTCGCCCGCGTTGGAGGACAAGAGGTAGCGCACGAATTTGCGCACATTGGCGAACTGCCGCCGCCCCTCGCCAATCGCCCGCACGATGGTGGCGAAATTGTCATCGAGCAGCACCAGGTCAGAGGCATCCTTGGCCACATCCGTGCCCCGCACCCCCATTGAAACCCCGATGTCGGCCTGCTTCAGGGCCGGCGCGTCGTTCACCCCGTCGCCGGTCATCGCCACGATCTGATGCTGTCCCTGCAAGGCCGAGACGATCCGCATCTTGTGGGCGGGCCTTGTGCGGGCAAACAGCACATCTTGCTGGAGGATCCGGTCCAGCTCCGCGTCTTCCAGCGCCTCCAGCGCATCGCCGGTCAGGGTCTTTCCGGCAGGCAGCCCCAGCTGGGCCGCAATCGCCTTGGCGGTCAGCGGGCTGTCGCCGGTGATCATGATCACCCGGATGCCCGCCGACCGGGCGGCGGCGATGGCCGCCCGCACCTCCGGCCGCGGCGGGTCAATCAGCCCCGCCAGCCCGAGGAAGGTCATGTTCTCCTCGCGGATTTCTCCGCCCTGCGCCGCACCTGCTGCCAGGCCGATCACCCGCAGCCCTTCTGCCGCCATCGCCTCATAGGCGTCGGTGATGGCGGCCGCCTCCCCCGCGCCCAGCTTCCGCGGGCCATCCTGCGTCAGCACTTCTGTGCAGAGGCCCAGAACCTGCTCCGGCGCGCCCTTGGTCAGGACCTTTCCGCCGCCGCCGCTGCGCGCCAGCACGCTCATCCGCTTGCGCTCGCTGCTGAAGGGGATTTCCGCCAGCACCGCATCCGGCGGCGGCAGCGCTGCCCAGCCCTTGTAGCCCAATGTGACCAGCGCGCCCTCGGTCGGGGCGCCGGTCATCTGCCAATGATCCCCCTCGCGGTGCAGGGCGGCATGGGTGCAGGTCAGCCCCGCCTCCAGCAGCTCTGCCAGCACCGCGTCCTCCCGCGCGCCGGTGACCATGCCGTTGCAGGCGATATGACCCGCCGGATCATAGCCGGTGCCAGTCACCTGATAGCTGCGGTCCAGCGTCCAGACCCGCGTCACGGTCATCTTGTTTTCCGTCAGGGTCCCGGTCTTGTCGGTGCAGATGACCGAGGCCGCGCCCAGCGTTTCCACCGCCTGCAACCGCCGCGCCAAGGCTTTCTGCCGCACCATCGCCGCCGCCCCCAGCGCCAGGGTGATGGTGACCACCGCGGGCAGCCCCTCCGGCACCATCGCCACCGACAGCGACAGGCCGGTCATGAACATCTCCGCCGCGTCCCGCCCCATATACAGCCCCAGCGCCAGAATAGCGGCGGAAACACCCAGCGCCGCAAACCCCAGCTGCCGCGCCAGACGGCCCAGCTGCACCTGCAGGTTTGTCTTCTTCAGCCCCACCGATCCGGTCAGCGATGCGATCTCGCCAAAGGCGGTGCGCGCGCCGGTCGCGGTGACCACCGCCAGCGCGCGGCCCGCCGCCACAACCGTGCCGGCAAACACCTCTGCCGTCTCTGTGCCGGGCGCCTTGTCCACCGGAACCGATTCCCCGGTCAGCGCGCTCTCATCCAACGATAGTCCGGCAGCTTCGTGCAGGCGCGCATCGGCAGGCACCCGGGCACCGGCCTCCAGAATGATCAGATCGCCCGGCACCAGCTCGCGCGCCGCGATCACCTGCTCGCGCCCATCGCGCACCACCAGCGCCTGCGGCGACAGCAGGCTGCGCAGGCTTTCCAGCGCGGTTTCCGCCCGCCATTCCTGCACAAAGCCCAAGATCCCGTTCAGCCCGATCACCAGCCCGATCGCCAGCGTGTCGGCATATTCGCCAAGCGCAAAGGCGATGATCCCGGCGGCAATCAGGATCAGCACCAGGAAATTGCTGAACTGGCGCAGGAACACCCGCAAAGGCCCGGTGCGTTTGCCCTGCGGCAGCTCATTCCATCCGTATTGACGCCGCGCCGCCTCCGCCTGCTGCCGCGTCAGCCCGCTGAGCCGCCCGCCATCGTTGTCCTGAACCGGGTGTTCCATCCGCTCTGCCCTCCGCAGCCGCCACAGGCTGCTGCCCCAGCCTGCCGCACTCCGCACCCTTCGGGCAACTGCTGTGGTGCCGCAGGTCCAGCTCCTAGCGGGACATCGGCGACAGCAGATCGGGATTGACCACGAGGGTGCGCACGCCATGGGCATGATCTTCGTCAAAGGCATTGTCGCCCAACCATGCCTCCACCGAGGCAATGCTCACCTTGGCCACCTTGGGGCGAATGCTCCAGGTGACCTGCACGGGAGAGCCGGTCTCATTATAGGCCGGACCGGTCGTCGATCCGGTATATTGCACCGGCGTACCCATATCCTGCGGAATATGGATCGCCTGATGATAGCCATCGACAAACTCATGTTTGGTCAGCCTCACGAAATCCAGCGCGGCAGGATCATTGACCAGCACCATCACCTGAGTTTCGACCCGCAGCTGCGGGTTCAGCGTGGCGACATCCAGACAGGATCCCAGCGTCGGCCCCGGTCCCACCTGCGCCGTGCTGTAGACATAATGCACCTCAATCGTGTCACCGGGCGCCAGTGCGCCATGGTCGGTGCTACCAACCGGACGGGCATAGGGGGCCACCTCGGCCGCTGTCAGCTCGCCTGAATAAAGATACCCGGTGCCATAGCCCTGACCATCGCCATGTCCGGCATATTTGGTGAATTCACCACCCTTGTGCTCTGCGCTTTCGTGGAAATGGATGTTGCAGAGGTTCATCCGGCTGGCGGGTGGCGCAAATGCAAAATCGCGCTTGTTCGATCCCACCGCCGAGCTGAGATCACGCGGCGACTGCGGGCCAAATCCCTGATCCGCAACCGCCTCTGCCAGCGCCCGCCGCTGCGCGTCGATCACGCTGGCACCGACCTGATCCGCCGCATGGGCCAGTGTCGCGACAGTCAGCGCTGCCCCGGCGGCGGCCGCCAGTACTCTCTGAATGGTCATCCCGTGTCCTTTCCTCTGCCGGGCCGGTGCCGGGTTCATCCGCCGCAATCGCGTCCCGGTCACAACGGGAAGGAAAAAAGGCACCCGATGCCTTTTTAACCATGGCAGGCAACAGGTGACTGTCTGGACTGTGAACGGAGCCAAGACCGCATATGAACAAGAGATGAACGCACCATGGCCGGTCAGCAGCCCTTGGCGGCGCATTCGTTCATCTGTTGTTCATGATTTCGACAGGACGCTGTCATTGCTGCAAACTAACTCTACCACTGGCGGCCCTGACAGGGTTATGGTCAGCCGGTGCGTAGCCAACCCAAACCCCGCACCGGCTGACCTCGCAATTGGCAGCCCGACCCACAACGACGGGACCACCTCGACCAATGAAAATAGTGCATATTGTCAATATTTTCGCGGCCGTGGTACTGCTGGCAGCCGCTGCCAGTGTGTCAGTTGCGGTCTGGGCCGCCAGACAAAGCGATCTGCACAATTACCGCATTTCGCTGGCTCACACCTCCTTTGAACACCATCTGAAACTGGCGGCAGACACCTATCTTCTGTTCAAGCGTTTTGGCGATCTGCTGCTGGCCGATGACACCGGGCAGGTGGCGGATATCACCGATATTTCCAACCGCCTCCAGACCCATATCACCAATATTCGCGCCGCCATTGAGCAGGAAATCGAGCTGGTCGGCGACGAGGAGCTGGCGGAGCTGATGCTGCTGGACAAGATTGAGGAGATCATTGACGACATCCTCGACCTTTACCGGCGGGCGCAGTCGCGCGAGGCCGCAGATGGCATCGGTGGCGACTGCGCCAGGTGTCGCTGGCCCTCAACGAAGACATCAAGGAAGATTTCCGAACGCTGATCTCAACGGCGCTCACCGAAGAGCAGGAGGAAGTCTCAAGAGCCGAGGCCGAAGCCAGCGCAAAGATGGCGCTGGTGCGCATGATCTCCTTTGGGTTGGCGGTGGCCTTTCTCTGCATCACCGCCATCGCGCTGATTGTCTTTCGCCGCGAATTCACCCGCCCGTTAAGGCAGCTTCTGGGTGGTGTGCGGCAATTTGCGGCCGGGGATTTTTCCAGCCGGATCGCCCTGCCGGGGCGCAGCGAACTGTCGGAAATCGCCGGCGTTCTGGATGAAATGTCCGCAGTGGTCTCGGCCCGCACCAAAAACCTGACCACCCAGAACGAGGAACTGGAACAGGCCGTCCGCCAGCGTACCGAAACGCTGGAAAAACTGCTGACCGAGGCGCGAAAATCCGAACAGAACCGCCGCCAGCTGCTGGCAGATGTCAGCCATGAGCTGCGCACCCCGCTGACCGTCATTCAGGGCGAAAGTGACGTGGCGCTGCGCGGCGCCGACAAAACCGTCGAGGAATACAAGGACGCCCTGACCAAGACCCGGTTGGCCGCCAATCACACCGCCAATCTGATCAGCGACCTTCTGTTCATCGCGCGCAAGGAATCCGGCTCGCTTGAACTGGTCAGGAAACCCGTCGATCTGATCAAGCTGATCCACGAGGTGATCGCACTCTGCGGGGCCGAGGTGCGCTTTGAGCCGCAGCGCGACAAGGTGATCGTCATAGCCGATGGCCAGCGGATCCGTCAGGCCGTGCTCGCCCTGCTGGAAAATGCCAAATACCACGGCGGCGACATGATCGCCGTCACCCTTCAGACCCATGGCGATATCGTTGAGATTGCGGTGTCCGATGACGGGCCGGGCGTGGATAACGCGGAAAAGGAACTGGCCTTCGAGCGTTTCTTTCGCGGCTCCAACGCAAGCGGCCGCTATATCGAAGGGCTGGGCCTTGGTCTGCCGATCGTGCGCTCCATCGCCGAAGCCCACGGCGGCTCGGCGCGGATCTTTGATCGCCCAACGGGGGGCACAACGGTTGTGCTGACGATCTCCACGGATGCCGACCCATAGTCACAGGACGCCAGAGAACAGCTGATGAATATTCTGCTTGTAGAGGATGAAGAGCGCGTAGCCGATTTCATACGCCGGGGGCTGAAGGCTGAGGGCTTCAGCGTCGAGCACGTGGTGGATGGCGAACTGGCGCTGGGGTTCCTGCAAACACGCGACTTTGATGTGGTGATCCTCGATCTGATGCTGCCGGGGATCTCCGGCATCGAGGTCTGCCAGCGGATGCGCGCCCGCGCCAATACCACCCCTGTTCTGATGCTCACCGCGCTGGATTCAACCGACGAACGGGTTGCGGGCCTGCGCATCGGTGCCGACGACTACCTGCCCAAACCCTTCGATTTTGAGGAGCTGGTCGCAAGGCTGGAGGCGCTGCATCGCCGCCGGGTCGGCTATGGGAGCACACCCGACGATGAGGTGATCACCCATCGCGGCCTCTCCTTTGATCCCCGCGCGCTGGAATTCTACGTCGACGGCCGCCCGGTCGCGCTCTCCAGCAAGGAGCGCGAGCTGGCCGTGCTGCTGATCAAGAACATTGGCCGCGCCCTCAGCCGGGAACGCATTCTGAATGCGGTCTGGGGCACGCAGTCGGACCCGATGACCAATATCGTTGATGTCTATATCGGCCGCCTGCGCAAGAAATTCGGCCCCGAAGGTGACGCCATCGTGACGCTGCGCGGCGCCGGGTATCGGCTCGATTGAGCGGCACCGGCAGTCGTGACAGCGCGGCCCCTGCGCGCTAGTATCGCCGGACCGGAACAACCTCAGGGCATCCCCACCATGGCCTCCCCGCTCCTGCTTCGTAACCGCAATTACCGGCTGCTGTTCACAGCCGGGGCGCTGACCAACCTCGGCGATGGGTTCATCCTGCTGGCGCTGCCCTGGCTGGCAACGCTGATGACTCGCGATCCGGTGGCGATTGCCGCCGTGGCCGCAGCCGGTCGCCTGCCCTGGCTGTTCTTTGCGCTGCCCGCCGGGGTGATCGCGGATATGGCCGACCGACGCAAGCTGATAGCCCGCGCCGACCTGCTGCGCGCCGTGATCGTGCTCGCCATCCTCATGCTCGCGCTCAGCGCACCGGCGGCCGGGGCCATCTGGGCGCTGGCCGGCCTGGCCTTCCTCCTTGGCGCGGCGGAGGTGATCCGCGACAATGCCGCCCAGACCATCCTGCCCGATATCGTTGCCAGCTCCGATCTTGAGGCGGCAAATGGCCAGATGTGGACCGCCGAACAGCTCACCGGCCAGTTCATCGGGCCGCCGCTCGCCGGCCTGCTGATCGCGGCCGGCATCGCTATTCCCTTTGGACTGGATGTGATCGTGCTGGTGCTGGCGGCCGGTTTTGTCTGGCTGATCAGCCTGTCGCCGCGCGCACCGGTACAGCAGAGCTTTGGCAAGGCGCTAATGCAGGGCATCACCTTCATGCGCGGCGATGGGCTGCTGCTGCGGCTGGCCGTCGTGCTTGGCATCGCCAATTTCCTCGCCACCGCAACCATCACCGTAGAGGTGCTTTTCGCGCAGGAGGTGCTTGGCCTCGGCCCTACCGAATACGGGTTTGTCCTGTCGGTTGCCGCCCTTGGTGCTGTGACCGGCAGCCTGATTGCGCCGCGCCTCAGCCGCCTGATCGGGGTGCAGCCCTGCCTTTACCTGTCGATTGCGGGCTGGGCGGTTGGCTATGCGCTGATCGGTGTCAGCAGCAGCGGCATCATCATGGCGCTGGCGATGTTTGGCGTGATGGCGGCGGCGATGGTCTGGAACGTGATCACCGTCTCCTGGCGCCAGCGCCGCATCCCCTCCGAACTGCTGGGCCGGGTGAACAGCATCTACCGCTGCTTTGGCTGGGGCTCGATGCCGCTTGGCGCGCTGACGGGCGGTGCCGTCGTGGCGCTGCTGGAACCGGAGCTTGGCCGCGACCTCGCCCTGCGCGCGCCTTTCCTGATCTCCGCCAGCTGCTGCGGCCTCCTGCTGGTCTATGCCGCGCTCCGGCTTCGGCTGGACTGATGCCCGCGGGGGTAGGCTGACCTGCGACGGCCAGCCAACCCCAGCCAGATCAGGAAACGACTTCCATCACCGGCGGCCGGGCGGTGTGCCGCGCTGCCGCTGTGTCCTCCAGCTCTGCCAGACACCGCAGGATCTGACTGGCGCCCAGCCGAACCTGATCCGCGTCGATGGCATAGGACAGCCGGATATTGTCCGGCGCGCCAAAATGACGACCGGGAACAGCAGCCACGCCATATTCTTCCAGCAGCAGATTGCAGAGATCCTCATCGGTGCTGATCATCCGCCCCCGGTGCAGGGTGCCAAAGACCCGCGAGATATCGGGGAACAGGTAGAATGCCCCACCGGGGCGGGCGCAGCGGATCTGCGGTGCGCTGTCAAACGCCGTGAGCAGAAGATCCCGCCGCATCCGGTAGCCCTCGGTCATCCGCTGCGAGAACCCCTGATCGCCAGCCAGCGCCTCCGCCGCGGCGGCGGCCACCACCGGCGGCATATTGGAGATCGAGTTGCTGTTGAGCGTGGCAACCGCCGCCGCCACCTCCGTTGGCGCAGCCAGCAGACCCGCGCGCCATCCCGGCATCCCGTATAGCTTTGAAATACTGTCCACCTTGATGATCCGCGACGCCAGATCGGGCGCGATCTCCAGCAGATGCGGGCACGGCTCGTCGGCATAGACAAAGCGCTGGTAGACATCGTCGCTGATGATCCACACATCATGGCGCCGCAGCACCTCGGCCAGCGCCGCCAGCTCCGATCTGCTGTAGACCGCGCCGGTGGGGTTGGACGGGTTGTTCAGCACCAGCGCCCGAGGCCGCCCACCCAAGGCCGCCTCCAGCGTCGCGGGGTCCAGCTTGTACCCCTGATGCAGCCCGCAATAGGGCGTGCGCACCTCAACCCCGCTGAGCCGGGCAATGTCGAAATAGGTCGGCCAGCAGGGCGCCGGGATGACCACGGTATCGCCGGGCTGGAACAGCACCTGAAACAGCGCATAAAGCAGATGCTTGCCGCCCTGTCCCACGGCAATATTCTCCGCGCCGAACTGATCCAGCCCCAGCTGAGCCAGATAGTGCAGATAGGCCTCGATCAGCCCGGCCTCGCCCCGGCTCGGACCATAGCGGCAGCGATCGGCACGGATCGCGGCAATCGCCGCCTCGTAAACCCGCTGCGGCGGTGTGAAATTGGGCACCCCGATAGAGAAATCGACCACCGGGTCAGGGCGGCTCTGGATCCGTCCGGCCAGCGCCAGAATCGGACAGAAGGGCGTGTCGCGGTGAAGCGCGGGCAGATCAGGCATGGCAACCTCCCCGGCCTGCGATGGCGGCGCCACAGCGCCGGAACTCCGACATGCGCATCAGGCCACGCTCTCCATCGGCTGCGCCACCGGCGGGTGGCTGTCCCGCGCGGTGCGGTCACGGGCAATGGCCTCGGCCATCCGCGTGGCGGCGGCGGTGATGATATCCAGATTGCCCGCCGACGGATCCAGATAATCTCCGGCCCCGGTGACCCGCACCATGGTGAACAGCCGATCCCCGGTAACATGCGGCTCAACGATCACGTCATAGCCCGGCACCGCCGCGCGCAACCGCGCCACCGCCCCGGCGATAGCGCTCCGGGTGGCCTCCAGATCATGCTGCTCTGCCAGCGCGGAGATTGCTGTCTGCATATAGACGTTCGGCTTTGCCGGGTTGATGTTCAGGATCGCCTTCACCCGGTTGCAGCCGGTGAACTGCCGCAGCGCGTCTTCGGTGGTTTCGATATAGTGATTGAGGTTCAGCCGCGTGGCCGGCCCCGCGCTTTCGGCACTGATCGAGGACACCACCTCCAGATAGTGGATCTCCGGGTTCGCCGCCGTCATCGCCTGGGCAATCGGGATCGAGGCCTGCCCGCCGCAGGTGATCATGTTGATATTGCCCGCCGCCAGCAGCGCATCGCCGTTCAGCGACGGCACGCAGAGCGCACCATTGGGAGCCGGGGTCAGGTTGATCAGCACCTTGCCCGCCGCCTGCAAAGCCGGGGCATGGGCCTGATGCGCCGCCGAGGAGGTGGCGTCGAACACCAGATCAAAACTGTCGAGCGCGGCAAACAGCCCCTCCGCCCCGCGATCGGTCACCGGGATGCCACGGCTTCGGGCCAGCGCCAGCCCCGGCGATGCCGCATTGCGCCCGGCAAACAGGGTGCACTCCAGCAGCGCGGAACGCTGCACCTTGCACAGCACGTCACAGCCGATATTGCCGCTGCCTATGATGGCGGTTCTCAGTTTCATGCGTCCACTCCTTCCAATGCGGGTGCCGCCGTCCGGGCCAGCCGCGCCGCCGCCGAGATGATCAGATCCTCCTGCCCGGCCACGGCGTTGCAGCGCGACAGCTCTTCGTAGATGAACCGTGGTGCAACGCCGAAATCCTGCGCCGCGCGGGTCACATGTTTTTCAAAACCGGCACAGACGCCGTAGATGCCGCTGATCAGGTTAGAGGTGCCCACGATGGTGCGCCGCTGCACCGGCGGCAGCTCGGGCAGCGCTTCCACCGCCTCGCAGAGCGCAAAGACATCGGTTCCGGTCTCAAACCCGTAGCGCTCAAGCACCGCACAGAGCACCTCCAGCTGGGTATTGCCGGCCCCGGCACCAAACCCGCGCATGGTACCATCCAGAATGGTTGCGCCCGCCTCGGCGGCGGCAATGGAATTGGCAATCGCCAGTCCCAGATTGTTATGCGCGTGGAACCCCACCGGCACCTCCAGCTCAGCCGCCAGAACGCCGATCTTCTCGCTTGTGTCGCGGGGGTCGTAATTGCCTGCGGAATCCATCAGGACAATGGCATTGGCGCCATAGGACACCTGCCGCCGCGCCTGCGCCAGCAGCACATCCGCAGGCGCCATATGGGTCATCATCAGCACACCCTGAACATATTTGTCCTGGCTGCGGGCATATTCGATGTAGCTCTGGGTCAAATCGCCTTCGGTGCAATGCGAGGCGATGCGGAACACATCCACCCCGGCGCCGATGGCCGATTTGATGTCCGAGATCTTGGCAAAACCGGGGATCGCATGAATGCCCAGCTTGGTCTGGCTGAGATTGGCGCGGGCGGTTTCCAGCATCTCGATATCGGCATGGCGCGCCATGCCCAGCTGCAACGAGGAGGCCCCCAGCCCGTTGCCATGGCCGACCTCGACCACCGCCAGGCCGCAGCCATCCACGGTCCGGCAATAGGCGGCAATATCGTCAAGGCTCAGCGCATGGGCAATGGCATGATTGCCGTCGCGCAGGGTAGGGTCGTGAATGGCAATGGCCATGGTCTGGCTCCTTGTCATGGGACTTGATTTCATGGGACGTTGATTTGAGGCGATGATCAGGGGGCCGCAGGCCGGTGCCGCATTACCTCAGCGCGATCCGGGCCACGGCGGCCTCGGCATGGGCCAGCGCCTGCTCGCGGCTGTCACCGCGCGCCAGCACATAGGCAACCCGAGAGGCCGCAGACAGCACCGCATCATAGCGGGTGCCCGGTTTGGCAGAGGAATGCACCCGCGCCACACCTTCGGAACTGGCGGCGCAGTCCAGCCCAGTGATCGCATCCAATGTGCGGTCCTGTGCCAGCATGTAGCGGATCGCCATCGCCGCGGTGGAGGGCGGCGGCGCATCATAGGCAAGCCCGAGCACCGCGGCAAAGGTCTCCTTGAACACATCGGCACCGGTGGTTTCCAGGGTCAGCTCCCAGATCTGGTCACCGCCGTTGCGGGTCTGGGTCTCGATGATATAGACCGCCCCGTCGTGCAGCTTTACCTCGGTATGGGCCGGGCCGGTCCGGTAACCGACCGCCTCCAGCAGCGCCTGAACCCGCTCGGCAATTCTGGCCTCATCCGCGGCACTCAGGGCGGCGGGCTGCACATGGCCGCTCTCGATGAAATAGGGCGCGCCGCTGGTGGTCTTCTCGGTGATCTGAAGCACCCGGTGACGACCGCCAACCGACATGGTTTCGACACTGTATTCCGGCCCGGGAATAAACGCCTCGGCGATCAGCTCCTCGCGGCCCACCTGCAACGCATGGGACAATGCGGTCTGAATATCGGTGGAGCCATCGACGAAATGAACCCCCTCGCTGCCGCCGCCCTCGGCCGGTTTGACGATGCTGTCGCCATGGCGCGCCACAAACTCGGCGATCTCCGCCACCGTGCGCACGCGGGCAAAGGGCACATCCTCGATACCCGCCGCCCGCAGCGTCTCGCGCATCCGTCGTTTGTTGCGCGTCAGCCGGACCGTCGGCACCTGGCAATTGCTCGGCAGATCCAGCGCCTCTGCGATATGCGCGGCGGTCAGAAACCCATATTCGGCAAAGGAGAACACCGCATCAAACGGCGTCTTGCGATGCAGAGCGCGGGCCAGCGCGACGCTGGTTTTCACATCCTCGTAATCGGTCACCACCACGGTTTCGGCCTGATCAAGCAGCAGCTCGGTCAGATGGGACCGGATCTGAAGCGCGCTGTAGCGCAGCCCCATCTCGCCGATACGGACAAAGGTGTGATCGCGACCGCCAATCATCAGGATATTGCGTTGCGGTTCAGACATGGCGTTCCCCGTCATCTGTCATCTGTCATCGGTTGGATTGGATCAGGCGCGGACCGGAACATCTCGCGGTTCATGAACATCGGCGCGATATGCAGCACCGACATGCGCAACACATGGTTCAGCATCACAAAGGCAGGCTCCAGACCCAGCGCCAGCGCGGTGGCCACCATCACCTCGACCCCACCCGGCACCCAGGACATGAACAGCACCAGAAACGGCTGGCCGGTCAGCAGGCTGAACAGCGAGGCCATGGCAACCGTGATCCCAAAGGTGATCGAGGTGACGATCAGCCCGGCGCGCAGGTAGCTTGCGATATCGCTCCGGGTGATATCCTTCAGCCGGATGCCGATCAGCCCGCCCAGCAGCGCCATGGCAAACAGCACCAGCGGTTCCGGCACCACGATCGGATCGCTGCCGCGCCAGAGGTTGGTGCCCGCCGCCAGGATCAGACCGGTGACCATATAGGGCGCCGGCATGGCAAAGCGCTCCAGCACCCGCCCCGCCGCATAGGCCGCCGCCGCCAGCAGCAGAAAGATCGCGTAGCCCGCCAGCGTGCCCGCCCCTGTGGCGGCCTCGTCGGGCAATGCGGCGATCTCCTGCGATCCCTCCTGCGGACCGGCGATCAGAAACACCGCAACCAGCAGCGCGATCATCCGCACCATATGGGCAAAGACCATCTTGGCCGAGGTCTTGCCCTCTTCGCCGGTCAGGGTCATCACCGCCGCCATGGCGCCGGGCACCGCCCCAAGGAGGCTCTCGGCGCGGGTCCATTTTTCCACCCGGTACAGCCAGGTGAACCCGGCCGCCAGCTGCGCCGACATGCAGATCAGAAGCCCCGCAAGCACGGTCAGATCGGCCATGCCCTCCAGCATCTCGGCATTCAGCAGCGCCCCGACGCTGGCGCCCAGGATCAGCTGGATCACCACAATGGCCGCCGGCGGTGTCGCCAGCGCCAGACCAAATCGACAGGCCAGCAGCACCAGACCCGCCGCCCCCAGAAGCTGCCCCAGCGGCAGCCCGCTCAGATATCCCAGCGCCGATCCGGCACAGGCCAGCAGCAGGGTGATCGCAAAATTCCGCAGCATCAGCCGACGCTCCGCAGAATATCCGCCGGCGCCAGCGCCGATGCGGTGGCAATGCGTGCCTGATGGTGGATCACGTCAATGTTGTTGACCATATAGAAGGTGCCGCAGGTCAGCTGCCCCAGCGCAAACAGGCCCGGCGATGGCCGCCCGTCGCGGGTCAAAACCCGGCAATCCTCCAGCTGCACCTTGATCCCGCCGGTTGCGTCCCGCTCGGCAAAGCCCTGCGCCAGCAGGCTGCGGATCAGCGGGTTGCTCTCGTCCAGCCCGCGCTGCAGGCCGGTTGCATTGATCACCGCATCCACCTCGGCGATGCCATCGGCAAACTCCATCCGATAGCGGCCATTGCGAAAGCTGACATTGCGCAGCCCGCTGCGATGGCTGAGCGCGCCACTGGCCTGCAACATCGCGATACGGTCGGCATTGGTGCGCGAGATCGGCACCCGCATATTCGACCAGAGCCGGTGGAAATGGCGCAGGAACGCCGCCTTGGCGCGATCCGAAAGACTGGCCCAGAGCTGCGGGATCAGCATATTGGTTTCGGCCAGAATGCTGGACACCAGATCATTGTCGGCACTGTCGACGCCGCGCAGCAGATCGGCAAAGCTGACATCCACCCCCTGATGCTGCATCTCGGCCTCAAACAGCTCCATCACCGCCGACAGCGAAATCCGCCCGCCATCCGGGCCGTTGCGCAGCGCCGCCAGACCGGCCGGCGTCAGATGGTGCAGCGTCACCGGGCGATAGGCCGTCACCGCCTTGGGCAGCCCCGCCCGGCGCGAGGTCATCAACATCCGCCGGCCATTCACCCCAAGCGCCACATCATAGGCGGTCAGCCGACAGCCCAGAATGCCCACCCGCAAACGGGTCAGCGCCTTCAGGCGGGCCGCCGGATAGGGCGCGCGGAAATAGCCCGGCGTGCCGCCCAGCCCATAGGGGTCGGCCTCCAGATTGGTGCCCAGACACAGGTAAACCGCATCATAATCGGACACGCTGCCCATCCAGCCCAGACGGTAGAGCGCATCGGCGCGCGGGCTGGGGGCAATCGTCTCCACCTCGGCGCCAATCATGCGGATCCGCCCCCCCGCGGTGCGCACCCGACCGCTCAGCGCATCGAACCGGCTTTGCAGGAACCGCCCGAACAGGGCGCGCTGTAGGAAACCATCCTCATCCGCTGCCGCCTCCGTCGCCCCGGTCTGGCGCAGCCAGTCGCGGAAATCATTGCGGCGCGCCAGATACATCAGCTTCAGTGGCCGGTTGAGCAGATTGGTCTCGGCATCCTCCTGATAGGCCACGCCGGGACCAAAACTGCGGCTCTTGTCAAAAACATCCACCGACAGCGCCGACAGATCAGGCAGGGTGGCGACCAGATTCTCCAGGACCGAGACACCGGCATAGCCCGCGCCGAGAACAGCAATTTTCATGTGGTAGATCCTTTGTTGGGCATCAGGCGAACAGGGGCAGGTCTGGATCAGGCCGCCGCGCTGGTCTCCCATTGGCAGGCACTGTGGAACCAATCCTCCAGCTGCCGCAGCCGCGCGCGCAGCTCCGCCTCGCTGTCGCCCTCGACGATGGCGTTCAGGATCTCGGCATTGGTATAGGCCATCTGACCATACTGCCGCCCCGCCACGCCGCTCATCCGATAGGCACGCACGAACTCGAACGGGCAGCGCTCCGGCACCGCGCGCAGCACACCGTCGCGCGGCGGCACGCAGAGCTGGCCAACCAGCCGCACGGGCTCCAGCATCGGCTCAGGCCGTGCCGTGTTCTCAAACCCCGGATCCCGCATCGCCCGCAGATAGGTCATGCGCGGATCCAACCCCCAGGCCTCGGTCATTTCCTGGTTGAAGAACACCCCGCCCAGCCGCGAGGCGATCTCGCCCAGGACAATGGTGCCATCCGGGCTGACAAAGACCTCAAGATGGAACAACAGCGTCGGCGGCGAGGGCATCACCTCTTCGACCAGATGGCGGGAATAGGCCACCAGCCGATCGCGCAGCGGCGTCGTCGGCTCCAGCATATGCAGATCATGTGAACGCCCGCCGAGGAAATCCAGCGCCGAGGTCAGCACCCGCACCGGCGAAATCACAATCGGGCGCCCATCCACATAGAGCCCGTTGACGATATAATGATCCCCGGCGACAAACCGCTCGATCATCGTGTTGTAAAACGTCGTACTGTCCTGCCGCGCCAGCCATCCCGCCAGATCGTCGGCCCCGCGGATCACGCAGACCCCGTTTGATCCGCGCCCGTCGCGGGGCTTCAGAACAACCGGATACCCCCAGCTGTCGATAAATCGGCGGATATCCATCGCATTGCGCACCACCGCCATGTCGCTGACCGGCAGCCCTGCCTCCCGCGCGCGGGTCTTCATCGCGTATTTGTCGCGATAGGTGTCCAGCTGCACCGCAGCATCCGTCGACACGCCGAGGTAGTCATTCACCCGCGCGGCGCGCAGCACGTCAATCTCCGCCAGCGCGACACAGACCGGATCCGCAAGGCCGCGCGCGATCTCGATCGCCGCCAGCTCCACCTCCGCGTTATCATTGAAATTCTGAAAGAAGCGGATATCCAGCCCCTCGGGAAAGCTGTCCATCAACGCCGCTTTGGCACTGGCGCAGGTCAGGATGATGCTGGCTGGCCCAATCGCCTCAACCCAATCGGTAACACTATGCTGTAAAAGGATTTTTGGCGGCGCAAAGAGAATGATATTCATGACACGACGGGACCTTCGACAAAGTTTCAACAGGTTTCGGCGCAGAATTTTCTTCGCCTTTTACGTGTTTGAACGCAACTTACAGTATGTTTTGTATCCGTCAAGCGGCAGTTTTATGAAACTTACACAACGTTAAGGTGAGCGATTTTCCGCCTTTGTCCTGCCGTGATTTCTTTGGAAATACATGGCCGCGCCGTCCAAACCCATGACGGCATCCCATCGTATACTGCGGCAAGAGGACGTGATGCCGCAGCTGCAAAATCGCCTGTCAGCCCCGGCAGGTCGCGCGCCCGTGCAGTGCCTCCTTGCTCCCGGTCGCGACAACCGGCCGAGGCTTGATCAGGATCATGGCGGCCGCTGTCACAGATGATCTAATGACGTCAGCCGCGGGCAGATCCGCCCGCCGCATCCCGTCAGGAGGCACGCCATGCAACGCAGAACATCCCTCTTCATCCTCAGCAAAGACACCCGCGACGAGACCATCACCGCCGCCGCCGAGGCCGCCGCCGAACAGGAGGCGCATCTCGCCTGCCTGTTGCTGGAGGCGCTGCCCGGTCCGCCCAGTTTCGCCTTTGGCCACTCCGGTTACGCCGCCCTGGTTGCCTCGGACGGTCCGTTGGAACGCCTGCGGCAGAACAAGGCCGCCGCCAAGAAACGTGTCGACGACATCGAGACGCTGCTGGCCCGCAGCAACTGCCCCGGCGACGTGCAGTTCGCGGTCTGGTCGGGCAATGATATCGGTCTGGTCGCCGCACGGCGGGCGCTGACCTGCGACATTGCCCAGATCGCCGACGATCTGACCGACCCGGATCCCGTGTTCCGCGAAGCCACCTATGGCATCCTGTTCCAGTCCCCGGTGCCGCTGATGCTGAACGGCAGCCCCTTTGCCCACCGCGACCGCATTTTCCTCGCCTGGGACAGCAGCCTGTCAGCGGCGCGCGCCGCCCATGCCGCCCTGCCCTATCTGCGCAAGGCCAGCGAGGTGATCATCGGCTGCATCGACTCCGATCTGTCCCATGGCCGCGATGGCGAGGATCCCGGCACCGATATCGCCGCCTGGCTCAGCCACCATGGCTGCGCCGTCACCCTGTCGCAATTTGCCAGCAACGGGCAGGAAATCGGCACCAGCATCCAGTCGCGGGTGCGCGAAATCGGCGCCGATCTGGTGGTGATGGGGGCCTATGGCCACTCTCGTATGCGTCAGGCGATGTTCGGCGGCACCACGCGCACGATGCTCCAGCAGACAGAGCTGCCGATCTTCCTCGCCCATTAACAGAGCCATCACGCGACAGGCATCACGCAATATGGCCGCGACAGCTCAACGTCGCGGCCATATCCCGGCACGGGTCCGGTCAAGCCCTCAGATGTCGGGCGTCAGGTGTCAGGCGACACCCAGATCTTCCGCCGGACCAAAGAACTCATAATGGATCCGCTCCATATCGACATTCGCCGCCCGCAGACCCGCAATGGCCATCGCCATGAATCCCTTTGGCCCACAGATGTAATAGTCCGAAACGGCGGTATTGGTATTCGCCGCCAGCCAGTCCGGGGTAATCCGCCCTTCCACATCATAACGCGCGGCGGCGCGGTCAGCCTCGCTCGGCGTTTCGAGGAAGATCACACTGCGTTTCGCCAGTGATTTGCTCAGCCCCTCCATCGCCAGATTGTCGCCATCGACCGCCGCGTGCAGATAGGTGGCGCTGCGATCATTCGCGGCCAGGCTCTCCAGCATGGCAACCATCGGCGTCAGCCCGACACCGGCCGACAGCAGCACCACCTCCGCCTCCGCCTGATCCTTCAGATAGAAATCCCCCGCCGGGGCCGCCACGCGCAGGATGGTGCCCTCCGCCGCGACCTCATGCAGCCAGCCGCTGATCACGCCACCCGGCTCCTGCTTGACCGAAATCCGGTAGTATTCCCCGTTCGGCGCGCAGGAGATCGAATAGTTTCGCCGCGCCTTGCCGGTCTCGGGGCTATCGAAATCAAAGGACAGATATTGCCCCGGCTTGTGCCGCAGCACCGCACCGCCATCCACCGGCCGCAGGACAAAGGATTTGACCGAAGCGCTCTCGCGCAGAATCCCGGTGATGGCAAAATCGCGCCAGCCCTCCCAGCCGCCCTCCGCTGCGGCAATCTCCTCATACATCCTGCTTTCCGCCGCGATCAGCAGATCGGCAAGGAACCAATAGGCGGCCCCCCAGGCGTCCAGCACCTCCGGCGTTGCCGCATCGCCCAGCACCGCCTCGATCGCCCCCAGCAGCGCGGTCGCCACATGGGCGTAATGCGCGGGCTTGATCTGCAGGCTGACATGTTTGTTGACGATCCGCTCCACCACGCCGCTCAGCGCGCCCAGATTGTCGATATTGCGGGCGTAGCCCAGGATCGCATTGGCCAGCGCCGCGTGCTGGCTGGACCCGTTCTGCTGATGTGACTGGTTGAACAGGGCGCGGATTTCCGCATCCGCCAACAGGCGCTCATACATCTGCGCAACGATGGCGCCACCATGGGCCTCCAGCGCGGGAACGGTTGCGGTCACAATCGCCTTGGTCTGCTCTGACAGGGGCTGTGCCATGGGTCTGGTCCTTCTCTGCTTTGGCCGGAACCGGGATATCCGGGTGGCCGTGGTAAAACATTCATTTCATCTGAATGTATATTTCCGCTATACAAACATTCAACCGAAATGAATATTAAACACCGCAGATGCCGCCACCCGGAGCCCGCAATGAAGCTGAATCTGAAAACCGACTACGCGCTGAGGCTCCTTATTTTGCTGGGCAGTCGGCCCGAGCAGATGTTCGAGATTGAGACATTGAGCCGCATGCACCAGCTGCCGGTTAGTTCCGTGATGAAGATCATCAGCGAACTGGTCCGCCACGGCTATATCCGCAGCATTCGGGGCCGGTCGGGTGGGGTGCAGATGGACATGGATCCGGCAGAGATTCGCCTCGGCGATGTGGTGCAGGCGATGGGCGAACCGATGGAGATCGTCGATTGCAGCAGCTGCCTGCTGGTCGGCAACTGCCGCCTCAAAGGGGTGCTCTGCGAGGCAGCGCAGGCCTTTGCCGAGGTGCTGATGAAATACCGTCTCAGCGATCTGATCGAGGCCCCTGCCCCGGTGCTTGCACCGCTGCTGGCAACCGAAGGCGGCGCTGCCGGCTCCACCTCGACCTGAGCCATGAAAAACCCGCCCGGCATCAGCTGCCGGACGGGGTCGTCTGGATCATCATCCGTGAAATCGGATGGGGTCAGTGCAGATCGAACCGGTCGGCGTTCATCACCTTGGTCCAGGCTGCGACGAAATCCCTAACGAATTTCTCGCGGTTGTCATCCTGGGCATAGACCTCGGCATAGGCGCGCAGGATGGAATTGGAGCCGAACACCAGATCCACATTGGTGGCGGTCCATTTCACATCGCCGCTCTGGCGATCCGCGACCTCATAGACCTCATCGCCCGCCGCGCGCCAGACATTGCCCATGTCCAGCAGATTGACAAAGAAATCGGTGCTCAGCGCGCCTTCGCGGTCGGTAAAGACCCCATGCTTGCGGCCGCCATGGTTGACACCCAGCACCCGCAGGCCGCCGATCAGAACCGTCATTTCCTTGGCGGTCAGCCCCATCAGATGGGCCCGATCCAGCATCATCTCCACCGCCGAGGCGGCGAAATCGCCCTTCAGCCAGTTGCGGAAAGCATCGTGAACCGGCTCCAGCACCGCAAAAGAGGCAACATCGGTCTGCTCGGCGCTGGCATCGCCACGACCGGGGGCAAAGGGCACCTCGGTGGCGAAACCGGCAGCCTCGGCGGCGGCCTCAATCGCCACAGCTCCCCCCAGAACGATCACATCGGCAAGGCTCGCGCCGCTCTTTTCGGCAATCCCTTCATAGGTTTCCAGCACGCGACCCAGACGCTCCGGCTCATTGCCGACCCAGTCCTTCTGCGGCGCCAGACGGATCCGGGCGCCATTGGCCCCGCCGCGCAGGTCAGATCCACGGAAGGTCCGCGCGCTGTCCCAGGCGGTGGCGATCATATCGGCCTGCGACAGGCCGCAATCGCGCAGCAGCTGCCTGGTTGCGGCCACGTCATAGCCGGTGCTGCCAGCGGGCACATTGTCCTGCCAGATCAGATCCTCCTGCGGGGCCTCCGGGCCGATATACCGGTTGCGCGGCCCCATATCGCGGTGCAGCAGCTTGAACCAGGCGCGGGCAAAGACATCCGCGAAATAGGCCGGGTCCTTGTAGAACCGTTCGGAGATCTTGCGGTATTCCGGGTCCTTGATCATCGCCATATCCGCATCGGTCATGATCGGGTTGTGACGGATCGAGGGATCCTCCACATCCACCGGCTTGTCCTCTTCCTTGATGTTGACAGGCTCCCACTGCCAGGCGCCTGCCGGGCTTTTCTTCAGCTCCCAGTCGTAGGTGAACAGCAGGTAGAAATAGCCGTTGTCCCATTTGGTCGGATTGGTGGTCCAGGCGCCTTCGATGCCGCTGGACATGGTGTCGCGCCCATGGCCGGTGCCGTTGCTGTTGCTCCAGCCCAGACCCTGTTCGATCAGGCTGCCGCCTTCGGGATCATTGCCAATCGCATCGGCGCGGCCATTGCCATGCGCCTTGCCGATGGTATGGCCCCCTGCGGTCAGCGCCACGGTTTCCTCATCGTTCATCGCCATGCGTTCAAAGGTGATCCGCACATCCTGCGCCGTGCGCAGCGGATCCGGTTCGCCGCCGACACCTTCCGGGTTCACATAGATCAGGCCCATCTGCACGGCCGCCAGCGGATTGGCAAGCGAGTCACGATCCGCGCCATCCTCATAGCGCCCTGCGGCCAGCCATTCCTTTTCCGCGCCCCAGTAGACGTCTTTCTCCGGCGACCAGATATCCTCGCGGCCAAAGGAGAAACCATAGGTCGGCAAGCCAACGGACTCATAAGCAATATTGCCCGCCAATGCGATCAGATCGGCCCAGGACAGGCTGTTGCCGTATTTCTGTTTGATCGGCCACAGCAGACGGCGCGCCTTGTCCAGATTGACGTTGTCCGGCCAGGAGTTCAGCGGTGCAAAGCGCTGGTTGCCGGTGGTCGCCCCACCCCGGCCATCCGCCGCGCGGTAGGTGCCGGCCGAATGCCAGGCCATCCGCACCATCAGACCCGCATAGGTGCCCCAATCGGCGGGCCACCAGCTCTGGCTGTCGGTCATCAGCGCCGTCAGATCCGCCTTCAGCGCCTCAACATCCAGGGATTTCACCGCCTCGCGGTAGTCGAACCCCTCGGGCATCGGGTCGGTCTTGCGGTCGTGCTGGTGCAGGATGTCGAGGTTCAGCGCATTGGGCCACCAATCTGCCACACCGGCGCTGGTGTTGGTGTTGCTTCCGTGCAGAACCGGGCATTTTCCGCCTGTGTTTCCGTCACCTTGCTGCATGTTGTCTCTCCTGGGTCTTGGGTCATGACGCACCGGCATTCCTCCCTGACAATACGCCGGGACCGGGCCTCTCCGGGCAAAGGCTAGCAGTGGATCGTGATTATAAGAAATGATAAATCAGGATTTCTTATATAGGAAATAGCTATCAGAAATTCCCCGTCCCCTGCTGTCGCCCACCCTAGCACATGCCACCTGAGTCGGGGCGAGAACCTGATCGGCACAGCTTGCCTGCCTTCGCAAAACCGGATTAAAAACCGCAAGATGATAGACGCCCCCTATAACACCAGCCTCACCCTGCGACAGCTGCGCTTCCTTGTGGCGGTTGCGGATGAGCTGAACTTTTCCCGCGCCGCCGCCAGATGCTTTGTCAGCCAGCCGACGCTCAGCGTCGGCCTGCGGGAGCTGGAAGAGCGGCTCGGGGTCACCCTGGCAGAGCGCACCAAACGCTCGGTCATCCTCACCCCGGTCGGCGCCCAGATTGCCGAACGCGCCCGCAAGCTGTTGCAGGACAGCCGCGAGATCGAGGAGCTTGCCGCCGCGCAGGCCAGACCCGAGGGCGGCACCCTGCGAATGGGCGCAATCCCCACCATCGGTCCCTTCCTAATCCCCCGCGCCATGCCTGCGCTGAAATCCAGCTTTCCCGATCTGCAACTCTACCTGCGCGAGGAACTGACCGGCCAGCTGCTGGAAGGCGTCCACAGTGGGCGGCTGGATCTGGTGATCTATGCCGAACCCTATGCCGCCTCCGGGCTGGAAACCCTGCATCTGTTCGACGACGGCTATCACCTTGCCGCGCCGCCGCCCGCCTCTGACCTCAGCGCCGGGGCCGACACCGCCCTTCGCGGGGCCGATCTGGACGGGCGACAGCTGCTGTTGCTCGAACAGGGCCATTGTCTGCATCATCACGCGCTCAGCGCCTTTCCCGATCGCGATATCCAGCGCGACGACAGTTTTGCCGCCACCTCGCTCTCCACCCTGATCTCCATGGTGAGCGAGGGGCTGGGGATCACCTTGCTGCCCGATCTCGCGGTCGATGCCGGGGTTGCGGCGGGACAGGATGTGGTGATGACGCCGCTTGCCGATGCCTGCCCGCGCCGGGTGACCCTCGGCTGGCGGCCAACCAGCGTGCGCGCCGATCTGTTCCGCAAGATCGGCACCGTCCTGCGGCAGGCCCGCGGCTCGCTGACCGGCACATAGAGGGCGGGTAATTCCGCCGCAGCCCTGTCGCCGGATCTTACACCCGCCAGCCAAACCCGCTAGCCTGCCCGCAGCCTCTCCCGCAACCGGTAGAACCATGACCGCAGACAGACCTTCGCCCCGCCTGAGCCGCCGCCGCGCGCTGCAATTGACAGGGGCCGCCGGGATGCTGGCGCCACTGGGGCTGGCGGGCGCACAGCTCACCACCCCGGCCATGGCGCGGGCCAGCGCCCAACCCACGGCGGTGCCTCTGCCGATCCACATCCAGCGCGCCCGCTATACCATCGCCGATCAGCCCACTGATGACCTGATCTCGACCCGCCCTGACGGGCCGCCGCCGGTCATCCGCCTCAAACAGGGTCAGCCCTTTGCCGCGCGGGTCACCAATACCCTGCCCGATTACACGGCAATGCACTGGCACGGCATCCGGCTGGACAATGCCATGGACGGGGTGCCCTATCTGACGCAATTTCCCATCGGCGAGGGGGAGAGTTTCGACTACCACTTCACCCCGATGGATGCCGGCACCTATTGGTATCACCCGCATTGCATGACAATGAACCAGATGGCCATGGGGCTGACCGGCGTGCTGGTGGTCGACGAGGCCGAAGACCCCGGATTTGACGCCGATATTGCCCTGAACCTGCGCGATTTCCGACTGCGCCCCAATGGCGAATGGCTGAAGCTGTGGACTGCGCGCGGGGCGGCGCGGGCGGGCACCTTTGGCACCATCATAACCGCCAATTGGGACAGCGACCCGACCTATGAGGCCCCCACCGGCGGGCTGGCGCGGCTGCGGCTTGCGGCCACCGATACCACGCGGATCTACAAACCCTTTGTGCTGGGTGCCTCCGGTCAGGTGATTGCCGCCGATGGTCACCCACTGCGCGAGGCCATCGACTGGCCCACCGATACGGCCCCTGCCCTGCTGTCACCCGGCCAACGTCTGGATATCGCGGTGCAGATGCCCCGCATCGAAGGCGCCTATGTCGATGTGATGACCGACTTTCCCGGCGGACCCCGCCGTCTGGCCCGGATCCGCGCCACCGGTCCCAGCCTTGGCCGCGATCTGGCCGAGCTGCCGCCGCTGCCCGCCAATGACGTGCCTGAGCCGGATCTGACCAAGGCGCGCACCGAGGATCTGGTTTTTGGCTGGACGCCCGAAGGCGGCGCGCAGGAGAACGGTTATTGCGGCTCGCTGGGCTATAGCTTCTGGTCGATCAACCGCAAACCCTGGCCCGGTGACGCTGCCGCTCCCGACACCCCCGGCGCCGCCCCGCTGCTGGTGCTCAACCGCGGCGAAAGCGTGATCCTGCGGCTGCGCAATGAAAGCCCCAACGCCCATCCGATCCACCTGCACGGTCTGGTGTTCCGCCCGCTGCGGTCGAACCGGCGCAGCCTGCCGTCCAACTGGACCGATACCGCGCTGCTGCTGAAGGATGAAATCATCGAGGTGGCACTGGTGGCCGACAATCCCGGCGACTGGGCGTTTCACTGCCATGTGATCGAACATCAGAAAACCGGGCTGGCGGGCTATATCCGCGTGCTGGCCTGACCTCCCGGCTCCGCCCCTGCGCCGAGAGGCACGCGCCGGTGTGGCGCGGTCGCTCGATCGCTTGGTCAGGGAACGGCCTTAGCCGTTCAGCAATTGCCGCAGCGATGGCGTGCCGGAGGCATCGGCCCGTGGCACGATCCGGTAGCGCGCGTTGACAAAGCAGAACAGGCCAAACCCCAGAAGACCAAGGCAGAGGGCAATCACCAGCGCCTGGCCATAGGCTTTGGATTGCAGCCAGTCAAAGGCCGACCCCAGACCACCCGCCTCGCTGCGGGAGGAATAGGTGGCGGCCTGTACGATCAGCAGGCCGATGATGCCCACTGCAACCCCCTGCCCGGCCAGCCCGATGCGCAGCGCCATGTTCAGATGGCGGGTGACCGGGTTGCCCTGTAGATGGTCAAGGTAGCCCTGCGTCCAGGCCTTGTGCAGATAGTAGAAGCCGACGGCGATGGTGATCACCCCGATGATCCCCGCCGCCAGCTGACCCATCGGAGAGGCAAACAGCTGCTGTACGACGCCAGTGTCGCCACCGCCCCGGCTGACCCCAACCGCAACAATGATGGCAAGCGCGGCCAGCCCCAGATGCACCAGACCGGTGATGATCATCCCGGCCCTTGCCACCACTCCTTTGAGGTCGCTGCCATAATCTTCAAGATCCCAGATCCCGTCCACGGCCCTCCAGATGGCATAGGCCAGCATCGCCAGCGCGATCACCAGCAGCACCGCGATGCCCCAGCCGCTGCGAAACCGCTGCATCGTCTCGGCGGTGCCCTCCGCCTCTCCGCCATTCAGGATCGACCAGAGCGACAGACCCGCAACCAGCAGGTAGACCAGCCCGCGCCCGGCGTAGCCCGCCCGCATGATCGGCACGGCCCAGGCGAAATCACGGGCGGAATGATCGGTGGTGCGGTCTGCGGACATGGCGAGGGTTCCTGACGATGGTGCCTGCGGCATGGCAGGTGAAAAATGACAGCGGGCGGTCACGACCCCGGTGCGGCGGGTCGAGCAAACGGCGCGACAGATCCGACCGGTGCAGGATCCAGCGCCTGCGCTCCGCCCGCGCGGGCCGGTTGGGTCAGCATCGACAGCAGGATCAGGGCGGCAAGACCCGACAGCAGGACCGCCAGCAGCGTCCGCAGCAGGCTCAGCGCAAAGGGGTTGAATAGAAAATAGACCATGCCGAACCAACGCGGCAGACCGCTGTTGGTTCCCTCGCGCCCCCTGCCGGGACCGCGCTAGCTGTCGAAGGCCTCCGGCTCCAGCTCACGCCAGAAGGCGATGATGGCCGCAGCATTGAGCGCCGAGCGCCAGCCGTGCTGACGGAAATGCTCGCGGTCCAGATCGCTCTCCAGCCGCGACAGGAACAGCCGTTTGTCTGCGTCACGCTGGGTCGGGTTTCGCCGCGAAACCAGCGCCTCGACAGTTTCCAGATGCCGCGCCCGGTCCCGGCGGGCTGCGGCGCGGGCGTCAAAGGCGGCGGCCTCTGCGGCGGCCTCCGCCTCGCGTGCCAGACGGGCCTCGCGGATGCGGGCCTCCTCCTCGGCTGTGATCGGCGGCGGGGTTCCGGCCTCTGCTGTCGCGCTGTAATCGCCGTCAATCGCCGCCCGCAGATAGCCAAGCCGCGATTTCACCGCCCCCTGCCCGGCCACGTAATCCAGTTTCTGCTGAACGTAATCCGGCCCGTGTTCGGTGATCCATTGCCGCGCCAGACGGTCTGACACGCCCTGCCCGCGCAGCGCCTTATAGACCGGTTGCTGGCGCAGCCCGTCGCTGTCGTCGATCTGGAACATCGCCATCTGCGGATTTTCACGGATCAGGAAACGGATTTCGCTGACCGCGCGGCCTTTCTTGCGGGTCTGCGGCTCGATGATGATGTCGGAGGATTTATTGACCTCGGCCACCGCCGGTTTGATGATCTTGGCGTTGAGATGTTTGAAACTCTCGTAATAGGCGGAGCCATCCACCCCCATCAGCTTGCGAAAGATATCGAGCCCCCACCAGCCAGTCGATCCGGTGCGCACAAAACGATAGCAGTTTTCATAAAGCGCCAGCCCGTGACCGGAGCTGAAATTGCGCTGAATCTTGACGTTGATCAGGGCAAAAATCTTGGGGTCGTGCAGTTTCTTGGCCAGCTCCGGCGAATAGGCATATTCGCAGATCCCATTCTTCAGCTTGGCAAAGCTGAGCAGCGATGAGACGCCCCATTCCTGATGGCCCTGTTCGTCCAGCATGTCCCATTCGGCAACGGTTTCGGCCAGCGCCCGCAGGCTGGCGCGCAGACTGTCGATATCGTTGGAGTTATACCCCACCATCATCGCCAGAGTGCGCGCGTCGATGGTATGGCTGCGCGCCGAGGTCAGCGTGTCATAGGCATTGAGCAGCAGCACATTCGACAGCTTGCGCTGCAACAGCGTCAGCTTGCCGCTGATATGGATCGCGGCGACATTCTTCTTGACCGTTTCGCGGGTCAACGCGCCGGTCAGCCGCTCTGTGTCAAAGCTGGGCTCTGCCATGGAATCACTGCCTGTCATCATGGGCCTCAATTGCGCCATACCCTGCCACAAAAGGAACCTATGCGACAACCGCACATGGGTTCCTTTGTTATTGGGTCGGCCGACATTTGTCTTTGGCACCGGTTCCGGGCAGCGGCCACCGCCACGCCGAAAGGGACCCGTTCACGGGATCAATCGTGGCAAATGACGCCCTGTTGCGAATCGCGGCGATGCCCCATGATCGCATGATCCGACCCGCCGTTGCGCCGCAGAGGCCCAGAGCGCGCGCTGGGGGCGCAACAGGAATTTCCGCCAATCAGTGTCAAAAATGGCGCAACAGGCTCTGTTTTGTGGCTGTCATTCGGTCTAGCATCAGGCTGGCAGCACCTCTGACACCGGACTGCCGGTGTGCAGCGCCATCCTGAGAATCGGCGCCTTTTGCCCCGCTTTCAGGCGCCTGTTATCCCGCATACGGGTGCCTTTCATCCCGTGTTCAGGTGCCTCTTGTACCGGATGCGGGTCCCCAAACTGGGGTAACTGACTGTAATTGAATGTTAAACCGGAACCAAAGACTCTAAAGATTCTAAAAAATATAAACGTTTAGCTGTCATCTATTTTTGAGTTTTCCAAGGAAAAGCCGAACGTTTCGCGGCGAAACCGGGCCGAGGTGGATTGAAGCACCTGCAAAATTTGCCCTTGCGGGTCCATATGACCTAGGCAGCCTGCAAGATGTTCCCTATTCTCTGGCATATAAGCGCAAATAGAAAACACGCGCGATAACACGCATCCACATGCACCGAGATCGAGCCGCAACATGACATCGCCTCCCCTGCCCCCGTATTTCAATCTGGATCCCAAACAGGCCGCCGCCAAACTGCCGGATCCGATCCAGACCACACGGTTCGCCAAGGCCGCCGCCATGTGCACCAAAGGGCGCGAGGATCTGGCCCGGCGCGGTTATGCGCCCGACGGCGAAAAACGGCTGCGCAAATTCTCCACCTGGGAGATCACCCGCTATCTGATCCCGGTCGCGCCACAGCATCTGCGCCGGGTGTTGAAGAACCACCCCGACCTGCCGCAGGGCGAGGGTGAAGGCGGCTCCAAATGGTTCACTCTGGAGGAGGTGCTGGCGCTGCGGCGGCATTTTGCCTCCGAAGGGATCTCGACCAAGGAATATCTGCCCTACCGGCCCAAGGGCGTGCCGGCCAAGGTGACGGCGGTTGCCAATTTCAAAGGCGGCGTTGGCAAGACCTCGACGGCGGCGCATCTGGCGATGTCGGCTGCGCTGGATGGCTACAAGGTGCTGGTCATTGATCTGGACAGCCAGGGGTCGATGACCTCAATCCTTGGCGGCAAGGTTGAGGACGAATGGTCCACCGTCTTTCCGCTGATCGCCAAGGATTACGCCAAATCCGTGGTTGCGGAAAACGCCGTGCGCGCCGCCGCCGGAGAGCCGGAACTGCCGCTGGATGAGACATTGAACGAGGCGCTGCGGGTTTCGTCGCGAAACGTCATCCAGAAAACCCATTGGTCGAATATTGATCTGATCGGCGCGCAGCTGAACCTGTATTGGGCGGAATTCCAGATTCCGGTCTGGCGCATGGGGCTGCGCAGCTGGCCGCTGTGGGATGCGCTGAGCAACTTCCTCGAGCAGGAGGGCATTCTGGACGATTACGATATCGTCTTCCTCGACACCCCCCCGGCGCTTGGCTATCTGACCATCAACGCGCTGGCGGCGGCGGATATCCTGCTGGTGCCGCTGGGGGCATCGTTTCTGGAGTTCGACTCTACGGGTCGGTTCTTCGACATGCTTTATTCCACCTTCGCCTCCATCGAGGAGGGCGAGAATATGGCACAGCGCGCGGCGGGTTTGCCGGAAATTAAATTTGAATGGGATGTAGTGAGGGCGCTGATCACGCGCTTTGACGCCAGTCAGCAGACGGACATGGCGAATGTGATCCAGGCCTATTTCGGAGATTTCATGAACGCCTACCGTCAGGATGTCACCGCCCTTGTTGGGCAGGCGGGAGAACAGGTGAATGGTATCTACGAAGCAGACTATCGCGACTTCAACCGCGATACCTATGTACGCGGTCGCGAAACCTTTGATCGGACCTATGCGGAGTTCAAGGAGCTGCTCATCGGCAGCTGGTGGCGTGACACCCAGATGGAAGAGGCGGAGTAACATGGCAAAACGCAGACGGCTGAGCGCCCCGGACGCGTCCGAAATCGAAGCCATCGAGGAGGGTTTCGCCGCGAAACCCGGCATCAACCCCTTTGACCCGGCGCCCGGTGGCGTCCCGGCCAGCGCGCCGCCGATTGCCAAGGTCTCGGCCGAGGCGGCACAGCTGCGCGGGATGGCGGCGGTGGCGGATCGGGTCGAGATGGCCCGCGACAAGGCAGACGCCGAACGCTGGCGCGCGGCTGAGACTGCCGGGGAAACCGTGCTGCGCATTCCGCTGGCAGAGATTGACCGCGACTATCTGCGCCGCGACCGGATGCAGATCGACGAGGAGGAGCTGGACGAGCTGATCAGTTCTATCCGCGCCCATGGTCTGCGCAGCCCGGTTGAGGTGATCGCGCTGGACGATGGCTACGGTCTGGTGTCGGGCTTTCGCCGTCTGGAAGCCTATGCGCGGCTGAACCGGAGCGAAGACGGGTTTGCCGAGATCCCCGCGTTTCTGCGGCGGGGCGCGGACAGTGCGGGCGCCTATGTGGCGATGATCGAGGAAAACGAGCTGCGCGCCAATCTGACGCCCTATGAACGCGGGCGCATTGCGGTGCTGGTGGCGGGGCAGGGGGTGTTTGCCTCGGTCGAGGCGGCGGTTGAGGCGCTGTTTGCGGCGGCGTCAAAGGCGAAACGCTCCAAGGTGCGCAGCTTTGCCGCCGTGCATGAGGGGCTGGGCGATCTGCTGCGCTATCCCAATGCGCTGTCGGAGAAGGCCGGGCTGAAACTGGCGGCGGCGCTGCGGTCGGGCGGGCAGGGCGCCCTGCGTGCCGCGCTGGCCGGGGCGGATCCGGCGGATGAGCGGGCGGAATGGCGGCTTCTGGAAACCGCGCTGTCGGATATGGACCCGGTGGCGGAGGCCAAGCCGCGTGGCGGACGCCCCCGGCAGGTCACCCGGCTGGCCGCGCGGCGGCTGCAATCGGGAGGGGACCTGTCGGCTGAGGTGGCGCCGACGGCGGTGCGAATCGACCTCAAGGGCCGCAGCCTTGACCCCGCGCAGGTGGAGGCTTTGCTGGCATTGATCGAGGATACCCTGGACTGAGGGCTGCCCGGAATGGCCGCTCACCCGTCTGTTCTGTTCGCCCCAGCTGTCGACCTCGGCGGCTGGGGTGCTTTTTACGGGGATTAATGGGTAAAACTGTAGGTACCGTCCCGTTTTAACGATAGGTTCAGACATTTTTGGCCAGATGGGTGGCTTGAGGGGTATGCACAGCGGGACGGCACTTGCAGGTACTATTTACATTCACGATGCGGCGCCTGGCGGTATTGCTGTTCTTCGCTCTCGTCGGTGTTCCGACTCTGGCCAGCATGGGGCAGGCCGAACCGATCCGGATGACCTATGAGGAATACCCGCCCTATTCCTTTACCGATATTGACGGATATCCAAAGGGCGTGTCGATCGACCTGATGCGGCATATCGCCAGCGCGGCGGGGCGGGAGGTCGTGTTTCAGCCCAACACAAACCCGGCCGGTATGCTGGATGAGCTGCGTCTGGGCCGGGCGGATGTGACATCGCTTCTGGCGCTGACGCCGGAGCGGTTGAGCGCCGGGCTGGCCACGCGCACGCTTGGATCGTTTGAGATGCGGGCCTTTGTCCGCAAGAGCGATCAGCTCTACGAGCTGGATGATCTCGCTGGAATGGATATAGGCGTGGTCAGCGGCAGTTTCGCCGTTGACGGTGCCCGCCAGATCCCCTTCACCGAGATGGTCGAATTTGCCTCGATGGACACCCAGATCCTGCCGTTTCTGACCGGTGAGATTGATGTGGTGGTGTCAGGCCACAACAGTTTCCTGCGGCGGCTGCGGATGGCTGAGGTTGACGACCATGTCCGGGTGCTGTCACCGCCGCTGGTCAGCAGCCCCTATGGGTTCCTGGTGGCGCCGGGGCAGGAGGCGCTGCGCGATGAGCTGGACGCCGCCATCGCCGCAAGTGTTGACGCCAACTTGCTGCGCGATCTGGACAAGAAATGGTTTGGCCAGTCGCGCACGATCTGGGACAATATTCTGGTGCGCTGGGGCCTGCTGATCGGTGCCGTTCTGGTGGCGGTCATCCTGACGCTGGGCTATTGGTTCCATTATTATCGCAACAAATCCAATCAGTTGCTGAGGGATCGCGCTGGCGACCAACTGCTGGTTGAGGCACTGGATGAGGTGGCTGCGGCCATCGTGATCTATGATCACAACCTGCGGGCGGTGCATTGGAACCATGGGTTTGAACTGATCTTTCCCGGCATGGTGGCGGCCCTGAAAAAGGGCGCGACGATGCAGCAGATGATCGTGAAATCCTATATGGATGGCACCATCGAAAACCCCTACACCGATGCGCAGATTGCATCCCTTGTTGATCAGGTTGTTGAGGATCTGCAGCGTGGAAGATCCGAGCCACGGACAGTGCGCGCGACGGATGGCCGGGTGTTTCAGGCCCGTGATGTCAAGCTGGGGCCCCGGCATTTTGCCTCCCTGCGGGTGGATGTGACCCGCTTGCAGGAACAGCAGGATCTGATTGCCGCGCAGGCCCGGTCGCTGGAGGTGGTCAACGAGGATCTGCGCACCTTCTCCGCCATTGCGGCACATGATCTGAAGGCGCCTTTGTTCAGCCTGCTCAACCTGATTGATTTTGTGGCGGAGGACATGCAGGAAGCCGGGATAGATCTGCCCGACGGCGTCCGCTCCAACTGGGTTGAAATGGAACGCCTGTCGCAGCGGATGATGCAGCTGGTGCAGGATCTGCTGGTCTATTCCACCACCCATAGCGAGAGCCATCAGGCGGAGGTGATCGAGCCATCGCAGCGCCTGCATGAGGTGCTGGAACTGGCCGGACCGCGCGCCGGTTTCGAGGTGATCATCGAAGCGGGGATGCCGGAACTACAGGTCAATCCGATCGCCTTTGACATGGTGATGCGCAACCTGATCGCCAACGCCTTTCAGCATCACGACCGGGAACGCGGCCATGTGGTGCTGAGCGCGAAAACCGGTCCCGATGCGGTGACGATCTCGGTGCGCGACGATGGTCCGGGCATCCCGGAGGAACACCGCGAGCGGATCTTTGCCCCGTTCCACCGGCTGTCCTCCTCGACCGAAGGCAGCGGGCTGGGGCTGGCGTTTATCAAGAAAACCGTGGAGAGCTGGGGCGGAACCGTGCAGGTTTCGGCGGCCCAGCCTCGTGGTGCGGTCTTTGAGGTGAGTTTTCCTCGCCCCCTCGCGAAGGGTGGCGCCGCGCCGAAGCAGCTTGTCGGCTAGACCTGTTCCTGGCCAGCTGCGCGCCTGGGGTTCATAAATTCAGGCTCTAACAAAGGCATTACAGACCAATCCCTGCGGTTGCATTGACTCTTCTTCCGCGGGCTGGCTACACACGGGCTGACACCTGATCGGCCCGGCCTGCGTGCGGCGGCTGCATTAAGGACAAAATTGGGACAAAACAAAGACAAACACCCCGTTAATTATGGTCTTAAGGGCAACCTTATTGTGACATCGGGGCTGGGGCGGCCTGTTATGGGCCGCGGGTTGTGATCCGGCGACCCCCGGCGCGCGACGACACCAAGGCGGAGTTTGACGATGACAGAACCGCAGACCATCTCTGGCGTGACCGGCTCCACATCTGGAGGCGGGGCAGGAGATCTGACGGTTGCGCTGCATATCGGGGCGCCGTTCACCGATGAGGATCAGCTGATCTGGTCGCTGCGCCGGGATTCGGCGCGGCTGTTGCAGGATGGCGTACTGGTGCGCCGACCGGGAACCTATCTGAAAGACCTGACCGATCTGAAGGGCCGCGCCGCAAAGGAGGGGGTCAGCGACGAGGCGTGCGAAGACTTTCTCGAGGGGGTTCTGCGCGACGCGGATCCGGCGCGGGTGGTGCTGTCGATGTCGGCGATTCTGGGCGTGCCGGCCTGGATGCTGAATGATGGGCGGCTTTACCGCAATGCCGGTGCCAATACCGCCGCGCTGCGGGCGGTGTTTGCCGATCATCGCTGCGAGTTTTTCCTGGGTCTGCGCAATCCGGCGACGCTGGTGCCGGCCGGGTTTGCCGCGCAGTCGCAGAAGGATTGGTACGGGTTTGCCGGGGATACCGACCTGATGGAGCTGCGCTGGTCCGAGGTGGTCGGCGATATCCTGACCGCAAATCCCGATTGCGCGATCACCGTCTGGTGCAATGAGGAAACGCCGGTGGTCTGGCCGCAGGTGCTGGGACATGTCACCGGGTTGGGCGCGGGCTACCGGTTCACCGGTGAGACGGATATTCTGCGTCAGGCGATGACGGAGGAAGGCACCCGGCGGCTGGAGGCCTATCTGGCCGAGCGTCCGAAGCTGTCGGAACAGCAGCGCAATCAGGTGCGCGAGCTGTTCCTGTCCTATTTCCACGCAGAAGATGCGGTGGAAGAGGAAATTGACCTGCCGGGCTGGTCGCAGGGATTCGTCGATGAGATGACAGAGCGCTATTTCGCGGATATTGATCTGATCCGCAGCCTGCCCGGCGTGACCGTTATCGACTGAGCCTTTGGCCTGTGCGAACGGCAGGTCCGGCCCGCCGCGCAGCTCAGCTGTCGTGGGCGGAGGCCCGCATCCGGCCCAGATGTTCGTCCCATCCCTTGTCCAGCGCCAGCAACAGGTCAAAGGCCTCGACCCCCTGTGGCAGGCCGGTGTGGGTCAGCGACAGATTGGTGCCGCCGGGCACCTCCTCTAGCGTCCAAGAGACGGTGCTGGTGCCATCGCCCATCGGCGCGATGGTAAAGCTGTAGTCAAGGCGGGTGAAGGGCTCCGCCAGCAGCACCTCGCCCCACATCAGCCGCTTGCCGCTTTCGGTGCCGAACATCTCATAGGGGCCTTCGACCAGCGGGGTCTGGGGTTTGTGGAACCAGATCGCCAGTTTCTCCGGCTCTGTCAGATAGGCCCAGACCTGGGCCGGGGTGGCCCGCAGATAGATGGATTTGCGCAGGATCGTATCGGTCATTGGATGTCCTTTTCGATTTCGGATTTGAGCGTCGCAAGGCGGTCGTCCCAGAAGGCATCAAAGAAGCCGAACCAGTCGAACACCTGCCGCAGCCCATCCGGGTTGAGGTGATTGAGCCGGGCGCGGCCCTCGGTCTGGACCGAGATCAGATTGCCCTCGTCCAGAATGGTGAGATGTTTCTTCACCGCGGCGCGGGTCATCTGAAAATTCTCCGCAACCTCGGCGATGGTGAGGCTGTCCTGCGCCAGCAGCCGGAGGATCTGGCGGCGTGTCGGATCCGCCAGGGCGCGAAAGGCCAGTTGCTCCGGGTGCTGGTGGTTCTGCTGGTCCGGCGTCTGCTGTGACATGGCGGTATCTGCTCCCTATATGATACCGTTTGGTATCCTTTTAATATGATACCTTATGGTTTCACGTCAAGCCTGATTCTGCGGCATCGCGCCGGACCCCCCGCTGGTCGGGGGCAAAACCGTGCTGTCCGGCGTCCTGTCCTGCCGGGACGGGCAGTCTGGCGTCCTTTCCGGCCCGGTTGGACGACGGAGCTGCGCGGCTCTGGCTAGGGTCAGGGCGAGGCGGCGGATGGCCTGCCCTCTACAGCCCTGCTGTTGCGCAACCGGAATATCTGACCAGAGAGAGACCCCGCCATGCTCAGACCTTCGTTTCAGTCCCGTTATCTGACCTCTGCGCTGCGGCGGTATCGGCGCGCCGTGCCGCTGCTGCCGGTGGTGTTCTGCATCGCACTGGGGTTTGCCATCGGGGCCACCCCTGCGACCAGCGCCGGAACCGGCAGCGATGACATCCAGCCGCGCGACGGGCATTGGCTGGCGCTGATGCAGTTCCGGTCGGTCAGCGGCTGTTCGGCGACGCTGCGGCGCGAGATCGAGTCCGATGCAAAGGATGAGGTGCTTTATTCCAAGCCCCTGCATTTTTCCAAACCACTGGATCTGAATCAGCTCAATGCGGCCTGGGAGGTAGATATCAACTGGACCCGCACCAGCCCCAACCGCTGGGAAGGGGTGATGACCGAGGTCGAGCGCACCCTGTTCGGCAAGGTCACCACCGTGACCGAGTTGCAGACACGGGTGATTTCGGAGGGGCTGATTGATCAGAAGGCAGTGGCCACGATCAGCTTTCCGCCGCGCATGGTCCGGCAGATCGGTTCAGCCGAGCCTTGCGTGGTCCATGCCGATATCACCCACCGGCTGCGCTGATCCGCAGCTGGCCAGCATCGCTCGCCCTGACGAGGGCGCGCCGGGGCGTCCCGAAACCCATACCCAAGACCTAAAACACGATCTGAAAAAGGATAAGACCATGAATTTTTATCGCAGCGCCGCTCTTGTGACCGCGTGTAGTCTGGCGGGCGCATCTGGCGCCGCCGCCGAGGGGCTGTTTTCCAACGGCCAGTTTACCCTCGGGCTGGGGGCGTTTGCCTCCTCCGACCTTTACAAGGGCGAAAGCACCGAAGCCGCCGCCCTGCCGTTTGTGTCCTATGACAGCGACCGGCTGCATCTGGGCTGGGACGGGGTCGCCTATCATATTCTGAACAGCGAGGACCTGCAGGTTTCGGTGCGCGTGGGTGCGGGCGAAAAGCCGGATTACCCGGAGAACAAGCCGCTGTTTGCAGGACTGAAGCGCAGCACACCGATCGAGGCGGGATTTGACATGACCTATCGTTTTGACGGGTTCTATGTGGCGGGCAGCGCGATGGTGGATGTCTCCAATGAGCATGACGGCTATCACGCGGAGGCCAAATTCGGGACCGAGTTCCAGATGGGCCAGCTGGGTGTCGATATTGGCGCCGGGGCGCGGATGCGCGACGGCAAGCTGAACAACTTCCTTTACGGTGTGTCCGCCAGCGAGGCGAGCGCGCAGCGGGCCGCTTATGATGTTGGCTCCACCACCGAGCCGTTTGTGGATATGACCATGGTCTACCCGATCAGCGACACGTTGTCGGTGCTGGGGACGGTGAATTATCAGCTGATCGACAAGAAGGTTCACGACAGCCCGCTGACCAATACCAAGGACAGCTATTCGGTCGGGCTTGGCCTGATCTACAGCTTCTGATCCATGGCGTCTCCGCTTCACTCGAAACTGCGGGGCAGGGCAGGGGAGGCGCGGCGGGAGACCGCGCCGCCAACCGGCCCCGCTGCCGCCGTGCCGCCGCTCTCTGCCGTTACCGGGGCCGCTCCAGCGGCGCCGGTTGAGCTGGTGTTTGTCAGCGATGCCAGGGCGACATGGCCGCCACTGCTGGCGGCGGCGATCTATCTGGGGCTGGTGGTCTGGATGCTGGTCGGGCTGTTCTGGTCCGCCGCCCCGCTGCCGCCGCCCGATGGTGGGAATTCCCCTGTAACAGAGCCTGTTTCTGTCGCTGTGCAGCTGTCGCAGGCGGCGCCGGTGACGCGGCTGCTGCACGCCGAGGGGCATAGCAGGGCTGACCGGGACGCCACCCTGCGGGCGGAGATGTCGGGCCATGTGGCCACCGTTGCGGTGGCGAAGGGCGCACGGGTTGCGCAGGGGCAGATCCTCGCCACCTTGCAGGCCGGTCCCCGGCAGGCGGCGCTGGCGCGGGCGGAGGCCTCGCAATTGCGGGCCGAACACGAGTACACGCGTGCGGCGGCGCTGCATCAGCGGGGATCGACCACCGATCAGCGGCTGAGCGAGGCGCGCGAGGCGCTGGCCGTGGCCAAGGCGGATCTTGCCGCGGCCCGGCAGGCTCTGGCGGAAACGCAGCTGACCGCGCCCTTTGCCGGGCATCTCGAAGCCTTTGACCTCACCCCCGGTGCCTATGTGCAGGAGGGGGCCGAGGTGGCGCGGGTGGTGGCGCTGGATCCGCTGCGGGTGGTGTTTCAGGTGCCCCAGCACCAGCGCGGCTCCCTGACCGAGGGGGCCATCGCGCAGGTCCGGTTTCTGGACGGGCGCAGCGCCGAGGGGCGGCTGAGTTTTCTGGGGCAGAGTGCGGCGGCAGAGACCCGCAGCTTCACCGCCGAGCTGACGCTGGCCAATCCGGCGGAGCGCAGCGCTGCGATCCCGGCCGGGGTCAGCGCCCGGATCGAGGTGCCGCTGGATCAGGTCCAGGCGCATTTCCTGTCACCGGCGCTGCTCTCGCTGGATATGGCGGGGGGGCTGGGCGTCAAATCTGTCGATGACACCGACCGTGTGGTCTTTACCCCGGTGGAGATCGTCCAGTCAGCGCGCGACGGCGCCGGTGTCTGGGTCAGCGGCCTGCCGGATCAGCTGCGGCTGATCACCGTCGGACAGGGGTTTGTCAGCGCAGGCGAACGGGTGCGGCCCGGCGGCGATGGCAACGGCGCGGCGGATCCGTCGTGAACGGCATATTGGCGGTGATCTTTTCCCGCAGCCGCGCGGTGATCCTGATCTTTGCGGCGCTGCTCTGCGCCGGGGCCTATGCCTATGTCAGCATCCCCAAGGAGAGCAATCCCGACATTCCGATCCCCTTTGTCTATGTCAGCACCAGCCTGTCGGGGATATCGCCGGGTGACAGTGAGCGGCTGCTGGTCAAGCCGCTGGAAACCGCGCTGAGCGGGCTGGCGGATCTGAAGGAGATGAAGGGTCACGCCTATGAGGGCTATGCCAGCGTGACGCTGGAATTCGAGGCAGGTGCTGATGTGGCAGAGGCGCTGGACCGGGTGCGGGTGGCGGTGGATCAGGCCCGCCCGGACCTGCCGGAGGCCGCCACCGAACCGGTTGTGATCGAGATCAACACGGCACTGTTTCCGGTGCTGACCACGGTGCTGTCCGGGCCGGTGCCGGAGCGCAGCCTGAACCGGATGGCGCGCGAGCTGAAGGCACGGCTGGAGGCGGTTTCGGGCATTTTGGAGGTCGATATCGGCGGCGGTCGTTCGGATCTGCTGGAGGTGCTGATCGACCCGGTTGCCTTTGCCACCTATGGGCTGTCCTTCGAGGCGCTGGTGGGACAGATCAACCGCAACAATGCGATGATTGCCGCCGGGACCATCGACGGTGCCGCCGGGCGGTTTGTGCTGAAGGTGCCGGGGCTGGTCGATGGGGCGCAGGATCTGATGCAGATGCCGGTCAAGGTGCAGGGCGGTGCGGTGGTGACCCTTGGCGATATCGCGGTGGTGCGGCGGCGGTTCGAGGATCCGCGCAGCTTTGCCCGGATCAACGGCCAGCCGGCGCTGACGCTGGATATCACCAAACGCAGCGGCGCCAATATCATCGAGACGGTGGCTGCGGCAAAGGCGGTGATTGCAGCGGCGCGGCAGGAGTGGCCGCAGAGCGTCAAGATCGACTATCTGCTGGATGAGAGCCGCGAGGTGGAGACCATGCTGGGCGATCTGGAGGCCAATGTGGTGGCGGCCATCGTGCTGGTGATGCTGGTGGTGATCTATGCGCTGGGACTGCGCGCGGCGCTGCTGGTTGGCCTGTCGATACCGGGGGCGTTCCTGGCTGGTGTGGCGCTGCTCTGGGCGATGGGGATCACGATGAACATCGTCGTGCTGTTCTCGCTGATCCTGGTGGTCGGAATGCTGGTGGACGGCGCCATTGTCACCACTGAACTGGCGGATCGCCATTTGCAGGAGGGCGCGACCCCGGCGCAGGCCTATCGCGCGGCGGCGGGGCGGATGGCGGGGCCGCTGATCTCCTCGACCGCCACCACGCTGAGCGTGTTTGTGCCGCTGCTGTTCTGGACCGGCACCACCGGTGAGTTCATGAAATTCCTGCCGATCACCGTCATCGTGACTCTGGCGGCATCGCTGCTGATGGCGCTGGTGTTCATCCCGGTTCTGGGGGGCGTGATCGCGCGGCGGTCGCCGCAGACGGCGGCGGCGAAACGGGCGTTGCATGCGGCGGAATATGGTGATCCGCGCCTTGGCCGTGGGACGGCGGGGCTATATGCGCGGATGCTGGCGCGCGCACTGCTGTTTCCGGGCACCACCGTTCTGCTGAGTCTTGCGCTGTTGATCGCGACCTTTGGCCTATATGGGACATTCGGCGCGGGGCTGAGCTTTTTCCCCAAGATAGAGCCTGAATTCATGCAGGTTCAGCTGCGTGCACGGGACAATTTTTCGATCCATGAACGCGATGCGCTGGTGCGGGTGGTGGAGGATCAGCTGCTGCGCCGCGATGGGATTGCCAGCGTCTATGCGGTGGCCTCGCTGGGCGGGGGTGATGATCTGGACCTTATCGGCACCATTCAGCTGGAGCTGGATCCCTGGGACCAGCGCCCGCCCGCAGCGGAGATTGGCGCCGGGATCCGTGCCGAGGTAGCGGATCTGCCGGGGGTCGAGGTGCGGGTGGAAACCGAGGATGACGGGCCAAGCGCGGCCAAGCCGCTGGATCTACATGTCACCGCCCGGGACCCCTCCGCGGCCGAGGCGGCGGTGGCCCGGATCCGCGAGATCATGGGCGGGATTGGCGGGTTCACCGATGTTGCCGACAGCCGCGCCCTGCCGGGGGTGGAATGGCGCATCGAGATCGACCGCGCCGAGGCCGCGCGCTATGGCGCGGACCTCAACCTTGTGGGGCAGGCGGTGCAATTGCTGACCCATGGCGTGACCGTGACCACATTCCGGCCCGATGACGTGGCGGAGTCGGTGGATGTGCGGGTGCGTTTTCCGGCGGCGGACCGCAGCTTTGACCGTTTGCGGCAGCTTCAGGTTCCGACCAGCGCGGGGCTGGTGCCGATTGCCAATTTCACCCGCTTTGCACCGGTGCCGCGCTCCGGCGCGATCGAGCGGCGGGACCAGTCGCGGGTGCTGACGCTCTCGGCCAATGTGGCGCCGGGGCTGCTGGCCGATGCGCAGATCGCGCGGCTGCGTCAGGCGCTGGACCGGGCCGATCTGCCAGACGGCGTAAGCTGGCAGTTCCGGGGCGAGGCAGAGGAGCAGGATGCGGCGATGCGGTTCCTGATCCTTGCCTTTGTGACGGCGGTTGTGCTGATGGCGGTGATCCTGATCGCGCAGTTCAACAGTTTCTATCAGGCGGCGGTGGTGATGTCGGCGATTGTCTTTTCTATCGCCGGGGTGCTCCTTGGGCTGCTGCTGGCGGGGCGGCCGTTTGGTGTGGTGATGGGCGGCATCGGGGTGATTGCGCTGGCGGGCATCGTGGTCAACACCAATATCGTGCTGATCGACACCTATAATGCGCAGCGGCAGGCGGGGCAGTCGCCTCATGAGGCGGCGCTGCGCGCAGGGGCGCTGCGGCTGCGGCCGGTGGTGCTGACGGCGCTGACAACGGTGCTGGGGCTGATGCCGATGGTCCTGGGGATGAAGCTGGATCTGCTTGCGGGCAGCATGGTGTTTGGCGCGCCGTCCAGCCAGTGGTGGACCGAGCTGTCGACAACCATCGCGGGCGGGCTGGTGGCGGCAACGCTGCTGACGCTGCTGGTGACCCCGGCGATGCTGGTGCTGGGCGCGCGCGGCCGCAGCTGGCGGGGTCAGCGGGCGACGGGTGGCTGAGAGCGGTGGCTGAGAGTGGCAGCGGCAGGCCACCGGCCAGCTGCTGCCCCGTCGTCGGCGTCAGGTCGATGGGGCGGCGCTGCCGCGGGCGGCACGCAGCGCAGAGGGGGTGGTGTTCATCTCGCGCTTGAAGGCGTTGTAAAAGGACGAACGCGAATTGAACCCGACATCATGGGCGATCACCAGAATGGTCTCATCGCTGTCATGCAGCTGTTTCACCGCATCCTGAATGCGCCATTTGTTGACGTAATCAAAGAAATTCGACTGAAGCGTCATATTCAGCGTCTGCGAGACGTAGTTGGAGGTGACGCTGATATGTTTGGCCAGATCCCAGAGCGACAGGTTGGGATCGCGGTAGAGCATATCCTTGGTCATGGCGCGTTCGATCTTGGCCGCGATACGGGCCGCGTGATCGTCGGTGAGCGCGGAGCGTTCGTATTTTGCGGTGGCCAGTTCCCGCTCGGCGGGCGGCTGCGTGTCGCCGCGCGGTTTCGGCATCAGCCCCGGCTGCTGGCGCACGCCCCAGACGCCGATCACCCAGGTGATGGCGAGGCTGGACAGGCCATTGGTCAGGTCGGAGGCTTCGCTGAACAGGATGAACAGCTCAAGACCAAAGAGGTCGGCCAGAATCTCGGCGACACTGAGCAGGAGATAGGCGGAGACCGTGGTGGTGATCCACCAGACCCAGGTCAGCTCGCGGTCCTCGGTGGTGGCAAACAGATCCTTCAGGCGCGTGCGATATCGCGACAGCATCCGCATGATCAGCACCAGGTAGATGGCGACCTGGCAGTAAAACAGCACTTCGACCAGCTGGAAGTAGATCAGGATCGCCTGAATATACTGGCTGAGGTCGGCGAACTCCAAATCATTCTGGGCGAACAGGGATTTCGGGATGGTCCAGAACAACACCACCATGCTGATCGCCAGCAGGATGGGCACCGCGTGCCAGAACCTTTGTGTGACCGGGGGGCCGTCATCCTCGGAGGTGAGACCGCGCACGTAGAGCCAGAGCAGCAGCGGCTGGGCAAATACGGCGGGCACATGCAGGCTGTTGAAGCGCGCGACAAGATAATCATAGGCGTCATCGGTGACCACCAGATCAAGGATGCCGAGCATTTCGGTAACGGATTGAGTGATGAAGAACAGCGCCAGCGGCACATAGATGCGCTGATGGCGTTGGTGCAGCAGCAGCTGATTGGTGCAGAACAGCGCCATGCCGAGGTGAAAGGCCGACAATGCCAGCAGGTATTTATCGTCCACCATCACGCGCCCGATCCTGAAATTCCCTATCTGGCCTTTAGCAGCGGGCAGCGCTGATGGACAGATCTGCAGGCGGTCAGGCTGTCCTTTCCAGCAGGGAAGAACGCCGGACAGGGGGCAGGGGCGGCTTTTGACCCTAGGGGCCGGGCCTCGCGGAGGGCCGGATCCTGGCGAGCACGCCGATCGCCTCGACCCGGTTGCGGACGTTCAGTTTGCGGTAGATTGAATGGGCGTATTCCGAGACCGTATGGGGCGAAATCTTGCAGATTGCCGCGCATTCCTTGGTTGTCAGCCCCTGGCTGAACAGATAGAGCACCTCGCGTTCGCGCGGGCTGAGCCGGGTCAGCGCCTCCGATTGCGGGGCGATCAGGGACCTGTTGAACGCGGCCTCTGCCGGGGCGTCGGCGGGGGGCTGTTCCGGGGCCGCCACCGTGGGCTGTCGCAGCTCCTCCATGCGGCGATGGATGATCATGCAGAGAAAGCGCAGGCTGTCGGTCTTGCCCGCGACATGGGCGAGAAAATCGGCCCGCGTCAGACTGGTGCCGATGTTGAAACCGCCGAACCGGTCGGAACCTTGCAGCCGAACCGGGATGGCAATGCCGGCGCGAAACCCGCTCTTGACCGAGGCGTCGCGGATGAAGGCGGTTTCCGCAGCGGCCAGATAGGGGTGATCGGCCAGAAACTCCGCCCCGGTGAACTGTGGTTCGTAGCTGTTGCAGCAGTGATCCAGAAACGGATCCCGATGGCTGGGCAGCTGCTGGTAGATATCGGGCAGGTTGGTCTGGATATGTGGATGGCTGCGGTCGCCGTCCACGGTCAGGTAGATGGCGTAGTCAAATCCCATCGCAGCAAAGACCTGCAAGCTCTGCGCCCAAAGCTCGGCGATGCTGGTGCAGCGTTCCAGACTGTCGATATCAGTCCAATCCACGACGATACCCCCTAATGTTAAGGGATAACACCTGCGGTGCCGCATTGCTAGCGTGGCCGAGGCGCCGGGGATACGGCCATGTCTCTCCTCGGATATGTTGGGCAAGGCTGTGGTCCGGCGCTGGTGGCCTGTTGTGAGTGCGGGGCATCTGAGTGTTTTTGACCGCCGCGGATCCGGTGTGAGGCCGATGCGGGGCGGCGAAGACAGCAAAGCCTGATGGGCCTGGCCGAACGTCGCATTACCGCATGTCGTATTGGCCGGGGGAGGCGCAGGGTGAGGCCGAATTGAGCGATCCTCGCTGCTGCCGGGGCCGTGGCATCGCTTGCCGGGGGGTAAGGCCACGGTCGTCGGCGGCGCCATTTGACCCGCGTCAGCCAGAGGGCGGGCGGGCGGTGACTTGATTAGCGCCGCTATTCAGATCATAATAAGCCAAATTTTGATCCGATTAAGGGCGCTTATCACATCATGCCGCATATCTGGCAGTCTCCATCCTGGCCGCGCTTTGGCTATGATCCGGCACATATCGAACCCGAACTGGCCCGCGCTGCCGAGGCGGTGGGCGAGGTGACGGGGCTTGTCCACGGGCTCACCCCGCAGGAGCGCGAGGAGATGCTGCTGCGCCAGATCGTGCAGGAGGCGATGGCCTCCTTTGGAATCGAAGGCGTGGCACTGGATGCCAGCGAGATCGAAGCCTCGGTTGTGGCTTCGCTGCGCCATCGCGACAGGGCGGCGATCTCGCGGCGCTCGGATGCGGTGGCGGAGCTGATGCTGGCGGCGCGCCGGGCCGATCAGCCGCTGGACAGCGCGCAGATCCTGACCTGGCACCGGTTGCTGTTCACCGGCATGGAGGTGGAGGACCTCGGCCGCTGGCGGCGCTTTGAGATGGAGATCGTGCGCTCCGCGACGGCGGGTCCGGGGGATGTGCTCTATAAGGCGCCGCCGCCGGATCGGCTGGAGGCGGAGATGGCGCAGTTTCTCGACTGGGTGAATGCCGATCAGGGAATGCCAGTTGCGGTGAAGGCGGCGCTGGCGCATCTGTGGTTTGAATCCATTCACCCGCTGTCAGATGGCAATGGCCGCATTGGCCGCGCCCTGATCGAACATGTGTTTGCCCGCAACCGCGCGTTGCCGTTTTCGCTGTCGCGACAGGTGGAGCGGGACAAGAAAGCCTATTATGCCGCCCTGCAGGCAGGGCGCAAAGAGGGCGCGACTGGCATGATTGACGCCACCGAATTCGTGCTCTGGTTTCTGCGCACGCTGACTCGGGCGGCGGCTTCGGCCCGCGATGAGGCGGGGTTTATTCTGCGCCGCAACCAGTTCTTTCTGCGCTACGGACCGGTGTTGAATGATCGCCAGAGCCATGCGCTGCGTCTGCTGTTTGAGCAGGGGCCGGAGCGGCTGGCGGTGGGGCTGAGCGCCAAATCCTACCGCAAGATCACCAAGACTTCTCCGGCCACCGCCACCCGCGATCTGCGCGCGATGGAGGAGGCCGGTGTGGTCACGCGGATGGACGCGGGCGGGCGCTCCACCGCCTATGCGATCCGGTTCTGACCTCCGGTCAGGTTTATATGTCTGACCTCTGGTCAGGTTGTGTGTCTGACCTCCGGTCAGGCAGGAGCCGTTGCAGAGGCCCAGGTCATCGCCTCAAATTCTTCGCGAAAGGCAAAGCGCTTCAGGTGGTTGTCGATGATCTTGCGGGCGTGATCCAGCTCTTCGGCAGTGGGGGCGGTGACCTCGGCCAGGAGCCGGTCGGCGCTGGCGGTCAGCGTTGCAGGTCCCATGCCCAGAGCCACGGTGCCCCGGCTGTCGTCATGGGTGACGGCGACCTTATGGGCAAAATGCTTGCACAGCTGTTGCAGGTATTTGGAGGCGTTGGGGGTGTCGAAATGGCCGGTATCCGTAATCATTTGGCTTAATCCTTAGTTTTTCTGTCAGCTTTGCAGGATAGAGATTCCGGGGCGCAGCGCAAGGTGAATTCACCGCTGCCAGCCATGGTGCGCGGCGGGCCGCAAAATGGGGCGCAAGCCAGATTGCAGGACTTGGCGCATGGTGGATTATCCGGCTGACAAACCCACCCGGCGGCAGTAGAACGGCCCGGCTACGGTGCAGGCAGATGTCGCGTCAGGCGCGGGAAGCAGCGGGTCACGGACCGCCACGCTGCTGTCCTGCTGATGCGAAAGACAGGCGACCCACATCTCAGGCGAATTTCAATTCATCCTTGAGAGGGGCGCTATGTTCCGGGCTTTTGAAAACCTTGTCGATCCGTTTGCGGCCTCGCAGAGGGCGGCGCCGCGTGCCGGTCTCTGGCCGTATCTGTGGCAGCAGCTGGCGCCCTATCGCAGATGGCTGCCGCTGATGCTGGTCACTGGCGTGCTGACCGCGCTGATGGAAAGCGGGCTGATCTTCTATGCCGGGCGGCTGGTGGATCTGATGACCGAGAGTGGCGCTGCGGCGTTCTGGGCCGATCACGGCGGTGAGATGATCCTCGCGCTGGTCTGTGTGCTGCTGCTGCGTCCGGCGCTGGTCGGGCTGAACCATCTGCTGCTGGAGCAGACCCTGTCCTCCAACCTGCAGGAACAGGTCCGCTGGCAGGCGCATCAGCATCTGCTGGGGCAATCGGTCGGCTTTTTTCAGCATGATTTCGCCGGGCGGCTCAGCAATCGGGTGATGCAGATGGGACCGGCGGTGCAGGACAGCGTGCATATGATGTTCGAGGCGGTGCTGTTCGCGGTGACCTATATGCTGGGTGCGGTGGTGGTGCTGTCGCAGATCGACGGGCGGCTGGCGGTGCCGCTGCTGATCTGGGTACTGATTTACGGCGTCTACGTGCGCCATGTCGCCCGCCGTGTCGCGGCGACGGCGGAGAAATGGTCCGATGCGCGCTCCGGGGCGACGGGGCGGATTGTCGATGCCTATGGCAATATCGAAACCGTCAAGCTGTTTGCACAGGGCGGGCAGGAGCTGGGTTATGCGCTGTCGGCGCTGCGGCGGCTGCGGACGCGTTACCAGCGGTTCATGCGGATGATGACCACGCTGGCCTTTGGCAGCATTGCCATCAACGGCGTGTTGATCCTGATCGTGGTGGCTCCGGCGATCTGGCTGTGGACGGTGGGTCAGGTCAGCGTTGGAGAGGTGGCCGCCGTCGCGGCATTGACCATCCGGCTGAACGGCATGAGCGGCTGGATCCTCTGGGTGACGATCCGCCTGTTTGAAAACATGGGCATCATCCGCGAGGGGCTGCGGTCGCTGGCAACGCCACATGCGGTGGTCGATGCAGCGGCGGCGCCGGCCCTGAAGGTCACGCGGGCGGAGATCCGCGTGGAGGGGCTGCATCACAGCTATGGCAAGGCATCGGAGGATGGCAGCGGGGGTGTGGCGGGGCTTGATCTGACAATCGGGGCCGGGCAGCGGATCGGCATTGCCGGGCCGTCCGGCGCGGGCAAGTCGACGCTGGTGTCGCTGCTGTTGCGGTTTGATGACCCGGACCGGGGGCGCATTCTGATCGACGGCCAGCCGATCGACAGCGTGACACAGGACAGCCTGCGCGCGCAGATTGGCGTGGTGACGCAGACAACCGCGCTGGTGCATCGCTCGGTGCGGGCCAATATCCTATATGGCAATCCCGGCGCCAGCGAGGCGGAGATGGTGATGGCCGCCAAACGCGCCCGTGCCCATGATTTCATTCTGGGGCTGCGCGATCAGGCCGGGCGGACCGGCTATGACGCCCATGTGGGCGAGCGCGGAGTGGCCCTGTCCGGCGGGCAGCGGCAGCGGATTGCGATTGCGCGGGTGGTGCTGAAGAATGCGCCGATCCTGATCCTGGACGAGGCAACCTCGGCGCTGGACAGCGCGGTGGAGGCGGAGATCGAGGAGACATTGCGGGATGTGATGCAGGGCAAGACGGTGATCGCCATTGCGCATCGCCTGTCCACGATTGCGCAGATGGACCGGATTGTCGTCATGGATCAGGGCCGCATCACCGAAGATGGCAGCCATGCCGCGCTGCTGGCGCTGGGGGGCACCTATGCGATGCTGTGGTCGCGGCAGGTGGGCAGCCCCTGCGTGTCGGTGGATTGCTGACGGCAGGCAGAGAACGGCGCGAGGATTGATCCGTGCCGTTCTCTGCCGCGCTGGCTCAGCCGACCGAGCGCGTTTTTTGTCCGGTCGGGGTCAGATCATCGGCGGCAAGCGCCCGGATCTCGGCGATGTCACCCGCAAGCGTCTGAAACACGGCGTCCCCGAACCATTCCAGCGAGGCCTCGCAATCGCCGTCCCGCTGCATTTCGCGCAACAGGGCGCGGTAGTCATAGGCGCCCTGCATCAGCGGCACCATGCCCGCGCGACAGCCGGCGGCGCTGTAGACATTCGCCGGGGCAAAGACCGGCAGGCGGGTGCGGTCGGAGATGTTCTTCAGGTGGTAATGCGCAATTCTGGGCAGCAGGGTCCGGCGTGCCGCAACCGGATCATCCCCGCCTTCCCAGACGTGGAGCGCATCGAAATTGATGGCCAGCGCATCGTGGTTGGTGGCGTCGATCAGCGCCACGGTTGAGGCGAGCGTATCGGCCAGCGTGCCGGGATGGGTCTCCACCAGCAGGCGCAGCCCGTGATCGGCGGCGATATCGCAGGCGTGGCGCAGGGCGCGGGTGGTCTGGTCGCGGTCCGCCGCCGGGACCGTGGCGCTGGCCTGCATCCCGGCAAAGGTGCGGATCTTGCCCGCGCCCCAGCCCTGCGCCAGCGCGCAGAGGGCGCGGGTTCGACGGGTCAGCTCCTGATGGTCCTGCAGGGGCAGGTAGTCGCTGATCATCGGGATCGACAGCCCCTGCGCGGCCATCCACTGGGCGTTATGGATCGCCAGCGGTGACTGATTGCGGGCATGAACGCCCCAAAGCTCAATCCCCTGAAACCCGGTATCCCGCGCCCAGAAGGCAATGTCCTTCAGATCAATCAGCTGATGGCGAAAGGAAATCGTGCAGAGCGAGATCTTCATGCCGGCTCCCCCGTCCTCACCGCGGCAGATGCGGGCGCCGCTGGTATCTGTGACTGGCACCAGCTCTGGAATTCGGTGTGAAGTGCCTCCTTGATGGCAAACTCCAGCCGGTCCAATGCGTCCAGCGCGGCGATCAGATCCGGCACCAGTGTGCGGTCTCTGGTATGGGCGATTTTCGCGGCAAGGAAATGCAGGCTGCGGAACCCTTCGCAGAGCGCCTCGACCTGATCGCAATTGGCGTCGAACGCGGCAAAGCTGGTGTCCAGCGCGCGCCAGAAGAAGGCAAAGGCGTGTTCATAGGCGTACTTGCGCAGGGACAGCACCGGAAGTTCGCGCAGGGCGATCTCCAGCTCCGGCAGTGCCAGAGGCCTGTCGGGACGGCAGTGATGCGCGATAATGCCGCGCAGGGCGTCCGTCAGCTGGTTGGCGTCCGGGCGGAAGGTCGCGTCGAAATAGGCCACGAGGTCCTGAGGCTCGGGCGCGCGGACGCGTGTGCTGTCGAGGATATAGCCGCCCGCCACGCTGGGCTGTGCCATGGCATTGAGGATGGCGCCGCGCGGCAGATCTCCGCGCCAGCGATAATCCGGGTCGTTCATATGCCAGACCTCGGGGTCGGCGGTCGGCTCGACAATGACGAAATGCGGAAACGGGTCCTGATTGTATTTGGTGTCCCGCTCCGGCAGGTGGAACATGTCGAGCATGACAACCAGCTGGCGGTCGGTGGCCGGGTTGTGGAGCAGCTTTTCAAAGCGGGTCAGGTTGTCGGATTTCGACAGGGCGGGATCGTGCCACTGGCTGACGCGGATGCCATACAGTCGTTCGACCCAGCGGATATAGTGATCCTGTGTCATCTCGGCGCTGTGATAGGCCAGATGCTGATGGGTAGTGATGGCAAAATCGCTGTCCCAGGTGCCAAAATAGAAGGGTCGGAAATCCAGCCCCTCATGCCGCCGGATCGCCGCACAGAGACAGCTGACAAAGCAATGCACGGTGATCTCGCTCGGGTCCTGATTGGCGGGCGCGGTCTCGGGTTCTGCGCTGGGAGAGGTCGGCGGGCCGGGCAGAAGCACATGGATCAGATCGGCGACGGTGACGAAATCCTCCTTGCGGAAATCACGCTCGGGGATGGCCACGCCGTGGTCGGTTTCCAGATGCACCAGCAGGTTGATCAGCACCACGGAGTCGATATGCAGATCATCGTTCAGCACCGCCTCGGGGCGGAACTGCGCCATATGCGGATTGGCCAGCGGTCCGGCGAGGGTCTGCTGCATTGCGTGCAGCACGCTGTCGAAGGTCATGCGGGCACCTGCTGATCGGCTGTGTGATCGGTGCCGGATGCGTATCTGTTGGCGATGTCGCGGCGGCTGATCTTGCCATTGGCCTGACGCGGCAGGGCGGGGAGGCGGCGCAGGAAGGTTGGTCTCTGGTAGTCGGCCAGCAGATCGGCGCAGTGCGCGCGCAGCTGATCCTCGCTGAGATCCGGGGCGACAAACAGCAGCCCCACCCGCGAACCGGCCTGCGGGTCGGGCAGGCGAAAGGCGACGGCATCCTGCACATCGGGCAGGCTCATCACCGCGCGTTCGACGTCCTGCGGATAGACGTTCAGCCCGGCCACGTTGATCATATCGTCCGCACGGGCGGTAAACACCAGCCCGCCATCGGCGGTGAGATAGCCCAGATCGCCGGTTTCGACCCAGTTGGTCGTGGCGGCATCCGTGGTGGCCGGTTCCCCTGTCGTCAGCTGCACGCGGACCGGGCCGGGCGTGCCGGGCGCGCCTGCCTGTAGGTCGAGATGCGGTAGTGGTCGGCCGACATCGCAGGGCGCCCGCAGGTCCTGATTGATGGCGACACAGCCCACTTCGGAACAGCCATATTGCTGGAACAGATGCCGGGTGCGGGCGCGAATGGTGTGGAACCATGGATCGGGCAGCACGGTCCCGGAGGTGACGGCGGCGTTCAGTGTCTCGTCCGGGGGCAGGAGCCTCGCCAGCGTGTGCAGCATCGCAGGCGAGGTATAAAGCACCGGGTCTGGCAGCTCGCGCAGGCGGCGCAGAATGTATTTCGGGTTCACCGCATCAATGATCACCGGCACATGGCCACGATGCAGCGCCACCAGAACCCCCGGTATCAACCCGTAGGAATGGGTCACCGGGCAGGCGATCACCGGCGTCATCCCGGCCGCGCGGTCAAAGAAGGCGGCATAGGTGCGGATCTCGGTTGCGATGCTGTCCCAGCTGCGGGTGATCACCTTGGCCGCGCCGGTGGTGCCGGAGCTCATCTGCACCAGAACGCCTGCGCCGGGGCGCGCGCTGGCGGTCTGACCGGGCTGCCGGGGCAGCGGTTGCGGGACAAGATCATCCTCCAGAAACCAGTCGCATCCGGCCTTGGTCGCCATCTGTTTCGCGGCTTCCGCCGGGATATCGGCGTGGATTGGGAAAACGCCGGCCTTGTGGTCCTTCAGGTAGAGCAGGGTTGCGAGGCCGAGGCCGGTGTCGCGCATCCGCAGGGCGTAGCGGTGGTGCAGATCATTGCCAAGCGCCTGTTGCAGTCTTGGGTGCAGCGCGGTTGGATCAGAAAGGGTGTCGTTCAACACAAACATGGGTCAGCTGTCCTTTGCAGTGGCCAGAGGGTTGTCGATGAGATGGCGGTAGCTGCCGCGTCGGTCGGGGTCGATTTTGCGGGTGATCAGGCTTTCGGCGTGGATCTGGCGCGCAAAGGGAGCGAAGGCCGCCATGCGCTGTTGCTGCCCGTGATCGGCGGCGTAGCGGTCCAGCCGGTCGCGCAGGCGCTGCCAGAACCGGGTCTCCGGCAGGTCGAAATGGCGTTGCAGGAGGTCCGACAGATCCGCGAGGTTGAAGACAAAGAGCGTGTCCATCACCAATTCGCGCAGCCCGTCAGCACAGGAGAGCGCGTGGAACTGATCCGGCTCTGCGCTGGCAAAGGCGGGGTCAATCGCCGCCAGATCGGGGCGTAGCGCGGGCTGGGACAGCAAGGTGTCGACATATTCGACACCATCGTGGAAATCGCGGGCAATGAGGCCGGTCGGCCAGCCGTTGTCATGCTGAAGGATGAGGTTCTGCCCATGGGCTTCCAGCCCGATGCCATGGGCCACCATCAGGTGCCAGACCGGCAGTACCGCCGTTTCAATCAGCTGCGCCAGCCAGCGGTCGCGCCCGTGGGCGGCAATCCAGGGGGCGATCAGCGGCTTGCCGTCCTCTTCTGTCAGGGCCAGCGCGTTGAACGGCATCATCTGATTGTCCGCCAGACCGAGCGAGGCCGGGCTTTGCCGCCAGATCGCGGCCAGATGCCCCTCCAGCGCGGTGCCGCGCCCGGCGATGATGCCGGCATATTCCGGCAGCAGGGTCAGCGGATAGCGATCCTGCAACAGCGGGTCACTGGCGATCACCGCGGCAAGCCAGTCCGATATCAGCGGCGCGATGGTGACGGTTTCGGGGATCAATGTGCGCAGGGACGAGGTGTTGCGCATGGTCATTGCGGTTTTGACATGGGCGCGCTGCGGCTGGTCGGCATTCATCAGCGTGCGCACCGATTGGGTCGCCCTGTAGCGGTCGCCGATCTCGCCGAGGGGGATCAGCTGGCCTGCGGCGTGCCAGGCCTGCACCAGCGGATCCTGTGCCAGCTGGTCCCATTGCCAGGGGTGGACCGGCAGCAGGGCAAAGCCCTCGGCGCTGCGCATGGCGGCGAGGCTGCGGATGCGCTCCCATTCCGCCGGTCCCAGCTCGCGGGGCCAGAAATCCGCATCGGGCAGGCGCTGTTGGACCAGCGCGGGGTGCAACAGCAGCCCGATCAGGCGAAAACTCTGCCCTGCCTCAGGCCCGTAGCGGAGATGATCGCGGTCGCTAAAACCGCTGCGCGCCTTGTAACAGGGGTGGTAGGGGTGGCCTTCGTGGATGGCGCGCTCCATATCGGCGATGCCCAGCTGGTGCCGCCGGGGCGGGCGGGGAATCTGCCGGTGGTTGAGATCATCCAGATGGGCGGTGCGGTCAAGGTCGACGCGCAGCGCGGCCAGTGCCGCCGCCGGAGCCGTGAGCGCCGAGAGCACGTCCTCCAGCGCGGCGGGCTGCCAGCCGTGCTCCTGTGCCATCTCGATGCTGCCGGCATCCAGCCGATAACGGCCAAAGGCGCCACAGCGCCCGCTGGCGCGGAAAGACCGGTTGCCGAGCTGCCAGCGCAATCCGCGATCGTGCCAGGTGATGTCTTGGGCGCAGCCTTCGCTCAGCAGCGCTTCGCATAGCTGGCGCAGCACCCGCAGCGCGCCGCGGGTCTGCCGGGTTTGCGGGTGGGGCTGTGCTTTGCCCAATGGGCACGCGAGGTCATAGACAGGCATCTTGCATAACCTCTCTGGTCTGGCGTTGCGGGGCGGCAATCGGATTGGGGATATCGACAAACAGCCCTTCCTGAGTGTCGGTCTGCAATTCATCCAGATCGTGCAGGCGGGTCAGCAGATTGGCCTTGGTCGCCAGCCGTGGCGCATAGAGCAGCTGCTCCACCAGCGCGCGCGCGGGTCCGGTAAAGCGCGGCCGCAGGCGGTGCAACTCATCGCGCAGCTGTTGCAGCAGCGCGTCTTCGCTAAGCAGCCCGTCGCAGCCCATGCGCCAGATCACCGCAAAGATCTGGTTGACCACAAGGTAGTAGGTCAGGCGGGCGTTGATATGGGTGCGGCTGAACACCAGCGCGGGCACATCGGCGAGGCTGGGCTCGATCTGGCGCAGCGGGGCAAAGGCATCATCGGTGATGAAATAGCCCTGATTGTCGCGGTAGAAGCCCTGCCGGGGCAACCCCTCGGACAGATCCAGCAAGGCGTTCTGCTGATGCGCCTCAAGGGCGATGCCGTGCCGGTCATAGAGCGTCAGAACCGGGGTGAGCATACAGTCGAGATAGGCGCCGAACCAGCGCGTCGCCGCCTGTCTGCGGGTGCTGCGCTGGCGCGCGGCGAGATCGGCGATCTGCGTGGCCAGCAGCGAGGCACACCCCGGTCGCGGATCGGCCGTAAGTGCGGCGAGGGGGAAGATGCCGGCGCCCGCCTCACCTGCAAAGGGGTTCTTGCGGAAAATCACCTCGAAACCGCTTTCGCGGCGCTCCGGCAGGGTCAGGGTCAGATAGGCCGGATCGTCGATGATCTGAAACTTTGGCAGGCTGGTTGCGATGTTCAGGCGCCGCAGCAGCCGCGCCATCGCAACCCCCTGCTGCAATTCACTGGCAAGGGTCACGCGCAGCGAATTGGTCAGCCGCACCGGCACCGAGAATTTGAGCATCCAGGGGCACTCGGCGGCAAAGACTGTCCGCAGGGACGACGTCGGGGTGAAAGCCGGTCCGGCATGCCCCAGATCGCGCAGCTGACCGCTGGCCAGCAGGGCCTGAACGGCGGGATCGAGCAGCAGCGCCTGCGCCTGAAGCGGATGGGCCGGGATCAGCTGCTCGCCCGGGTGCAGGCAGAGGCCATCGGTCAGGCCCCCAATATCGCGCAGGATCTGCGACAGCGGCGCGGCGGCGCTGTCCTGGCGGGTAATCTCGGTCCGGGCGGCAAATAGGTGCAGCTGGAACTCTCCTGCATATTCAGGTGCATAGGTCCGCTGCTGCCAGTCGGTCAGGCCGTCGCGGCTTTTGGGTGTGGGATGCAGCCAGTGACCAAAGACCAGCGATTGTTCCGCCTGCCGGAACTGGTGCGGGCTGGGGCTCGGCGCGGTGCGCCGCAGCGCGGCTTCGATCTCGGCGTTGCTGTTGAAAATGGCGCGCAGGAACTCTGCCAGTCTGGCGGGATCCGTTGCGCCGGAGCGGTGAAAACACTCTTGCGCGATCAGGCTGATGGTCTGGACCGGTGGCGCCGGCTGCCAATAGGTTTCGCCGCAAAACCGCAGCTGCGCGGCGCCGAATTTCAGCGGGCCGGTCCGGGAGGTATAGCGCAGGCCAAGCCGCAGCACGGCGGGGATATGCGCCAGCGCAATGTCGATCCGGGGCGCGCGATCCGGGGCCGATGACCTGTGGTCGCCGGGCAGCTCGGGGCATTCGCGCAGGAAGCCGTTGAGCAGCGCCTGAAGGCTGGCCGCCAGCGCCACCTCAGCGGCGGCATCCGGGTGGGGATCGGTCGGTGGGACCGACAGCGGGTCGGGGAACAGGCCTGTCTGATAAACCATCATCTGACCGGCCCCGCCGCCCGCATGGGGCGGTATGGAATTGGGTGCATCTCTTACAGCGCTTCCGCAGCGATGCCAGACAGCGCCACCGAAGAGGGATCCCGGCGGGGTAAGCGGTCTGGCGATGTTACAGGAGAACTGGCGGAATGCTGGCGGCTAAGCGGTGAGGAGACCCCAGCCGCCTTGGCATGATTTCATGCGTTGGTCTTAGGCAATACGGACATGTTTCAAAAGGGTTTTGATCGCCGTAGGTGTGTTATTGCCGAAGCGGGCGCGCCACAGTCTGGCGCGCCCGAAGGGTGAGGGCCGGAGCGGGGTCAGACCCACCGCTCAGAAGGAGACATTGGCCACGATGGAGACCGAACGGCCCGGTTCCTTAAGCGTTGCAAAGCCGGGATAATCGCCGCCATAGGTGGCGCGGTCGGCGTATTGACGGTCAAAGACGTTGTTGATCTCGGCGCGGATCGAGACATTGTCATAGGCGGCCGGGCGATATTCGGCAAAGAGGTTCAGCACCTCGTAGCCTTCCAGTTTGGTTGTGGGGTCAACCTCGTTCAGCTTTGGATCATAGTCAAAGGCCGCGTCGATATGACCGCCGACAACCAGGTTCCATTGAGGCAGTTCCTGCTGCACCTCAAGCGCCAGCACCTGTCCGATCGGGGCCCCGGAATCCAGCAGGTAGTAGCCGGAGGCGGGCGCGCCGTTGACGCGGGTTTCGCTGTCGCTGAAGGTCAGCCGGGCAAAGCCGCCCTCCCAGCCATAGGTGGCGCCCAGATTGTAGCCCCGGCTTTCGAAATCATAGCTGGTGACCACCGGGCCTGCGACGTCACGGGTGTCGTCGATCCTGGTCTGGAAAGCTTCTGCGCCAAGGGTCCAGTTGCCGCTCTGCCAGTCGGCGCCGATGACAACATTGCTGGCACGGCGCGGTTTCAGCGCCGAATAATCCCAGTCGCGGAAGAACAGGAAGTTGTCCTCGACCCCGATCCCGCCAAAGACGTTGGAATAGCCCGCCCGCAGGGACAGCGCATCATTGACGCTATAGACGATAGAGAGGTTGCCACTCAGCCCGGAGCTGTCCTGCTGATAGGGGCTGCCGCTCTGGCCGAAGTCCTGGCCGGTAAAATCGTTCCAGTCATAGCGCAGACCGGCGGAGACCTTCAGCCGGTCGCTGGGTTGCAGGCGGGCCTGGGCAAAGACGCCGACGGTCCGGCTTTGTTCCGAGGGGCGATTGCTGCCCCAGAAATCGCCGCTTGCGGTGCTTTTCTGGTCCTGGAAGTCCACCCCGGCGGTGATGGTATCGCTCTCTGACAGGTGGAACCGGTTCTGGAAGGTCGCGGAATAGGTCCGGGTCACACCCACGCTGGTTTCTGTGGTGCCGATGCTGCCGATCTCATTCTCGGAAAATCCGATGGTGGCCGAGGGATCCCAGTTGCCGCCGCCGTTCACATCCTCGTAGCGCAGCGAATAGACCGTGCGTTTGGTGTCGTAGACCGTGCCAAGCGGGTTGAAGGACGCTGTGCCGAAATTGGCGCGGCGGTTGCGCAGGGCGGTGTCCTGCATCTGCTGGCCCGAGAACTCGAACCGGTGGCCTTCGTCGGTCTGATAGGCCAGTTTCAACAGGCCGGCGGTCAGGTCGCTGCGGGTGCCGCCCACCGTGTTGCCGGCGCCATCGGTGTAATCGTCACCGGTCATGCGCTTGCCGTAGAGCAGGATCTCGAACCCGTCTGCCTGCCCGGCCAGCGTCAGAGAGCTGCCGAAGGTATCGCCGTTTTCGCCGTAGCTGAGACGTGCTTTGCCGCCAATGGCCTGACCGTCGGTCAGGATGTCCTCGGCGTCGATGGTTTCCATCACCACCCGACCGGCCAGGGCGCCGGGGCCTGCATCAGCCGGGGCCACACCGGGATCGACCCGGACGGATTTCATCAGGCCGGGGTCAAAGGCATTGGCGCTGGCGTGGTGGAACACGCGGTTGTTCTGGGACACGCCGTCGACCTGTACCGCCAGTTTCAGCATGTCGATGCCGTTGACGTAGATCTTCTGCGCCACCGGGATTGCCCCGCCCACCGACACCGAGGCGATTCCCGCAAAAAGGTCTTTCAGATCGCCCATCGCGGCGCGTTCGATTTCCGCATCCGCCACATAGACCGCCGTCGCCCGGTCAGCGGCTTCGCCATCGCTGTCGCGCTGCTTCACAAGGATGGGGTCGAGCGACAGGACAGTGTCGTCCTGCGCGTAACCTGTTGTTGCGGAAAAGAGAGTGAGCGCCGTGCTGCACAGCAGCCCGGTCATGAGGAGGGAGGATTTCTGTGCTGTTTGATGTGCCATGTTAACCCGCGTGATAATGTGCTGATAGCTTGGGGTAACCTGGCTTTGCCCCCGCTGGGGCCTTGGGTCTCATAGTGAGCATTGCGGCACCTTGCAAGCAGCGGTGGCAAAAAATCTTGCCTTACCTGTCTGCCTGTCTGGCTGATGACCGGGCCCCCGCAGCGTGCTGTGGACAGGCAGCGCAGGCAATGACGTCTGGACTTTTGCCCGGTCCCGGCCTAACAAGCGGGCGATTTTGAGCCAGCCATATCGCCAGCCTTCCTCCATCTGACGGGATTGAACATGGCAAATTGGACGCGATTGCAGCTGACTGCTGCGCTGGTGCTTGGATTGGTCGGCGCTGCTGCCGCCAATGACGACAGGCCGGAGACACCCCTTCTTGACACCGCGCGAGGCGCGCAGGCTGTGCCGTCGCAGCCGCAGGCCCTCGTGGTGCTGGATGTTGCAGCTGCGGATACGCTGGCGGCACTGGATGTGCCGATGGCAGGGCTGCCATCGCGGCTGTATGTCGATTATCTGAACGCCGAGCAGGCGCAGGCGACCCCGGTCGGGACGCTGTTTGAGCCGGATTTCGAGGCGATTGCCCTGCTGGGGCCGGATCTGATCATTGCGGGCGGACGGTCCTCCGCTCAGGTCGATGCGCTGTCGGAGATTGCGCCCACCGTGGACATGACGATCTGGGGCGCGGATCATGTGGATATCGTGCTGTCACGGCTGCGCAGCTATGGCGCGCTGATGGGCCGGAGCGCGCAGGCCGCCACGCTTGAGGCGGCGTTTCTGGCCAAGCTGGAGAGCACCCGCGCCGCCGTTGCCGACCGGGGTCGGGCGCTGATCGTGATGACCAATGGTCCGAAGGTGACAACCTATGGCCGCGAGTCCCGTTTTGGCTGGATTCACAACGCGCTGAACCTGCCCGAAGCGGTGGTCGAGCAACCTGCCGCGGCGGCGGCTGAGGCGGCGGAGGCCGCTCCCCATGGCGAGGCGATTTCCTTTGAATATATCGCTGAGGCGAATCCCGACTGGCTGATCGTCGTGGACCGGGCCAGTGCCATCGGGCAGGACAATCAGGCCGCCGCCGCGACGCTGGACAATCCGCTGGTGACCGGCACCGAGGCCTGGAAAAAAGGTCAGGTCATCTATCTGAACTCCGCCAACATCTACATCGCAGGCGGTGGCATCCAGTCGATGACCGCGACGCTGGAGGATATCCTGGCCGGGTTTGCGCGCGATGGCTGAAACCGCGGCGCCAGCCCGCGTATCGGGCGGATCACCGGCGGGGCGGCTGGGCCTGTGTCTGCTGCTGCTGGCGGGTCTGGCGGTGCTGAGCTGCGCGATTGGCGTCACTCAGGTCTCGCCGCTGGCACTGTTTGACGACCCACGGGCGGCGCAGCTGCTGCTGGTCAGCCGCATACCGCGCACGCTGGCGGTGATCCTGACCGGAGCGACGATGGCGGTCGCCGGGGTGATCATGCAGCTGCTGGTGCGCAACCGATTTGTCGAGCCGGGCACCACCGGCACCAATGAGGCGGCGATGCTGGGGCTGCTGGGGGCCACCCTGCTGGCGCCGGCATGGCCGATCTTTGCCAAGATGCTCTGCGCGGCGGTTGCAGCGCTGCTCGGGACGTTGGTCTTTCTGGCGCTGGCCCGGCGCATTCCACCGCAGCGGCCCCTGCTGGTTCCGCTGGTGGGGCTGGTTTATGGTGGCATCCTTGCGGCCTGCGCCAGCTTCGTCGCGTTTCAGGCCGATCTGCTGCAATATCTGGCGATCTGGATGAGTGGCGAGTTTTCCGGCGTCCTGTCAGGCCGTTACGAGCTGTTGTGGCTGGCGGGCGTCCTTGCGGTGCTGGCCTATCTGGTGGCGGATCAATTCACCATTGCCGGTCTGGGAGAGGTCGCCAGCCGGAGCCTCGGTCTGCGCTACCGGCAGGTGCTGGGCTTTGGCGTGGTGGTGGTGTCGCTGGTGTCGGCGCTGGTGATTGTCACCGTGGGCGTGCTGCCCTTTGTCGGGCTGGTGGTACCCAATCTGGTGTCCCGGATCATGGGCGACAATCTGCGTGAAAGCCTGCCCGTGGTGGCGGCCACCGGCGCCGGGCTGCTGTTGATCTGTGACATGCTGGGGCGGGTCCTGCGGGCGCCCTACGAGATTCCGGCCGGCACGGTGTTCGGGTTGTTCGGAGCGGCGCTGTTCCTCATCATGCTGCTGCGCCGGGGCGCACATGGCTGACCTGTCCTTCTCATGGATCGACCGGCGCCTGTTGCTGCTGGCGGGGCTGCTGATGGGTGCGGCGGTTGGTTTTGTCGGCTGGGGCCTGCCATGGTCCGAGGGCGTCCCGTCGCGCTACATCCTTGGGCTGCGCATGACGAAGCTGGCCGGGCTGCTCTGCGTCGGGGCTGCGGTCGGGCTGGCCACGGTGCTGTTCCAGACGCTCAGTCAGAACCGGATCCTGACGCCTTCGATCATGGGGTTCGATGCGTTGTTTCTGCTGACCCAATCGGTGCTGGTTGCGGTTTTCGGCCTTGCGGGGATGGTGCAGCTGTCGGGATTTGCCGGGTTTGCGCTGGACACCGCCGTGATGATGACGGCGGCGCTGCTGTTGTTTACCAGCCTGCTGCGGCGGATCCGGGGGGACATCCAGCTGCTGATCCTTGTTGGCGTGGTGATTGCGGTATTGCTGCGGACGCTGGCCGGGTTTTTGCAGCGGCTGATGGATCCGTCTGCCTTTGCCGTGGTGCAGGGGCGCATGTTTGCGCAGTTCGGCAGTATCGACCGGACCGCCCTGCTGGCGGCGCTGGTGGTGATCCTGCCGGTTGCCCTGTGGCTGCTGCGCCGCTCGGCGCTGCTGGATGTCGTGGCCTTGGGACGCGATCAGGCCCGCAGTCTGGGGGTGCGGTATGACCGGCTGCATTTGCAGCTGCTCTGCGTGATTGCGGCGCTGGTTTCGGTCTCTACCGCCCTTGTTGGTCCGCTGGCCTTTCTCGGGCTGCTGGTCACCAGCCTTGCCCATAGCCTGATGCAAAGCCATCGCCACGCACTGCTGCTGCCTGCTTCGGCGCTGATTGCGGCGCTGGTTCTGGTGGCGGGGCAGACTCTGTTCGAGCGGCTTTTGGACCTGCAGTCCAGCCTTGCGATCGTGATCGAATTCTGCGGTGGGCTGCTGTTCATCGTGCTGTTGTTGAAAGGAAAACTGAGATGATCACCGTGGCGGGCCTGTCGTTCACACTGGCCGGAAAGACGATCCTGAACGCGGTTGATGCCAGCCTGCCTGCCGGGAAGATCACCGCGCTGATCGGGCCGAACGGGGCGGGGAAATCGACCCTGCTGAAGCTGATTGCGCAGCAGATGCCTGCAAGTGGCGGCGCGATCACCCTGTCGGGTCGCGATCTGCGCGGGATCAGACCGGATCAGCTGGCGCGGCGCATGGCGGTGGTTGGCCAGCAGCTGGAGGTGGCCAGCCGGGTGCGGGTGCGCGATCTGGTCGGCTTTGGGCGCTGGCCGCATAGTCAGGGGCGGCTGACGGCGCAGGATCACACCGCGATTGACGCCGCGCTGGCGCAGTTCGGGCTTGACGATCTGACCGACCGGTTTCTGGATGAGCTGTCCGGCGGCCAGCGTCAGCGTGCCTTTATCGCGATGGCCTATGCGCAGGACACCGACTGGCTGCTGCTGGATGAGCCGCTCAACAATCTGGATCTGAACCATGCGCGCAACCTGATGGCGCAGCTGCGTCGTCTCGCCGATACCCGTGGCAAAAGCATCGTGATCGTGCTGCATGACCTCAACTATGCGATCAGCTGGGCCGATCATGTGGTGGCGCTGGCTGGGGGGCGCGTCGCCTTTGCCGGTCCGGTTGCCGAGGTTGCGACGGGCGACACCCTCAGCGCGCTGTACCAGACGCCGGTGGCGCTGCGCGAGATCGAGGGGCGGCGTATTGCCTGCTATCATGGCTGAGGTCGGACTGTTCGCGTGGGATTGACGGCACCGGGGGGGCTGCGGATAGCTTCTGCGCAGAACCTGACATCTGATGGCACGCCCGAATGAAACATATCTACGAACCTCTGGCCTATACCGATCGCCCGATCCAGACGCGGTACTGGAACCGGTTTCTGCCCGATCCGGCGCCACGATACGCGCCGCTGCGCGATGAGGTGACGGCGGAATTTGCCATAATCGGAGGCGGCTATACCGGCCTGTCGGCGGCGCTGACCCTGGCCGAAAACGGCGGCGATGTGGTGTTGCTGGATGCCGAACGGCCCGGCTGGGGGGCCTCGGGGCGCAATGGCGGGCTGGTTTCGGTGGGCAGTGCCAAACTGGACGATGATGCCATTCTGCGCCGCTATGGCGAACCGGATGCGCGCCGGTTCTTTGATGCCGAACGCGCGGCCGTCGATCTGGTGGAGCAGTATCTGGACCGGTACGCGCTGGAGGTGGATCGCCATTCGCGGGGCTATACCTATGTGGCGCATCGCGCGGACCGTCTGGAGGAGCTCCATGCCTATGGGCAGGAGTACACCCGCCGCTATGATCTGCCGTATGAATTTGTACCAAAGGAAGACATGGCGGCGCAGGGGCTGAACAGCCCGGAGTTCCATGGCGCGGTCCATCTGCCTGTGGGGTTTGCGCTGAACCCGATGAAATTCGTGCTTGGCCTGACCCGCGCGGCAGAGGCGGCGGGGGTGCGGATGTATTCGGACCGTGCCGTCGAGGCGATTGACACGCAGGGTGACGGCTATCTGCTGCGGGTCGCCGGCGGGCAGGTCCGCGCCAGGCGGCTGCTGATTGCCACCAATGGCTATTCTTCGGACGATCTGCCGGGCGCATTCGCGGGCCGCTATCTGCCGGTTCAGTCCAATATCATGGTGACTCGCCCGCTGAGCGAGGCCGAGATTGCCGACCAGGGCTGGTGGAGTGAGCAGATGGTCTGCGACAGCCGCACGCTTTTGCATTATCTGCGCCTGTTGCCGGATCGTCGGCTGTTGCTGGGGCTGCGCGGATCGGTGCGGGTGAGCGAGGAGAATATCGCCGCCACCAAAGCCCGCGCGCGGGCGGATTTTGACCGGATGTTCCCGGCCTGGCGCCATGTGGAGACGGAGTATTTCTGGTCCGGGCTGATCTGTATGACCCGCAATCTCGTGCCCTTTGCCGGGACAGTGCCGGGGCTGGATAACGCCTGGGCCGCGCTCGGGTATCATGGCAGCGGCGTCTGTATGGCGCCTTATGCCGGGGCGCTGATCGCCGATCAGGCGCTGGGGCGCAGCCGCCTGCCGCATCCCGATCTGATGCAGCGCCCGCTGCGCCGGTTTGAGCTGGGCCGCTGGCGGCGGATGTCACTGCCGCTGGCCTTTGGCTGGTATAGGATCAAGGACCGGATCTGACCGGACCCCGGCAGCGGCATCAGAGCGGCGCGCTATGCGACTGGTGGATCCGGCTCTGTCGCAGGCTGTCCGGGGCCGGGCCGCGAAAGGCGCTGCGGCGGATCACGTCCGGCGCATGGCCATAGGTTTCGCGGATGTGCTGGCTGAGGCTCTGGTAGCTGCCAAAGCCGGTGGCGACGGCGACCTGACGCAGCGGTATATCGGTCTGGGTCAAGAGCTGATGGGCGCGTTCGATCCGCAAGGACCGGTAAACGCTGAGCGGCGAGCGTTCAAAATGGCGGGTAAAGCGCCGTTGCAGGCAGCGGGTGGAGACATTCAGCATATCGGCCAGTTCGGCCACCGACAGCGGCGTTTCGATATGGTCCTGCATCACGGCGAGGCATTGGGTGATCAGCCCGTCGCCTGCGGATTTCTGTTCTAGGTTCAGCGCAATACGGCTCTTCTTGGGGCGTTTGCCGGTATCAAGACCGAGGTAATGCGCCATACCATTCGCGGCCAGTCGCCCGCAGTCGGCAGCGATGATATCCAGCAGCATATGCGGGGTGGCAAAACTGCAGATCGCCGAATGCACGGTGCCGGAGGCGGCAGTGGCGGCGCCGTCCTGATCCTGACGCAGGCTGCATTCCCCGGCCGAGGCGAGGAAATTCGGGTGGATCGCCAGATGGTGATCGCCGCCGCGCGCCAGCGCATCCAGCAGGAACACCGCACCGCCAACAAAGGCGCTGCGCTCTGACAGGCGCATCACCTGATTGACGCGGGCGCGTTCCTTGGCATTCAGCTGCCAGCGGCTGTGAATATCGCCCAGAAACACCACGAGCGCGCGGGCGCGACCGGCAACCGGGCCGCTGGCGAGCATATCCAGACCACAGACGCGCACCCGGTATTGCACCCCGTCCAGCAGATCGTTTGCGGCGTCGAACAGGTCGATGATGATCTGGGCGCGGGATCGTGGCGCGCCGTCGGGAAGGACGACATCAATGTGACGCAGGCCACGGCCACCGGTGCGGGCAATCTCGCTATCGCCGTGGGGCCGGGAATGAAGTGTCATCTGTCTGCCTCGCATACGGTGAGCGGGATGGATCGGCATAGGGGTGCCGCCGGTGGGAACCGGCGACACCTTGGGTCTTGGCGTGGATTTATTCCGCCGCCTCTGCGTAATCCTCCATCGGAGGGCAGGTGCAGATCAGGTTGCGGTCGCCATAGGCATTGTCGACGCGGTTGACCGCCGGCCAGTATTTATCCACACCGAGGTTGCCTGGAGGGAAGCAGGCCTGTTCGCGGCTGTAGGGGCGATCCCACTCACCGACCAGATCGCGCACGGTGTGTGGTGCGTGCTTCAGCGGGTTGTTTTCGGCGTCGATCTTGCCGTCGATGATGTCCTGCGCCTCCGACCGGATGGACAGCATGGCATCGCAGAAGCGGTCCAGCTCGTCCTTGGGTTCGGATTCGGTCGGCTCCACCATCAGCGTGCCCGCCACCGGCCAGGACATGGTCGGCGCGTGGAAACCGCTGTCGATCAGGCGCTTGGCCACATCATCCACGGTCACGCCGCCCTCGTCATTCAGCGGACGGGTGTCCAGAATGCACTCATGCGCCACACGACCGGATTCGGAGGTGTAGAGGATCGGATAGGCATCCTTCAGACGTGCCGCGATGTAGTTGGCGTTGAGGATCGCAACCTTCGTCGCCTGCGTGAGGCCAGCGCCCCCCATCAGCAGCACATAGGCCCAGCTGACCGGCAGGATCGAGGGCGAGCCGAAGGGCGCTGCCGAGACAGGACCCACGGCGGTGCCGTATTCCGGGTGACCCGGCAGGTGTTCGGTCAGATGCGCCTTGACGCCGATCGGACCCATGCCGGGGCCGCCACCGCCATGCGGGATGCAGAAGGTCTTGTGCAGGTTCAGGTGGCTGACGTCGCCGCCAATGTCACCCGGACGGGACAGGCCGACCATCGCGTTCATATTTGCACCGTCGATATAGACCTGACCGCCGTGCTCATGGGTGATCTGGCAGACCTCCTGCACGGTGGTCTCAAACACGCCGTGCGTGGACGGGTAGGTGATCATGCAGGCGGCGAGGTGGTCCGAGTGCTTCTCGGCCTTTTCGCGGAAATCCGCGACGTCGATATTGCCTTTGTCATCCGCCTTGATCGGAACCACCTGATAGCCAACCATCTGCGCGGTGGCCGGATTGGTGCCATGGGCGGAGGTCGGGATCAGGCAGACGTTGCGATGACCCTGACCGTTTGCCGCGTGGTAGTTGCGGATGGTCAGAAGGCCTGCATATTCGCCCTGCGCGCCAGAGTTCGGCTGCTGGGAGATCGCATCATAACCGGTGATCTGGCAGAGCTTGTCGTTCAGATCGGCGATCATCTCATGGTAGCCCTGCGCCTGATCTTCGGGAACGAAGGGGTGCAGGTTGCTGAACTCCGGCCAGGTGACCGGGATCATCTCGATGGTCGCGTTCAGCTTCATGGTGCAGGAGCCAAGCGGGATCATCGCACGGTCCAGCGCCAGATCGCGGTCGGCCAGACGGCGCATGTAGCGGGTGATCTCGGCCTCGGCCCGGTTCTTGTGGAAGATCGGGTGGGTGAGATAGGCGCTCTCGCGCAGCATGGCTTCGGGCAGGCGGTACTGCTTGTTGGAGCTGTCGTCCTTGCGGTCGATGCCAAAGGCACCCCAGACGGCCTCGATGGTTTCGGCGCGGGTCTGTTCGTCGAGCGAGATGCCGACCTTGGTTTCGCCGACGCGGCGCAGGTTGATGCCGCGCTGAACAGCGGCTTCCATGACGGTTTTCTGCAGGTGACCCACCTCAACCGTGATGGTGTCAAAGAAGACTTCCGGTTCGACCTTGAACCCGGCCTGTTCCAGACCAGCGGCCATGCGGGCGGTCTTGCGGTGCACGGATTGCGCAATCGCCTTGATGCCATCGGGGCCGTGGTAGACCGCATACATCGACGCGATCACCGCCAGCAGCGCCTGTGCGGTACAGACGTTGGAATTGGCTTTTTCGCGGCGGATGTGCTGTTCGCGGGTTTGCAGCGACAGGCGATAGGCCTTGTTGCCGCGCGCATCGACGGAGACGCCGATGATCCGGCCGGGCATGGAGCGCTTCAGCTTGTCGGTGGTCGCCATATAGGCCGCGTGCGGGCCGCCGTAGCCCATCGGAACGCCGAACCGCTGGGTCGAGCCGATGGCGATATCGGCGCCCATTTCACCGGGGGATTTCAGCAGCGCCAGCGACAGGATATCCGCCGCGACAACCGCAACGCCCTTGTTGTCATGCAGGGCGGCGATCTGGTCGCTGAAATCGGTGACATGGCCATGGGTGCCGGGATACTGGAAGATCGCGCCAAAGACGGCGGCGGCCTCCAGTTCGGAGGGATCGGCGACAACAACGTCGATGCCCAGAGGTTCGGCGCGGGTCTGGATCACGGCGACGGTCTGCGGGTGGCAGTTCTTGTCCACGAAGAAGGCCGCGTTATTCGCCTTGGAGCGCGACCCACGATGGGCCATCGCCATGGCTTCGGCCGCGGCGGTGGCTTCGTCGAGCAACGAGGCATTGGCCACCGGCAGGCCGGTCAGATCGCTGACCATGGTCTGGAAGTTCAGCAGCGCCTCAAGGCGACCCTGCGAAATCTCAGGCTGGTAAGGCGTGTAAGCCGTGTACCAGGCGGGGTTTTCCAGGATGTTGCGCAGGATCGGCGCCGGGGTGGTGGTGCCGTGGTAGCCCTGACCGATCAGCGAGGTCAGCACCTTGTTCTTGCCCGCGATCTCTCGCATGTGGAACAGCGCATCGCGTTCGGTCATCGCCGGACCCCAGTCCAGCGCCTCTTTCTGGCGGATGGCGGGGGGCACGGTGGCGTCGATCAGCTCATCGAGGGTGTTGAAACCGATGGTTTTGAGCATATCGGCCATTTCACGCGGGCTGGGCCCGATGTGGCGGCGATTGGCAAAATCATAAGCTTCGTAATCAGTCAGTTTGAAGGCCATGTGGAGCGCTCCTGTTGCGAGGGGTCGCCTGCCGAGGCTGCGGGAGCCTCCGGCGGGGATATTTAGAGCCAGAAGATGCGGCGGAGCCGGTTGCCGGATCCGCCGCGCAGGATCAGCCGATCAGCGCCTTGTAGCCGTCCAGATCCATCAGATCCTCCAGCTGCGAGGTGTCGGAGAGTTTGATCTTGTAGATCCAGGCCGCGCCTTCGGGGTCTTCGTTCAGGGCGCCGGGGTTGTCGGCCAGAGTCTCGTTGATGGCGGTGATCTCGCCATCGAGCGGGGCGTAGATTTCCGACGCGGCCTTCACCGATTCAATGACGCCGATCTCGCCGCCTTTTTCAAATTCCTCGCCGCTGTCCTGCTGCTCGATGAAGACAACTTCACCCAGCTGCTCGGCGGCATGTTTGGTGATGCCGAGCGTGGCGGTGTCGCCCTCGACGGTGATCCATTCGTGATCTTCGGAATAATAGGTGGTCATCTCGGGTACTCCTGGAGCTTAACGTTTGTAGTTCTGGGTGACGAAGGGCAGCGCGGTGATTTCTGCATCATGGGGCTTGCCACGGATGATCAGCTTGACCTGTTCGCCCGGTTTGCCATGCGGCGCGGCGACATAGCCCATGGCGACCGGGCCGCCGACGGTGGGGCCAAAGCAGCCGGAGGTGATTTCACCGATGGTATTGCCGTCGGCGCATTGGATTTCAACATGCTGACGGGCGGGCGCGCGACCGGAGGGTTTGATGCCGACCAGTTTCTTCGCGGCCCCCTCGGCCAGCTCTTTCTGGATGCGGGCAGCACCGGGGAAGCCGCCTTCTTCCTTGCGGCGTTTCTGGATCGCCCAGGCCAGCGAGGCCTCGATCGGGGAGGTCGACTGGTCGATGTCATTGCCATAAAGGCAGAGACCGGCCTCCAGACGCAGGGAGTCGCGCGCGCCCAGACCGGCGGGTTCGCAATCGTCATGGGCCAGGAACAGCCTGGTGATGCGTTCGGCGTCAGCCTCGGGGATGGAAATCTCATAGCCGTCTTCGCCGGTGTACCCGAGGCGGGAAATGCGGCATTCCACGCCGTCGATATCGGCAAGGATGGTTTCCATGAACGTCATCTCGCGGGCGGCGGGGCAAAGGTCGCCCACCACATTTTCGGCTGCCGGGCCCTGAACGGCGACCAGCGCGCGGTCGAAGATCTCGGTCACCTCGACACCGTCGAGATGCGCCTTCATATGGGGGATATCCTGATGGCGCAGGGCGGCGTTCACCACCACGAAGTAATGATCGCCGGCATTGGAGACGATGAGGTCGTCCATGATGCCGCCATCGTCATTGGTGAAGAAGCCATAGCGTGCCTTGCCTTCCTTGAGGGTGGCAAAGGCCTGCGGGCAGAGTGCTTCCAGTTTTTCGCCGACGTTGTCGCCGCGCAGGATCACCTGGCCCATGTGGCTGACATCGAACAGCGCAGCCTTTTCGCGGCACTGCTTGTGCTCTCCCATGATGCCCATGGGGTACTGGACCGGCATTTCCCAGCCGGCAAAATCCACCATCTTGCCGCCGAGGGCGACATGCAGGTCATAGAGCGGGGTACGTTTCGGCGCGTCGGTCATAGCGTCTTGCCCTTGAATTGATGTGGTTGAAAAGCCGGGGCGCGACGCCTGCCGCGCCCCGATGTCGGTTGGTCTTGATTATTCTGCCGCGCCTTTGCTCGGCTCTTCCGTCTGCCCGTTGGAGGCAAAGAACTCTTTCGTCACCTTGAAGACGACCGGGCTCAGCAGGGCGAGGGCGATCAGGTTCGGGATCGCCATCATCGCGTTCAGCGTATCCGCCAGCAGCCAGATGAAGCCCAGATCCGCCGTGGCCCCGAAGTAGATCGCGACGATCCACAGCACACGGTAGCCGATCAGCACCTTGGCACCCAGAAGATAGCCGACGCATTTCTCGCCATAGTAGGACCAGCCCAGAATGGTGGTAAAGGCAAAGATCGACAGCGCGATGGCAATCACATAGCCGCCAAAGCCGGGCAGGGAGGTTTCAAAGGCCAGCGAGGTCAGCGCTGCACCGCTTTCGCCCGAGGTCCAAGCGCCGGAGGCGATGATGGCCAGACCGGTGATGGAACAGACGATGATGGTGTCGATGAAGGTGCCCAGCATGGCGATCAGGCCCTGATTTACCGGACCCTTGGTTTCAGCTGCGGCATGGGCGATCGGGGCGGAGCCAAGACCGGCTTCGTTCGAGAACACGCCACGGGCCACACCAAAGCGGATTGCGGCCCAGACAGCGGCCCCGGCAAAGCCGCCTTCAGCGGCCGAGGGGGTGAACGCATAGGTGAAGACAAGACCCAAGGCATGGCCCAGCTGATCGGCGTTGATGATCAGAACCAGCAGGCCGATGGTGACATAGCTGACAGCCATGAAGGGAACCAGTTTCCCGGCCACCGCACCGATGCGGGTGATGCCGCCAAGGATCACGGCGCCGGTCAGCGCCATCAGCACGATACCGGTGATGGAGGGGTTGAAGCCGAAGTTGGTTTCCAGCACCTGTGCCACACCATTGGCCTGGACACCATTGCCGATGCCGAAGGCGGCGATAGCCCCGAACAGCGCAAAGGCAAAGCCGAGCCAGGCCCAGTTCGCGCCAAGACCGTTCTTGATGTAATACATCGGGCCGCCGACATAATTGCCCTGGCTGTCCTGTTCGCGGTATTTTACCGCCAGCACGGCTTCGGAATATTTGGTGGCCATGCCGACCAGTGCGGTCATCCACATCCAGAACAGCGCGCCGGGGCCGCCGAGGAACACGGCGGTGGCAACGCCGGCGATATTGCCGGTGCCGATGGTGGCCGACAGCGCGGTCATCAGCGCGTTAAACGGGGTGATCTGGCCCTCGCCATCTCCGGCCTCGCGGCCCTTGAACAGCAGGGCAAAGCCGGTGCCGATGCGCAGGATGGGCATCAGCTTCAGCCCGATCTGCAAGAACAGGCCAACGCCGAGAATGAGGACCAGCATCAGCGGTCCCCAGACGATCCCGTTGATATAGCCCACAATCGAATTCAAAACTTCCATAATTTTCCTCCCTTTGGGTGGTGGTCCTTGGCCTATGAGTGCCTGTCCCGGCCTTTGCTGCGGTTCGCGACCGATGACAAGTCGATTTCCCGGTCCTGCCCCTCCTGCCGCGACCCACCAGTCGCGGGGCAATCCCGGTCCGAGGGGTGGTCCGTTAGCCGGCACCCCCCGCAAGGCTGTCGCCAAGCTGCCTGTTGCGGGCTTCCTTGAGCGCCGCAAAATCCTCATCCGCGTGAAAGGAAGAGCGGGTCAGAGGTGTCGCCGAGACACCAAGGAACCCTTTGCTTCGGGCCATGCGTTCGATCTGCTCAAACTCCTCCGGGGTGACGAAGCGATCAATCGGATGGTGTTTCGGGGTGGGCTGAAGATACTGTCCCACGGTCAGGAAATCGACGTCCGCAGCGCGCAGATCATCCATCACCTGACGCAGGTCTTCCAGGGTTTCTCCCATGCCGACCATCAGGCCGGATTTGGTAAAAACCTGTGGATTGGCGCGTTTGGCGTCATCCAGCAGCCGCAGCGAGCTGTAATACCGCGCACCGGGGCGGACACGGGGGTAGAGATGTGGGACGGTTTCCAGATTGTGGTTGAACACATCCGGGGCCGCGTCAAAGACGATCTTTGCGGCATCACCCTTGCCCAGAAAATCCGGGGTCAGCACCTCAATCGTGGTGCCGGGGGTCTGGTGGCGCACGGCGCGGATGGTCTGGGCGATATGCGCCGCGCCGCCGTCCTCCAGATCATCGCGATCAACGCTGGTGATCACGACATGGCGCAGTGCCAGTTTCTTCACCGCCTGTGCCACCCGACCGGGCTCAAAGGCGTCCAGCGCATCGGGGCGACCGGTCGAGACATTGCAGAAAGAACAGCCGCGGGTGCAGATCTCGCCCATGATCATCATGGTGGCATGACGTTTGGACCAGCATTCGCCGATATTGGGGCAGGCGGCCTCTTCGCAGACGGTGGTCAGATTGTGATCCCGCATCAGGCGGCGGGTCTCGAAATACTCCGCGCTCTCGATTTTCTTGCGGCGGATCCACTTCGGTTTGCGCGGGATCTCGCTATCGGCCTTTTTCGATTTTTCCGGGTGGCGGAGCCGCGGCATGGGGACGTTCATCCTACGGCCTCCTTACGCTTGCCGACAAAGGCACCTTCGGGACCGGTCTTGGCGATAGCAGGCATCGAGGTTGAAAAGCGTTTGTCCACCGCGACATAGCCCGCAGGGCCGTCACCGATAACGATCCGATCATAAAGGCTCATCTCTGCCCCTCACTATTGTCTGTCAGGGGAAAAAAGCCCCTAACTCTCCCGTGTGTTTCCTTTAAGAAACTTTTCCACGATAAGCAACGATTGCTTTTACATAGAAACTTTGACCTATCACCGGGGGAAGGGTAAACATTGGGAAACTCAGGAGATTGCACGCCCATGGAACCCATCAACGCGGAAGACGGCGCCCCCGCGACGGAGTTTGCCGAGGCTCCCGATGGTGATGCGCTGGGGAAAATGATTCGCGAATCCCGCAAGGAGAAGGGGCTGACGCTGGAGGAAGCGGCGCGGGCCGCGAACATCGGCCGCTCCACCCTGTCGAAGATCGAGAACAACCAGACCCGCCCCAGTTTCGAGATCATCCGCCGCCTGATGCAGACGCTGGATTTGCAGACGCCGCAGCTGTTTGTGCAATCCGCCAAGAGCGATATCTCCGGGCGGCGCGACTACACCCGCAAGGGCGCGGGAGAGCATCAGGAAACCCAGACCTACGACCACGAACTGGTGTGCACCGAGCTGACCAGCAAGCGGATGCTGCCCTATATCAGCCGCATCAAGGCGCGTGACGTGTCGGAGTTCGAAAGCTGGATTCGCCACAGTGGCGAGGAGTTCATGTTCGTGATCAGCGGTGAACTGGTTCTTTACACCGAACATTACCGCCCGCTGCCGATGAAGGCCGGCGATACCGTCTATTACGACAGCGGCATGGGCCATTGCTGCGTTTCGACCAGTGAAGAGGACGCGCAGGTGCTCTGGGTCTCGCTGAACTGATCTGAACTCAGCGGCGCCCCCGGCGATATGCAATCTGCGCCGCCCGGATATTGGCCGGGGCGGCGCAGATCGGTGTTCCATGGCTTGGGGTGATCCGCCTATTCGGCAGCAATCTCCAGCGCCGCGCAGTTGGCCGTGCTCTCGTCGGCTTCCATGCGTGACCAGTTAAGATCGCCCTCGTAGCGCCAGACCAGATGCCCCTGATCGTCCATCGCCATCAGATGAAGCCAGCCATTGTCGAACAGGGCGCGCACCTGTGGGTGGCGGTTCAGGATCTGCGTCATGGCATCGCGCGGCGCCTCGATCACCACGGTCAGCCGCAGCGGGTCATGTTGCAGCGCCTCGCCATCATGCACCGATTGCCAGGGCAGACCGGGTTTCAGCGCGCCGCCATTGCCTTCCAGCACACCGATGCCACCGGCGACGTTGTGCAACAGTTTGTTGCCGCCACCGAACAGGGCGGGGGCCACGCTGGAGCCGTAGTATTGCAGGCTGATCCAGCTTGCGACCACCACCGGCGCGGTCATGATCAGCTCCAGCACGCCAAAGCCCTCATCCGCCCGCCAGTCATAGCTGTGCAGGAAGGATTGCCCGTCAAGCGCCCGGCCCTCGGTCCGCTGACGCGGGGCGGCGATAAAGGCGCGGCAACCGGCCAGCCCCCATTCCGGGCGCAGTTCCGCCCAGTCGGAGGAGCGGCGCAGGATGTCTGCACCAGCGCTTGCGCGGGGCAGCCGTACCGCCCGTTCGCTGCGGGCCAGAGCGCCTGCGGCCTCGATCCAGCGACGGATATTCGCCAGCTCGCGGGCAAAACGGGTGGCAGCACCAGCGGGCAGATCCTGTTCGTAGAGCGTGACCTGATCGGTGGTGGTGTGATGCAGCGCGGGCAGGAAAACGGTGTCCTCGGGGATGCTGATCCCTGCCTCGCGCAGTCCGCCGCGTACCGCCCGGTCATTCAGCAGTCCGGCCAGCAACCGGGCATTCACGTCACCCGCATGGCCACCGCAGGCGCCACAGTGCAGAGCACTTGCATGGGGGTTGTTGGTCACATCCGCGCCATGGCCTGCCAGCATCACAACCGGGGCAAAGCCACCGGTCAGCGACATCGCCGACAGGATGGTCCGGGCCATCGCAACCCGGTGGTCCAGATCCACCGAAGCATCAAGCACCGGCGCCGGATCCGTGGCCAGACGACTGCTGGCACCAAAGGCATCGCGCAGCAGCTTGCCCGCATAGACCGGGCCTGTGGCCTCGACAAAGGCAAAGGAGGAGACCGCCGCCAGTTTGAACCGGCCCCAGGCGCGCCGCGCCCGCGCTGCATAGCGCCGGGCAAGGTCAAGCTCCGCCGGTTCCGCCGCCCGCGACTGGACGCCCGCGCTCAGCAGCACCGGGCCGCGCCCTTCGGTAACGTCGGAGCCCGCTGCATTATGCGCCGCGGCCAGCCCGAAGAAGCCCGCAAACCCAAGTGTCTGCACGCCGCTGTCCTGTGCTTCCAGCGCGCGGCGGAACACTTCGGACCGTACATCAATACAGAAGGCGGCCTGCAATAGGGGGCGGTCGGTGGCCTTTGCCTGTGCCGCTGGCTCCGGGGTCGCGACGGTCAGCCTGCCCGCCAGTTGCCGCTGCGCCGCCCGTTCGCCTGCCTCTTGCAGAATGGCGTCGATCACCTGATTGCGGCTTGGGGTGATCGGGGTTTCGTGGCTTTCGACGACCTCCTGCCAGCGGGCCGCGATCTGGTCGCGATACTGGTGGAACAGCGCCTCGTCAAACACCATGCGGATCGCCAACAGCTCAACCGTGGTGGTGTCGCTCTTGCCCTCCAGCTCGGCCTGCCACGACAGGTAGCGGCCATATTGCGCCCAGCCTTGCAGTGTCATCAGCCAGCGGTGAAACCCGGTCTCGGCGGCCGCAGAGCTGACGCCCAGCGTTTCGGAGGCCCGTCCGATGGCGCGCCAATGTGACCGGTTGGTAGCGGCGACAAACCCGCCAAACCCGTGCAGCCCGTGGATTTCCGGCGTCAGATCGCGGCTGGCAAACTGACGCCAGGCCGCATAGGTGCCGCCGGTCCGGTCCGGCTGCCACAGCGCCTGCCCCTGATCGAAATGGCTGGCGGCAAAGGCGCCGATGCGTTCCTCGATCAGGCCGGGCCAGTCGACGCCGGACAGCTCCTGCGCCAGCTCCGCCACCGTCGGCAGCGCGCTTGGGTCATCGTTGGTGTCCGTGGCGCCCAGTGCCGCATGGAGATCGGCCATCTGCACATCGCTGAAGCGGGTGCCGACCCGCGCCAATGCGGCCCGCAGATCGCTGTCGGTGAGGTCTCCGGCGGCCCGTTTCGCCGCCCAATGGCTGCGGTCCGGGGTCACCCGTGTGCCCGCAACCCGCGCCAGCCGCGCCGAGGTCACCGCCAGCGGCTCTTCGCTCTGACCGAGGAAGGGGTTCACCGCAACGCTGGAGGTGAGCGGGAACAGCGGCGGGATCGCGCGGGCGGCCCGATTGGCGCAGGTGACCAGCTCCAACAGGGCGGCGGGGTAGGTTTCGTGCTTCATCAACATGGGTCGATCTCCCGGTTTCAGGATGTGGTCCGCTTTGACCAGCCGCCCAGCAGCCGATCAAAAATCGCATTTGCATAAAGCCCGTTGGACAGATGGACCCGCAGCCCCGCTGCCGCCGGGTGCATCGCCCAGAGCGGGAAGGTCGCCTGCGCCACGGCCACCGCGCCAAAGCTGACCAGCGCCAGCAGGATCAGCGCCCATTCCAGCGGGCCGGGAGCAGGGGTGGCAGGCAGGGTGCCGGCGGTCAGCTTCAGCGCCGCCAGTTGCAGCAGGAAATAGCTGACAGAGGTGGCCGCCGCATAGATCACCGTGCGCCGGGTCAGCGCACCGGGGGCGGCATCGGCCAGCCCCTGCGCCAGAATATAGGCCACGCCAAAGATCAGGATCACCCCCAGCGCAATTGCCTGCACCGATTTGCCGTCAAAGCCAAAGACCGCTCCAACCAGCGCATAGATCACGATGCCGATGCCAAAGGCCTGCATCACATTACGCGCGCTTGGCACCGCGACGGGACCGGGGCGCCGGATCGCGGCGACATTGGCCACCGCCTCGCCAGCGCTGAGAAAGGCGTGCGCCTTGTAGAGCGAATGCGCCACGATATGCAGCAGCGCCAGCGGGAACAGCGCCAGACCACATTGCATGATCATAAAGGCCATCTGCGCGATGGTGGACCAGGCCAGCGAGGTCTTCACGGCCGGCTGCGTCAGCATCACCAGCCCGCCGAACAGCGCGGTAAACCCGCCCAGCATCACCAGCACCGCCATCACCGCAGGCGCGGCCAGCATCACATCGGCAAAACGGATCAGCAGGAAGCCGCCCGCATTGATGACGCCTGCATGAAGCAGGGCGGAGACCGGCGTCGGCGCTTCCATGACCTCGGTCAGCCAGCCATGGGCCGGAAACTGCGCCGAGGCGAGCACCGCCGCCAGCGCGATCAGCCCGGCGGCGGCAAGGGTCAGCAGATCGGGGCTGGCAGCGGCAAGAATGCTGGCGATATCGCTGGTACCATAGGCGGCAATCAGCAGCGCGACAGCGAGGCCGAGTGACATTTCGCTGGCCCGGGCCACCAGCGCCTTTTTCCGCGCGGCCCGCTGCGCCGTTGTGCGCTCGCGATAAAACAGCAGCAGCTGATGCAGGCACAGGCTGGTGGCGGTCCAGGCCAGAAGCAGCTGCACCAGATTGCCCGACATCACCAGCAGCAAAACCGCGGCCAGCGTGGCGCTCATCCAGCCGGTAAAGGCGCCCTGACGGCCCTCGCCGTCCATATAGGTGGCGCTGTAGCGCAGCACGATCCAGCCGATGAAACTGACCAGACACAGCATCACGGCGCTGACCACATCCAGCCGCACCGACAGCCCAACTCCAAAAAGGCCAAGCAAGGGCGAGCTGCCCGGACCGTTCAGGCCCAGCAGCACCGCAGACAGCGCCGAGATGGCAAATGCCGCCAGCGCGGCATATTCCGCCAGACGCGGCAGATGACCCGGCCGCAGACCCGGTGTCCGGCGCGCCCGCAGTGCGACGGCCAGCAGCAGCATCGGGGCCAAGAGCGGCAAAAACAGATAGAACATGAAAGGCTCCCGTATTCACATGCAGCAGGGGACGCTGCGTCAACGAGACAGGTAGCGCGGATCTTTGATTAATAAAAATTCATTGTTATGGCCTTATCGTTCTATTAATAAGAATGAATGCCCCTGAACTATCATCATCTGCGCTATTTCTGGGCCGTCGCCCATGACGGCAATCTGACCCGCACCGCGCAGCGGCTGAATCTGTCGCAATCGGCGCTTTCTGTGCAGATCAAACAGCTGGAGGAGCGGCTGGGCCATCCGCTGTTCGACCGGCGCGGACGGCAGCTGCATCTGACCGAGGCGGGGCGTATCGCGCTGGATCATGCCGATGCGATCTTTGCCACCGGGCAGGAGCTGATCGCCACGCTGGAAGGCAGCGAGCGCAGCCGTCAGGCGCTGCGGGTGGGTGCGCTGGCCACACTGTCGCGGAACTTTCAGATCGGGTTCCTGCGGCCCATGCTGGCGCGAAGTGATGTCGAGGTGATCCTGCGCTCCGGCAGCCCAACCGAGTTGCTGGAGGGGCTGGCAACGCTGAACCTCGATCTGGTTCTGATGAACCGCGAACCTCCCGACGACAGCCTGACCCCCTATGAAACCCATCAGATCGGGGATCAGGCGGTGAGCATCGTCGGCACCCCGGCGCGGCTGGATCCACGCCTGCCGATCCGCGAATTGCTGACCACCCATCCCTTTGTGCTGCCGACCACCGACAATACGGTGCGGACCGCCTTTGATGCCATGGCCAGTCGCCTGTCGGTGGTGCCGCAGGTGGCTGCCGAGGTCGACGACATGGCGATGATGCGGCTGCTGGCCCGCGAGGATATCGGCCTGGCGCTGGTGGCCCCGATCGTGGTGCAGGATGAGCTGTCCTCGGGGCGGCTGCTGGAGGCCGAGGAGCACCCCCGCATTCGCGAGACCTTCTATGCGGTCACCCTGCGGCGCCGTTTTCCAAATCCGCTGGTTCAGGAGGTGCTGGCAGGCAGCGCCTCGGTGCTGAACGGCTGACCTTCCGGCCCGCTGCCCGGCAGAGCTGGCATGAAGCCACCAGCGCCTGGCTCGTCCCGGCACTGCGGCGCCGCCCCGGTTCGTGATCCTTTGGGTCGGACCCAGCGCTGTCCCCTATCGCAAAAAAGTCATCGCCCCGCACGATTGGCATATTGGATGCAAGAACTCTTTAATAAGCTTGCCACATAATTTGGCCATTACCGATTGATTAACCTAGATATCCTATAGGTTGAGCAAGGCGACTGATCATACCTTTGGATTGTAAGCTTTAATCTCAGAGCACTCAGATGATTGATACCCAGTATTTCGTTTTTGATTCCGCCGTCGACCACTGTCAGACCCTGCATATCGATCTGCCGGATGACGCAACCGTCATCTACCTGACCCGCAACGGGTCCGGCCTGCGTCAGATCGCAGAGGCCCTCAGCGCAGTGCGCGGTCTGTCGGCGCTGCATATCATGTCCCACGGCGAAGACGGCGCGCTGCTAATCGGTGACGAAACCGTGACCGAGGCCACGCTCGCCCGGTACCCTGAGGTGATGGAGGCCCTGCGCCGGGCGCTGCATCCCGGTGGTGACATCCTGCTTTATGGCTGCGAGGTGGCGGCAACTGCCAAAGGCGAAGCCTTCGTTGCTGCCCTGGCCGAGGCGACCGGCGCGAATGTTGCCGCATCGCGGACACTGACCGGCGCTGCCGAGCTGGGCGGCGACTGGGATCTGGAGATGCAGATCGGCGCGATCTCAACCCCGATCGGGATTTCGGCAGTGGCGCAGGCGGCCTATCCGGCAGTTCTGTCCACTGTATTGAACTACGGCAACTATACAAATGGCGGCAACAACAAGGACGCCTGGGCCGATGGCAGCGACGGGATCGCGGATTTCCCCGGGCTGACGCTGACGCTTGATTTTGGTGACGGCAGCGAGGGTTCAAGCACCTTCACCAATCTGAACATGCGCGGCGCGCAGAACCTGGCGGTGGGCGCTGTCGAGGGCGGGACCATCGGCGCAATGGACGGTGCCTTCTACAACGATGACAGCAATGGATTTCAGCTGGCCGGTGATGGCGATTTCAGTTTCGAGGGGTTTCGGGTGCTCGGCCGGGCGCAGAGCATCACCTCACAGACTTTCACCATCCGTGGCTTTGACAGCAGCGGGACAGAAATCGTCTCAGATACGCTGACCTGGGCTGCGGCCGGTTCCAATGCACTGGTGTCATACAGCATCGGCAGCGGCGACTGGGACGCGGATGCAGCCTGGGGATCGGTGCGACGCATTGCGGTCGATTACACCAATGAACCCAGTTTCCAGGAATTCGCGGTCCTGACCATGACCGTCGACACGGCCGTGGTTTCAGCCAATAACGCCCCGCTGCTGGGCGGGACACCGCCAGATGACACTGCGACAGAGGATGTTGCGACGGCGATTGACCTGTCGGCCTACAATATATCTGACGCCGACGGCGATACCATAACCCTGACCCTGGCCGTGGATCGCGGCACCATCGCCACCACCGATGGCAACGGAACAACCGCCGGTGTGACCGTGGCAAATTCCGGCACCGGGTCGATGACGTTGCAGGGGTCGGCCGCTGATCTCAATACCTATCTGAACGACACGTCAACACTTCGCTACACCACCGCCAGCAATGACACCACTACTGCGGTTCTGACCGTCACCCCCAACGACGGCACCACAAATGGCAGCGCCGATACGGTCAGTATCACCATTTCGGCGGTGAATGACGCGCCGGTGCTCGACGCCGCGGCGTCGCCCGTGCTCAGCACCATTGCCGAGGACGCAGGCGATGACGATGGCTCCTCCGCTGATGGCGACGACGACGCCAGCAACAACGCCAATAACACAGGTGACAGCGTTGCCAGCATCATGTCCGATGGCAGCGTGACCGATGTCGATGGCAGCCCGGTCGAAGCGATTGCGGTGACTGCGGTCGATAACACCAACGGGATCTGGCAATATTCCCTCGACAACGGAACCAGCTGGACGAATTTCACCGCCACCACCGGCACATCGGTCGATCTAACAAGCGCTGCGCGCCTGCTGGACGGGTCGCTGGCGGGGGCGGCTACCCATCTGATCCGCTTTGTGGCAGATGCGGATTATTCCGGCACCGCCACCATCACCATCCGCGCCTGGGATCGCTCCACCGGCTCTGCCGGCGGCGTCGCGGACGCCAGCGTGACCGGCGGTACAAGCGCGTTTTCCGCCATCAGCGACACCGCCAGTATTACTGTCACCAGCGTCAACGATGCCCCGGTCTTTGCCGGTCTGGATGCTACGCCGACCTTTGTCGAAGGCGGCAGCGCCGTGGTTCTGGACAGCACCGCCACCATTGCCGACACCGAACTGGCCAACCTGAATGGTGGCAATGGCGATTTCGGCGGTGCCTCGCTGACCATCGCCCGCAACGGCGGCACCGATCTCGAGGATGATTTCGGCTTTGATATGACCGGGGCTCTGTTCACGGTCAGCGGCAATATGCTGCAAAGCGGCGGGCAGAGCTTTGCGACATTTGCCGAGGTGGGCGGTACGCTGACGATCAGTTTCACCTCCCTCGCCACCCCGGCGACAACCGCTCTGGTGACCGACGTGTTGCAGCGGGTGACCTACAGCAACACCAGCAATGACCCGGATGCCTCGGTCCAGTTGGACTGGACCTTCTCGGACGGCAATGTGGGCAGCCAGGGCAGCGGCGGGATCGCCTCCGCTACCGGCGCGGTCACGGTGAGCAATACCGGCGTCAACGACGAACCAACGCTGACTGCTACCGGCGGCAACCCAACCCATGTTGAGGGCGGCGCGGCGGTTGACCTGTTCAACAGCGTTACCTCCGGCACGGTTGAAACCGGACAGACGATCACGGGCCTGACCCTGACCATCACCAATATCGCCGACGGCGCGGATGAAATACTGGCGTTTGACGGCACCGACGTGGCCCTGACAAATGGCGCCGCTCTTGTCAGTGCCGCCAACTCCCTGTCGGTGAGCGTCTCCGTAACCGGCAGCACCGCCACCATCACCGCCACCGGGGGTACCCTCAGCCCTGCGGCGCTTCAAACACTCGTAGATGGTATAACCTACCGGAATACATCAGATAATCCCACAACAACCGCCAATCGCGTGGTCACCGTGACCGAGCTTGTCGATAGCGGCGGCACGGCAAACAGCGGCGATGACACCGCCGCCCTGGCCGTGACAAGCACGGTCACGATCACCGCCGTCAACGACGCTCCCGTGCTGGCAAATCTGACGGGGGATCAGGGCGTCCTGACACCTGGCGCATCTGCGCTGATCGATGCTGGCGCCGACGCCACTCTCGCCAATGCAGATTCGCCCGATTACACCGGCGGCGTCCTGCGGATTGTCGACAAGGACAGCAACAACACCGCAAGCGGCAGCTTTTCCGTCGACGGCACAACGGTGACATCGGGCGGTGACGGGGGCATTGCGACCAATGAAACCATTCAGATTGGTGGCGTGACCATTGGCACCGTCGATGCAACCGAGGACGGGCAGGGCGGCAACACGCTTGCAATCAACCTCACCGCCAATGCGGACGATGCCCGAATCCAGACATTGATCCGCAATCTCGCCTGGGGCGCCTCGGCCGGGACCGGTGCGCAGACCTTCACCCTCAGCCTGGATGACAACGACGGCACGGCCAATGGCGGCGCGCAGTCCACCTCGGTCGATTTTTCGATGATCCTTGGCAACAAACCCGTGGTTGCCAATCTGGCCGGCGATACCGTCGCCTTTGTCGAGAACCTCGGCGCGGTGGCGCTGGATAACGGCGGCAATGTCACGATCAGCGATGCCGATAATAATCTGGGCAGCGGCACACTGAGCCTTGCCTTCCAAAGCGGACAGACCGCCAATGATCGCCTGCTGATCGACACCAGCGGTTCCGTCACACTGTCTGCCGGGCAGACAGCGGCCTCCTCCGTCAGCGTGGGCGGCGTGGTGATCGGCACCTTGGCCAACGGTGCGACCGGTGGCGCCAATGAAACACTAGGCATCAATTTCAACGCCAATGCGACCCCCTCCCGGGTGCAGACGCTGGTCGGCGCGCTCTCCTACGACAACAGCAGCGATGACCCGGCGACCCATGACCGGACGCTGGGTCTCACCATCACCGACGGCACCAGCATCAGCTCCGACACTGCGACGCTGACCGTGACCGTCGCGGCCACGGATGATGCGCCGACGCTGGTCGCAACCGGCAGCAATCCGAATTTTGTGGAAGGCGACCCGGCAGCGGATCTGTTCAACACTGTCAGCGCCGACACCGTCGAGGCGGGGCAGACGCTGACCACTCTCAGTCTGACAGTCACCAATATCGCCGACGGCGCGGCGGAGGTGCTGACGATCGACGGCAGTGTCTTGGCGCTGACGGATGCCAACACGCTGACCACCGCGAGCAACGGCCTGACTGCGACGGTATCCGTCTTGGGCAATACCGCAACCGTCACCCTGACCGGCGGCACGCTGAGCACCGCCGCGGCCGAGACGCTGGTTGACACCATCACCTATCGCAACACATCCGAAACCCCGACCGGGGGCAGCCGTGTTGTCACCATCACCGGCCTGACCGACAGCGGCAGTGCAACCGGCAGCAACGCCAACAGCGCCCCGCTGACGCTGTCGTCGTCGGTAAACGTGATGCCGGTGAACGATGCCCCGGTGATCGGCAATGCCCACTACCATGCGACGAGCCAGGTTGTTGTCGGAACCGGCGCCCAGAGCCTTGGCGGTTTGTCCGCGGTGACGGTGTCCAACCTCGATTCCAGCGATTACAACGGCGGCCAGCTGACAATTTCGCAGAATTCAGGCACCACAAATGGCAATTGGGGCGTTGACGGCACGATTGTCACTGCCGGAGGCGATGCCAGCCTTTCCGCAGGAGAGACTGTTCTGGTCAACGGCGTGACCATTGGCACGGTGGATATCACCAATGACGGGCAGGGCGGTTCGGATCTGACCATCAACTTCAGCACCGCCGATGCGACCAACGCGGCGATCCAGACCCTGATCCGGTCTATCACCTATGAGGCCCCGTCCACGGTCGGCGCGCGGGATTTCACCCTGACGCTGAATGATGCCGATGGCACTGCCAACGGTGGCGATCAGGATAGCAGCGTCAGCTTCCTCCTGAATGCGACCGGCACCCCTCCGGTGATCGGCAATCTCGACGGCGACAGTTTCACCTTTACCGAGGGTGACAGCGCCACAGCTCTTGATGTGGCGGGGGACCTGACTGTCAGCGACGCGGATAGCGCCGATTTTGATACCGGCACGCTGACCGTCTCCTTCGAGAGCGGGATGCAGGCCGAGGATCGGCTCCTCATCGATGTCAGCGGCACCGTGTCGCTCTCTGCCGGTCAGGCCAACGGCTCGGTGGTCTCCGTCGGCGGTGTGCCCGTCGGAACCATCGTGGCAACCGGCACCGGCGGCGCGGGTGAAGATCTGGTCATTACCCTCACCTCGGGTGCAACACCCGCGACGATCCAGACCCTGCTGCGGGCCCTTCAATATGACAGCGCCGCAGCCGGCGCGCCAACCGACGGCAACCGTCAGATCGGCGTGCAGATTGCTGGCGGTACCGACAATGCCTTGTCAGATATGGCCGTAGTCACGATCAACGTTAACCCGGCGCCAGCGCCGGGAGGCGGATCAACAGGCGGCAGGCCGCTGGATATGTCGGCTGGCGACGACGATGACTCCATCGGCGGCACCAACTTCAATGACACCATCAACGGCGGCGGCGGCAATGATCGCATCACCGGCAACCGGGGCGAGGACCTTCTGAGCGGCGGCAGCGGTGTGGACACGCTGCGCGGAGGCGACGGGGACGACCAGCTCTTCCTAGGGTCCGGAAACGACCGGGGGGTCGCCGGCGACGGCAATGACCGTTTGAACGGCGGCAGCGGCAATGACTTCATGCACGGTGGCACGGGTGAGGATACGCTGCGGGGGGGCGTTGGAGACGATACTGTTTATGGCGGCCTCGGGAACGACACGATCGGAGCGGGACGTGGCGATGATATCGTCTTTGCTGGCGGCGGCGCCGACCGCGTGAACGGCGGGGGCGGCAGCGACCAGATCGCAATGGGCTCCCAGGACGACCGCGCCTTTGGCGGCAGCGGCAATGACAGCCTTGCTGGCGGCGAGGGTCGGGACACGCTGAACGGCGGTATGGGCGACGATCTGCTGCGCGGCGGTGTCGGCAGTGACGTCTTTATCTTTGTCAGCGGTCGCGGCAATGATCGTATCGCCGATTTCGACGCGCAGGAGGACCAGTTGACCCTGCGCGAATTTGGTTTCGCCAGCCGGGACCAGGCGCTGTCTTTCGGGGCGCAATCGGGGGATGATTTCGTCTTTACCTTTGCCGATGGCAGCACCCTGACCCTGATAGATGTCACGCGGGCCGAACTGGAAACCGCCGACCTCCTGTTCTGAGCAACCGGACCGCCCTGCCGCCGCCAGACCGGCGGACCACCGCATCAGGCGGCGCCGCTTCGGCCGTCAGCGGCGCCTGCCGCTTTCGCGCTCCGTGCTACAGGTCCGTGCTAGAGGCCGGTTGATTTTACGGGAGTATTTCCCAAACGGTGGCAATAGGGCTATGACAGCTGGGCAGCGCTCGTATCGGAGTGCTGGCTGAAATTGCCGACAGTAGCGGGTTGCCAAAAGGCGCACCCGTTATCACGCGCCATCTGATCGAGGGCACCGACACGGCCTTTGAGCTTGTGCTGACGGCGAACGCGACAGGAAGACAATTCGGGAGATGCTGGGACTATGACGACGGATCGCAGGACGCGCCTCAGACTGGGGATGGTCGGGGGCGGGCAGGGTGCTTTTATCGGTGCGGTGCACCGGATTGCTGCCCGGATGGACGACCGGTTTGAGCTGGTTGCCGGCGCGCTATCATCAGACCCGGAACGCGCGATGGCCAGCGCCGCAGAGCTGGGGATCGCCGCGGATCGCAGCTACGCCAGCTATGACGAGATGGCCCGCGCCGAGGCCGGGCGCGACGATGGCATCGATGCGGTTGCCATTGTGACACCCAACCATCTGCACGCAGGCCCCAGCATCGCCTTTCTCAACGCGGGCATTCATGTGATCTGCGACAAACCGCTGGCCGCCAGCGCAGCCGAGGCCGAGGCGATCAGACAGGCGGCGGAGGCCAGCAGCGCCCGGTTTTTT
>NZ_JAYMWW010000003.1:0-6869 GCF_048056015.1 Phaeobacter sp. JH20_37 | reverse complement strand
CCACATCGCCGTTCAGAAAGGGAAAGATATCGATCAGCTCTTTATGGGCTTCTTGATCGAGCGCTTTTAAGGCCTGAGGCCCTGGGAAAAAGCTTTCGCTGCGAATGCCGTTAGAAAAGATCACTTGGTGCTGTTCGAACAGCAAATGGCAATAGGTCACACTCCGGCAACCTTTTTTTACCCTCACTACCCCACCACGCATCTCGGCGAGATGTTTTGCGCGGACCATGACCTCTTCGCCATCGTAGGACAGCAACAGACCGTGTTGCGGCGATACAACAAGTGTGCTGTGGTTGCCGAACGCCCCTGACCTGATCTCGATTGGTTTGACATGTGGCATATGCGCCAGCTCAGGTGCCCCGAGGCGGCGCATGCCGCTCCAGATCAGTGGCTGGGGGCCGTTGTCCGCAGTCACCACCAAATCCCCGGGGCGCAGGCGCTCTACTGGCACCTCACCCGAAGGCGTAAGGATCATGGTGCCCGTCGCGAAACAAACGACGCCTGGAGTCGTGTTGACGGTGACAAAGCCGACATCGGTGTTTCCGTCGTCGTCTGCCACCGTATAGGAAAAAATGTTTGCACCAGTATCTGTCTGTGAGCCAGTAAGGGTCAGCCCGGTTGGAGTAAGCTCGATCACCTCACCGGACGCCAGTGTCACAGTATCCCCTACGGCAACAGGTTGCCCGTTGATATGCGTGAGCGTCAGTGTGCCGCCACCTGTGGAGCTGTCATTGGCCAAAAGATCGTATGATGTTTCGCCGTTCGATGTGACGTTGATTTCGTCATCTTCGGCGACCAGTGCGGTCTGCACGCTGTCGCCTGCAATCAACAAATTACTGTCGTAAGCTCCATCACCCCCATCGGCAATGCCGATTTTTATGGTGTTGACCTCGCCCGGAATAACGGGTGCCTTCAGTGTCAGTGTGACGGTAAAACCGTCCATTTGGGTGTTATAGGTATCGTCATTATGCGAATTGTCGACGTAAAGATTGGCGTTGTCGACATCATTGATATTGTTGATGGTCAAGTCTCCCGATCCGATAGTCATTTTCGCCGGTTGGCCATTGACCCAGATGCCAACGGCGTCATTGAAACCTGAATCTACATATTCAAGATATTCCTCAGAGGAAAACACCACCTGCATTGTCAGCGTGCTGCCTTCGGGCACAAATTCAGCTTCCAGCACGGATGCGTCATAGGTTTGTTGGCCGGAAACTTCCGAAAGCTCCTTGTCGCCGGCAAGATGGTGTTGTGTCGTCGTCCCGGAGGAGACGTTGACGTCTTTGCCGCCGGATGTGACGTCGCTGGCGCGGCCGGTGGACAAGATAACGCCGCTGTCTGAGGGGGTAATCTCTGATGCGGTGGTGTCGCCACCAGAATAAATACCCGACGCGCTTTGAGCGCCAGTATAGCTTGCTGAAACGATTTTTATACCGTTCCCAAACATCGAATCCGCCATTTCCATCGCGGATGCATTCGTGTTTATGGCCAATTTTTCGGACAAGTGCTTCTCCTACGGAACCGATGGAGTAGCCTTCACACAAAATGCTGAAAAAAGGATTTCTGGCCGCAAAGCCTTCGCAGCATATACGCTAGATTTCCAAAAAAGACCCTTTGTTGAACGGTCTTACCGGTCGATACCATACCCCCGGTCGCGGTGGGCATCCCGCTCGATCTCCTGCTGTCGCTCCAACTCTTTCACCCGTTCCTGTTCTTGCGCGGCCTCCTGCGCGGTGTGCCGTTCCTCGGCCTCACGGCCCTCGCGTAACTCTGCTGCACGGGCGGCTAGATCGTCCGGATCGATCCCCGCCGCCGCCTCGCGCAGCCGTGCCGCGAACTCCTGCGACGTCTCCCGTTCACGCTCCGGCGTGGGGCTTTCCTGAACCTTCTCTTGGCCTCGATAGGCTTCCCAAGATGCCTTCAACCGCGTGGCAAAGTCGGGTTCTTCTTCTCGGCCATCACGACCCCCCGCAAGCGCCAGCTCGGATTGCCCTGATCCTAGACGGTCCATGACCCGATCAGCCGCACGGTCCAGCCAGTCGCGAACCTGTCCGGTCAGCTCCTGCACCACGTGCCTGACCTCGGCGGCACGGTCCTTGACCTCGTGCCAGACGCGCACGGCGGCAACCTCGATGCCGCGTTCCTTGAGCTGCCACGCGCCGGGAGAAAGCTGCGGCAGGGGCGGGCGGTCCAGCGACATGGCCCGCACGGTCTGCACCAGCTCCGCGCCCTCGTCGCCGCGCTCCCGCGCCGCGCTTGCCAGCTCAAGCGCCTCATCGCGCTGCGCCACGAGGGTCCGGTGATCCACGCGGTCCTCAATGCCGGCCCGCTCCAGGGCCGCGTTGCTGTCCCGCGCCCACGCCTCGCGCCAGCCCTCAAGAACCTCGACCTTGTTCCAGTCGCGGTTCTTGGTGGTGAAGCCTTCGGCGTCGATCTCGCGGGTGGTCAGCAGAATGTGGGCATGGTGGTTGCGCTCGTCGCCCTCGCGCCCCGGTGCGTGCAGGGCGATGTCAGCCACCATGCCACGGTCAACGAACTGCGTCTGTGCGTAGTCGCGGACCAGGGCGACACGCTGCGCATGGGTCAGCTCGTCGGGCAGGGCCACGCGGACCTCGCGGGCGACCTGGCTGTTCTTGCGGGTCTCGGATTCCTCGACCCGGTTCCACAGCTCGGATCGGTCACGGACCCAATCCGGCGCATGATCCGGCGCAAGGATTTCGGTGTAATCGACACCGCCCCGCGCCGCGTAATCGAAGACCAGCCCGGTGCGGCGGTCCTCGATCCGCTCAGCCACGCGGTAGGCGGAAGCCGCCGTGGAACTGCGGCCCTGAGAGCGAGAAATCATCGTTGCGCGTAAATGATAGATCGCCATATCAGAGCTTCACTTTGCTTAGGGGTTAAGGGGAAACGCCAGTCTCCCCTACCCACACAAACGCGCAGCGTTTGTATAAGTGGGCACTTCGTGTCTTGCTCTCTACAACAGTGGTAGCCTAAAAGCAACTTAGGACGGCGGAAAAGGAAACCAAAATGGCGCGGACAATAGATCAGCAGATCGCATCAACACAGGCAAAACTGGCCCGCCTTAAAACCCGCCAGAAAGCCAGCGAGACCCGGCGCAAAATCATCGTCGGGGCTATCGTGACCAATGCCGCTTTGAAAGACCCCAAGATTGCCCGCTGGATGGCCGCGACCCTGCGCAAGAACGCCACCCGTGAAGTCGATCAAAAAGAGCTGGTCGGTCTGCTGGAAGAACTGGACCAGATGGCGACGAAGGCGGATCAGGAATGAGTAAGGATCCGTTTCAGGAACTGGTTGATGAACTGACGGCCCTTCGTCGCAGCATCGAGCATATCGCCCGCACCAGCCTCGACAAGGACGAGGCCAAAACCCTGAACCAAGCCGTGGCACAAGCTGCCTTGAAGATGGCAAAAGCAACCAAGGACGCGCCGGGGGAAATTCAGGAGGCTCTGGCATCTGACCGCGACCAGATGGCTCGCAGCGCCACACAGGCCGCAACCAGGGCCGCTGAGAGCGCCATGGCCGGAATCCGGCATGACCTCGACAATGAGCGCGCAAAGCTCTCACAGGCCGCCGGAGAGGCCCGTAGAGAGGCATGGCGCTGGTTTGGCGGGTTCTGGGTGTGGTTGGCCTCCATGCTCGCCACAGGGGCCGTTATCGGGGCACTGGCGATGGCATGGATACAAGGGCGCGGCGATGCCCGTGAGTTCGGGCAGTTTCCAAGCATCTATTGCGGCACCGCAGGCGGACAGGTGGTCGAACAGGACAACGGGTCCAGTTACTGCGCGGTCTGGATCAACAGGCCGGATCAGTGAAAATCACTCCGGCCATTCTTCGGCTCAAACAATATCGTTCGCCGACGCGTCGATGATCTTTCGCACGGATGCCATTGCATCCTCATGGCTCACCGTCCGGCCAGCTTTAACATCCGCAAGCCCGCGCTGGATGCCCTCGATGGTGGCTCGCTCTGTTTTGAGAACGGTAGCTGTCGGGCTGCTGGGTGTCATGGCATCGGCTCCCACGGGTTGATGATCTGCACGCCTGTCGGCTCGAAGTCCGCAACATTGCGCGTAACGATTGGCATGGCGTGGGTGATCCCTGTCGCGGCGATCAGGGCGTCCCGGTCACTGCGGGGGTCTGGAACATGCAAAGTAGCACAGCAGAGCGCGACAGGCCCGTCCACGGACAGGATACGCCCCTCGAACACCGGAAGCACCCGATCAACCATCCAAGCCCTCAAGACGGCGCCCTGCGTGCTGTCACGCCTTTCCATCTGCCTGACGCCCATCTCAAGTTCCAAGAGTGTGATGGCTGACAAAAACAGCGCTGACGGGTCTTGATCCTCGGCCCACGCAACGACATTGGCATCCGCCTTCCCTGCCTTTGCCTTGCGCAGTTCGGACACCACATTCGTATCGAGGATGAACATCAGGACAAATCAGCGGGACGTGTAAGGCTGCCCAAGCGATCCGGTTCAAAAGCTACGTCTTCCGCTTCTGGATCGGCAAGCAAATCAAGAATACTTTCCTGGCGACCTGTAAGCCGCCTGTAGGCTTCAATGCTGAGCAAGACATGCGCGGGTTTGCCCCGGTCTGTGATAAACACAGGGCCTTCCTGCGCAGCCCGCTTTGCGCCACTGGCGTCTTGGTTGAACGTCCGGCTGTTGATCGTTGTTATTCCCATGGCTCACATCCTTCCAAGCCCCTTAATGTAGCAACATAACTACATTTGAGAAGGTAGTCAATATGGGTTCGCCATCACCATATTTGCGAAGGCCATGATTAGGCAGCCTTGAGCTTCCTGGAAAGAACAGATCAAGCAAACGCCTAGTGTTAATAGTGTTACCTACGGAGTATGTTACGGGCCTGAAAATCGCCTGTAACCTCATGGCTATGAAAGCGAAAACTATCCACAGGGTTCCGAAAGGTGCGAATCTCGGTTCCGAAAGGTGCGAATTTGGGTTCCGAAAGGTGCGAAGTGGCGGCGGTTCCCGATAGTGCGAATTTATGGTTCCTGATAGTGCGAACTGCTGTTATAGCTTGAGCATGGCCTTACTTCCCGATCGACACCCTCAAAAAGATTTCTTCATCCTCGACATCGCCGATGTCGTGCCGAAGGATGATACGGCGTCGATGGAACACCCGATGTTCTCACTGGCGACGAAGCCAGACATGCGCCACCTGCACTATGAAGCTGGGGATGTTCGCCTAGAGATTACACCGTCTTATAACGGCCTGCCGACCATCTTCGACAAGGACATTCTGATCTTCTGTATCAGCCAGCTGATGCACATGAAAAACCGCGACGAGAAGATCGGTAAGCGTGTCAGGTTCACGGGGCGAGAGCTTCTAGTCTCAACGAACAGGCCCACAAACAACCTTGGCTATCAACGCCTAGAGCAAGCCTTCAAACGCCTACGAGGGACAACCTTCAAAACGGACATTCGCACGGGAGACCGCATGGAAACCCGTGTTTTTGGTCTGATTGACGAAGGTGGATTTGTCATGCGTGAGGATGGTTCATGGCGACTGGATTATTGCGAGGTGGTCCTGTCGGACTGGCTCATGCGGGCTATCGAATCCGACCAGGTTGTCACGATCTCGAACGACTACTTCCGCCTGCGTCGTCCGCTGGAACGCCGTCTCTACGAGATCGCGCGGAAACACTGCGGCAACCAGCCAAAATGGCATATCGGCCTTGCCAATCTTCAACGAAAGACTGGCAGCAATGCTCCGCTCAAAAAGTTCCGGCTCAACCTTCGCCAGATCATCGCTGACGATCATACGCCCTTCTACCGGATCGAGCTGACAGAAGATGATCTTGTGATCTTCCGGCCTCGGAATACGAAGACACAGATCGCGCCCGCAATCACCCTGCCTGACTGGGCCGAAGAAAAGGCCCGCGCGTTGGCGCAGGAAAAGGGTCGGGACTACCATGCCCTTCGAGCTGATTGGCTGGCCTTCGCGCAGGCGGAAACCGCCAAGGGCAATCCGCCAAAAAGCGCGGGTGCCGCCTTCGTGGCCTACTGCGGAAAGCAGAACAGCTTAAGATAGCGGTGCCGCGCCATTTTGTCGGTGGTTTGTTTGGTTCAGGAATTGTGGCACACTGGTCACGATGACTGGTCATGACCAGTCAAGAAAACCAATAATGACCACGAGGAAAACCGAGCATGACCATGACACTAAATGAAGCGGCGAAGTCTTGTCGCAAGGCAAAGGGAACAGTCTTAAAAGCCATAAAAGAAGGGCGTTTAAGCGCGCCAAAAGATGCCCAAGGACGATACGAGATTGATCCGTCAGAGCTGCATAGAGTGTTTCCGCTGACTACCTCTGACCAGTCAGAAAAACCGACGCTTACCCCCACCAATGACCGCGAAAACCGCATTGAAATAGAGCGGTTACGGGCCGAGCTTAAAGCCGCGAATACTCTATCTGAAAACATGGCTGAAACTGTAGCCGACCTTCGAGAACGCCTTGATCGTGAGGGCGAAGAACGCCGCCAGTTGACCGCAATGCTAACCGATCAGCGAGCGGGGCAGGGGGCAAAGCGTGGTTTGTTTGGATTCCTGCGCTCCGTTTAGTTGGTGCGCCACAAACCTGCCAAAACCTTCATAATTTTGGCAGGTCTAACCCATTTATCCATCACAAGGACGACAAAAATCTCCTAACCTGAGGGGTTATAATATTCTTGAAATGTTGCCGTAAACCGGCATTTGAAGGTGCCCCCGTAGCGTGGCCATCTCTGCAACAGCGACAACTAGCGAAGCAAATGATTAACTTCCAAAGGTAAGCTTGAGCGGGGTAGAAATTGTCGTGCTGTATGTCCATAGCTTTGTAAGACAGTCTTTTTTT
>NZ_JAYMWW010000002.1:0-107416 GCF_048056015.1 Phaeobacter sp. JH20_37 | reverse complement strand
CTCTGCCTTCCTCATAGCTTGGGAATGTAGCAGAATAGTTTTTGCCTGCAACAATTGACAAATGGTTGCGCAACCATTAGCAAAATGATTGCGCAACCATTTTGCGGCCGTAAGCCGCTGGTGCAAATCTGGGAGGAACCATGCGTAGATTCATTTCTCAACTCACTGCGACCGCGGTGTTCGGCGCGGCTTTGGCAGGAAGTGCCGCAGCCCAAGAGTACAGCTTCCGCTTTCAGTCCTCGGACCCGGCAGGCAACGCGAACTTCATCCTGCAACAAACCTGGGCAGAGGATGTTCGCGAAAGAACCGGCGGCAAGGTCGCGATCGAGCTACTTCCGGTCAACACTATCGTCGCTCATTCAGAGACGCAGGACGCGGTTGCTGCCGGCATCATCGATGGCCATTTCACCGATACTTCCTACTTCGCGGGAAAAGAACCTGCCTTTGGACTCATCGCCAATCCTGTCGGTGCATGGTCTGATCCCCAGCAGATGTTCGACTTCATGGAAAACGGAGGCGGCAAAGAACTGATGAATTCGCTCGTCGAACCTTACGGGCTTCATTTCATCGGCGCCACAACACCCGGCCTTGAGGCGTTCGTGTCCAAGGTGCCGCTGGATGGTGTGGATGATCTCAAGGGTCTGAAAATGCGCGCCCCGGAGGGTATGGTGCAGCGTGTCTTCGCGGCGGCCGGAGCCGTGCCGGTCAACCTGCCCGGCAGCGAGGTGTTCACATCACTGGACAAGGGCGTGATTGATGCCGCCGATTACACCGTGTTCTCGACCAACCATGAGCAGGGCATGCACGACATCGCCAAGCACCCGGTTTACCCGGGATTTCACTCGATGCCCCTTGTCGAAGTCAGCATGAACAAAACGACGTGGGATTCTCTTCCTGCCGACATTCAGGCCACGCTGGAGCAGAGCGTCTCCGATTTTGCCCGCCGGCAGGTAAGCACCCTTGCAGAGCGCGACGCGGTCGCGGTTGCAGCGGCTGCTGCGGACGGGGTCACGGTTCATGATTGGTCGGCTGAAGAGCGTGCCCGTTTCCGGGCAATTGCAAAAGGCGAGTGGGAAGCCGCCGCCGGTGCCTCCGATGCATCCGCGCGGGTGTATAGCACGCTGACCAAATACCTCAGCGACAACGGCTTGCTGGAATAACGGCGATCATCGAGAGCAACGTCCTCGATGAATTCGTCGGGGACGTTTTTTTCTGACTTGGGGGAGAATGACAATGGCCAGTGATAGCCATGATTTCACGAACGAGCGGGCGGGCCCAACGAGCGCGCCGCCTGAAGCCGGTACCTTGGGGAAAATCATCGACCGCTTGGGGATCGTGTTCGCAATAGCAATTTTGTCATCCGCAGCCATTCTCAACGTAGAAGTTGTTCTTCGCTACGTCTTCAACAGCGCGACGATCTGGGCGCATGAGACCGTCATTTTCCTGACCGCAAGCTCGTTCGTCTTCGGTGGGCTGTATGTCGCCGCACGAAACGCACATATCAGGGTGGTGTTGATCTATGACCTGTTGAACATCAAGATGCGCCGCCTCTTTGATGTCGTCATCTCGGTCATATGCAGTTTCTCCTGCGCGTTTTTCGCCTGGGCGTCCTGGCAAAGCGTATCCCGTGCCGTCTGGACCCCAGAAGGACACATCAGGATCGAAACAACGGGCAGCGCTTGGGATCCGCCGACCGCCGGGTTGATCAAGATCTTTCTCTTCATCGTGCTGATACTGCTTTGCGTGCAATTCGCGGTGCTGGCTTTCAACTACTTCAGAAAGCGGGATGGCTGAGCCATGGATTTCCTTTCACTGATCACTGACTTCAAAGCCATGGGTATCGAGTGGGCGACATTCGCGATGTTCGTCATGCTGCTCGGGCTTTTGTTGACCGGGATGCCGCTTGCTTTCGTGACACTGCTTGTCGCCTTGATCTTCGCCTTGGGCTGGTTCGGCCCGATGGCGGTTCCACTGATCACATCGCGGATCTTCAGTTTCGTAAACAGCTTCGTTTTCGTCTCTGTCCCGATGTTCGTGCTTATGGCGTCGATATTGGATCGCTCGGGTATCGCCAAAGATCTCTTCGATGCGATGCGGGTTGTCGGGGGGCGACTGCGCGGCGGTGTGGCCATCCAAACCCTTCTTGTGGCCGTCGTCCTGGCCGCGATGTCCGGAATCATCGGCGGAGAAGTCGTTCTGTTGGGGCTGCTGGCTTTGCCGCAGATGCTGCGGCTGGGATATGATCGACGACTTGCGATTGGCGTGTGCTGTGCAGGTGGTGCGCTGGGGACCATGATCCCGCCGTCGATCGTTCTGATCATCTATGGCCTCACCGCGAGCGTCTCCATCGGCGATCTTTTCACGGCATCGTTCCTGCCGGGCCTGATGCTGGCTTCGTTCTATATCGCCTATGTCCTGATCCGGGCATATCTGAACCCTGATATCGCACCGATCCCGGAACCCGATGAAATCCCGACGAAAGAGAAGTTGCGTCTGCTCAAGGGCCTTATCTTGCCGATCCTCGTGGTGTTCATGGTCCTGGGGTCGATCTATGGCGGGATTGCGTCTGTGACCGAAGCCTCGGCAATGGGCGTCCTCGGGGTCGCGCTGTCCGCCGTCATTCGAGGGGAATTTAACTGGGAGCTTCTGAAGGGGGCCTCGCTCCAGACTCTTTCGACCGTCGGCATGATCGTCTGGATCGGTATCGGCGCAACCGCTCTGGTCGGTGTGTTCAACCTGATGGGCGGCATCAACTTCGTGTCCGGGCTGATCATCGGAGTTTCAGATAACCCGACAGTCATCGTCCTTGTCATGATGCTGATCCTCTTCGTGCTGGGAATGTTTCTCGATTGGGTCGGGATCGCGTTGCTGACGATGCCGATCTTCGTTCCGATCATTCGCGAACTTGGCCTTGATCCCGTCTGGTTCGGAGTTGTGTTTGCAATGAACATGCAGGTCAGTTTCCTGTCGCCACCCTTTGGCCCGGCCGCCTTCTATCTGAAGTCGGTCGCGCCTGAGGGGATCTCTCTTGGTGAAATATTTCGGTCCTTGTTGCCGTTTATCGCCATGCAGGTTCTGGCGCTGGCGATCCTGATTGCTTTTCCTGGCGTCACTGGGAGGTGGTAGATGATTGATACTAAAAAGAAAAAACTACGGTCACAGGACTGGTTCAACAATCTCGAAGATCCTGAAATGACGGCGCTCTATCTGGAACGCTATCTGAACTATGGATTGACCATTGAAGAACTGACCTCCGGGCGTCCGATTATCGCAATCGCACAAACCGGTAGCGACCTTTCCCCATGCAACCGACATCACGTGACGCTTGCTCAGCGCACACGCGAGGCGATCCGGACGGCTGGAGGCATCGCCCTCGAGGTCCCCGTGCATCCTATCCAGGAGACCGGCAAACGACCGACCGCGATGCTGGACCGCAACCTTGCCTACCTGAGTTTGGTCGAGACGCTTTTCGGCTATCCGATTGACGGTGTCGTTCTGACGATTGGATGCGACAAGACCACGCCGGCACTGCTCATGGCGGCGGCAACCGTCAATATTCCCGCGATCGCATTGTCGGTCGGGCCGATGCTAAACGGCTGGCACGAAGGCGAACGAGCCGGATCCGGCACCGCCATATGGCAGGCCCGGCAAAAGTTTGCTGCGGGTGAAATCGATGCGAAGGGGTTCCTGGAGATTGCCGCCGCGTCCGCCCCGTCCGTGGGATATTGCAACACGATGGGAACCGCATCCACCATGAACTCCCTCGCAGAGGTTCTGGGGATGCAGTTGCCCGGCGCCGCCGCCATTCCCGCCCCCTACCGGGAACGGGGGCAGATGGCATATGCAACCGGCTTGCGCATCGTGGAAATGGTTCACGAAGACTTGCGGCCCAGTGACATCATGACCCGGGAGGCCCTTGAAAACGCGATTGTGCTTGGTTCGGCGATTGGTGGATCGACCAACGCCCCCATCCACTTGAACGCTATTGCCCGCCACCTGGGGATTCATCTGACGAACGACGATTGGGAGCGTCTTGGTTTTGACATTCCCCTGCTCGTCAACATGCAGCCCGCAGGCACCTACCTTGGTGAGGATTTCTATCGTGCTGGCGGCGTTCCCGCCGTGGTTTCGGAACTTCTGGAAGCGGGGATGATCCCCCACCCGGCGGCCAAGGGTGCCAATGGAAAGACATTGGCGGAAAACTACGCGGGGATCAGAGCAACCAATAGCGACGTCATCAGGCCCATCGATCGCTCTTTGATGCGCAACGCCGGCTTCCTGAATCTGAAGGGAAACCTGTTTGACAGCGCCTTGATGAAAACCTCTGTCATCGATGCTGCGTTCCGCGAAAGGTATTTGTCCAACCCGGAGGATCCAGAAGCCTTCGAGGGGCGTGCAATCGTTTTCGACGGTCCAGAGGAGTTTCACGCCAGGATTGATGACCCCGCGCTCAGGCTAGATGCGAACTGCATTCTCGTGATGCGCGGGGCTGGGCCAAAGGGATATCCCGGCGGTGCAGAGGTCGTGAACATGCGCCCGCCCAGCTATCTGATCAAGCAAGGTGTACGGGCGCTGCCGTGCATCGGGGATGGTCGCCAATCGGGTACGTCCGGATCGGCTTCGATCCTGAACGCATCGCCCGAGGCGGCGGATGGTGGGGGGCTTGCGCTGCTGCAGACTGGTGACCGCATTCGCGTCGATCTGGGCAAACGATCCGTCAATGTGCTCCTCACAGACGAAGAGATGGCGCGCCGTCGCGAAAGATTGGACGCCGCGGGTGGTTTTCCCGTCCCGAAAAGCCAGTCGCCATGGCAAGACATCTTCCGGCGATCCGTCACACAGTTTTCGGAGGGAATGGTGTTGAAAGAGGCCACCGAGTACCGGGATATCGCCCGCAAACACGCCTTGCGCAACAATCATTGAGAACGAGAAATGGTTAACGCAGAACTTGTTTGTGTGGGTGAGCCCCTGTTTGAACTCAGCAACGTGGGGCCGGGCAAATGGGACGCCGGCGTTGGCGGCGATGTTTCGAATGTCGCCGTCGCGGCCTCGCGTCAGGGAACACGATCGACCATCCTGACCCAGTTGGGCGACGATGATTTCGCGGCCGAGATCCGGAACTTCTGGGCCGCCGAAGGCGTCAACGACGCCTATGTCCCAACGCTGGCAGGTGCCGAGACGGGAATGTACTTCATTACCCACGACGCGGGTGAGCACAAATTCGAGTATCGCCGCTCGGGCTCCGCAGCCTCGCAGGTTCGTCCCGAAGATCTTTCGGAGGAAGCCTTTGACAATGCCGCAATCGTGCATCTTTCCGGTATATCTCAGGCGATCAGCGCTTCGCCCAGAGCAACGACCGAAAGAGCCATTGCGATTGCGAAGAAGAAGGGCATCAGGATTTCTTACGATCCCAACCTGCGGCTCAAGCTTTGGCCATTGGAGGAAGCGAGAAAGGTCATCCTGGATACGGTGAGGAAGGTCGACATCTTCCTTCCGGGACTGGACGATGCACGCATTCTGACAGGCATCGAAGAACCCGAAGATATTGTCCGGTTCTTTGCTGAACTCGGCGCCCCGATCATCGCGCTGACAATGGGCGGCAGAGGCGTTCTGGCGGCCAATGACGGTGATATGCGTTTCATTTCCAGTCCCAAAGTCGATGCAGTGGATGCAACCGGCGCGGGCGACTGCTTTGACGGTGCCTTCCTGTCACAGCTGATCAACGAAGACTCTGTGTTCGATGCCGCTGCATATGCGGCCACTGCGGCTGCCATATCGGTTCAGGGTCATGGCGCAGCAAAATCCATCCCAAATCGCGAAGCTGTCCTGGCTTTGCAAGAACAATGCCGAGGCGAGACATGGACAGCCCCCGAAATCTGAAAAGCAGCAGGATAATCGAGATATGCCGGCTGTGCCCGGTAATCCCGGTCTTGGAAGTGGAGCAGATCGAGCAGGCAACCCCGTTGGCCCAGGCTTTGAATGCCGGGGGCCTCAGGGTGCTGGAAGTCACCTTGCGCACCGATTGCGCATTGAGCGTTATTTCCGAGATGTCCAAGGTTCCGAATGCCATTGTCGGCGCGGGTACTTTGCGGACGCCCGAAGACGTGCGTGCAGCAAAGCAGGCGGGTGCAAGTTTCGGTGTGTCCCCGGGCGCGACAGATCGGCTTTTGGACGCCTGTGAAGAAGCGGGTTTGCCATTGCTGCCCGGTGCCGCCACCGCAAGCGAGGTAATGACCTTGCTTGAGAAAGGCTACACCGCACAAAAGTTCTTTCCGGCAGAGGCGAGCGGCGGGCGGTCGGCGCTCCGGTCGTTAGGCGGTCCGCTGCCACTTGTGCAGTTCTGCCCGACGGGGGGGATCACCCCTGAAAAAGCAAAACAGTATCTGAAGCTAGAAAATGTGAGGTGTGTCGGAGGCTCCTGGATCGCGCCGACCAGCTTACTCAGGTCACGCAACTGGGCTGAAATCGAGACCCGTGCGCGCCACGCTTCCCAACTTGGGGGACAAGCCTCATGCTGAAACCTAAGCCAAAAAACATCGCCCTCATCGCACACGATCTAAAGAAGCGATCTTTGGCCACCTGGGTATTCAACAATCAAACGAAGCTGAAGCGCCACAACATACACGCCACGGCTATGACCGGTGGCATCATACAAGAACGTTGTCCTCAATTGCGTATCCAGGTGACAAAAAGCGGGCCTCTTGGTGGGGATCAACAAATCGGATCGATGATTGCCGTTGACGGTATCGACTTGCTCATATTCTTCACGGATCCGCTTTCCCCACATCCACATGACGTCGATGTGAAGGCATTGAGCAGACTTGCCGTCGTCTATGACGTGCCAATGGCCTGCAGCGGAGCCACAGCAAACCTGATCGCTGCGTCTGGCTACCTGGATTAATATTCGTCGTCAGTTTTTGGGCCTGAAAGCGTCTTGAGCTAAGAGAGTAGCTGGCTGCCCTCGTTGCCCCTGAAGCTGAGCACTCAAAGGTTCACCGTGTCCGATTCTGCCGTCATACAAGATGCCTTCGCATCTGCAGCGATGTTCTGCTTTGCCGCCACCTTGATGGATCAGAGGCCCGTGGAGACGGCTTCGTGTGAAGGTCCGGTTTCGTAGAGTTGCCCGGCCATTTCGCGCTCGCGGCGAAAGCCCGGAATCCGCCCACGTTGCTGATGCTGCAGATGCGAGCAAATTGCGCGCAGATGCAGCGAACGACTGGAAGGTCACCCGCAAAGCCGCCCGTCACTCGGCCTTGCTGAAATCCCGCGCGAGAATTTCCCGCGCATGCGCGACCCCTTCTGGGGTCAGGCTCAGCGATTTCGCCTTGTTTTTGGGATCATGGATCAGGCCTTTCTCGAAAAGCCGGTTGGTGATGGCCCAATCGACTCCCTTCCAGACCTGATCGCCGTAATGCAGCGTCAGGCTAAGGATCGCGAGAGCCGCATCATCAATCTTATCGATGTCGAGTGCCATCTCCCCTCGTTTTCCTGTGTCTGCCCGCTTTTCGAACCGCGGCCCCGCATCATGCATAACCCCGCCGCTTCTTCGCCGCGGCAAGCTTCATCAGCGCGGTGACGGCGCGCCCTTCATCCGGATGCTGCTCGATCATCATCTGCCCGCGCGCGCCGATGCGGCCCCATTCGCGCACCAGGCTGGCGCCCCCAAAGAGATCGGGTTGAATGCTCATGCGGTAAAACCGCCTCATGTTGCAGGCTGGATCGATCCGCCGCATCTGCAGGTCGGTCGGGAACACCTCAAGTTGAGCGACAGAGTGAGACATATCGTGATCCAGCAGGCTTTCTTCCAAAATATCAGGTGGAAGCCTGCTCTTCCACCTTGATTTCCCCGCGAGGGGAAAGGGGGCTCACGCCCCCTTCTCGAACTTCATGACCGGGATGCCGAGCTTTTTGGCCTTGTCGGCTAGGTTCTCCTGGATGCCGGTGCCCGGGAAGACGAGGACACCCACGGGGAGCACATCCAGCATCGCGTCGTTGCGCTTGAAGGGAGCGGCTTTGGCATGCTTGGTCCAATCGGGCTTGAAGGCCATCTGCGTCACGCCCCGGGCGTCGGCCCATTTGGCGGCGATGAGTTCTGCGCCCTTCGGGCTTCCGCCGTGCAGAAGGACCATGTCGGGATACTTAGTCCGGACCTGATCGAGCTTGCCCCAGATCAGGCGGTGATCGTTGAAGTCGGTCCCACCGGTGAGGGCGACCTTGGGTCCTGCGGGGAGCATGACCTCGGTATCGGCGCGGCGCTTGGCGGCCAGGAAATCGCGGCTGTCGATGAGCGCTGCGGTCATGTGCTGGCGGTTCACCATCGAGCCGGTGCGGGGGCGCCAGGTCGATCCCGTGTGATGGACGAACTCGGTGGCGGCGTGATCGCGCATCATGTCCATGCAGTTGCGCCGTTCGACGAGGGTCAGGCCTTCGGCCGTCAGGCGCTCAAGCTCGGTCGATTTCACCTCGGAGCCGTCCTGCTCGCGCTGGAGGCGGCGCTGCGCCTGCTCGTTCTCGTCGAGCGACCGCTCGATCCTCGCCGTGGCGCGGTGGAAGAGGTTGACCTGGCCCCAGAGCACCTCTTCGAGGTCGGGTTCCATGCGGGTGTCTTCAAGGCTCGCAACGAGGGCATCGAAGATGTCGGCGACGGCGACCGCAAGGCGCTGCCCATCGGGCATCGGGCGCGGATCGGGCTCATCAAAAGGACGGAAGCCATAAAGCTGCAACTCGTCGAGCGCATGGGCGGTCTGGGATGCGGTGTGGGCGGGTTCATACGCGTCGTCGTGGGTGTGGATCGTCATCGGTTCTTGCCTCCGGGCCTGTCTCATCCGCGCGACAACCCGCGCGGCCTTCATGGGCTGCGAAAGCTGTCACTGGGGACGCCCCCTCACCCCGCCTTCGGGGCCGGAACGCATGTGGAGGAGGGCGGCAGGCAAGCTATTTGTTTCGCGATGCAAAGCGGGGGCTCGTCCCCCGCGGCGGAAATAGCTTGCCTGCCGCCCTTGATGAGGCGTTCCCTTTGACGGCCGCCTGCCCATCTCTTGAAGGCCGTGCGGGTGTCGGGTGGATGAGATTTACCTCGAAAGAGGCAAAGGGGATGATCAACACCCGCGACAGGGATACATGACCCCTGCCCCGCACTCCCGGACCGCCCCTTGCGCGATGCAAGTCAGCCGGACAGGCGTTGGCGATCCTCAAGCCCGATCTGCCCTGCCAGATGCTGGCGCAGCGCCTCTTTGCCGTTCGCCCGGAGATCATCGTTGAAATCTCCGAGCTGCGGTTCCAGCACCCGGACGGCAATCCCGACCTCTGTGGCTCTGGCGCTCAACCTCTCTGCCGCGCGTAGCCCGGCCGGATCGCGGTCGATGGCGATGTAAAGGCGCTGCAGCCCCTTCGGCAACTGGACCGCCCCGAGGTGACCCGACGAGAGCGCCGCCCAGACGGGAAGGCCGGGGGCCGCCTCGGACAGGGACAGCATGGTCTCGATGCCCTCGCCGATCACGAGGATGTCATCATGCGGGGTCAGCCTGACGGCATTGCCGAGGAGGTGACCCATGGCACGCCGCTGCGTCTCGACAGCCGCCTTTCCCTGTCCGTCAGGCGCCAACCAGGTGCGATGCACGCCCTGCAAGGCCCCTGCCCCATCGGTGACAGCCGCGATCAGCGCCGGTCTGGGGATGCTTCGGGTCTGACCCTCATCCCGATGCCAGCACTTCGGGTGGAAGCGCAGCGCGCTCATCGTGCCGCCTTGGGTGATGCCTCGGGAGCGGAGGTAGGTATCGGCAAGCGTGCCTGCGACCGGCACCGAGGCTGCAAACAATCGCGCCGCCGCCGCTGGCGTGCCACCGGGGGCTTTGGCCTTCTTCGGCACTGGCGTATTCGGGAGGGACGGCTGGGGACGGCCTAGATGCGCACGGGCCTCGGCCAGAAGATCGGGAAAGCGCGAGATCCCGGTTCGCTCGCGGATGATATCGAGGAGATCGCCATGCTCACCCGTGGCGCCGTCCGTGAACTTGCCGGCAGCACCCGGCCCTGACGCAGGCCCAGTCAGCCGCACGAAGAGCGACCGGCCAGGGTTGTTCTGCAAATCGCCCACAATCCAGTAGGACCCTTCCCGCCGTCCGGCGGGAAGGTAGGCGCGACACACGCTCTCTGCGTTCTCCGCCAGACCGCGGATCACATCTTCAGTCTCAGAATACATGGCTCAGCACCCTCCGCGCGCATGTAGTTCTGTCACAGGACAACGTGCAAGCAGACGATCAAGCACTGCGATGCCGCTCGAGTCTGTTGGGCAGAAGAGCCGCAGTTTCCAGCTGATGATCTCCGAGAAGAACCCATCTGCCTTCAGCCGGTCCTTGGCGGCACCCAAAAAGCCCGACAGTTCGATCCGGTTGACGCCCATGACGCGCGAGCGGTGCAGCTCCATCCCTTCGGCCAAGCGCACGACCGTCTTGCCCTCCAGAACAAGGGCATGGACTTGCGCCGCCGTGAGCTGCGGCGCGTCAGCGGCCAGCGTGGTCGCGACCCAAGACGGCGAGACGCGGCGACCGATGATGCGCTGACCATCGTCGGTTTGTAGCCGGTAGACGCGGGTCTCGTCCTGCGGCAGTTGCTTCCAGATCGGCAGCAAAAGCCCCGCCACGATATGCAGGGTGGTTTCCGAGAACTCCGGCACTTCAGCCAGTTCCGCGGTCCATGCGGCGGCGAAGGCCGCCCGATCTGCTTCGAGCCAATGGGTGTCCTCCATCATCCGGGCAGGGACAGTGCTGGCCTCCGTTGGCCGGATCAGCCGCAAGCGGGGCTCGATGGTGCCGTCATCCAACATCAGGCTAGTGGCTGGAACCTGCACCGCCGCCCGGCCCGAACGGCTGTTGACCAGCAGGCGCGCCTTTGGATCACCGAGCCAGTCCAGCGCATCGGCCAGCGAGGTCGGCGTATTGCGCCGCTTCTCCGCGATGGTCAGCAGTTGGGTTTCCGCGCCGGAGCCGGGATGGGTGTAGATCACCCGTGCGTCCGTCACCTGAAAGCTCTCGGCGCGCAGCGTCTCGAGCCCGAGGTCATAGACCCCGGCCGCGATAGCGCCCTCGATTCGCTGGTCGAGGAGTTCCTCGAAGGCCGCGAAGAGCACGGCCTGCATGTCGATCGTCAGCGCCAGCAGGCGATTGAGGAAGGTCGTGATCGGGGGCAGATCATCCTTCAGCCCATTGTCATCGGTCAGGCTGAGACCTGTGGCATCCTCGAAAGCGCCAAGTGAGCACCCCGCGACATCGCCGCGATAGATGCGGCGGTAAAGCTGGCGCAAGGCATCGCGGGCATAGGGAGACTCCAGATTGTCCTCGGGCCGGAACAGCCCCTGCCCGCCGGTTTGACGCTGGCCGCGCGTGATCGCCCCGAGCGTGTCGAGGCGACGCGCGATGGTCGACAGGAACCTCTTTTCTGCTTTCACATTCGTGGCGACGGGGCGGAACAGTGGCGGCTGCGCCTGATTGGTGCGGTTGGTGCGCCCGAGGCCCTGGATCGCGGCATCGGCCTTCCAGCCCGGCTCGAGCAGGTAGTGGACCCGCAGGCGCTGGTTCTTGGCGCCCAGATCGGCGTGATAGCTGCGCCCCGTGCCACCCGCATCCGAGAAGATCAGGATGCGCTTCTGGTCATCCATGAAGGCGGCGGTTTCTGCGAGGTTGGCAGAGCCCGCCCTGCTTTCCACGACCAAGCGGGCGGCAGAGCCCTCGCCTTTGCGCACGATGCGGCGCGAGCGGCCCGTCACTTCCGCCACGAGATCGGTGCCGAAGCGCTGGACGATCTGGTCGAGCGCCCCCGGCACGGGTGGCAGACTGACCAGCTTCTCGATCAGCGCATCGCGCCGGCGCGCAGCCTCCCGACATTCGACCGGTTGACCGTCACGCACCACAGGCCGAGACGACAAATTACCCTCGCTATCGGTGAATGGCTCGTAGAGCTGCACCGGGAAGGAATGGTCAAGGTAGTCCAGGACATACTCCCGAGGGGTGATGTCGACGCGGATGTCGTTCCATTCCTCGGTCGGGATCTCCGACAGGCGGCGCACCATCAGCGCTTCGCCCGTCGAGACGATCTGGATGACCGCCGAATGACCTGCCGCGAGATCGGCGTCGATGGCGGCGATCAGGGTTGGGGTTTTCATCGAGGTGAGCAGATGGCCGAAGAAACGCTGCTTGGCGGATTCAAACGCCGAGCGGGCGGCAGACTTGGCCTGCCGGTTCAGCGTACCGCCGGATTCGCCAGTAATGTTGGCCGCTTCCAGCGCCGCGGACAAGTTCCGATGTATGACTCCGAAGGCGAGCGCATATGCATCATAGATCCCGCGCTGCTCCGGCGTCAGCGCATGTTCCAGCATCTCGTATTCGACGCCGTCATAGGACAGCGAGCGCGCCGTGTAGAGGCCAAGCGACCGCAGATCGCGGGCCAGGACCTCCATCGCGGCAACACCGCCAGCTTCGATAGCTTGCACAAATTCCGCCCGCGTCGAAAACGGAAAGTCCTCGCCACCCCAGAGCCCGAGGCGCTGCGCATAGGCGAGGTTGTGCACCGAGGTCGCGCCTGTGGCCGAGACATAGACCACGCGGGCATTCGGCAGCTTGTGCTGCAGCCGCAGACCCGCCCTGCCCTGCTGCGAGGCCGTGACATCGCCGCGCTCGCCTTTCGATCCTGCGGCATTGGCCATGGCATGGCTTTCGTCAAACAGGATCACCCCGTCGAAATCCGCCCCGAGCCAGTCGACGATCTGGTCGACGCGGGATTTCTTGGCCCCGCGTTCTTCGGAGCGCAGCGTCGCATAGGTGGTGAAGAGGATGCCCTCGGAGAGCGGGATGTCGCGGCCTTGTGCGAAGCGCGAGAGCGGCGTGACGAGCAGGCGTTCCTGCCCGAGGGCCGACCAGTCGCGCTGCGCGTCCTCGAGAAGCTTGTCACTCTTCGAGATCCAGAGCGCCTTGCGCCGGCCTTGGCACCAGTTGTCGAGCACAATCCCGGCCGACTGGCGGCCCTTGCCCGCACCGGTGCCATCGCCAAGGAAGAAGCCACGGCGGAAACGGACGGCGTCAGCGGCATCGTCCGGCGCGGCCGAGACCATGTCGCCGGTTTCGTCGACAGTCCAAGACCCCGCGAGATACGCGCCATGCGCCTCGCCTGCGTAGATCACGGTCTCAAGCTGCGCGTCGGACAGAAGGCCATCGCGCAGGATGGCGGCTGGAAGCTTGGGCCGGTAGCTGGGTTTCGGAGGAGCGACCGAAGCCATGGCCGCCGATTGCACCAGCTTGGTCGGGTGCGGTTCCGCTCCGGGAATGTCGATCGCCTGCAGACGGAAGGTCTCATAAATGGCATCCGACAGGCGCGCGCTGGCCCCGTCCTCGGTTGCATCGCGCAGGGTATAGGCGAGGTCTGCGGCCTCGATCTGCGGAGCGGTGTTGGTGGCGGGTGTTGCTGGCGTGGCGCGCGATGTGCTGATGGCTGCCCGCGTGGTGCGGGCAGGATTTCCCGGGAAGGGGGAAGTGAGGCCCTGCCCTGCTGGTGCGACCTGCGCCAGCACAAGGCGCGGGGGGACGTGGGCGATAATCAGCGACAGCAGGCTGGCGACATCAGGCGAAATCGGGGGCGCCAGATCGGCGGTGATGCCGCCCGCCTCGCCACCACGACATTTGTCGAAGACCGAAATCCGCGTCTCGAAGCTGGTGCCGTGTTTGGCGAAGGCAGCACCAGACACAGCGCCGGTGAAGACCAGATGCGCGGACTCGGTCAGGCGAGCGAAGGTCTCGGCCCAGGCGGGGGCATCCGGCGCGAACCCGGCGCCGGTGATGGCGACCAACCGTCCGCCGGGGACCAGGCGCGCGAGCGCAGAGCGCAGATGCCGGGCTGTCGCCTCGGTGGTGCGGGCGTCGACATTGGCCACCGCCGAGAATGGCGGGTTCATCACGACGACGCTCGGGCGGACGCCCGCGTCGAGATGATCGTCGATCTGCGCCGCGTCAAAGCCTGTGACAGGCCGCCCCGGAAACAGGCGGCGGAGAAGATCGGCGCGGGTGTCGGCCAACTCGTTCAACGCGAGGCTGCCGCCCGCGATTTCTGCGAGGACCGCCAGAAGGCCCGTCCCAGCCGATGGCTCCAGCACCAGATCGCGCGCGGTGATCTGTGCTGCAGCCAGTGCCGCCAGCCCCATGGGCAGCGGCGTCGAGAACTGCTGGAACCGCTCCATCTCCTCGGACCGCCGCGTATGGGTCGGCAAAAGGCCCGCCACCTTGACGAGGATCGGCAGCAGCGCCGCGGGCGAGCCCGCCCGGGCCAGGAGCGCACGGCCGAACTTCCGCAGGAACAGGACCAGCGCTGCCTCGCCCGCTTCATAGGCCAGCTTCCAGTCCCAGGCGCCGGTCGCATCAGAGCCGCCAAAGACGCGCTCCATCTCAACGCGCAGGCGCAGCGCATCGATCTGGAAACCCTGCGCCAGATCAGTCTGCAGCGCTTCGGCCACGCTCAAGATCGCAGCGGCCGTATCGAGGGACGGGATAGGGGCGACAGGCGCAAGGGCGCGCTCGGTCGCAAAGGGGGCGAGATGGGTCATCGGGAAACTCCGGAATGAGGAACAGGATCAGGCCCGGACACCCTCTTTCGAGCACCCTCAGGCCTGACCTTCCCCGGCCCTCCTCTTTCTCTCAAACCTCATGATTTTCGCGGGTGGCTTGATTTTGTTCCTGTTATGTTCTGTTTTACGAACCAAGCTAGGAAGGGAGAACCCCGATGGAAAGCACCACTTACGTCCTGCCCGCGACGCCAAAGCAGATCGCCTATGCGCGCGCGCTGGCCCTGCGCAACCAGACGCTTCTGCCGTGGGAGGTTCAGCAAGATCGGCGCTCCTTGAGCGCCTGGATCGACGCACAAGCCAAGCTCACATCCGCGACAGCGCAGGACAGCCGCCCGACATCAAAGCAGGTCGCATTTGCCGAGCGCCTCGCCCGCATCAAGCGCCGCGCCGTTCCGGATGAGTGTTTTCGCGACAAGGGGCTGATGTCGAAGTGGATCGACGGGAACAAGTGAAGCTGGGCAGACCCTGCGGTGATCGAGATTACTTCAGCCGATCAACAACCGATGCCCCGCCCGATCTGGCAAGCGCGATGAGGCTGGATTGGATTTTGGATGTGAAGACGGAACTGAACGTGCCGATGGGCGTGCGGTCCTCCCAGACATAGGACCGCTCCAGAATATCCGTGTTGATCTCGTCCAGCATGACCCATTTGCGGACATGGGTCTCTAACCTCACGCGCTGCGACTCGATCTGTGGCACCTCGATGAACTTGCGCGAGGGCAAGGGCGGCTGCGTCGTGATCGGCAGGATGAATACCACGGTCTCGCTATCGGACTTGGCGACAGTGACGGCGATACAGACAGGCCGCGTCTTGCGGCCCTCAGTCTCGCCCGCCATCTGCTCGCGTTTCCATAGGAACGGGTAGCGGCAAACCTCTCCCGCACTCGGCTTAGTCATCCGCCTGCGTCAAGTCCCGCTCGAGCCCCTCTATCATCAGCGCCTTGAGATCCTCTGGCATCTCGTCAACCATGTGAGCCTGTTGCGTGGCCCCCCGGGTGAGCTGCTGGTACTGGTCCATGCTCATCAGCACGAATTTCGGCTTGCGGTGCTTGGTGATCGCAATCGGCGACCGAATGGCCGCGTCGAACAGGTCACTGGTGTGCCGCGTCAGGTCGGCCGCCTTGAACTCGGGAAGATCATGCACGATCTGGGTCTCCATTTGTGCAGAATATACATACATTCTGGATATTCCGCAAGAGATGGGTTGAGCCCTCCCATGTGTCATCCGAACCGCCGCCCCCCTGCGGTGAAGGTGTATTCATTGGCAATGATGCCGTCCTCAACGGACTCGTCCGAGGTAAGGTGGTCGTATTCAGCCTGAAGCTGGCGGTAGAGCCAGCGGGCAAGGTCGCGCAGCGCCTCGGTCACGATCTCCTCCGCGTCCTCGGTGGGCGGCTGCCAGGTCGGGCTATCACGGGTGACGTCCACGGACATGGCGTATTCGTGGTAGTAGCGGCCCCGATGGCTGACCTCGGCGGCAAGCTGGTAGAAGTTCCGCCGCTGGATGGCCTGCAGCCGGTCGGCAATGCCATGCAGCGTCGCATCCTGGGGCGCATAGTCCCGGATGCGCGCGGCCGCGCCCTTGGTGTGGCTGAGGTATGCTTCAAAACAGGCCCCATCCCCTTGGCTCCAGAACCCTGAAAACCAGATGCAGGGCTTGGTGCGTGTCCCGCCGCCCATCAGGCGGACGGGGGTTGTTTTGAGCCGGACGCCGAGAATATCGCAGATGCGCTCGAAATCCTCATAGACCGCGTCCCACCAGTCGTCGTGGGGCCCGAGCTCACGATACCAGCTGCGCGCCTTTTCCTTGGCGACGTCGGAGAGTTCAGGGAACTGGTAGACTGTTGTGCAGATGACCTCAGGCATCGACGTCCTCCCCGTTCAGCGCCGCGACCAACCATTCTTGCGTACTGGACCAGCCGATGGATTTACGAGCGCCGAGATCGATGGCATGCGCGCCGCCACCAATGGCGTCGAGCCGTGGCCGGGAGCAGGTCAGAGCATACTGGAACCCCCAAAGGCCGGTGAGGTCGAGGTCTGCGGCGAGGCGCAAGACGAAGCGGATGACGGCTTCGACATCGCCGTGGTCGTCGTCATGGATCCAGAGGGTGCTGCCCTCGGGAGCATCCTGGCGCACGAGATCGAAGCCAGCGACCTCCGGGTCGTCAGCGTCCTGATCAGCTTCGCGCAGTTCTTGGAACAGCGCGAGCGCGCGGGCGGCCTTGTCGGGCGTGCCGACGTCGAGCAGGCACGAGAATTGGGTGAAGTAATCCGCCATGGGGACCTCCTGAATGGGAAAAGCCCGGCCGGGCGGCCGGGCGTTGTGTTGGAATGAAGGGGTGGTTGGGGGCGATCAGCCGGCGGGCTCGTCGCCCCCCGCCTGTCGCGCGGCATGCGCGCAGAGCATCTGCCGGTAGAAGCGCTTGCGCGCCGTCCGGAAACTGCGCACCGCGCGCGTGTCGGGGTGCAGCGCCCGGACCGCCGCGCGCAGAACTGTCTGGGGCGATGCCGTCGGCGGCAGACCGAGGCGCAAGTATGCGGGATCAGTCATGTCAACTGACCTCGACCACGGGCGAGGCGAGATGCGGATCGACCAGCGCCTCGATCCGCTCGGACCGGCCCATCCAAGGCTCGGGCCGGATGGCCTTTACCCAGTCGGCGAAACTCGGGATGAAGCCGAGGTCTTCCTTCACATGCTGCTCGCCAACCCAGCGAGTCGGGATGATGCGCCGGGCCGAGAGCGTGATGGTCTGGCCGAAGATCGTCTCGGCCAGGAATATGCCCTCGGCATGGTGCCGCAGGGCCCGGTGCCGAAAATCGGCGGTGATCTCCTTGCTCTGGTCGATTATCTGGACACTTGCGATTTCACCTCCAAGGCTGAAGTTTTCACCTTTTTCCGAGGACCGATTATGCAAGTCACCAGAACTCCAGAGGGGACTGTCCCTCGCTATTTTGTCCGCGACGATGCGGGTAATTCCGTCGAACCGATTCACGATTTCCTCCGTTATCTTGACGCTAGGGGCTCATCCCCGAACACCATTCGCTCCTACGCCTACGACCTGCGGCGCGTGTGGGAGTTCTTTGAAGCCCGAGGGCTCGAGTGGCAGGGCTTCAACATTTCGAACGCCGTCGATCTGATCGCTTACCTGCATGACCGGATCGATATGCGCCCCGGCCGGGGCGCAACCTCGGCTGGCCCGGATCGGCTGTCACCGGCAACGGTCAATCGAGCGCTGGCGGCAATGTCGTCTTTCTGCGACTGGGCGATCATCGCAGGGACGCTGACCCCGCCGAACCCGATGCGGGTCAGCAAGAGTATCAACAAGCCTGCGGTCACTGATCGGCACAGACCGTTCTTTGAAGGCATTTCCCGTCGCTCAGCGAGTGTGCGCGTGATCCGTGTCCGCAGCGTTCACCGCCTGCCTCGCCCGTTGAGCGACGACCAAATCGAACGTCTACTCGCCGAGCTGACCAACCTACGCGATCGCGCCCTTGTGCTGCTGATGCTGCACGGTGGGCTGAGGCCAGGCGAAGCGCTCAGTCTGCATCTCGAGGATATCGCCTATGGGCGGCGGCGCGTGACCGTTCGATGTCGCGCTGACCACCCGAAAGGGGCACGCGGAAAGTCGCGCGTCGAGCGTGTCGTCGACCTCCATGACGGGCAGGCCCTGGATACCATCAGCGCCTATGTCATGCGTGACCGTCCCCGCGAGACAGAGACACCGTTCATCTTTCTCGTCGGAGGAAACGGCACGAGGCGGTCTGAGCCCTTGTCCTATGCCGCGTTGGCAAAAGCCTTCGCGCGAGCGGCGGAACGCGCCGGGGTCAAATCGCCCGGCGTCACACCGCATGCGATGCGACATACCCACGCCACCCGCATGTGGGAAGCCGGCATGCGAGAGCTGACCCTGCAGCGCCGGCTCGGGCATGCGTCGCCGGAATCGACACGCATCTACACACGCGTGTCCGACGCCACAGTGCTCGCCGAGTACAGCCGTGCCATGGGACTGAAGCCATGATAGACCCCTTCCCGAAAGCCCTGATGACGTTTCCGACCGACATCGCGCCGTCGCATAGCGAGGAGGAGGAATACCGCGCATTCCTCGCGGGCCTCGACATGACCCGCAATATGAAGAACCGGTATATCGCTCAACGTCGAGAGTTCGTCGCCGCTTTTCCCGATCTCGCTCTTTGGTGCGAACAACCGCTTGAGGTTCGGCTGGGCCGACTTCACGGAACGTCCGCCTTCACACCTGAACACCCCGCCTCGTTCTGGGCGCGGCAATATCTCTACTACCTCGCCTTCACGGACCGCCTGCGCCTCGACTATGGGTTCCTCCTGTCGATTTCGCCCATGTATGCCGCCCAACTCGCAAATCACCTGGGCATCGATCTGGGCATTCCGGATCTCCGCAAGCGCCAGAAAGCGATGGGGTATCACCAGACGACGCCACAGGGGTCGACCATCTGGGTGGTTTCCCGCATCGCGCTTCATGCCGGCATACGTTCGCCTGAACTTATCACCTCCGATGACCTTGACCTGTTGAACGATGCAATTTCTGCATATGCGGCGTCTTCCCTGATGAAGCGCTTCCATGGCTACGACCCGCAGAAGGCCAAGGCGACCGCCCATTTCTGGCACCGCTATGTCCGACAGACACAGCTTGTACTGCACCACCTCGGCAACGGCATCGCGCGACCGCGAATGACCGCCGACAAGCGCAGGCCTTATGTCTATCCGAGGCCGGATATGGGTGTTTTCATCGAGCGCTGGCTGGAGATCAAGCGCACCAGCCTTTCCAGGGTGACGGTCGACCACTGCGCCGTGTCGCTCCGCCGCTTTGTCGACTTCCTGGTTCGCCACGATCCAAAGATCGAGAAGTTCGCAAATGTCACGTCCGAGGTAATGACCGCCTTCCTGATCGATCTTAGGAGCCAAGTCGGCGCCAGAACCAAGCGTCGATTGTCGATTACCGCCCAAAGATCCCGTGCACTTCATGTCGCGCAATTCCTCAGCGAGGGGGCGGCCTGGGAATGGCCGGATTTCCCGACGCGACCAGTTCTGAACACCCGCGATCTTCCCCGCCTTCCGCAGCGCTTGCCTCGGTATATCCCGGCCGAACAGCTTGGCCCGCTCATGGAAGAGGTCCGCAAGCTTCCATGCGATTTCCAGCGCGCCGCGATTCTGATCGCGCGATGGTCCGGCGCCCGTCGGACAGAGATCGCAAGGTTGCCCGTCGACTGTCTGGACGCCTATCCGGACGGAACGCCACGGCTGCGCATTCCGGCGGGAAAGACCTACAGGGAACGGCTCGTGCCGCTTCACCCTGAGGCTGCTGAAGCTCTTCGCAAGGTCATCGACCTGCGCGCACAGTCGGACGAACGCCCGGTCCCGGATGCCAGAACCGGCCAATACGTCAAGTTGCTCTTCTACCGCCGCGGTGTCGCGATCTCGCCCGACTACCTGTTCAATTATCCACTCAAAGACATCTCTCACCGACTCGGTCTGGTCGATGGAAAAGGGCAGAATCTCATCTCGGCACATCGCTTCCGCCATACGGTCGGCACGGAACTCGCCGAAGGCGGTGCGCGGATGCAGACGATCATGGACGTGCTGGGGCATCAAAGCCCGCACATGTCGATGGTCTATATCCGAGTCAGCGATGAAGCCGTGCTCGCGGACTATCAGGCCGTGTTGAAACCTGATGCGCCGATCGCCGGACCCGCGGCCGAGATCATCCGCAATCAGCGCCTGCCGCAAAGCACGGTCGATTGGCTGAAGTGCAACTTCCTGAAGACCGAGCTCGAACTCGGCCATTGTCTCCGACTGCCGGAAGAAGGTCCCTGCGAATGCGACCTCTATCTGAACTGCGCCAAATTCGTCACCACCCGATCTTATGCGCCGAGGCTGCGAGCGCGCCATCGCCTCGAACTCAATCTGACGGAAGACGCGCGTTGCCGCGGTTGGACACGAGAAATCGAACGGCATTCAGGAATAGCTTCCCGCATCGAACAGCTTCTCGTCGAACTGGGCGAGCCAGTCACAGACGCGGCACAAGAGGTCGGGCAGACGGTCGAAGCGGCACGGAAAATGTCGCGGTAGCCCACAGGTACCTCCCCGCCGCCCGCTCCGCTGCGCGCGTATCCGCGCTACGCGGGCGGCGGGGGCCCTCCTATGGACAACCACGACAAACCCCGGTCGGGAGAACAAAAACAGCTTGATTGTCCGGATAACATCGAACCAGGTATGCACGGCGATGAAATCATCGACCGTGCCGCCCCATTTCCTCACCGAGGAGAGCGCGTGGTGATAGGGATGTGCCATCGCCGCCACCTCAGAAATCATGGGTGAAGAGTTCGGACGAGGTGAAGCGCTCGTTGAACTCGAGGTGGATGCAGCGGGCGGCCGCGTCGAAGCAGAACTCGCCCCAGGCGCCGTCGTTGTTCTCCCAACCGCCATGGGTATCAGAGAGGAAGTCGTAGGTGAGCTGCTCGACGACATCCTCCAGCGAGAGCTGCCGTATTTCGACCTCGGGGTCATCCCAGGTCAGCGCGGCATAGGGGATTTCGGTTGCGGGAAAATCGACAGCCGTTTCGCCCGCCCAGGCGCCGATGCTTTCGATCTGGCCGCTGTCACCGGCCCCGTCGAAGGTCACGGTGACATGGGTAATCCCGGCGGCCATGAGGCCATCGAACAGGCGGTCCTTGTTCGCGGGGCGCAGAGCGAGGGTCCGGGCGGTGCGTTCGGCATGCGCGGCAAGGATCGCCCCGAAATCGACGGTGGAAGGCCGCAGCGGGGCGGCCAGAGTGGGTTCAGTCTGGGTCATGGATAACTCCGTTCGGTGAGGACAGGTCAGACCCCCCGGGTGGCGCACTCTTCTGGCCCCCGAAGGCTCAAACCCTTCCCAGCCCTCCTCTGTCTCTCGGGCGTCACGCCGCGATCTGCAGCGCCCGGGCGGCAAAAGCGCGCCACAGCGGATCGACCAGACGCGCATCCAGCAGATCAGCACGGTGACGAAGCCGCTGCGCCAATTCAGGCTCGTGCCAATCAATGGCACGGCCAGCCTGGGCGCGAAGTTGAACCGCCTCGGTCACGACGGCCCGCGCCTCAAGGGCATTGGCGACAGGGTGGCACCAAGCCACAGCGCCATGACTGGCGGCCCCGGCAAGAACCAGGCGCTGGTCGCAATCAAGGATAGCCAGAAGCTGCGGCGCTGCATCGGAGCCGTTGTCCTCGGCAAGCTCAAACGCCCCCTGCATGGCATCAGCCAAGGTCGCAAAACGCTCAACGACCACGGGGGCAGCGGTGCCCGACATCAACGCTGCAGGCGTCCGGTGCATCCGCGTCAGCGCGAAAGGCAGGCTGGGATCAGAAGCGACAGTCGGGCCATTTGGAACGGAGCCCATCGGGCGCGGGCTCGGTTGGATCGGCAGGGGAAGGTCAAACATGGCAATGTCTCCAACGGCGCGGGAAGCCACTCTCCCCGCCTCATCCGTCACAGACCAAACCGCCGCCCTCTTCCTCGAAGGGGCGGCGGCAGGTCTGCTGGCACCATCAGAGCTTGCCGAGGGCCCGCAGGCTCAGCTCCGTTCCGGCACCCACGATGATGTGGTCGTGCAGCGTCAGGCCGAGATACTTGCAGCCCTTCTGGATCTCCTTGGTCATACTGAGATCGGCCTCGGACGGCGTCGGATCGCCCGACGGGTGATTGTGGATCAGGATCAGGGCGCTGGCGTTCAGCATCAGCGCCCGCTTGATCACCTCGCGCGGATAGACAGGGACATGATCGACTGTGCCGGTCGACAAAAGCTCATCGGCGATGATGCGGTTCTTGCGGTCGAGATAGAGGACATGGAATCGCTCGATGGGACCTCGGACGGTCAGAGCGTTATGCAGACTTCGGCATAACGCGCTTTATGCCGATGCCGGGATTATGCCGACACAGGCGTGTAAGTGTTTGAACACAAGCCAATCGACGGCCTGCCTATTGGCATAATCCTCGGGCCGGAAGGTTGGTATCATCTCCTTTTTCGCATCGAAACGAGGAGACATCACGGTGATCAAACTCAAGAAGAGACGGGTCAAGAACCCTGTCACGGCCCTTTCCGAAGGCCTCGAGGAGCATTTGCAAAAGCTTGGCTACGGCCCCGACACGATCTGGAAGCAGCGCAGGCTGCTGAATGATCTGCTCTCTTGGCTTGAGGGCCAGCAGCTAGAGCTGAGCGATTTGTCAGTAGCTCAGGTTGATCGGTTCATGGATGATCGCCGCGCCGCAGGCGTGCGCAAGTTGAAGACGCCCAAGGCACTGGGTCACATCCTCGACCATTTGCGGGGTTTAGGCTTGATGCCCAACGCCGAAGCACCCAAAGAAAACGGCCCCGCCGGCCCAATCCTGGACCAGTACCGGCGATTCTTGAAATCAGAGCGAGGTCTTACTGGCACGACAGTCCACCGATATGTCGATTGTCTGCGCCCGTTCCTTGACGCGCGTATTCAAGATGGCGGTCTCGATCTTGCCAGCCTGACCTCCGCCGACATCACATCCTTCGTGGTGGCCTGGTGCCCTTCGCGGAACACGGGCGTGGTGAAGTTGACCCTCACGGCGCTGCGGTCTTTCCTCGGGTTCCTGCATGTCGAAGGTATCTCGGAGCGCTCGCTGGTCCCGGCTGTACCTCCAGTCTTGCATCGCCGACTTGCAGGACTGCCGAAGGGGCTCGAACGCGATGAGGTACGACGACTTCTCGCGGCCTGCGACAACAGCTCGATCGACGGCTTGCGCGACCTGGCAATCTTAACCCTGCTTGTTCGGTTAGGCCTGCGGCGTAGCGAGGTCGCAAAGCTTGGGCTTGATGATATCGACTGGCGCGCTGGCACGGTCTGCATACATGGCAAGGGGAACCGTCACGAGCGGCTACCCCTTCCGGCAGATGTCGGTCAGTCCGTTGCCCAATACCTGCGCCACGCCCGACCCGCGAAGGCTGAGGGTCGTATGGTCTTCGTCCGGCATATCGCACCTCATCACGCACTCAGTCCGAGCCGGGTCAGCACCATCGTGGCGGATGCCGCTCGGCGCGCCGGCCTTGGGCGCGTCCATGCTCACCGCCTTCGCCATACCGCAGCAACGGAACTGTTGCGCAGCGGCGCCTCTTTGCCGGAGATAGGACAGCTCTTGCGTCATCGCCGCGCCCAAACCACGGCAATCTACGCGAAGGTCGATCGCAAGAATCTGTCCCTGATCGCGCGTCCTTGGCCGGAGGATGCGAAATGAGCCACCTCCAAAATGCCCTTGCCGATTATCTGACGATGCGGCGTGCCTTGGGCTACAAGATGGACCAGGTCGAGCGACTTCTCCGCCAGTTTGTTGCGTTCGCAGAGGAACGTGGCGAGACCCATGTCCGGACCGTGACGGCACTCGCATGGGCAACGCTTCCTTCAGGTGCGGATCCTGTATGGACCAATAGGAGACTGGCTGATGTACGTATCTTCGCCCAGCACCTGCATACGGTCGACGGGGTGAGCGAAGTGCCGCCAGACAATCTTCTTCCAGCACGAAGACGGCGCACAACGCCCTACCTCTTCAGCCCACGTGAGGTGGCGGACTTGATGCGCGCCACGGAAATCCTGCGCGGTTCGCACGTACAGGCCACCTACCGGGTGCTGATCGGTCTGCTAGCAGTGACCGGCATGCGGATTGGCGAAGCGATCGGCCTCGACTGTGACGACCTCAGCATCGGCGACGGCATAGTGACGATCCGGAAGGGCAAGTTTGACAAAGCACGGGCATTGCCTCTGCATCCGACGACGGTCACTGTCTTGCAGAACTACCTGCTTCGATCCGATCGTCCGCGTCCTTCCAGCGCGCCGGTTCTCTTGATCAGTGCAACTGGAAAGCGGCTGCGTTACAATATCGTGCAGCCTACCTTCCAGAAACTGCTGCATCATTGCGGCGTCGTTCCGCGTTCGCCGACCTGCCGACCCCGGATTCACGATCTACGCCACAGCTTCGCCGTCAGCACCATTGCCGACGGATACCGATCGGGTGCACCCGGCTCCCGCTTGGCCACTCTGGCCACCTACCTTGGTCATGCCGACCCCAAGCACACCTACTGGTACTTGTCGGCAGCACCAGAGTTGCTGGGCTTGGCCGGCGATAGGCTTGAGCGTCACCTTACAGGTGAAGCATGACTGCGCTCGCAACGACCCTGCAGGCGTTCTTCACTGACCGCCTCGTCCGCCAGCGTCAGGCCAGCGCCAACACGATTCAAGCCTATCGTGACACCCTGCGGTTGCTTCTGGTCTTCGCTGCGGATCGACAAGGCAAGTCACCGGTCAGGCTCGACATCGACGATCTCGATGCGCCCCTTATCGGTGCCTTCCTCGACCATCTGGAGCACGAGCGACAGAATGGCGTGCGCACCCGCAACGCCCGGTTGGCCGCGATCCGCTCCCTGTTTCGCTATGCCGCCCTGCGTCACCCCGAACATGCCGCTACCATCGAACGGGTTCTGGCAATACCGCCGAAACGATTTGAACGGCGACTGGTAACCTGGTTGACCGAGGCCGAGATCGACGCACTTCTGGCCGCGCCGGACCGGTCGACCTGGACCGGGCGGCGTGATACGGCGTTGTTCGGTCTCGCAGCACAGACAGGCCTTCGAGCATCCGAACTGATTGGACTCACCCTTGCCGACGTCCAACTCGGAGGGGGTGCGCATGTCAGTTGCACCGGCAAAGGGCGAAAGCAGCGGATCACGCCGCTCACATCCGGCACCATCGCGATCCTTCGGGGATGGTTCGCCGAGCGGGCCGGTCAGCCCGTGGACCCACTGTTCCCGACGCAGACCGGACGCGTCCTCAGCCGCGATGCTCTCGAGCGCAGGTTGGCCAAGTACACTGCGGAAGCCCAGGTCAAATGTTCAACGCTGGCAACGAAACGCGTCACCATGCATGCCCTGCGCCATTCTGCCGCCATGCGCCTCCTGCGCGCCGGGATCGACACCTCGGTGATCGCACTGTGGCTCGGACATGAACAGATCGAAACGACCCAGATCTACCTGCACGCAGATCTGCGGATCAAGGAAATAGCACTCGAAAGGACAGCTCCGATCAACATGAAGCCCGGCCGCTTCCGGCCGACTGACAATCTTCTCGCCTTTCTCGAGGGTCTCTGATTATGCCGATCCCTTCGCAGCGATCCCCTCCAGAAACAAAGATCTAAGAACCGATGTCGGCATAATCCCGGCATCGGCATAAAGAGCGCAATAGTCCATCAGCGCCTGCCAGCTGCCGATGACCGGGTTCTGGCTAAGGTAGCGGCCGAGGATATCGCGGGCCTCGAGAATGACGGTTTCTTCCTGGGGAGTCATAGGTGTCTCGCTGAAATGCGCACACCGACGCCCCCTGCCCTTTCGGGGCAAAGCCAACGGCGTGCATGTTGAGAAATAGCTGCAGCGACCGCCCCGGTGTCGGGCGATCGCTGCATGGGTGCTTGGTCAGCCGACCCGGTCGAGCAGCTTCTTGGCGCGCCCCTCCATGTCGAGCCGCGCATCCTGCTGGGTCTTGTCGCGCGCAAGCCGCGTGATGCCCTGCACGAAGTCGAAGATACTCTCGGGCGGGCGGCCCTCTTCCAACAGCACCTTCTCGATGATCTTGCCGGACTCCGCCTTCGAGAAGCCCCGCTTGCGCAGGAAATCCGCGCGATCCTCATCGCTGCGCGCCACGATCCGCTGCCGCGCGGCCTTGATGCCATTCACGAACCCCTGCGGCGAGGAATTGGCGAAGCGCGTCAGCGCCGGGGCCGCCTCATGGGCAAAGCGCGAGGCGGCGTATTTCGAATGCCGGATCCGGATTTCCTGAAAATCCTCGACGCCCCAGAGGTTGCGGTTCTGGCACACGGCCCGGAGGTAGAAGCTCGCCATGCCGAGGGTTTTTGCGCCCACCTCGGAGTTCCAGCAGTAAAAGCCCCGGAAGTAGAGATCGGGGGAGCCGTCAGGCAGCTTGCCCGCCTCGATCGGGTTGCGATCATCGACCAGGAACAGGAAGACATCGCGGTCCGAGGCATAAAGCGTGGTCGTGTCGCGGCTGATTTCGACATTGGGGTTGTAGACCCCTGTCGACCAGTCCAGCACGCCCGGCACCTTCCACCGCGTGTCGCCCGTGCCATTGCCCGCAATGCGCTGCACCGCCTCCACCAGCTCGAAATCGTGGATACGGCCATAGTCGGGGCCGGTCACGGCGCGCAGTTCCGTGCGGCCATCTTCGGTCTCGAAGGTCTTCACCTGCTCGGCGCGGTGGTTGGTCAGACCATATTGCAGATTGATCCCCGCCAGCGGCGCTGGCAATTGCCGCAGATAGGAGGCCGGGGCGCCGACGATGCTGGCAAGCTGGCCGAACGCCCAATGCGTGGGCGCGACCAGTTCTTGCGCCTTCGGCAGCATCAGGTGCAACCGCTCGGGGTTGTCGCGCGCGGCCTCGACGCGGATGTCGGCCGTTTGCACGACGCGGCTGCGGCTGCGCTCCGACCGGCCTTTCACATTGGCCCAGAGATCGTCGAGCGACAGATACCGCTCGTCATTGGGCCGGTTGAACCATTCGGACGACACCCGCCCGTTCCGCTCACCCCGGCTCACATCCACTTTCCAGCCACCAGCCCGCGTCGGCTGCACCGGATCCATAACTTCCACAACGCCCATCGGCATTCCTCCGTGACAGGCGCCGGGAGCCACTCTCCCAGCCTTCAACCTGTCGCGAAAGCAACCAGCCATTCTCTGACTCTTATAGCATTGGCGTTATCGACAGCATTGCGGACTTCACAGCGTTTACTCCGCATATTTTCATTGATTGATCTTGGTTGAGAGTTGACAATGACTTTATCTCACAAACGTAGGCCTTTGGCGCTATTGCTTCCGAGACCGGTCGGACCTAGCGTGAAGACGATATGCGGCGCAGACACAAGGAAGCCGCTTTGTCAGTGGAGTACTGCAATGTCATATCGATCTCTGGGTTTTTTTGCCGACCCCTTTAGCAACAAGGCACTCCAGGCGGATGATGAAGGCGAGAAACTCATCGTAGACAGAGATTCTGAAGTCAATAAGTTGGTCCGACGCATACAGGAAAGTGATAAAGTCCCTACTCTTGAGGGCCCGAATGGTGTTGGAAAAACAAGTATTATTAACATCGCTCTACACAGAGTTTTTTTGCAATCGAAGCTCGAAAAAGGCGACCCGATGTTCATTCCGTGTCGATGCCCGTTCCAGCTAAGCAAGGATAAAGACGTAGAAGAATTTCTGGACGAATTCTACTTGCAAGTTGCCCTCACCTTGGTCGAAAGCGCAGATGTGCTTAGACCACCCCCAGGTTACACGAAGGCGCCAATTGAAGCTTCGATCAAGAACTACATTCAGTCACCAATAATCAGAAACTATACTGGTTCGATCTTGGGTAATGGGCTGGGATTTGGGGGCACGCCAAATAGCGGAAAGGGTTGGGAGCGGATCGGTTTTAGAGCAGCAATTGGCAGTTGGCTAAAGTTGTTGTTTCCAAAGAGCGAGGCTGGAGCAGTTGTATGCGTCATCGACAATCTTGAGATACTGCAATCCTCAGGCAAAGCAAAAGAAACAATTGAAGCTTTGCGAGATACTGCATTCGCTATCGGAGGGATCAAGTGGATTTTGTGTGGCTCCTCAGGGGTTGTTCGCGGTATTGCTTCGTCCTCACGTTTAGCTGGTTGGCTTCAAAAGCCAATTAACGTTGGTGAGTTGCGCGAGGAGGTTGGTGGCGAGGTCTATGACAAAAGGGTAAAAACGTTCAGAAAAAACGAGCAAGCAGAACTGCCGTTAACGCGAGATAATTTCATTACCTTGTTTGATATGTTCAATGGAAACTCTCGGTTTGCGCTCGACGAAGCTGGAGCGTTTTGCACTTGGATTTTTGATGAAGTCGATAACCTATCCGAGATTCCAAGTGACTCGTTTGAGCGCTGGTTACGCGAGGAACTGGAGACCAATTATGACGAGATTTTCGTTTTTTTCAGGGATAGAGATGAAGAGGCGTTCAAGGCAATTTGCCAACTAGAAATCTTTGTTCCAAAAGACTGTTCGGAACTCGGGTTTGACGACGTCACAGAGTTCCTTGAAATACTTGAAAGGTTTCAGAACTATGGACTCGTTACACCTACTTTGGATCAAAACACGCCTGAAGACACCGTTTACGAAATATCGCCAAAATCTCTAAAGCTTCAGTATTTTTTGGACTCACAGGAAGAGCGATAATAAACCCGCTCCATATATTTCCGATACTCAATGCCCCCTATGCAGATTCAATTGCCTAAAGTTCGACTGGGTCTTATGTCGCCAGCTTACCATGTGAATTGATCGAAAGAAGCGTTATCTTCTTTTTGCAAGGAAAAGAAGCAGCTCAGGGCGACCGTCTGAACGCATCGCAGCACTCAAGACTATGGGCGCCAAGCGGCCTCGCATCGATCTAGTGAACCCGGCGGGTTTTCCCGCCGGGCCCAAGGGGGAGACCCCGTTCTATTCAGAACGGAATCTCGTCGTCGCGGTCGACCAACTCGGGGTTTTCGTTCTCGGCCGACTTCGGGCGGCTCAGGAAGTCGACCTTCTCGGCGATGATCTCGCAGCCGTAGCGGTCGTTCCCCATGCTGTCGATCCACTTGCTGTAGTGGATGCGGCCGTGGACGAGGACCTTCATGCCCTTTTCGCAATGCTCCGCGACCGTCTTGCCGAGACCGTTGAAGCAGGTGATGCGGTGCCATTCGGTGTCCATGACACGGTAGCCGTTCTCGTCGCGCATCACGCGGCCTTCCGAGAGGCGGGGGCGCGAGGTGGCGAGGCTGAAGTTGGTGATCTTGGTGCCGCTCTGGGTGGTGCGGACTTCGGGGGTCTGACCGATGTTGCCGGCGAGGATGACGATGTTCTGCATGATAAGCTCCTGTGTTTCCTGTCTTCGGGACCGTCCCTTCGACAAGACCCTGAAAAAGCCCGTCGGGTGACGCGTGCACGGTGGACGGAACGGACGCCGGAAACCCCCAGAGGACCGGGGTGGAGCGGGCAGCCCCAAAGGGGCAACACGGCCCGGACTGACGCGGGGTTGCGCGCAGGAGACCGAACGGGATTAGGGGATTGTCAGTCGAAGGGATGGCCCAGAAGCCAGAGATGCGCGAGGAGCCCATGCCAGAACTCGTCACTCTGCCAATCGGGACTGCCTGAACCCAAGCCCAGCACGAGTAACTGGCGGCAAAGACTGCAGATCAACCAACCATCGTCACCTGCCCCCCCTGCCTACGGGAGTTGCGGGACCATGCCGCGGCGGGCTATCGATACCGGAACATTCAGGACACGGACCGCATCAATGGCTGATTACGATCTCGAGGCGTTGTCGCTTCCCGAGCTGAAGAAAATGCAGAAGGACATCGCCAGGGCGATCTCCAGCTATGAGGATCGGCAGAAGGCGGAAGCCCGCGCCAAGGTAGAGGCTCTTGCCCGAGATCTGGGCTACTCTCTGGCCGAACTTGTCGGCACCGAGACGAAATCCTCGCGTTCGTCTGCAGCGCCGAAATACCGGCACCCTGAGAACCCGGCGCTCACCTGGTCAGGCCGAGGACGCAAACCGCAGTGGTTCGTGGAGGCGTTGGCGGCGGGAAAGACCGCGAGCGACCTCGCCATCAGTTAAAGGCTTGACCTACGCGATCGGCCCTGAGCTGACCTTGCACTCCACGTTTTGCGCTGCTGTGCGCCTCCCCGTAGTTGACGTTCGCAATGACCCCCGGCGAGTTCAGGCGGAAGCAGATGCGTCCGCTTCCGAGGCTGCGCGATAGCGGGGGATTCCTTACAGTCGCGAAAGCTGTTAGTATTACAAAGAAAATCGAGGCGACCATGGCACAGAGATCTGAGATCGAATGGACAGACGCGACGTGGAATCCCGTCACGGGATGCACGAAGGTCGGTCCTGGTTGTGACCACTGTTACGCGGAAAGGTTTGCAGAACGCTGGCGCGGCACTGCAGGGCATCCTTACGAACAGGGCTTCGACTTGCGGCTTTGGCCTGCGCGGCTGGCACAGCCAGCCCAGTGGAAGAAGCCGCGCATGATCTTCGTCAACTCGATGAGCGACCTTTTCAACAAGGACATTCCGCGCGAGTTCATCGACCGCGTGTTCGATGCGATGGAAGCTGCAGACTGGCACGTGTATCAGGTGCTTACCAAACGGTCGTCGCTGATGCGCAACTATGTGCGCCGCCGCTACGACAGTGGGCGAGTGCCGTCACATATCTGGCTGGGCGTGTCTGTCGAGGATGCCGCCCACAAAGGGCGGATCGAACACCTTCGGCAGATTAACTCTGACGCGCGCTTCATCTCATTCGAGCCTCTACTCGGTCCGATTGGCGAGGTTGACTTAACCGGCGTGGCTTGGGCGATTGTCGGCGGCGAAAGCGGTCCTGGCGCGCGTCCTATGGAAGCGGCGTGGGCGACCGAATTGCGTGTGGCCTGCGAGCGATACGACGTGGCGTTCTTCTTCAAACAGTGGGGCGGTGCGCGTCCGAAATCCGGTGGTCGTCTGCTTGAAGGTGAAGAATGGAACGGTTTCCCGTGGGAGATCGTGCCCAAGGCGATCATAGCGGAATTGCAGTAGCGAAAGATACGAATGGCAGTAGATTTAGACCTTTACCGTGACCGCGAACAATCGTTTATAAAGCACCAGTTCCTGACGAAATACCTCCAAGCGGCGGCCTACAAGACGCTGCAAGGCCATTCTCCGACATTCAATTTTGTAGATGCCTTCGCTGGACCGTGGCGCGTGTCGGATGACGCCAAATATTCAGACGCCTCTTTCGATCAGGCAATCAACACACTGGAAGCCGTTCGCGCTGATCTTGGGAAGCGCGGTGTAGGTGGGTTGAAAATACGCTTCTGCTTTTGCGAACAGCGCCCAGAGGCGGTTGCGCGCCTTCGGGAATACGCCGCTTCTAAGGGGCGGTTCGAGATACATGTTTTCGAAGGCGCATTCGAAGACAACCTCAACGCCATTGCCACCAAACTGACCGATGGCTTCACATTCACCTTCATCGACCCGACCGGATGGAACATCCGCAACGAGGAGGTGTTTCGCTTTCTGCGCGAACAGAACGGCGAGTTCATGCTGAATTTCATGTCGGACCACATCAACCGACATGCCGAGTATCACGAGGTGGCAGCGTCGTTCGCTCGGTTCCTCGCCGATGCCCAATGGGCTGACGAATTCGCGCGCCTGCCAGCCGAGTGGAGCAACGAGCGGAAGATGCTGCACTTGATGAAAGCCGCAATGCGCGCAAACAAGGTGGCGTCATACCTGCCAGATTTTTCGATCATGGTACCAAGGCGCGACCGGGTGAAGATGCGCCTCATACTCGGGACGCACAGCCCGTCCGGTTTGGAGGTTTTCCGCGACGTTCAGGAGAAGGTCGAGAAGCAAGAATTGGAGATGAGGCACAACCTTCGCGAAGGGGACAGCCCGCAGGTCAGTCTGTTCTCGTCGGCGGACATAGCGGCGTTTCAGCAGGAACAGAAAGGCGTCGGCTGCAAAGCGAACAGAGCGCGGGCTGAGGAGATCATCGTCGACTTTCTGCAAGGCAGAACGCGGGCGTTTCCCGGGCCCATGTTCAATCTGGCGATGGAGGAAGTTCCGATCCGTCGCACGCATCTAAACAAGGTCATCATGGATATGCGGGACCGGGGCGTAGTTCGTTTCGATCTTCCAGCCCCTAAGCGTGTCCCCCAGCCCAATACTGCAATTTCGTTAGTCTGAGTGGCTCTCAGCAGCGCCTGTCTCACTCCGCCTGCGGGGCCGATCAGCCCGGAGCCGACCGCATAAGCCTGATTGAGTGTCCGCTACTGCCGTAAGCCGGGGGTGCGTTCGCTAATGCAGCGAACTACCGCTCCTCCCGCCCTGTGCGCACCAAGATCTGTGCAGGTGGCACATAGGCGTTCCTCAGATCGGCGCCGACGATCACTCTGTCGGCGATAGGCCCGTAGGCGCACCTGCGCCGTAGCGGGCCCTCGGAAAGTGAGGCCGAAGCCTCACCCGAAGGGATCGTATTCCGAGACGATCAGGACCTCGTCGCCGTCGATTTCATCGGCGGGGATGGCGCCGAAGGTTCCATCCCCTGCCTGAAAGACAACGATCGAGACCATGAGCGTGGCGGCGAGGGAGGCGGCGAAGGCGTGTGCATCTTTGCGGGACATCTGTTTGGCTCCTGTCTTGGAGGCGGGGGACCATCCCCCGCGCGACAGGACCCCGCAGGCCCGAAGACTGGCTGACATCACCGGGTGCGTTCGGCTTGCCCGAATCCATCCGGCGGCACGGGCTTGCCCGTAGTCCGACCCCTCGCGGGTTGATCTCGAAGACGGGATTCGGGCCAAGGGAGGGAATGGCGAGCGGGGGATGGTCCCCCAACGTCAGGAGCCGGTTGTCCTGCTGATGCTTGGAACGCCGCCAGCCTCCCGGCCACGCTCTTGGTTGAAGACTCCTTCTTTGGGGATGGTTCCTTTGGCGCCCCGCGAACTCAAAGGACAAGGTTGTGATGGTTGAGAGGCCCGCGCTGAGGCGGGCCCCTCGGTTTCAGTTGGGCTCAGGCGGCCAGGTCCGCGCCCCCTGCCCTTTCGCCCTGTTCATCGCCGACGATTTCAAGCCGCGCGTTGCGGTATCCTTCCTTGGCGATCCAAATCTCGGCCGCGGTGATGGATTCCGCCAGATGCAGCAGCTCGGTGTTGCCGCCGAAGTCGAGGAGCACGCGCACCTGCCCGGGCTTCGGCTCCTCGGCCACCTCGAAGACCAGGGCGCTGTCAGCCGAATGGCTGCGCATGATGGTCACGAGGATCACCCCCTCCGAGGAGAAGTTACCCTCATGCAGCGTGAACGACGCGGGTGCCGTCCATGTCGGATAGGACCGGGGTGGTTCCTTTTTCACAAGACGGCCAACGCCGTTCGAGCGCTCCCAGGCTGCGAGCTTCTTCGTGAAGCGTGCCGGTGGCTTGGGGCTGCCGTCAGTGTAGCGAATGAGCGCCCCGAGGGGTGCGGTGTCGATGATGGTTGTTGCAGACATGATTCCTCATTCTGAATGCGAGTAATTGCATTCATCCTATTGATATTATTACGTTATAGGGTGATTGGGGGCGGAATGCCCGCCCCCTGCTGGAACACGTTATTCCGCGGCCAGCATCGACGCGCTTTCAGCAGGCAAGTCATCCGTCAGGAATGCAGGAAGGTCAGCCTCACTGACGCTGTCAGCCACTTCGACATCCGCCCCCTGCCCTTCGGCACAGTCCTCACCGTCCAGCGCCACGAGATCGTTCCGGCGCAGGACTTCGGGCAACCAGCCGCTGCCCTTCAGCAGGCGCTCGGCCTCACTGGCCATCTCGCCTTTCTTCAGGTGATCGAGGAGTTGGGCAGTCCCCTCCCCTTTCGCCTCGCGCACGGCCTCGAGGATCCGGGCCTTGGGCACGCGGTTGAGATAGGTGTCGACCGTCGGCTCCCATCCCGCCTCGACCATATCGAGACCTGTGGCACGCGCCACGAGATCGGCATGCGCCATACGCCGGGTCAGACCGCCAGCAGAGATGCCTGCCCCGTATGGGTTCACCTTCTCATGCAGCGCGTTGACGCCGAAGCTGAGGCAATGCGCCAGCAAGGCCAGCCGACTGCCCTGGTCGAGGATTGTCAGATAGTCCCAGAGTGCCGCATCGTCGCTAAGCGCCAGATCGGCTTCCCATTCCGCATGACGCTCGTCGACCAGCTTTGCCACCACGCTGTCCTTCAGATCGGGCGCCTGCGCCGACATATAGACTGGACGCACGGATGCCTCGAGACAGCTGCCCGAAGCAGAGGAAGTGCGGAAGGTGTCCGTCACCAGCTTCAGAAGCAGCAGCGTCAGCGCGACATCCGGCGAGCGCCCGATCGCTTCACGCAGCGCCAGCGTCCGGTGGGCCGTCAACTCCATGACCAACCGCTCGGGTAGTGGCTTCAGCGCTCCGTCATCCTCATCCTCCGGCAGGTCAGCTCCGATCGGCTGGCCACCCGACATGATGACGGTCCCGCCATGAGCGGCACTGGCATGGCCATCGGTGAAATCACGATCATCCCCCTGCCCCGCCGCCGCAGGATCCGTACCATCCTGGACCGCGGTCTCGTCAACGGGCTCATCCTCTGGACGCACATAGCCGCGATAGACTGCCAGCGCGCCGTAGCGGTCGAGCGTGACGAAGGCCCCTGCCCGTCCGATTTCCAACGGATCGAAGATCAACGGCCGGGTCTCGATCTTTTCCATCTCCGTTTCCAATACGCCAAGCCGCGTGTCGATCTCGTCGGGGATGTCATCCTGCCCCGCGTATTCCTCTTCCAGCGCCCGATACTCGGCGAGCAGTTTGGCATGAGCCGCACCTTCGTCATCCGTCATCGGTGCCGGATCGCCGGACAGGGACCGCAGACCGTGGCTGTAGCCATAGGGCAGGTCGAGTGCGACCTCGATCCACTTCCAGCCCTCAACCGCAACCGTCTCAGCCTCGGCCTGGAGTTTTTCCGTCACCAGCCGATCGAGCAGGGCAGGGTCCTCGAGCCAGCCACCGTCATCGCCTTGGAACAGGTCATGCAGCATCGTGCCACCAGCCGCTTCATAGGCCTCAATACCCACAAAGATCGCGCGCCGGTCAGACGCCCGGACCGAGGTCTCGGTCAGCATGCGCCGGATCTGGAATGGCTCCTTGTTCCAGGATGAATGGATCGCATCCCAGACCTGAACCTGACGCGCGTGATCGTGGTTCACGGTGAAGGCCATGAGCTGCTCCAGCGTCATGCCATCCTCGGCGTAGACCTCAAGCAGGGCAGGGGCGACGGAGGCGAGTTTCAGGCGCTGCTTCACGACCTGCGGCGTCACGAAGAAGGCCGCAGCAATCTCTGCATCGCTCTGACCCTTGTCGCGGAGGGACACAAACGCGCGGAACTGATCGAGAGGGTGCAGGGCCACGCGCTGCATGTTTTCTGCAAGGGAATCGTCCTCGGCCAGGATGTCGGACGCAGCATCCCGCACGATGCAGGGAATGGGCGTGGTCTTTGCCAAACGCTTCTGCTTCACCAGCAAGGACAATGCCTGGAACCGGCGGCCCCCGGCCGGTATCTCGAACTTGCCGGTCTCGGCACCATCGTTAGCCAAGACGGGCCGCACGCTCAGGCTCTGCAAGAGGCCGCGGCGGCCAATGTCTTCGGCGAGTTCCTCGACGGACACGCCAGCCTTGATGCGCCGCACATTGGACTGGCTCAGCACCAGCTTGTCGAAAGGGATATCCCGTGAAGGGGACATGGTGATTTTCTGGACAGCTTTCGTCATCAGATCTTCTCCACGACGGGCGCCGGAAGCCACTCTCCCGATCTCACTTCCCGTCACCCTCAAACCAACACTCCTTTCCCTCTCGCGGTTGTTCTTGACCGCGGTCAAGAAGTTCATGTGGGAGCAAGTTGTGTGCGTAGGATCCTTTCGAAATAGGCGTCAGGGTGTTTGATCGTGTCTGCTCTTGCTATCAGGTAGTCGAAGACGAGAAGCAGCTTTCCCGCGCCAGCTTTCTGGATCCCATGCCGCAGTTCGTCTTGGCTTATTCTAAGCAATCGACCGAGGTCGTATAGAATGCGGGTGAGGGCTTCTCCTGTACGCGGCGGTTCTGGGAAAAATCCCGCAACATGGGTGAAATCTTCCCATGCCATGCGTGCTGGGTCTCGGTTCATCGTCGGTTTGGTTTTTGCGGTTTGTTCACCGCGATTGACTGTAGAGGGAGCAATCTTTTTAATATCTTTTTTTAAAGACTCTATGTGCCGGACATTTTGTCCGTTTGTGGCGGGCAGATCGTTGGATTCTGGTGCATAAGGTTGGTGTTCGATAGCTTGTAAATTATCTTCGGAACTAGCTTTTGCTGCGGCATGGTGTTCACCGTAGCTTGCGTCGATATCGGCTCCGAGGGTTCTAAGTTCCGAGATAACGCTCAGGACTGCATCAACGGTTAGTGTTGCTCGACGCAGGACATTTCTGATCATGTTGAGGGTAGAGAGCTTTGCTTCATCGAAGCGTGTCTGGTGGAGTAGCGAGGCACGTAGGGCCAACGCCTCAGCCTTCAGTGAGCGCAAGCGCTCGCGTTCTTCGGTGAGCTGCAAGGCTTGTGTCGCGAGCGAGCCGTACCTCTGGATCAAGGGCTTCAGGTCGATACCGAAGGCATCTCTGATAACGCCTCCATACCGCAGCGGAAAGCGTTTGCCATTTGCTGAATTCTTGCGTTCGATCAGTTCAGCAGCTGAGAGGCGTCCCAGGCTGCGTCGAAGTGTTCTCTCATCGAGTCCATTGGCGCGCTCTGACAGAGAAGCGTTCGATGGGAACACGACAGTGAGCGTAAGTCGCTGGCTGTCCTGAATCTCACGTTCTTTGCGGGGTAGGAAGCTAATGAGCGCGGTCAGAACGGCGAGGTCATTGGTTGTGAGACCGAGCTCCTTCCTCAGTACGCGAACTGGGCCCAGAAGCTCATAGGGGTTAGGGCAGGGCAGAGATGTCCGTTCCGCCAGGGCGGTTGTTGTTTCAGTTGCATGTCTCATGGTGTTTCGGAAGAAAAAGCTTCCCCGTTCACCGCGAGCGGTGTTGAAATCGATTCGTTTTGGGGGTATCAATCAGGTGTCGAGACTGATTGAGGCCCTTCGGAAGCATCGCTTTCGGGGGGTCTTTCTTTTTCTAGCCGGTCCTCCTTTCGTTTTCTGCTCGTTGCTTTTGATGTCTTGACCGTGGTCAAGACACGGGATCGTCACTCTGGCCCGTCTTGACCGCGGTCAAGAAGCTCCGTGACCAGCTTCCGGACTGCCTCCTCAACACGAGGGATAAGATCAGCGTCCACATCGATGGTGATGCGGTTGCCCTTTCGGCCGATCTTCACGCGCTCACTGGGGTATGTCTTCTGCGTCGATGGTTTGGTGGCTGTCAGCAAGGTGACCGCCGCTTCGAGACGGTCGGGGCCCGGTATGTTGCGAGGAATTTCGCTGGCAACTTCTCGGGCTCTCGCAACGTCTTTCTCACACAGCCTGAAAAGCTTTTCCCAAACCCGTCGACCAACGCCGTGTGCAGGTCCGATAGCCTGGATCAGTTCGATCGGGATGCCCGTAGCGATACGGTTCATCCGCGAGACGAGCGATTCATCGATCTGAAGTGCCCGATACGCGATCGTTTGAGCATTCTTGCGCGTTTCGTCGGTTTTCCCAAGTTCTCGAATGATCCCGGCGACAAACAGAGCCCTTTCGATGAACGATGGGTCTTGACGCGCATTATTCTCCACGCCTTGGGCAATGAGAGCTTCCTCGTCGGTCATCTCCATGACCGTGGCGCGCACTTTCTGACCAAGTTGGCGACTAGCGAGAAGCCGACGGCGTCCATAGACGATCTCAAGCGCACCGTCCTGGGTTCGGCGAACCAGCACTGGAACCTTTTGACCGTGCTCGCGGATCGACGAGACAAGCTCATCCAGACCATCGCTTGGATCGATGCGGTCCATGACCGCGGACATCCGTATGGCGGTCGGGTCGATCAGCCGCGTGGCGTGTTTATCCTCTTCGAGCACGGATGCTTGTGCGCGAGCTACGGTCGGGCTCGTTCGCTTCACATCCAGATCCTCGTCCGAAGGCGGCGTTTTGCCCATCGCGTTCTTGAGTGAGTCCCCGAAGACTTTACGCGCCATGGCTACGCCCCCATGCTTTCAGGATTTCGCGTTCGACTTCGTCGGTCACGCGCGAGACGGACTCGATCGCGCGCTCGTAAGTTCTCCGATTCACGTCGCGAGGTTCGACCTCGAAGATGCTCTGCTGGGTGTTCGCAGCATCACCCACGGCTGTTGATTTCAGGAACTCGGCAGACAGCACGGCATCCCCGAGGACTGTCCGAAGCAGAGATGAAATCTGCACCTGCGGACCATCCGTATTTTCGTAGCGGGTGATCAGAACGCGCACGAAGTTCAGTCCATGTTCCGGGGCGTGTGCCTCGACGACGCCCATCAGGTTGCTCGCCATGCCCAGAAAGCTCGCCAGCGACATGACATCGAGCATCGACGCGTTGAGCGGGATCAGGACCCCGGTCGATGCAAAGAGGGCAGAGATTACCGAGAAGTTCAGCTGCGGCGGGGTGTCAAATATCACCACATCATATCGGTTGAGGACGGGCTCAAGCGCTTCCCGGATGCGGCTATGGAACGTGGTGGCGCCGTGTCTGAAGCTCAGGGCGACCTCGAACTCGTACTCCATGATGTCCATGGATGCCGGGATCAGATCCACGGTCGGGAAGTTCGTTTTGCGAATGATCTCAGCTGCGGGCAGTGGATCATCGGATCGGATAAGATCGTATGAAGTTGGCATATCCGGATCGAGCTCGGGAGTAACTCCGAACAAGTTTGTCAGACTTGCCTGGCTGTCGAGGTCGATAAGCAAGACCCGGTAGCCGCGCAGACCCAGTAGTTGTCCTACATGGGCAACAGATGACGTCTTTGCCGAACCACCCTTCAGGTTGAAGATCGTCAAGACCTGACAAGCCTCTCCCGGTCTTCTGTGCGGGTGTTCTTCTGGCTTGATCCTTCCAGTCTCGAGAAGTACGCGTTGTGCCTCGACCATCTCCTCTGCAGAGAAGCTACGGCGGTTGCCGCCCTCCAGGACACCTTCGGGAAAGCCTTCGAGGTTTGACACATGATGGCGAAAGGTATTCTGATTAATGCGAAGCAGTTCAGCCGCTTCCCGCATGGCGAAGCGTCGGAGGCCCTTCTGAGCGTCCGGTGGGAAGGTTTCCTGCGCATGTTCACGCAACCGACTACCAAGTCGCTTGGACATGACTTCAAATCTCTGGGAGGCCCGTATCCCGTTCATCACTGCCCTCAAGTCTTTATTGTTTTGCAAAGCTTAACAGATATTGTGGATAAATCCAGACCAAACCGTTGAGCGGCCTGGGGGCGTTGAAGGCACCGATTTCTGTCGACGGTAAACTGTTAAAAATCAGCGTCTTGGGCGACTGCGCTCTCGCTCTGCTTCAACACCTCGTTGCCAACTACGTCGTGACCACAAGATGTATTGTGAGTGCATACAGAAATCAGTCGGCAGAATCGGATGGGCGATTCTCGGGAATCTCAATCGAGCAGCCCCAGCCTCTCAGCCCGCTCCAGTAGCATCTTCACCGAAGAAGGCTGCCAGCTTGTCCGCCCGCGTGGTGTGCGTTCGCGCATCGCTTCCAGCCGGGTACAGATCGCCTGAAGCGTGATGTCGGGATCCGCGCCCTTGATACCCGCGACGATGGCGGGCAGACGGTCGTCGGTTTCGCGGCGCCCGGCGCGGGCCAGCACCTCGGCCGGCAGGAAGCCGTCGCGGACATAGGCCTTCACAGCGCGCAAGAGACGGCTTTGGGTCCAGCGACGCGCCTCGGGCAGGGGGCCGTTGATGATGCGCACTACGTCTTCCCAGGCCAAGTCGGGTCGCAACCGGCGCACATGGGGCACCCAATCTTGTGCCGTCTCGTTCAGACGTTCCATGTAGCCGTCTTGTCGCGCCAGCTGCACTTTGCGAAGGGCAGCAGGGTCTTTTGCCCGCAGTCCAGGGTTCCCGCCGACCCGGCCCTTGGTACGGGCGCTCGCCAGCCCCGCCTTGGTACGTTCCCGGATCAGCGCCCGCTCGAACTCGGCCGCGGCGCCCAGAACCTGCAACGTGAACTTGCCTTGCGGGGATCCGGTGTCGATCGGGTCCTGAATGGAACGAAAGAAAGCACCCTTGGCCTCCAGTCGCTCGATCACCTCCAGCAGATGCGATAATGAGCGGGCAAGACGGTCAATACGCACGACAACCAGCGTGTCGCCCTTACCTATGCGTTCTAACACCCGCGCAAGCACCGGCCGCGCACGATTGCCGCCTGAGGCCTGTTCTTCATGGATCTCGGCGCAACCCGCGGATTTCAGGGCCTGCGACTGGGGCAGGGGGGTCTGATCCTCGGTAGATACGCGCGCATAACCAATCAGGGGCATCAAAAAAGGCCGTTTGCAGTTTCATATACCATCAATAAACGATCGTTTGCAAACGGATGCAAGGGCGCTCTCTGTGGCCCTGCTCAACAGAAAGCCCTTGGTTTCTATACAGTGAGCGCGATCAGAGAGCCCTCGCCGACCATCGCCCGCGCGTGCTATATAAAGTTCGTGAGCGCACCCCGACAAAACCCTTGGGTAAAATGCAAAACTTAGATATTTTGCACATATGAAGCCTCAAGCGCCTGCCTTACATGATGAATATGATGCTCTCATCATCGACGGTGAGGAGGTGGAACAGTCGTCCGAGGACCATCTTTGGTTCCTGCCCGGTCCGATGGAAGAGGAGTCGGATTACTTGCCGCCCGGACCAAGGGTCGAACCGCGTGAAACCGATGCCCTCGACGATTGGCGGAAAGCAGAGGCGGGTCATGCCGCGCGTCTTGCCCGTGTGGCCGGTCGCGTTGGCGCGCTGGACGACCGCCTGAAACGCAGCCCGGAAGGATGGCGGCACAGGCTTGCCCTGATCGAGGCTGCCGACCTCAGCTGGTTCGCGGGTGACCGCATCGGCCCGGATCGGCTGGCGCTCTGGATCTCCATGCGCATTTCCGGCCTGCAAGACGACACCGCAGCCCTTGCACGTGTCGGTTGGGCGGTACGTCGTCTGACAGGGGGGCTAGGCCCAGAGGTGGACCTATCCGCCTTCCTCGACCGCCGCGATCCCAAGAATATGGCAGATGATGACGAGCCCTTCGCGGATCGCGCGGGCGGTTGGCTCGACCTGATCGCACAAGTCGCCGATCTTCACCCGATAACCCGCGCCTGCGTGGGCTTTCACTTTTGGAGCCTCGCGGGCCTCGGGCAGCAGGGCGATCGAATGGAAGCGGCAGTCACGGCCGCGCGGATTGCGGCCAGCGAGGGCAGGGGCGCAGTCTTTGCGCCTCTGGCCATGGGCGGGGCAGGGGGGCTGCGCGCCAGCGGCCCACCCGCTGACCGTCTGGCGCGCTGGCTTGACGGGATGGAGACCGCCTGCCTGACCGCAATGCGGCACCTTGACGATATCGAGGCATGGTCAGCGAGGGCGGAAACCCAGATGACCCCACTCTCGGGCAAGACCCCGCGCGCATTGCGCGCCGTGCTCACCGAATGGCCACTCGTCTCCGCCCCGATGGCCGAAGCTCTGACCGGTGCCAGCCGCGCCGCCGTCCAGCGCAACCTCGCCTGGATGGAAGCGCATGGGCTGATCCGTGAGGTGACCGGGCAAGGACGCTATCGGATGTGGCGGACTACGAACTGAAGACTGCTCCAGACTTCGCTGATCACGTTGGTGGCAAAGGCGCCAAAGCCCTCACGCAGCAGAGCATCCTGAGAAGTCCTGTGCACTTAATGCATTTGTTGCACTTATTTCATATATGGTGGTAGACTGTACAAAACGGAGAGGAGACCACCATGAACATGTTGGCACACCGGCATCTTCCACCGACCCCGCAGGACGCTGCGATCGCGCGCGTCTCGGGACAGGCCTTGTCGCGCTTTGCGGCAGCCCGAAGGCCCTTGAAGCTTCGCGTTACAGACGCGGAGCAGATGGAACCGATCGAACTTCCCGCCGGCGCTGTTGCGCTACTCATGGAGATCCTTGAGGCGATGGCAGCCGGTCGCGGCGTCACCATCATTCCCGAGAACGCTGAACTCTCGACAGTCCAGGCGGCAGAGGTGTTGAATGTCTCGCGGCCGTTTCTGATCAAGTTGCTTGAGGATGGCAGTATTCCGCATCGAAAGGTAGGCAAGCATCGCCGCGTCCGAATGGAAGACGTCATGTCGTACAAGGCAGCCATCGACAGCGAGCGCGAAGCCGTCCTTGATCAACTGACCGCCGACGCACAGGACCAGGACATGGGCTATGGCTCGAAATGAGCCAGTACACGGTCCTTTTCGACGCGAATGTCCTCTACCCTGCGCCCATGCGGGACGCGCTGATGCAATTGGCGGTCACGGATCTTTTCAAGGCGAAGTGGACGGCTGACATCCATCGGGAATGGATTGACGCCCTTCTACGCAATGAACCTCATCGGGAGCGGGCGGCGCTGGAGCGGACCCGCGACTTGATGGACAGGGCCACACGCGATTGTCTTGTCACCGGCTATGAGGCCTTGGTGCCGGCCCTCATATTGTCGGATCCCGACGACCGGCACGTTCTGGCGGCCGCTATCGTCGGGCGCTGTGACGCCATCGTCACTCAGAACCTGAAGGACTTCCCACCAGAGGCACTTGCACCATTCGGCATCGAAACTCAGCACCCCGACGACTTTTTCCGGAACCAGCTTTCTCTCGCGCCCGGTCTGGTCTGCTCCGCGCTACGCAAAGTTCGCGCCCGCCTCAAAAACCCGCCCAAGAGTGTTGACGAATATCTGTCGATCCTGACGCAACAAGGGCTGGTCGCAACTGTTGCTGACCTGGAGCAGTTTGCCGATCTGCTCTGATTGGCGCCATCGCGGGTCTTGGCGTGCTCAACTCGTTTTGGCATTGCAGGTGCTAACCTCTCCATTGTCACCGCGCAATCTCCCCAGCCAATACAGCTCGACCATGCACAGCCAGCATGGCTGCAATGGTGCAGAGCCAGCTTCGCCAGAAGCCGTTTGATGGGTCGGTCTATGTGTTCCGGGCCAAGCGCGCGGATCGGCTGAAGCTGATCTATTGGGACGGTAGCGGGTTGGTGATGGCCTACAAACGGCTCGAAGATGCTGCTTCACATGGCCCGCGGTCAAGAACGGGGTGATGCGCCTGGAACCGGCCCAGTTTGAGGCGCTGTTTGCGGGGTTGGATTGGCGGCGCGTGCGCCCTTTGGAGGTGGCAGCGCCCTATGCGGCGGAGTGACTCACGGGGTCGTTTGCGCGGGTCATTCTGGCCTTGTTTTGTTATGGCATCGGGCATGACCGCGCCTGATGAATTGCCCGATGACATTGCCGAACTGAAGGCGATCATCCGTGCGCAACAGGATCAGAATGCGCGGCTCGAGGCCCTGGTTGCGTCCTTCAAGAAAGCCCTCTTCGGGACCAAATCCGAGAAGATTGACCCGGCCCAATACGAGCTGGAGCTCGAAGATATCGAGACCGCCTTCGCAACGATGCGTAGCCTCGCCATGCGGTTCAACGGTATCATGCGTGGCCGCCAAGCAGACCCGCTCCCTGCATGGATCGACGACGCGATCGAAACTGACTTGGTGCCCATCATGCGCTTTGCCCGCACCTTGAACCGGGATTTTGATGCGGTCAAAAACGCCATCGAGATGCCATGGAGCAACGGCCAAGCAGAAGGTCAGATCAATCGCCTGAAGACCCTCAAACGCGCCATGTACGGCCGAGCCGGCCCAGCATTGTTGCGGGCGAGAATGCTACCGTTCCGCCACACAGATTGAGGCAGAGCCGAATTAAGGGCAACGCGACAGGAGCCGTCCAGAGTGACTGCATCGCCGAGTATATCTTGGCGCTGCGCGCTATTCGCTGGTTCCGATCCCGGCAGGGTCCTGTACACCCCGGCCCAAGGCGGCCAGATCAGAGTACCTGTCGCCGATGCGATGATGCGGCCGCCCGCGTGTCGCGGCGCCAAGCGCGACCACCAGCTCGTCACAGGCGGGTGCGTCATAGATCGAGAACTGCACCGTCAGGTAATGCGAACGGCGGCCGGTATCGTGCTTGTCCATCAGCGGGATCTGGATCTGGGTGTTGGCGGGGCCGCGCGTGTTGGTAAAGCCAAGATAGCTTTTCGCACCCACCGCCTCGCGGTAGAAATTACCGAATTGCAGCGTGTGGATCAGGGCCGAGGCATGTTCGACCTCGCAATTGGTGCCCGAGATGCACGCCTTGCCGTAGGCCTCGATTGCATCGCCTGATCCGGCCAGCGCGATCAGGCGGTCGGTCAGCATCTTGCCCAGAACCGGCGCCATGCGGCGGATCTCGGGCGAGAGATCCTCGACAAAACCACGTCCGGCCCAGGGGTTGGCGACCACGGCCGCGACCCCGATCATGCGCAGGACCGGGTCGGAGGCGCGGCCGCCCTCGGTGTGGATGTCTTCATCGAAGGTGACGACTTTTCTCAGTTCCGGAAGCATAGGTCTCTCCTGTCAAACGGTGTATTCAGTGTGATCGGCGATCGAATGGACGATGCCGCTGCGTTCGGTGCCGTGGTAGATCCCGAAACTGCCATGGCGGTATTCGCGTTGATAGCGCGCCAGCATCGAGCGTTCGGTGTCGTTGGCGACCTGATCCAGCGGCAGCGCGGCCAGGTCGTGATAGCGCATGCCGGGTGGCGCGGTGCCGCTGACCGTGCCGTGATAGACGATCGAATGCGCGCCGGTCTGGCTGTTTTGGAACACGGCATAAAGGTGGTCGAGCCGGGCCGTCAGACCATGGCCATCCATATGCCGCAGGAACCCGGCAACCGTGTTGTCGCGCGTCGGCGCCTTGGGCACTGTCAGCGTGCCGTCGCCCGCCTCCTCAAGCAAGATCCGCTCTCCATCAGCCAGGACGGCGGCGATGACCCCGTTGGCATCCTTGGTCGCCGCGTCGGCCAGCCGGTTTTCCAGCCCAAGGTCGAAGTAGGCGCCGTTGTGGAAGCCAAGCGGTTTGCCCTCGGTCACCGCGTGGTTCAACACGCGCCCGATCAGGATCAGGTGATCGCCTGCATCGACCAACTTGTGCCGCGCACAGGCAAATGTCGCCAGCGCCCCGTTGATCAGCGGCAGCTCCTGCGGGCCCGGATGCCAATGGGTGCCCGAGAACTTTTCGATCGAGCGCGAGGCGAAGAGGCCCGAAATCTCTTTTTGCGCGTCCGACAGGATGTTGACCGCGAAATGCGGCGCCTGGGCAAAGACATCGCAGCTATGTGCCGTCTTGGCGAGGCAGACCAGCAGCAGCGGCGGGTCAAGCGAGACCGAGGTGAACGAATTGGCGGTAAAGCCGCGTGGTGTGCCATCCTCTTGCCGGGTGGTCAGCACGGTCACCCCGGTGGCGAACTGCCCGAAGGCACGGCGCAGGTCGCGCCGTGCCTCGTCGTCGAGCGGCGCGCTGTCGGCCAGCGTGTCGAGCATCGCGTCATGCTCGCCCAGCCGGGGCGGGGCGGGTAGAGGAGGCGCCGCCTGTCCGGCAACGCGCAACGGATTGGCGGCCACGGTCCAGGGCGCATGGCCGGGTTCGGGATGGGGGATGCACGCCAGCATCTGCCGCGCCGCGACATGGGGATCGGCGGTAATATCGGCTACCGTGTTGAGCGGGCCAAAGGGCACGTGACCGCCCAGCAACTCGGTCAGTTCTGCCTTGCTGCGGGTGGCGGTCCAGCCCGAGACGATCGCGTTGATCTCGCCCGCATTGGCGGACCGCCCGGCTCGGTTGGAGAGCCGCAGATCGGCGCCCAGGTCTGGCCAGTTCATGATCCGGGTCAGCTTTTGCCAGAAACTGTCATCAACAATACCGAGCGCAACCTGACCATCGGCGGCGGGAAACACCCCAAAGGGGGCCAGCAGCGGGTGACCGTTGCCCTCGGGGCCCGGTACCTGCCCGGTCATGTCGTGCAGATAGACCATGCGTTCGCACATCGAGATCATCGCGTCATACATGGCGACGTCGACGAAACGGCCCTTGCCGGTCGCCTCGGCCTCGCGCAGGGCGGCGAGAATGCCAAAGGACATCATCATGCCGGCAAAGATATCGCCGATGCCGGGGCCGACCTTGGTGGGTGTCTCGGCATCGGGGCCGGTCATCGCCATCAGCCCGCCCATCGCCTGCGCCACCACGTCATAGGACGGCCAGTCGGCATAGGGGCTGGCGCCGGTGCGCGGATCGCCAAAGCCGCGAATGGCGGCATAGACCAGCCGGGGATTGACCTCGGCGAGCGATTCATAAGAGAGGTCGAGACGGTCCATCACGCCGGGGCGGAAGTTTTCCAGCACCACATCCGCCGTCGCCGCCAGCCTGCGAAAGGCCGTCTTGCCCTCGGGCGATTTCAGGTCCAGCCGGATGCTTTTCTTGCCCCGGTTCAGGCTGACGAAATAGCCCGCCCAGTCATGGCCCGGATCGTCGGCGCGATAGGGGCCGTTGTTGCGGCTGGTGTCGCCGCTGCCGCCTTCGATCTTGATGACCTCGGCGCCGTGATCGGCCAGGAACATGCTGCAATAGGGGCCCGACAGCATGCGGCTGAGGTCCAGCACGCGTATCCCCTTGAGGAGGGTGCTGCTCATCCGGTTGCCCCCTTTGGCAAACTGTCCAGAAATCGGCGCAGCGGGGTGTTGACGGCGGCCGGATCCTCGGCCAGCGCCATGTGGCGCAGACCGGGCAGGATCAGCGCCTGCGCGCCCTTGATCTCGGCGGCGATGGCGCGGGTCATCTCGGGGCCGTTGCCATAATCCTCGTCCCCGGTGATCACCAATGCGGGGCAAGTAAGCGGCGGCACCGGGGCCGTGATCTCGTCGATGCCATCGGCCAGAACCCGGTAGATCCGGTGATAAACCTCCTTGCGGTTCGCCGTGACCCAGCCGCGAACGGTCTCCATCATCGCGGGGTTGGCCGTGCGGCAGCCCTCGGTGAACCAGCGCTCCAGCGCCGCCTCGACCGTTGATTGCGGGCCCTCGTCGCGGGCCTGTTCGACCCGTGCCAGGATCGCGGCCTGGGCCTCGGCGCCACGCTGGTGCGGCGAATGCAGGATGACCAGCGCGCGCGCACGTTCAGGGCAGTCCTGCGCGAACCGGCGCGCGATCATGCCGCCCAGCGAAAACCCGACGATCACCGCATCCGCGATACCGCAATGATCGAGCAGACCCTGCAACTGGAGCGAAAAGAGCGTCAGGCTGGGTGTCTCGGGCGGATCCGCCGATGCGCCGTGGCCGTAAAGGTCATAGCTGAGCACGCGATAGCCCTCGACCAGCGCCGGGCTGGTCCATTGCCAGCAGGCCCGGTTCAGCCCCAGTCCGTGAATCAGCACCACGCAGGGCGCATCTTCCGGGCCGATCAGCTCATAGGCGCTGCCGTCGGGTGCGACCGGCATCAGCCTTCTCCACCCAGCGGCTTATAGGCCATCACCTCGACCTCGACCCGGGCATCGACCAAGAGGTCGCTGACCACGGCCGAGCGGGTTGGCGGGTCGTGCGGGAAGTATTCGCCGTAAACCGCGTTGAATCCGGGGAAATCGCTCCGGTCGCGCAGCCAGACCATCGCCTTGACCACATCGTCGCGGGTGCACCCGGCAAGCGCGAGGGTGGCGGTAATGTCGTCAAGCACGGCGCGGGTCTGCTCCTCGACCGAACCTGTGGTCATCGGTGCACCGCCCTGCATCGGGATCTGGCCGGTCAGAAAGACAAAATCACCGGCCCGGATGGCGCGCGACAGCGACAGAACCCTGCCGCCGATCTCGAGGGGGCCGCCGATCACCTTTTTCTTGCTGCTGGTCACGTTCGCATCTCCTTTTGAGGCCAGCCTGCCCTGATCTCCAATCCTCAACTTAAGAATTTTCGACACTTAGATGCCGATTTTTCGCACAACTCGTCGACGATTCGCCGCTTTGAATGAGACGAGAGATAAAAAGGGAGGACCGAGATGGCCGATATCCAGAGCTATCGGATGCTGATCGACGGCGCTTGGGTCGATGCCTCGGACGGAGCGCTGTTCGACAGCACCAACCCCGCCGACGGCAAGGTGTGGTGCCGGGTTCCCGAAGCCACCGAGGCGGATGTGAACCGGGCGGTCGAGGCAGCGCATCGCGCCTTTACCTCGGGGCCGTGGGCCAGGATGACACCAACCGAACGCGGTAAGCACCTGCGCCGCCTGGGTGATCTGCTGGCGGACCGGTCCGAGGAACTGGGGCGGATCGAGTCGGTCGATACCGGCAAGATGCTGAAGGAAACCCGCTGGCAGGCGAAGTACATCGCCGAGTTCTTTCACTTTTTCGCCGGTTGCGCCGACAAGGTCAGCGGTGAAACGTTGCCCATCGACAAGCCGGACATGTTCGTCTTTACCAAGCGCGAGCCGCTGGGCGTGGTCGCCGCCGTGGTGCCCTGGAACAGCCAGTTGTTCCTGGTCGCGGTCAAGATCGGTCCGGCCCTCGCGGCGGGCAATACGGTGGTTCTGAAAGCCTCGGAACATGCCAGCGCGGCGATGCTGGAATTCGGAAAGCTGATCGAAGAGGCCGGTTTCCCGCCCGGGGTCGTGAATATTGTCACCGGGCACGGCGAACCCTGCGGGCGGGCGCTGACCGGGCATCCGCTGGTGGCAAGGGTCTCGTTCACCGGCGGGCCGAACGCCGCACGCCATGTGCTGGAGAACGCCAAGCGCAACTTTGCCGAGGTCTCGCTGGAACTGGGGGGCAAGTCACCCTTCATCGTGTTCGAGGATGCCAATATCGAAAGTGCGGTCAACGCCTCGATCGCGGGTATCTTTGGCGCCACGGGACAAAGCTGTGTCGCCGGATCCCGGCTTTACCTGCACGAAGACATCGCCGAAGAGTTCCTGGACCGGATGGTGGCGCAGGCGCGTGCCATCGTGATCGGGGATCCGCTGGCGGAAGAGACCCAGATGGGGCCGCTTTGCACCGCCGGGCAGCTGGCGCATATCCAGCGCGAGGTCGCCCATGCGCAGGCCGAGGGCGGCACCGTGCTGACCGGCGGCAAGCAGCCCGAGGGGCTGGGTGGCCTGTTCTATGAGCCGACGATCATCGACTGCCCGCGCCAGGACCTGCGCATCGTCGATACCGAACTGTTCGGCCCGGTCCTGAGCGTTCAGCGTTTCCGGACCGAGGAAGAGGTGCTGGCGCTGGCCAATGATTCCGAACACGGGCTGGCGGCCGGGATCTTCACCCGCGACAGCGCCCGCTCGCTCCGGATGGCCGGTGCCGTGCGTGCCGGGATCGTCTGGGTCAACACCTATCGCGTGGTCTCTCCGATCGCCGAATTTGGCGGGATCAAGGGGTCCGGCTATGGCCGCGAAAGCGGGTTCCAGGCGATCTACGATTACACCCGGCCCAAGACGGTGTGGATGAACACATCCGACGAACCCATGGCCAACCCCTTTGTCATGCGCTGAGCCAGAGCCCGGAAAGGAACACGGACAATGAAATTCCAACTTGCCATCAACCTGGAGCGGATCGACGACAGTCTCGACATGAACGATGTCGCGCGTCACACGCTTGAAATGGTGCAAATGGCCGAAGAGGGCGGTTTCGACATCGTCTGGGCCGCTGAACATCACGCCATCGAGATGACGATCGCGCCGAACCCCTTCCAGATCCTGACTTGGTGGGCCGGAGAGACCAGCAAGATCAGGCTGGGCACAGCTGTGGCGACGGCGGCCTATTGGCACCCGATCAACCTCGCGGGCGAGGCGGCGTTTCTTGACCTGATCAGCGGCGGGCGGCTGGAATTCGGCATCGGTTCGGGCGCCTATCAGCGCGAGTTCGACCGGATGAAACCGGGGCTGAAACAGTCCGATGCCTGGCGCTATATGCAGGAGATGCTGCCAGCGGTGCGCGCGCTATGGCAGGGCGATTATGCCCATGACGGCGAATTCTGGCAGTTCCCGACCTCGACCTCGGTGCCCAAGCCGGTGCAGGCCGACATGCCGGTCTGGGTCGCCGCGCGTTCACCCATCACCTATGACTATGCCGTGCGCAACCGCTGCCATATCAACTGCTGGCCCTTGACCCGGCCCTTTGCCGAGGCAGAGCTTTACAAGCGGCAGTTGGATGAGGCCATCGCCAAGGCCGATAACGGCTGGTCGCCGCGTTTCGCGCTGATGCGTCATGCCTGCATCTATGACAATGCCACCGACCGCCAGCAGGCGCTGGACGCCATCCGGCGCCTGTTGTCACAATTCGAGAACCTGTTCCGAAATGCCGGTGACGTCGTCAACGGTTTCCCCGCCGCGCTGCCGTTAGACCAGATTGCGGGCCGCGAGCAATACGACCCCGAGATGCTGGAAGAGAACCTGATGTTCGGCTTGCCTGAAACCGCCATCGGTAAACTGAAGCGGTACGAGGACCTGGGCGTGAACGAGTTCATCTACTACGCCTCGATGGGGTTGGATCATGACGCGCAGAAACGATCGCTCAAGATGTTCTGCAATGAAGTCATGCCGGAATTCCGGTAATGGAGGATACCCCGATGAGTGAGGGCGTCAGCACCCGCCGTGACGGCCATGTTCTTGAGGTCACGCTGTCGCGCGGCAAGGTCAACGCCATCGACGTGCCAACCAGCCAGGCGCTGGCGGCGGCGTTTCAGGAATTGCACGAGGACAAGGAATTGCGCTGTGCGATCCTGACCGGAGGAGGCGACAAGATCTTCAGCGCGGGCTGGGATCTGAAGGCGCTGAACGCAGGCGAGATGCAGCTTGATAACTGGTGGGAGAGCGACGACTACGGCTTTGGCGGATTTACCGGCCTGACCGAAAACTGGGCGCTGAACAAGCCGGTGATCGCCGCGATCAACGGGTTGGCCATCGGCGGCGGGTTTGAGATGGCGATGGCCTGTGACCTGCTGATCGCCGCCGATCATGTGGAGTTTGGCCTGCCGGAAATGCCGCTGGGAATCGTGCCGGACGCAGGCGCGCTGCAACGTCTGCCGCGGCGCATTCCGCACAACATCGCGATGGAGATGTTCCTGCTGGGCCGCCGCATGTCTGCGTCCGAGGCCGCCCACTATGGACTGGTCAACAAGGTCGTACCCCACGACCAACTGATGGATGCGGCCCGCGAATGGGCGGCCTCGATCGCCTGGTCGGCACCGCTGGCCATGCAGTCGGTGAAAGAGGTTCAGCGCGAGATCGAATGCGTTCCTCTGGAACAGGCGTTCCACAAGATGCGCACCGACCCGATGCCGACCTATCGCAAGATGCTGAAATCCGATGATGCGGCCGAAGGCGTGGCCGCCTTCGTCGAGAAACGCGAACCGAGGTTCAAGGGCGAATGATGTATCCAGATCCTACCACCATCACTCGTGTCACCAGCATCGGTGGCGGTCCCATCGGTGGCGGCTGGGCCGCGCATTTCCTGGCGCGCGGCTATGACGTCACCAGCTATTTGCACGACCCGGCAGAGGAGGGGGCGTTTCGCACCATCCTTGATACCGCCTGGATCAGCCTGACCGCACTGGGCCTGGCACCAGGTGCCTCGCTCGACCGGTTGCGCGTCGTCCATGACCTCGATGCGGCGGTCGAGGGGGCGGGGTTCATCCAGGAAAGCGCGCCCGAGAATCTGGCGATGAAACAGGCGCTCTATCATCAACTGGGGCGCATCGTGCCCGAGACGGTGGTGATCGGCTCCTCGACCTCGGGCCTGATGATGACCGACATTCAGGCCAACTGCGAAACACCCGGGCGCACGGTGATCGGGCATCCGTTCAACCCGCCCTATCTGCTGCCGCTGGTTGAGATCGTCGGCGGCGAGAGAACCGACCCGGCGGCGGTAGAGTGGGCCGGTGAATTCTATCGCGTCGCGGGCAAGGCGCCGCTGATGATGAAAAAGGAGATCCCCGGTTTCGTGGCGACGCGGCTGCAAGAGGCGCTGTGGCGCGAGGCGCTGCACATGGTCGCCAATGGCGAGGCCACGCCCGAGGATATCGACATCGCGCTGATTAACGGACCGGCGCCGCGCATGGTCAGCCAGGGGCAATGCATGGCGTTTCACGTCGCCTGCGGCGCGGGTGGCATGGCCACCAATCTGGACCAGTTCGGCCCGGCGCTGAAACTGCCCTGGACCCGGCTTCAGGCGCCCGAACTGACACAAGAGTTGCGCGACCGCATGGTCGATGGCTGCAACGCCATCGCCGGTGACCGGCATTTTGCCGACATGGCGGCCCAGCGTGACCGCGAGATCGTCGCCGTGCTCAATGCTCTTCGCGCGGCGCGAGAGGCGCGCTAGCGCGCTTCTCAACCGAATTCAGCGCGTGCAGAAAATCCGACAAGGTGCCGGGCCAGGTCGGGGCCGCTTCGTTCGAGGGCCAGGCCTCGCGATAGTCCGACGGCCGCCGACCGAAGAACTTGCTGAACGAATACGAGAAATGCGAGAGTGTGTTGAAACCGGAGGCGGTGGCGATTTCGCGCACGCTGAGTTCTGTGGCGATCAGCAGGACGCGCGCATTCTGCAATCGGCGCAGCAGGCCGAACTGAACCACCGTGCAGCCCACATGTTTCTTGAACTGCCGCTCAAGCTGGCGTTGTGATACGTCCAGTGCGTCGGCGATTTCGGGCACGGTCAGCGGCTCTTCGATGTTGCGCTCGATCAGGGTCATCGCCTGCCGCACCAGCGGCAGGATAGACTCGGTCCCGCGTCCCATGGTCCGGCGTTGCGAGGACGATCCCTTGCGGATCGGATTGTGCAGCATCTGGTCCGCGATCTCTCCCGAGAAACTGGCCCCGTGCGACTGCTCGATCAGCCGTAGCATCAGATCGACGCCAGCCATGCCACCGGCACAGGTCAGGATCCGCCCGTCGATGGTAAATAGCTGTTCCACAACGGAAATCTGGTCGAACTTCTCCTGAAATCCGTTGATCCAGGACCAATGGGTCGTGGCCTCCTTGCCATCCATCAGCCCGGCACGGGCGACCAGATAGCAGCCAAGTTCGACCGCGCAGATGCGCTCGCCCTGGCGGGCGCGCTTGCGCAACCAAGAGGTTAGCGCCTTGTTCTGATAATGCTCACCCCCCCAACTGGCCAGGACAAAGACCTGATCCGCTGGCGCGGTCTTGTCCGGCTCGACATCCAGATGCACGCGTATGCCATTGCTGGCGCCCAGGCTCAGCCCGTCGAACGAGGTCACCTCCCACGAGAACAGCCGCTCGGAAGACAGGTAATTCCCGATCCGCATGGTTTCGATCATCGTGATCAGGGTCGTCAGGTTGAACCGCGGCACCACCACGAAAACCGAATGGACCTGGCCTTTGCCCTGCGGGGGCGGCAAGTCGAGCTGCATGATGTTTCCTGCGGTTACCTTTTCTTGCACCCTATCAATGTTTTTCGACACCTGCACCCGAAATGCGGCGAATAATCGACAGTTTTTAAGAAGATCCGGCCAGCAAACTGGAAAAAACAACAGGGATAAAATCGCATGAACAACGAAGTCGTGCTGACCTGCGCCGTTACCGGCGCCGGGGACACAACCGGCAAAAGCCCGCATGTCCCGGTCACACCCAAGGCGATTGCCGAGGCGGCGATCGAGGCCGCCAAGGCGGGCGCGGCCATCGTCCATATCCATGCCCGCGACCCGGAAACCGGACAGGGTTCGCGCGATCCGAAACTGTTCAAGGAGATCGTCGACCGCGTGCGCGACAGCGGCACCGACGTGGTGATCAACCTGACCGCCGGGATGGGGGGCGACTGGATCTCTGACGCCGCCAACCCGGCCATGCCCGGACCGGGCACCGATATGATCGGCCCCGAGGCGCGACTGGCCCATATCGAGGAATGCCGCCCCGATATCTGTTCGCTGGACTGCGGGACGCTGAATTTCTCGGACACCGACATGATCTACATCTCGACCCCGCCGACGCTGCGCCGGATGGCGGCGCTGGTGCAGGAATGGGGGGTGAAGCCCGAACTGGAGGTCTTCGACCTGGGCCATATCCGTTTTGCCAAGGCGATGATCGCCGAGGGCCTGATCGACGCGCCGCCGATGTTCCAATTGTGCCTGGGCATCCCCTGGGGCGCGGATCAGGATGTCGAAACCATGGTGGCGATGAAGTCTCAGCTGCCGGCGGGGGCCAGCTGGGCCAGTTTCGGCATCGGGCGCGGCCAGATGCCGATGGCCGCCGCCGCCGTGGCGCTGGGTGGGAATGTCCGCGTCGGGCTGGAGGACAACATCTATCTCGATCGCGGTGTTCTGGCGACCAACGGCCAATTGGTGACCCGTGCGCGCGAGATCATCGAGCGCATGGGCGCGCGTTTGCTGACGCCGAATGAAGCCCGTACCAAGCTGAAACTGCGCGGGGCGGAGGCGTAGATGGCCGACGCGTTCTCTGGCGGCAGTCTGCGGATCGCGGGCGTGTCGAAATATTTCGGCACGTTCCGGGCGGTCAACGAGGTCAATCTGGAGATCCGCAAGGGAGAGTTCCTGACCCTGCTTGGCCCTTCGGGCTCGGGCAAGACGACGCTGTTGATGATGATCGCGGGGTTTCTGGACATCACCAGCGGTGACATCGCGCTGGACGGAAGCTCGATTGCCAATGTGCCGGCGGAAAAACGCAACTTCGGGATGGTGTTCCAGGGCTATGCCCTGTTCCCGCATATGACGGTACGCGACAATATCGGCTATGCGCTGAGCGTGCGCAAACGGCCCGAGGCCGAGATCCGGGCCCGTGTCGACGAGATGCTGGAGCTGGTGCAGCTGCAGGATTTCGCCAACCGCAAGCCCGGCCAGCTATCGGGGGGGCAACAGCAGCGGGTGGCGCTGGCGCGGGCGCTGTGTTTCGCGCCGCCGGTCCTGCTGCTGGACGAGCCGCTGGGCGCGCTCGACAAGAAATTGCGGGTCGAGGTGCAGGAACAGCTCAAGGACATTCACCGCCGGATCGGCACGACCTTTATCTATGTCACCCATGACCAGGAAGAGGCGCTGTCGATGTCTGACCGCATCGTCATCATGCGTGACGGCGCCATCGAACAGGTGGGCTCTCCGAAAGAGCTTTATGAACGGCCCGCAACCCGTTTTGCCGCCAGTTTCCTGGGCAAGTCGAACTTTGTTCAGCAGAACGGCCGGCCCCATGCGTTGCGCCCGGAGAAGATCGACATTCACCTCGGCACCGGTCATCCGCAGGCCCGGCGTCAGGGAACCATCACCAGCATCACCTATTTCGGGTCGATGCAGCGGATCATCGTCGAGACTGACGAAGCGGAACAGATCGAGGTCGACATCGATGTCTGGCGCAACCGCCAACAGCTGCACGAGGGCGAAGCCGTAGAGCTGAGCTGGCAGGACGAGGCGGCCGTGGAACTGAACGAAAGCTAAATGAGCACCCCAAGAGCGCCGTTCAAGGCGTCGCAACAATCGCCCGGCATGGCCTTGGGCATCTGACAAGGAGGACGAAATGCAAGACAAGCAATTCATGAAGGAAATGCTTACCGAAAGCGTCCATGCCTATAAGGCGGGACGCATGGACCGGCGCACCTTTCTGGCGCTTTGCGGTGCCTCGGGTGTCGCCATGAACGCCGTGATGGCGGGCGACGCGCAAGCGGCAGCGAATGAGATCGTCATGTGGAACTGGGGCGGCCAGTCCGAGGAATGCCATGGCAAGGCCATTGGCGAACCCTTCACGGCTGAAACCGGCATGCCGCTGAAGTTCGACACGTCGGGCCCCCTGCAGGGCAAGATCAAGGAGATGGTCGACAGCGGCAACGTCACCGCCGATGTCTGCGACGCCGACCTCTTCGACGCCGTGGCGCTTGGGCCGTCGGGCCATCTGGAAGCCATTGACTACGACATCGTCTCGAAGGACCGGACGCTGCCGCAGTATGCCCTGGAACACGGTGTTTCGATCATCCTTTACGGCTATGCCTTCGTCTATGACACCGAGGCTTACGGCGACAACCCGCCGAACAGCTGGGCGGATTTCTTCGACACGGCAAAGTTCCCCGGCAAACGCTCGCTTTACAAATGGGCGAACGGGGCGCTGGAAGGCGCGCTGCTGGCCGACGGGGTTTCCAAGGACGCGCTCTATCCGCTCGACATGGACCGGGCGCTGGCCAAGATCAAATCGATCAAGGATGACAGCCTTTATTGGGGCTCCGGCTCCGAGGCGCATTCGATGGTTGTCAACGGTGAGGTCTCGATGGGCATGGTCTGGCAGAACCGTGGCCGCAACATCGAGAACGACACCGATGGCCGCTTCAAGCTGGTGATGAACGAGGCCCTCGCCATGCCCGGCGCCTATATCGTGCCGAAGGGCAATCCGGCGGGCCGCGAGGCGGTGATGAAGTTCATCGCCACGGCACAAAGCGTTCCGGCGCAGCTCACGATCCTGGACTGCCTTGGCATGACCCCCTCCAACCCCGAGGCCTTTGCCCAGATCCCCGAGGACCAGCAACCCTATGCGATCACCTCGGCAATGAACATCGCCAACATCGTCTACAACGATCCGACCTGGTGGGGCGAAAACGGCGGCGATGCCGTGAACGCCTTCCTCGACGCGATCAGCTAGAACCCTTGGGCCACGCCCGCCGCCAATTGGCGGGCGTGGCCGCTCGGAACACGGACATGAACGCAGTGTTAAGACAAATCCATCCCGGCTGGTTCATCATAGCACCGCTTCTGGTGCTTGTGATTGCGCTATATCTCGGCCCGATCCTGAACATCATGTGGCTGAGTGTGACCGATCCCGAACCGGGACTTGGCAACTATCGCAAACTTTATGAAAGCGACTCGCTGCTGCGGATCGTCTGGACCACCCTGCGTATCTGCGTGATCACGACTGTCTTCAGCGTGACATTGGGCTATTCCATCGCCTATGCGATGGTGCACTGCCACCAGCGGCAGAAGAACTACATGCTGACACTCTTGTTGGTCTCGTTCTGGATTTCGATCCTGGTGCGGACCTTTTCCTGGCTGATGCTGCTGGGCAACCGGGGGCTGGTCAACAGCACATTGGAGTCACTTGGTCTGATCTCAGCCCCGATCGCCTTCATGCGCAACGAGTTGGGGGTGCTGATCGGCATGGTGCACTACATGATCCCCTATGCTGTGCTGCCGCTGCTTGTGAGTATGCAATCTCTGGACAGCCGGGTCATGGATGCCTCGCGCAATCTCGGTGCCAGCGGCAGCCAGACCTTTCGGCGCATCTACCTGCCGCTGACCCTGCCCGGAATTGTTGCCTCGACCCTGCTGGTTTTCATCCTCAGCCTCGGGTTCTATGTCACTCCGGCAGTGCTGGGCGGGGGCAAGGTCTTGATGGTGGCCGAGTACATCTCGGTCCAGCTGCTCGTCACCCTGAAATGGGGCACGGCTGCGATGCTGGCGGCGCTGATGCTGACCGGAGTTCTCGCCCTGCTTTGGATCATGTCGCGTTTCATGAAGCTTAGCACGGTCTTCGGAGGCAGCACACGATGAGACCGGGTCTTTTTTCCCAGTTCAACCGTGCCGGTGCCTGGGTCCTGCTGCTGTTTCTGGTAACCCCGGCCCTGATCGCCATCCCGGTCTCGCTGACGCCCAAGCGGTTTCTGTCGATGCCCAAGGACGAACTGTCGCTTCGGCATTTCCAGAACCTGTTCACCAGCGAGGAATGGCTCACGAGCTTCTTCCAGAGCGGGGTCATCGCGCTGTCGACCTCGGTGCTGGCCACCTTTCTGGGCACGCTCTGCGCCATTGGCCTGTGGCGGGTTTCGTCGAAATACAGCGAACTTGTGCGCGCCTTCCTCTTGCTACCGCTGATCATTCCCCAGATCATCTCGGCCATGGCCTTCTACCGGCTCTGGATCCCACTCGGCCTCTTGGACAGCTATCCCGGCCTGATCCTGGCCCATACGATCCTGGCCGCACCCATGGTCCTGATCACGGTCAGCGCTTCGCTGGCCACTTTCGATCCCAGGCTGGAACAGGCGTCCAAGAACCTCGGCGCGTCGAACTGGACAACGATGCGGCGGGTCATCCTGCCCTCGGTCCGGCCCGGGGTTTTTGCCGGCGCGCTTTTTGCCTTCATCCTGAGCTGGGACGAGATTGTCGTTACGCTCTTCATCTCCAAGTTCAGCGTCTACACGCTGCCGCGCCGCATGTGGAACGGCATCCGTGAAAATACCGACCCGACCGTGGCCGCCGCGGCCGTGGTCCTGATCGCGATCACGGCCATCGCCTTTGTCGTTTCGGCCATATTGTCGCGGCGCAATGCCGGCGGAAGCAGAAGCTGAGAAAGGTTCCGAAATGAACATGGAAACCAGCCACGAACACGAATTGCTGACCGCCACGGTCCGCAAGTTCGTGGAAACCGAGATGATGCCGCACGAGGACGAGGTCGACCGCCTGGGCTATGTGCCCGAAGAGATCGGCCGGCGGATCGAGGCGCGTTCGCAAGAACTTGGCCTTTTTGCCTGCAACCTGCCTGAAGAGGTTGGCGGCGGCGGTCTTGAACTGTCGACACAGCGCATCATCGAGCAAGAATACGGCCGGACCTCCCATGCCCTGCACAGCTGGGCCGCCCGCCCGACCGAGATCCTGTTGGCCTGCGATGGCGACCAGCGCGAGAAATACCTGCTGCCCTGCGTGCGCGGCGAGAAACGCGAATTGTTCGCCCTGACCGAGCCCGACGCCGGGTCGGATGCGATGGGCATGAAATCGAACGCCCGCCGTGTTGGCGGCGACTGGATCCTGAACGGCTCCAAGCATTTCATCTCGGGCCCCAGCATGCCCGATTTCGCCATCGTCTTTGCCGCCACCGGTGCCGATGACACCCCGCGCGGGCCACGCAAGCGCGTCACCGCCTTTCTGGTCGATGTGGGCACCCCGGGTTTCGTCTGTCGCGAGGGCACAAGATCGGTCAGCTATCGCGGCTACAAGACATTCGAGCTGCATTTCGACAATGTCCGCCTCGGCCCCGGCCAGATCCTGGGCGAAGAGGGCAGGGGGTTCGAGATCGCCGGGCAATGGCTGGGCATGGGGCGCATCTGGGTCGGGGCGTCCTGCTGCGGCAAGGCCGAGCGCATTCTGGACATGGCGACCGAATGGGCCGCCAATCGCCGCCAGTTCGGCCAGCCGATCGGTTCGTTCCAGGCGACCGGGTTCCGGCTGGCGGACGGGGCGATGAACCTGCGCGCGGCCAACCTGATGGTGACCGATGCGGTTGCCCGCCACCAATCGGGCCGGATGGCCGATCAGGACGCGGCGATGGTCAAGGTCTTCTGCTCGGAAATGCTGGGCCGGATCGCTGATGACGCGGTGCAGATCTTCGGCGGCATGGGTCTGATGGAAGAATTGCCGGTCCAGCGGCTCTGGCGCGACAGCCGGCTGGAACGGATCTGGGACGGCACCAGCGAGATCCAGCGCCATATCATCACCCGTTCGATGCTGAGGCCACTTGGTGCATGAGACCGGCGCAGCGTGAGAATTTCCGGCGCCTTCTGACACCGCGCCATATTGCCTTCATCGGTGGGCGTGATGCGGCAATTGCCATTCGCGAGGCGCGCAGGCGCGGCTTTGCTGGGCAGATGTGGGCGGTAAACCCCAAACGTGACACGCTGGAAGGCGTGGCTTGCGTTCCCACCATCGCCGATCTGCCCGAGGCCCCCGATGCGGTCTATCTGGCCATTCCCGCCGCCGCTGTTACAGGCGCGCTGGGGCAGTTATCGGCGATGGGTGTGGGCGGTGTGGTCTGCTTCTCCGCCGGGTTCAAGGAAACCGGCGATGCGGCCGCCGAACGGGCGCTGATCGCCGCGGCGGGCGACATGGCGCTGATCGGGCCCAATTGCTATGGGTTGATCAACTATGTGGGCAGTTCGGCGCTGTGGTCGTTTGAACATGGCGGCTGGTCGCCGGGATATGGTGCGGCCATCATCACCCAATCGGGCATGTTCTCGTCCGATATCACCATGAGCCAGCGCTCGCTGCCGATGGCCTATATGGTGTCGGCGGGCAATCAGGCGGTTCTGGGGCAAGAGGATTTTCTGGACGCTTTTGCGAGTGACCCGGCGGTGCGCGCCATCGGCCTGCATATCGAGGGTTTGCAGGATGTCGCCCGGTTCGAGCGCGCAGCACTGCGAGCGCTGGATAGCGGTGTGCCGGTCGTGGCGCTGAAATCCGGCAGTTCCCGGATCGGTGCCGCGCTGACGATCAGCCATACCGGCTCGCTGTCCGGAGCGAACGAGCTTTACGAGGCGCTCTTTGCCCGCTGCGGCGTGATCTCGGTCAGCAACCCGTCGCAGTTTCTTGAAACGCTCAAGCTCTTGTGCGTGACCGGCGCGCCGCGCGGTGCGCGGGTTGCGGGGTTCACCTGTTCGGGCGGTGGGGCCACGATGCTGGCCGATCACGCCGAAAAGATCGGGCTCAGCTTTCCGGCCATTGAGGGCGCGGATCGCGCCGGGCTGGAGACCCTGCTGCCCGAGATTGCCACAGTGTCCAATCCGCTGGACTACACCACGCCGATCTGGGGCCAGTCTGAACACACCTATCCGGTGTTTTCCCGAACACTGGAAGCGTTAGCGCCCGATTTCACGGTTCTGGTACAAGATTACCCCGCCGCTGGGCTGGACGATTCAAAGGTGTTCTATCTGAACGACGCCGGAGCCTTTGCCCGCGCCGCCAGCGAACAACAGATTCCCGCCGCGATCCTGGCCACCATTCCCGAGAACATGGATGCAGGGACCCGCCGGATGCTGATCGAGCAGGGCGTCGCCCCGATGCAGGGCATTCACGAGGCTCTGAACGCCATCCGTGACGCGGCAGGCTGGAGCGCGGCGCGAGCGCGCATCCTGTCCGCAAGGCCCGCGCCACTGCTGCCACCGCAGGCCCCAGCCAACTTGGTTGGGCAGACCGAAGATATCGGCAAGGACTGGCTGCGCGGGTCAGGGGGTGCGGTGCCCGAGGGCCGTGCCGTTACCGCCCGCGAGGTGGCGGGCGCGGCAGCGGAAATCGGTTTTCCGGTCGCGCTCAAGATGATGAGCCCGCGCCTGGCCCACAAGACCGAGGCCGGGGCCGTCGCGCTGAACCTTGCCAACCCGGCCGAGTTGCAAGCGGCGCTTGCGCAAATGCCCGGCGCGGTCGCTGCCTATGACCCGGATGCGGTCACCGACCGTTTCCTGGTCGAGGCGATGTCGCCGCCCCCGCTGGCCGAGCTGATCCTGACCCTGCGGCGCGACCCGCAGTTCGGGCATGCGCTGGTGCTTGGCAGCGGCGGCGTTCTGGTCGAGCTTCTGGGCGATGCGGTGACGCTGCTTCTGCCTTGCAGCGTCGAGGAGGTGCAGCGCGGGCTTGCGGGGTTGCGCCTGGCACCGCTACTATGCGGTTATCGGGGGCGTCCGTCCACCGATCTGACAGAGGTCGCTGGCGCCATTCACGCCCTGTCGGATGCCTATCTGCAAGACTGCGCCGAGATCGCCGAGGTCGAGATCAACCCGCTTTTCATCTATCCTGACCGGGTGGTGGCCATCGACGTGCTTTTGCATCGCGTGGCCAGGGACTAGCCATGCACGCGCGCGTTCCAAACCCCGATCTGGCCGTCGATGACAGCAACAAGCAACGCTGGAACCGCCCCGCCCATCGCCGCCACGGGTTCCATAACGCACACCGCCTGTTCCGGCGCGCGCTGATGGTGCGGTCGCGCAACGTGCTGCCGTTGGCGCCGTCCCCGATCGACCTGCCGGCGGCCCTGCCGGAACTGCGGGCGCTGCTGGCGCATCCCGCTTTTTCCGCCTTTTGCTGCCTGCGCGGCGGCACTCTGATCTTCGAGGCCGCGGCGGGCGATTTCAGCCCCACCGCGCCGCATTCGATCCAATCGGTGACCAAGCTGCATATCCACCTGATCTTTGGCCACTTGCTGGAGCAGGAACTGGTATCGCTCGATGCCCCGGTCTCGGACTACCTGCCGGACATCGGCACTGGCTATGCAGACGCCCCGGTGGGGGCCTTGCTGGACATGGCGGTGCGCAATGACTTTTCCGAGGACTATTCAGACCCTCTATCGGATTGTTATACCGAGGAAATCGCGCTTGGCTGGCGGCTGCCACCCGAGGGCGCGCCCGAGCCGAGCCTGGCCCAGTTCGCCGCTGGGATCACCGGGTTCAGGCCCGGCCCGCCACCCGCCTTTGCCGAATACAAATCGGCCAATACCGATGTTCTGACCCTGATCGCGGCGGCGGTGTCGCCGGTGCCGCTGGCCAGGCTGGTCGAGGAAATCGCCGACGCGGCGGGCTATGAGGGCGCGTTTCACATCAGCCTCAGCCCCGAACAGCTGCCCGCATTTTCCGGTGGCGGCTGCCTGAGCGCGCGCGATCTTGCGCGGTTCGGTCTGCTGTTTGCGGGGAAATCGGGCGACGGGCCGTATCCGAACGCCGGTTACCTGCGGTATTGCTTGGCGCGTGCAGCGCCAAGCCTGAAACCGCCACGCGACTGGCTGCGTTACTCCGGCCATTTGATGACAAACGGACGCCTGTTGGGTCATGCCGGTTATGGCGGGCAGTTCCTGCTTGTCGATACAGACACCGGAACCTCGTGCGCGCTGCTCAGCGTCCTGGAAAACGATGCGGGCTATGATGACGAGTACATGTCGCAGGCAGCGTTTTGCTTGAGACGTGTTTGCGAGTTTTTGACCTATGCGCATTGTCAGAAAAATTTAGCTTGAACCAAGACGGTTCGACAATCCGCTTGAGGCCCACGCAGCCGAGCCAATTTTGGCCACCGGCTATGTGTACGCCAAGCTTTGACCTGCGACCGGTTTCATCCTCCAGTTTGAGGTAGTGTCGCGTAGCCCTTATTTAGGGTCATCCTCAATTTGTGTGGCACCACTATCCTGAGACTGGAAAATTCAGGAGGGATAGTCATGATTTCGAAGCACCACTGGTCGCCCGGGAGCGATGTTTCGGTTCAAAGCGTTGAGCGAAGTGAATCCGGCGGGTGGATTGTATCGGGCAGTCTGACACCAAACGGCATCTGCCCAGACTGTGGATTGCATTCACCACGACGTCACGGCTGGCGGCGTCGACGGCTGCAGGATTATCCCGCGCATGGAGACGAGGTAACGGTTGATCTCGCGGTTTGTCGTTGGCGATGCTTGGCGCCCGCTTGCCCGCGCCGGACTTTCTCGGACCAGATCGCCTCGATTGCGCGTCCTTTTGCGCGCCGCACTGAGCTACTCCCCATTTATTGGACAGGTTCTGGCGTAAATTAAGCTACTCTTTGCACCTGCTGATCGGGGTTGGTTATTTCATTTCGCTGCCAGTAGATCACAGCGGGTGGTTTGCCGCCAAGGGCGGAATGTGGGCGTTTGTGATTGTAGAATTCGATCCACTTCCTGACGCCTGCCTTAGCATCTGATCCGGTTTCCCATGCATGCAGGTAGACGCATTCATACTTTAGCGACCGCCACAGCCGCTCGACAAAGATGTTGTCGAGGAACCGGCCCTTGCCATCCATCGAGATACGCACACTGGATCGACGCAGTCGGTCGGTCCAGACAAAGGACGTGAACTGGCTGCCCTGGTCGGTGTTCATAATCTCTGGTGGGCCGAACTTGTGGATGGCCTCATTCAAGGCATCAACGCAAAACTCGGCTTCCAATGTGTTCGAGATACGCCACGCCAGCACCTTGCGCGTGTGCCAGTCCATGATGGCAACCAGATACAGGAAGCCGCGTCGCATCGGTAAATATGTGATGTCAGCGCACCAAACCTGATTGGGCCGATCCACACGCAGCCCGCGCAACAGGTAGGGGTAGATCTTATGCCCCTTCGCAGCTTTGCTCGTGTTTGGCTTTTGGTAGATCGGCATGAGGCCCATCAGCCGCATCAGGCGTCTGATCCGCTTCTCATTGACGAGGTGGTCGTCATTGCGCAGGCGCCATGTCATCTGGCGCACACCATAGAACGGCGTTTCCAGGAACTGCTTATCGATCAGGCGCATCAGATCAAGGTTCATTTGGCTCTCGCCTTTCGGCTCGTAGTAAAACGACGACCGTGAGATCGACAGCAACGCGCATTGCTTGCCAACCGAAAGACCTGGCAGGTTTGGCTCAATCATCTTGCGCCTCACTTGCCGGTCCAGGGTTTGAGCTTTCTGGCCAAAAAATCGTTGGCGACGGCCAGCTCCCCGATTTTGGCATGGAGGTCTTTGACCTGCTCTTCGTCGACCTCCGGTGCTTTTCGACCTCCGCGCTCAAATACGCCAGACGCACCTTCAAGCAGCGCACGCTTCCATTGGTGGATCATGGTGGGATGCACACCAAACCGACTGGCCAATTCGCTGACCGTCTCCTCGCCCTTCAGCGCCTCTAACGCAACCTTGGCCTTAAACTCGGGGTGATGTTGCTTCCGTTTCGACATTCCTGATCTCCTTCGTGTTGAAGATCAGCAGACAACAAATTCCAGCTTACGTCAGTGTCCGAATTTCGGGGGGTAGCTCAGTGGCGAGCAGTCGCCCGTAGCCAAGATATTCCCAGATCGTGCGACACCAGAGCTATGCCGCCTTCAGACCGAGCTTGGGTCGCGTCATTCATTTCGTGAAACGGCACGGATCATGGAGACCTTTCTTCCCTGCGCGAAGCAGATTAACACAACGGTGCGCAACCGCCTGGGCCGAGTCGCACAGAACTTTATTGACCGTGAACCCGCGCAAATCAGTGTGGATGAAGATGCGCAATCGCCTCCGCTGACCGTGTTTCTAGACGGTGACCATATCCGTTGTCGGCCAGAATACCAGAAGCGGCACCTTGATGTGGTGGTGGGTAAGGTCGAAAGTCCCAATATGTGCCGTCGCTTTGGCCTTGTCGCGCAAGCGGGGCCGTCACCGAGTGGACAGCTCAGACAACACTTGCTCGCGCTCGGCTGGGACGGTCAGCGGCCGGTCACCGTCATCTCCGATGGAGAACCCGCGCTGCCAAATCTGGTCCGTGCTGCCGTTGATGGGCGTGTGCGCCATATCCTGGACTGGTGGCATATTTCGATGCGCGTTCAGCATATTGAAAATGCCGTCAAAGGGCTTTTGCAGACGGAGAGTTTTCCGGGATTTCCTGAACTATTCAAACGCCCAGCGGAAACACTTCGATGGTGCTTGTGGCATGGGAAAATCATGACCGCTGGTACGCGCCTCAAGCTATTAATGATTGATTCCGGCAGGGTCACAACGGAAGACGCTGCAATCAGGGCGGCGGCCGCGAGAGTCCAAGCACGTTGTCGAGAACTCTACACGTACTTGGCAAACAATTGGGATGCTCTCACCAACTACGGCTGGCGACACCGCAACGGGTTTTCGATTTCATCGTCTCGGGCGGAGGGCTGTGTCGACGACATCGGCAACGCACGGATGGGCAAGAGCCGCAGGATGCGATGGTCACCGAGTGGCGCGCACAATGTCGCAGTTACCAGAGCAGCCGTTCTCGATGGTCGATTGTCCGTTTCACACCAAGAGATGGCCGCTTAACCCCCAGCTTTTGCCCACTCCCGTTGCCAAGCCAGCTGTCAGGCGGTGAGAAACAGCGAGTTGCCGTGGCGCGCGCGTTCGCCGCACAGCCCGAACTGGTTCTTTGCGACGAGATCACATCAGCGCTCGACGTATCAGTGCAGGCTGCAGTTCTGGAACTGCTTGACGATCTGAGGCGTGACAAGGGTACCAGCTACATCTTCGTTAGCCACGACCTCGCGGTGGTCAAGGCTTTGTCCGACAGGGTCGCTGTCCTTTATCAGGGGCGCCTGTGCGAACTCGGCGCGACCAGTGATGTCTATGGGTTCATCTCGCATCCCTACACCGAGGTCCTGTTGGGCGCTGTGCTGGAGCCCGATCCGGACTTTGCCCCCACCCTTTCGGCTGGCGACGTGGTCGAACTCAGCCCGCCGGCGCAGGGATGCCCCTTCCAACGGCGGTGTCCGAAACGTCTTGGTCCTGTCTGCGAGCAAGTTTCCCCGCCGCGCAGGACGTTTTCCGATGGTCATTCAATCTGGTGCCACCGCGAGGACCTTTCGGGAGCCTGATCTGCCCGGTTAGCCTATGTTCGATCACGTCCCAGTGGTTCTGGTTGGCCAAAGGGTGAATTCTCATCGGGTGAATATCTCGAGACGTCGGGCTATCACATCACGACAAACAGGAGTGATGTGCGATGCAGGTTGACGGTCTTTCCGCGCTGGTGACTGGTGCGGCTTCGGGGTTGGGGCTGGCTGCGTCCAAAGCTTTGAAAATGGCCGGCGCCAAGGTCGCCCTTCTGGATCGGGACGAAGAGAAGGTGTCGCTGGCGGCCAATGAGATCGGCGGCGTGGGTATCGCGTGTGACGTTACCGACCCGGACGCTGTGGTCGAAGCGTTAGCGAAAGCCGAACGGAAAAACGGGCCGATCCGCATCAATGTAAACTGTGCCGGCATTCCCGGTGGCATGCGGCTTGTCGGCCGCGACGGACCGGTGGACATGGCGGCTTTCGCTCGTGTCATCGACATCAATCTGATGGGAACCGTCAGCGTCATGACGAAATGTGCCGCCCGGATGATGGCGCTGGAGACGTTGAACGACGATGGTGAGCGCGGGATCATCATCAATACGGGGTCGATCACCGCCGTTGAAGGGCAAATCGGGCAGGGGGCCTATGTGGCTTCCAAGGGGGCAATCGCCAGCCTTACCCTGCAAGCCGCAAGGGAGTTCATGCCGCGGGGGGTTCGGGTCATGACGATCGCCCCAGGTCTGTTCAAGACACCAATTGCCGATCACATTCCGCAGGAGGTCATCGACGGGATGCTGGATGGCCGCATGTTTCCGAACCGGTTTGGGGACCCCTCGGAATTTGGTCGCCTCGCCGTCGACATCGTGCGCAATCCGATGCTGAATGGCGAGATCATACGTCTGGACGCAGGCGTCCGGCTTCAGGCGCGATAAGCCTCCCGGATTCGTTGGTTCTCGGCGTCGTTCTCGGCGGCTTCGATGAGCCAGGCTCTGAACTTTTCTGCATCTGGATGATCGCGGCCCGTTTCGGGCGAAATCAGATAGAATGCCTCGTGCAACGGCGCTTCGATCTCGAATGGGCTGAGCAGACGACCGCGCTCGATTTCTATGCCAAGCATCGAAGATCGCGCCAAGGCCACGCCGCCGCCGCGCGACGCGAATTCAAACGCCAGCAGCGATGTATCGAACTGAAGCCCCTGTCCAGCGTTCACACCAGTGGCCGTGGCGTGGCGCAGCCATGTTGCCCAGCCTTCTTCATATCCCAGCACATGCAGCAGGCGATGATGGACAAGGTCGCCTGGTGTTCGAATGGCCTTTTCGCCTTCCAGAAGGGATGGGGCGCAAACCGGCTTGATCACTTCCCAGGTCAGTCGGTCGGCCTTGTAACCGGGCCATCTTCCGGTACCGTACTGGATGTCCAGGTCAAATCGCTCGTTGTCGAACTGGTCGCCCCAGACGCTGGAGACCAGACGGACTTCGGTATCAGGGTGGCGATCAAAGAAACCCTGAAGCCTGGGCGCGATCCAGTTGACTGAATAGCCGACCGGCGCGCGCACGGTCAGCACCTCGGAGCGCCTGAGGCCAAAGACCTCCTCCGTGCCTGCGGCCAGACGTTCAAAACCGTCCCGGACTTTGGGCAAATAGGCCGCGCCGACCTTGGTGAGCACGAGGCTTCGCGGTTTGCGCTCGAACAGGGGTTCGCGCAGGTAGTGTTCCAGCAGCTTGACCTGCTTGCTGATCGCGGCCTGCGTCAGGTTCAGTTCCTGGGCGGCATTGGTGAAACTCAGATGCCGCGCCGACGCTTCGAAAGCGCGCAGCCAGGTCAGATGTGGTAGTCGTCGGGTGCTCATGGCCAACTCATGCATAATATTTATTTGGTTATAGGGGGATTATGCGTTGCTTGAAAGCCAGGAAAGAATGGACGCAAGATGATGCCGGAAACGACCGGAGGTGCCGCCTTGCCCATCGAAAGCGAACTGGGTTTTGACCCGCAGCGCCTGCGGCGTATCTCGAGATGGATGGAGGCACATGTCCGCGAGGGGCGGCTGAGCGGTCTGGCCGTCCAGATCGCAAGACGTGGCGAGATCGCGTTTTCCGAACGCACGGGGTATTCCGGCACCGCAAACGGCCAGCCGGTCGCGCCGGATACGATTTGGCGGATTTATTCCATGTCCAAGCCGGTGACCTCGCTTGCCCTGCTCATGCTTTATGAGGAGGGGGCGTTTCAATTGGATCAACCGATTGCTGACTTCCTGCCAAAGTTCGCTGGCATCCGTGTCTGGAAGGGGCCGGGCCATGCGCTGGACGCGACCGAGCCGGCGCGACGCCAGATTACCATCCATGACCTGCTGACCCATCAGGCTGGCATCGTTTACGGAGACCCGCAGGGTAACGCACTGGAGCAGGCCCTGTCGGCAGCCGGGCTCGATTTCGATCGCCGATTTGAGAGCATGGCCGAGGCTGTTGATGCGCTCGCGGGTTTTCCATTGGCCTTTCACCCCGGAGACCGCTGGTTCTATGGGTTGTCGACCGATGTCCTTGGTCGACTGATCGAGGTCATCAGCGGCCAGTCCCTTGGCGCGTTTCTGAAATCACGGATATTCGATCCGCTGGGCATGGTGGATACAGGGTTTTCTGTGTCATCGGACAAGGCCAAGCGTCTGGCAACGCTCTACGATCACAAGGAGGGCGGCTTTGTCGCCTCAACAAATCAGGATCGTTGCGCAGCACCTGTCACGCTGGAAAGCGGTGGCGGCGGGCTGGTCTCCACGATGGATGACTATCAACGGTTTGCGACCATGCTCTTGCGGCGCGGCGTGCATGACGGCGGCAGGCTTTTGGGTCGCAAGACGTTCGATCTGATGGTGTCCAACCACATGGGCGGCGATCTGGCCAGCCGGGGGCAGGCGCATTTCAGCGAAACCACCTTCGAAGGCATCGGGTTCGGCCTTGGTGTGTCGGTCATGCTGGACCCGGCAAAGGCGAAGATCCTCGGATCGCCCGGTGAATTCGCCTGGGGCGGCATGGCCTCGACCGCCTTCTGGGTGGACCCGGTCGAGGAGATGACCGTGATCCTGATGACCCAGCTTGTCCCCTCCAGCGCCTATTCCTTGCGGCGACAGTTAAGGGTTCTAAGCTATCAGGCCTTGGTGGATTGAGGCGCGATCAGGACAAAGGCAGGTCTGCCTCGGCCAAGTGGCAAGCGACGGTCAACCCTCCGGGCAGGTTGCGCAGGGGAGGTGTCTGCCTGTCGCAGGTTCCCGCGATGACACGGGTGCAGCGGTTGGCGAAGGGGCAGCCCTTGGCACCGATAATCACGCTACCGGCGCTGGCCGCCTTGGCCTCGCTCGTATCGGCCACACCTTCAAGCCAATCCTGCCGCATCTCGGGAACCGAGGACAGCAGGAGTTTGGTATAGGGGTGGAACGGCGGGCTGAAGACGGCCTTTGACGGGCCTTTCTCCACCACGCGTCCGGCATAAAGAACGACAACCTCGTCAGCGAAGGACGCCACGGTGGACAGATCGTGGCTGATGAACATGTAGGCGACGCCCAGCTTGTCCTTGAGCGATTTCAGAAGCTCGATCACTCCGGCGGCAACCACGGTATCCAGAGCCGAGGTCACCTCGTCGCACAAGATCACCTTGGGATCGGCAGCCAGTGCGCGGGCAAGATTGATACGTTGCTTCTGCCCGCCCGAAAGCTCTCCGGGATAACGCGACGCGAATTCGCGGGGCAAGTCGACCAATTCCAGCAGGTCGCCAACCTTTTCGGCCCGTGTGCGGCCCTTGATCCCTTGGTAGAACTCCAATGGGCGCCCCAGGATGTCGCCGATCCGCTGGCGCGGGTTCAGGGCGGTATCGGCCATCTGGAACACGATCTGGCAATCCTTGAGCGTCTCGCGCGACCGGTCCTTCAACGCCGGCGCGGCGATCTTGCCGCCAAGATGGATCTCGCCTTCTTTCAACGGGGTAAGCCCCGCCACGACGCGTGCGAGCGTGCTCTTACCACAGCCGCTTTCGCCGATCACCCCCACGACCGAGGCCGCGGGCACATCCACCGAAACGTCCGAAAGGATCGTCAATGCGCCGTAACCGGCCGTGACATTGCGGGCCGAGATTACCGGCTCCTGCGCGGCAGCGGTTTCGACATGTTCCACCAGGTGTGGCGCGGGGCGGACGGCGGCCATCAGCGTCTTTGTGTATTCGTGCTGCGGATCATGCAGGATCTGGGCGGTCGTGCCTTCCTCGACCATCTCGCCATTCTTCAGGACAAGGATGCGGTCAGCCACCTGCGCGACAACGGCCAGGTCATGGGTGACATAGATCGCCGCCGTGCCCTGATCCCGGATGATGTCCTTGAAGGCTTTTAGCACCTCGATCTGGGTGGTCACGTCGAGCGCCGTGGTCGGCTCGTCGAGGATCAAGAGGTCAGGCCCGCAGGACATGGCCATTGCTGCCATAAGCCGTTGCAATTGCCCGCCCGAGACCTGGTGCGGGAACTTGTCGCCCACCGTCTCCGCGCCGGGAAGGTCGAGCTTGCGATAGAGGTCGATAGCGTTCGCAGTCAGGGTTTCGGCATCGCCCGCGCCGTGCCACAAGGGGGCCTCGATCACCTGCCGGCCGATCCTGAGCGCGGGGTTGAAGCTGGCGGCGGCGGATTGAGCCACATAGGACACCTCGTCACCGCGCAAGGCGTGTCGTTCCTGCGGCGACAGCGCCATGATGTCCCGCCCATTGAGCCAGACCTCGCCGGCTGAAATGCGGCAGCCGGGGCGGGCAAAGCCCATGGAGGCAAGCGAGATCGTCGACTTGCCCGAGCCGCTTTCGCCGATCAGCGCCAGCACCTCGCCCTTGGCCACGTTGAGCGATACGCCCTTGACGATCGGCACATAGGCACCCCCGGGTGGGCGACCTTCGACGCGCAGGTTCTTGATGGTCAGGATATCGCTCATTGGTCGATCTTCTCCAGAACGGTTTCACCCTGCTGGCGCTGCTGGAACCAGTCGACAAGCAGGTTCATGGAAACAGTCAGCGACGCGATGCATGCGGCGGGGATCAGCGCGGCAGAGGAGCCGAGGAACAGGCCGCCCACGTTTTCCTGCACCATCAAACCCCAGTCGGCGGCGGGTTCCTGCACCCCAAGGCCAAGGAAGGACAGGCCCGAGAGGAACAGGATCGAAAAGGTGAAGCGCAGGCCGAATTCCGCGATCAAAGGGGCCATGGAATTGGGCAGGATTTCACGTGTCAGGATCCACCATGTGCCTTCGCCACGGGCGCGCGCGGACTCGACGAAATCCATGACGCCGATGTCATAGCCAAGCGCGCGCGACACGCGAAAGACACTGGTGGACAGAACCAGCCCGACTGTCAGCACCAGCACGGTGATAGAGGTGCCGAAAGCACCGATCACGACAAGCGCGAGCAGCGTCGATGGGAAGGCCATGAACGCCTCGACGATGCGGCTCACGATGATGTCGAACCAGCCTTTCAGGATCGCGGCGGCAAAGCCGAGCGTCACGCCGAAGGCAAAGGAAATCACGGTGGTGATCAGCGCGAGCAGCAGGGTGGTGCGCACTCCGTAAATCAGGCGCGAGAACACGTCGCGCCCCAGTTTGTCCGTCCCCAGCAGGCCGCCTTCGCCAATCGGCGCAAAGGTCGTGGCGGAGATTATCTCGGCCTCGCCATGCGGGGCGACCCATGGACCGAACAGGGCGAGCGCAAACCAGAACAGCAGGACCGACCCCGCGATGACAGCGGTCCAGGTCAGGCGCAGACCGGCAAAGACCGACGCGCGTGGCGCCACGATTTCGGAAGTGTCGCTCATTTCGGATACCTCAGGCGCGGATTGGCCATGATCGACAGGACGTCGGCCAGCAGGTTCAGCAGGATATAGACCGCGCCAAAGATCATCGCGCAGGCCTGAATCAGGGGAATGTCGCGCAGGCTCACACCATCGACCAGCAAACGCGTCAGCCCTGGCACCCCGAAGACGGTTTCCACGATGATCACGCCCGAGACCATGTAGCTGAGGTTCAGCGCGATGACGGTGAGGATGGGCGAAAGCGCGTTGGGAAGCGCATGGCGGATCACCAGGCGGCGTTTCGGCAAGCCCTTGAGTGCGGCCATTTCCATATAGGGCGAGGTGAAGATGTTGATCACCGATGACCGGGTCATCCGCATCATATGTGCCAGAACCGCAAAGCTGAGCGTGGCGACGGGCAGCGCCAGGGCGCGGAAATTTTGCCAGAAGTCGAAGTAGGGCCGCGTGTTGGCCGAAGCGGACAACCATTTCAACTCGACCGCAAAGACTTTCATCAGGATGAGGCCGATGAAGAATTCCGGTACCGCGATCAGTGCGAGCGTGGTCATGGCCAGTGTCTTGTCCACCTTTCCGCCCGCCCGCATCGCTGACCACAGGCCAAGTGCAAGCGACAGTGGAACCGAGATCGCCGCCGCCAGAAGCGCAAGCCGAAGCGTGTTCCACATCCGGCTTTCGATCATGTCGGCCACGGGGCGCTTGGTCGCGAGTGACGTTCCGAGATCGCCCTGCACCATGCCACCGAGCCAATCGAAATACCGCACGATCGCCGGGCGGTTCAGCCCCATTTCCTCGCGCAAGCTGGCAAGCGCCTCTTCCGTGCGGCTTTGACCAAGGATCGCCTCGGCCACGTCACCCGGAAGGATCTCTGTCGCTCCGAATATGATTATGGATGCCAGGAGCAGGGTCAGCAGTCCCTGCGCCAAGCGCGTCAGTATGATGCGAAACACCCCGTTCCTCCCTCAAGGCTGGGTGCATATTCGACGCAAGCACGGGTTCGGACAAACAACCATAGTGACCCTAATGGGTGCGTTTTGGTTATGGCTATGGCATGCGTGGCTTCACGTTCGGGCAAAGACCGGTTTTTTGTTGTTTGCCCGAACGTTCCGAAAGGCGGCAAAACCCTTGCAACCGGAGATGCCTATGACCGCTTATGCCTATCCTTTGCTGATCAAACAGATCCTGACCGCGCCGCTGGCTCATGCCCCGAGCCAGAAGATCGTTCATGCCGACACCATGCGCTACGACTACCGCACTTTCGGAGAGCGTATCGGACGTGCCGCTGGGGCCTTGCACGCCCTCGGCGCAAGAGAGGGCAGCGTTGTCGCGGTACTGGACTGGGACAGCCACCGCTATCTTGAATGCTTCTTCGCCGTGCCGATGATCGGGGCGACGCTGCACACGGTGAATATCCGTCTGTCGCCGGAGCAGATCCTTTACACGATCAACCATGCCGAAGACGACCTGATCCTGTGCCATGTCGATTTCCTGCCTCTGCTGGCCGAAATCGCCCCCCGGATCGCGCGACCGTGGCGGCTGGTTATCCTGAGCGATGACGGGACGGTTGAAAGCCCCTTGCCGTCCGACGGCGAGTACGAGGCACTGCTGATCGCCGCCGAACCTGTCACCGAGTTCCCGGACTTCGATGAAAACATCCGTGCGACGCTGTTTTATACAACTGGAACCACGGGCGATCCGAAAGGGGTCAGCTACTCTCAGCGTCAGCTCGTCTTGCATACGATGGCAGTTGCCGCCGGGCTTGGCCCGATCCCCGGAGGCGGTCTGAATCGTGGCGACGTCTATATGCCGATCACGCCGCTGTTTCACGTTCATGGCTGGGGCATTCCCTATGTGGCGACCCTGATGGGCCTCAAACAGGTTTATCCAGGGCGCTACGATCCCGCGCGATTGCTGGGCCTGATCGCCGAGCACGACGTGACCTTTTCGCATTGCGTGCCGACGATTTTGGCGATGCTGTTGAACGCGCCGGAAGCGGCAGCGACGGACCTGAGCCGCTGGAAAATCATCATCGGCGGCTCGGCCCTGCCCGAAGGGCTGGCGCGACAGGCGCTTGCCAGAGGCGTCGATGTTCACGCGGCTTACGGGATGTCGGAAACCTGCCCGTTTCTGACCGTGGCCGACATGATGGCGACCCGTGACCCCGACGCACCGATCGAAGTTCGGACCGCGACAGGCAAGCCCGCGCCACTGGTTCAGATCCGGGTGGTGGATGCCGGCATGAACGACGTGCCGCGAGATGGAAAGTCGACCGGCGAAATCGTCGCGCGTGCGCCTTGGCTGACGCAATCCTATCTGAAGAATGACGAAGGCACACGGGCACTCTGGCAAGGGGGCTGGCTGCACACCGGCGATGTGGGGCTGTTCGACCAAAGCGGCACATTGCGGATCACCGACCGGCTCAAAGACGTGATCAAGACCGGCGGGGAATGGGTTTCCTCGCTGGAACTGGAGAACCTGGCCAGCAAGGTCGCGGGTGTATCAGAAGCCGCCGCCATCGGCGTTCCAGACCCCAAATGGGGCGAACGCCCGCTGTTGGTGATCGCTTGCACCGATGCCGCGGATGAAACCGTGACGCAGCTTCACACCGCTTTTGCTGCGGCAGTCGCGGATGGCGTGCTGTCGAAATGGGCTGTGCCGGACCGGATCGAGATTGTCGCGGCGCTGCCCAAGACCTCGGTTGGGAAACTGGACAAGAAAGCCCTGAGAACCCGCTATTGCTAGGAAAGAACCGCCTTCATGAAAGACGTCGTCATCGTATCAACCGCCCGCACCCCCATCGGCACTGCCTTTCGGGGGGCTTTTAACAACATCAAGTCGCCGACGTTGGCCGGGCACGCTATCCGCGCGGCCGTCGAGAGGTCCGGCGTCGATCCGGCCGAGATCGAGGACGTGGTGATGGGCTCGGTCCTGACCGTCGGCACCGCGGGCTTGAACATCGCGCGGCTGGCGGCATTGGCCGGTGGGCTGCCCGCAACGGCCGCCGCCCAGACCATCGACCGGCAATGCGCCTCGGGTCTGATGGCGATCGCGACGGCCGCAAAGCAGATCTCGGTCGACGGCATGGGCGTTGTTGTGGCCGGTGGGCAAGAGAACATATCAGCCGTTCAGGCGCGCTATTTCGATTGGGTGATGGCCGAAAAAGACCCGGCCGTGATCCGGGCGGCCGAGCACGCCTATATGCCGATGCTTCACACAGCCGAAAACGTGGCGCGGCTACACGGGATCTCCCGCGAGGCGCAGGATGAGTTCGCGGCGCTGTCGCAAGCGCGAACGGCCGCCGCGCAGTCAGCAGGCGCTTTCGATGACGAGATCGTGCCGGTGACCGCGACCAAGCTGGTCAAGAACCGCGAGACAGGCGAGGTGCATGAAGAGATCGTCACGCTGACACGGGACGAAGGCAATCGCCCCGGCACAACGGCGGAAACGCTTGCCGGTCTCAAGCCCGTTGTGGACGGCGGTGTTGTCACGGCGGGCAATGCCAGCCAGCTGTCGGACGGCGCCTCGGCCTGTGTCCTGATGGATGCACGCATGGCCGAAGGACGGGGGCTCCAGCCGTTCGGCATCTATCGCGGTATGGCCGTGGCAGGCTGCGCGCCCGAGGAAATGGGCATGGGCCCCGTCTATGCCGTGCCGCGCCTGTTGGAGCGGGCAGGCCTACAGGTCGATGATATCGGCCTTTGGGAACTGAACGAGGCTTTCGCCGCGCAGGCCATTCCCTGCCGTGATCAGCTGGGGATCGACCCTGACAGGCTGAACGTCAACGGCGGTGCCATTTCGGTGGGGCACCCCTACGGGATGACCGGTGCGCGGCTGGTTGGCCACGCGCTGATCGAAGGCAAACGGCGCGGCGTCCGCTACGTTGTTGTCACGATGTGTATCGGCGGCGGAATGGGGGCTGCCGGGTTGTTCGAGGTGGCCTGATGACCAATCCCGAAAAGCTACTTCTCATCATCCTGGACGGCGTTCCCTACCGGAATTTCCGGCGCCTGTTCGGCAATCTCGAAGGCTGGGTTGCCTCGGGCGAGGCCCGCGTGCGTCGGATGCGGTCGGTTCTGCCGTCCACTTCTTCGGCCTGCTATGCTTCGATGCATACCGGCCTGCCGCCGCATGTTCACGGTGTCTTTGGCAACAAGCACCGACAGCGGCTTCAGGTCCCAGATGTGTTTTCCGAACTGGCCGGGGCTGAACGCAAGACCGGTGCCGTGGCACTAAGCTGGTGGAGCGAATTGTTCCACCGGATGCCGTTCGACCCGGTGCGGGACATCGAACTCGACAGCCCGCAGGGCCCAATCCACCATGGCCGCTTCCACACCATGGCCGATGCGACCGACGCCAACCAGATGAGCCCGTCCGACGCGGATCTGTTCGCGACACTGACCTATCTCTGCGAGGCCAAGGGGATCGACTACGGATTGTTGCATACTTCGACGCTTGACAGCATGGGGCATCGTTTTGGCCACGGAAAGCGGGAGATGAGCGACGCCTGCTACTATCTTGATGCAGCACTTGCGCCCTACGTGACCCGTTGGCGCAACCTTGGCTATGACGTCATTATCACGGCAGATCATGGTCAGGACGACCTAGGCCATCACGGCGGTGCCGGCGAAGATCAACAAGACGTCGCCTTCTACTATTTCGGTGACTGCGACCTGCCGCAAGAGGATGCGTTGCTTGACCAACTCGCTCTGGCACCGTCCATCCTGACGCGAATGGGCGTGCCCGTTCCGTCGAGCATGACTGCGAGCCCATTCTTGACGCGCTGACGAGGCAAGTCCTACCCATAACCTCAGTTATGGCAAAGTCATGAAATCGGTTGTTTGTGCGCCGTGTCAGTCCCCCGCAATGTCCAGTCAATAGCGGGGACAGCCCGTCATCGGTCATCTGGGAGGAAAGAAATGTCCGACATCGATAGTCTGGTACGTCAATATAAGGCCGGCGCGCTGAGCCGCCGTGGCTTCTTTAAACGCGCTGGCGCATTTGGTTTGCTCATGCCTGCCGCCAGCGGCATTCTCGCAATGGCAGGTCCGGCCCATGCGCAGAGCCCGTCACGCGGCGGATGGCTGCGGATTGCGCAGGGAAACACGGACAACACGCTCGAACCGGTGCGCATGGTCGACACCGATGACGGCATCTATTCGAACTGCGTCTATCAGCGCCTGACCCGCTTTGCGCCGACGCTGGAAGTCGAGGGTGACGCGGCCGAGGAATGGAGCGTGAACGCCGCCGCGACCGAGTGGAGCTTCAAGCTGCGTAGTGGCCTGACATTCCACAACGGTCAGACCGTTACCGCAGCGGATGTTGTCGAAAGCCTGTCGCGGCACATCGCCGAAGGATCGGAATCGCCCGCAAAAGCCTTGCTTTCGACTGTCACCGCAATCGAGGCGCCCGACGCCATGACGGTGAATATCACTCTGTCCTCGGGCAATGCTGACCTGCCGGTGATCATGTCCGACTATCACCTTGCCATCCATCCGGCAGGACATGCCGATTTCTCCATGGCCATTGGTTCCGGCCCGTTCAAGGTGATGGAGTTCATCCCCGGTGAGCGCGTGGTTCTTGAGCGGTTCGACAACTACTACGAAGAGGGCAAGCCCTATCTCGACGGGATCGACTTCATCCCGGTGCCGGATGCCAACGCAACGCTCAGCACGCTGTTGGCCGGTGACGTGGACGCTATCCGCGATGTGCCGGCCTTCGCGGTGGAACAACTGAGCGGCAACGACGCCGTGACGCTCTACAACACGCCCACCGGTGGCTTCACCAATATCGTGATGATGGTCGACCGCGCGCCGACCGACAACGCGGACTTCCGCAAGGGCATCAAGCACGCGCTGGACCGGGAACTGATCCTGAACCAGGTCTTCAAGGGGATCGGCACGATCTCGGCAGATACGCCGATCGGACCGACCTACAAGTACTGGTGCGAGGATGTGAAACCTGCCGAATACGATCTCGACAAGGCGAAGTTCTATTTCGACAAAGCGGGCGTCAACGCGATCGACCTCTATACCTCGGAAACCGCAGGCAGCTCGGCGAACGATATCGCGCTGACTTTCCAGCAGTCGGCCAAGGGCGCAGCGGAAATCAACGTCATCAAGACGCCATCTGATGGTTTTTGGTCAAATATCTGGATGCAGAAGCCGATGACCATGTCGGGCTGGCAGGCTCGACCCACGGTTGATGCCTTCCTGACCATCGCGCACATGAACGGCGGTAGCTGGAACGAAACCATGTGGGGGTCGGATGAATTCGACGCCATGATCCTTGCTGCCCGTGCCGAATTGGACGAGGCCAAACGCGCCCAAATGTATTGCGACATGCAACACATGATGAACGATGACGGAGGTTTCGTGAACCCGGTGTTCCAGAACCAGCTAGAGGCGACGGCGAAGAACGTCATGGGCTTCACGCCGCATTCCGTCGGCGGTCTCGGTGGTTTCGGCCAGACACTGCGCAACGTCTGGCTCGCCTAAGCCGCTATTCTCTCTGTCAGAGGCGGTTGCCGACTGACTTTTGGCCGCCGGTCCGTCCGGATCGGCGGCCTTTCCTTTCCCTTCCACTCAACAACCGGGGCAATCATGTTCTCGATCTCGCCTTCCACACGTCTGCGTCCTTCACCTTTCTACGAGGCGACGCTCGCCGACGGCGTCTGCGCCATGACCACCTACAATCACATGCTGCTGCCAACCTCTTACGGCCATCCCGAAGAGGAGTACTGGCGCATCATCAACGGCGTTTCGATGTGGGATGTTGCGGTCCAGCGGCAAGTTCAGCTGAAAGGCCCCGACGCTGGTCGGCTGGCGCAGATCCTTGCGCCCCGTGATCTGTCGAAATGCAAGATCGGGCAGGGCAAATATGTCCCCCTGTGCAATCATCACGGCGTGTTGATCAATGACCCTATCCTGCTGAAGCTGGACGAGGATCGCTATTGGCTGTCCATTGCCGACAGCAACATCTGGTTCTGGGCCGAAGCCATCGCGCGCGAACGTGGTCTGAATGTCGAGGTGAGTGAGCCTGACGTGTCGCCCCTTGCGGTACAGGGGCCGAAGGCAGAAACCGTTGTCGCCTCGATCTTCGGCGACTGGGTTCGCGACCTGAAGTACTTCTGGTTCCGCGAGACAGAGATCGACGGAATCCCCGTGGCAGTGGCCCGGTCCGGCTGGTCCAAGCAAGGGGGGTTTGAGATCTACCTGATGGATGGCACCAAAGGCAGCGCGCTTTGGAACATTGTCAAGGAAGCCGGACAGCCGCACGGGATCGGCCCCGGCAACCCCAACTGGTGCGAACGTGTTGAAAGCGGGTTGGTCTCTTATGGCGGCGACTCGGACGGGCAGACCAATCCGTTCGAGGTCCGGATGGACAAATATGTCGATCTTCATGTGCCTGACGATACGATCGGGATCCAGGCATTGCGCCGCATCGCGGCCGAGGGTCCGAAACGGCATCAGCTGGGTGTTATCCTGGACAATTCGGAACCGGTCAAGCCGGAGTTCACATGGAATGACATCGACATGGACGGTGCGCGCATCGGCAACATGACCACCTGTGTCTGGTCTTACCGCATGAAGAAAAACATCGGGTTCGCCCTTGTGGCGACCTCGGCAAGATCCGGTGACCGGGTTGTCGTGAGGCGCGCGGCGGGGCCCGTCGAAGGCACCCTGTGTGAATTGCCATTCCTTTGAGGGGAGCATAACTGTCATCACGGAACCCGCCCGGCAGACGCCGGTCATCCATACCACGGACGTCCTTGTGGTCGGATCCGGCCCCGGGGGGCTTGCCGCAGCGTTAGCCGCGGCACGGGCGGATGTCGACGTTTGTCTGGTCGAACGCTTCGGATGTTTCGGTGGTAACATCACCGTCGTCGGCGTCGAGGGCTTTGCCTGGTACCGTCACGAAGCCACTATCGAGGCAGGCGGGATTGGGCGCGAATTTGAGGATCGCGCCAAAGAGGTGGGTGCCGCCGTACCGGAAAGCCAATCCCTGAGCTACGAGATAGACAGCGAAGGCTTCAAGCTGGTCGCCGACCGGTTGGTGGAAGCGGCGGGCATCCATGCCATGCTGCACCGGCAGTTCGTGGCCCCGGTGATGGAGGGCAACCGCATCGCCGGGATCATCGTCGAATCCAAGGCCGGGCGCGAAGCGATCCTGGCCCGCGTGGTGATTGACGCCACGGGCGACGCCGATGTGGCGCACCGGGCTGGTGCACCCACCCACAAGACGCCCGCCGAACACATGCAGGCGGCCAGCGTGATGTTCCACCTGGCCGGTGTCGACAAGTCCGCCTTCATGGACGAAGTGCGCCGCGATCCGCAGACCTACAAGGACTGGTCCACCGGCGAATGGACGGTGGAAACCGATGGGAAAGAGGACGACATGTTCTCGCCTTTCCTCAAGAAACCCTTCGCCAAGGCTATCGAAGAGGGTGTGATCCCGCCGCATTTGAACACGATCGCCGGGACGTGGGGCGCCATGCATGACACCGGCGAGCTGACCTACATGAACCTTGTGCATTTGGCGGGGGTGGACGGCACTGACCCCGACAGTCTGACGCGGAGCGAAATCGAGGGGCGTAAACAGGCCATGTTGGCCATCGATGCGCTGCGCCGGTTCATGCCGGGCTGCGGTGGCGTGCGTCTGCGCAACTTTGGCATGACCATCGGCATCCGCGACACGCGCAAGATCGATGCGGCCTACAACATCACCGAAACCGACGTGCGCCAGCAGGGCCGGTTCGAGGATTCCATCGGCATCTACCCCGAGTTCATCGACGGCTTTGGCGTGCTGATTATCCCGACCACCGGGCGCTATATGCAGATCCCGTACCGGGCGATGCTGCCCGGCAGGGTCAAGGGCCTGCTGGTGGCGGGTCGCGCCATTGGCGGCGACCGGATCGCCCATGCGGCCACCCGCAACATGGTCTGCTGCGCTGTGGCGGGACAGGGTGCGGGCGTGGCCGCGGCGCTTGCCGTCCGGTCGGGCCGCGACGTGGCAGAGGTCGACATGGCGGGCGTTCAGGCTGAACTGGTCCGCCAGGGCGTGAGGATCGCCTGACCATGGCAGTGCCGAACCGCGAGATCGAAACCGATGTGCTGGTTGTGGGTGGTGGAACCGCCGGGTTCGCGGCGGCGCTCGCGGCAGCACGGTCAGGCATGCACGTGCGCCTGATCGAGGCCGGGCCCAAGATCGGCGGCGTGATGGCATCCTGTCCAGGTATGCCGTGGGGCGGAGGCTATCCGCTGGGCCACAGCATCGGTGGCATCTTTGCCGAACTGACGGACAGGCTGTCAGCGATGGTGCCGCCCGCTGCCGAGGTCCGTCCCTGTACGCTGGAAAACTTCGGCCCCGAGGTTCAATACGACCACGAGGCCGCAACGCTCCTGATGTTCGATATGCTCGACGAAGCGGGTGCGACCCTGCACCTCAACACCATCGCAGGCGAACCCGAGATGGACGGCACCCGGATCAGCGCAGTTTCGGCTCATGACCGGCTCGGCCCGCTCCGCTTTCAACCGCGCATGGTGATCGACTGTTCCGGTGACGGCGACCTGTCGGCCCGGGCGGGCGTGCCGCACACGCTTGGCGACGGCAAGGGCAACATGATGGCCGTCAGCCTGACCTTTCACATGGTCGGCGCCGATACCGATGCAGTCTTTGCCGAAGGTGACCCCTATTTCCGCCGCTTTGCTGCCCGAGGCATCGCCGAAGGGCGCCTGCATCCCGATCTGCACAAGCTGTATCTGATGCGCGGCTTTCACACCGGCTCGGTCTTTTGCAACACGGTCACCATCCGGGGCGTCGACGGCACCGACCCGGATTCCGTCACTCGCGCCACACAAGAGGGCCGCCGTCGATGCCACCAGGTGGCGCGGTTTCTTGTCGATGCAGTGTCCGGCTTCCGGGACGCGCGCATGTGGGGACTGGGCCCATCCGTCGGTGTGCGGGAAACCCGGCGATTGCAGGCGATCTATCGCATTACGGGCGACGACATTGCCCGGGCGGTCAAGTTCGACGACGGCATTGCCGCCTGCGACAATCCGATTGACGACGTAATGCGCGACAGCGCCGAGATGACCCATGAGGCGGCGGTCAGCCAGGGTGCCTATTACACCATCCCGTTCCGCGCGCTGGTCCCCGAAACTATCGAAAATCTGCTGTTCGCCGGTCGCCTCATCTGTGCCGATCCGGTGGCCTTTGCCTCGGTCCGGGGCATGCCACAATGCATGGCGATGGGGCAGGCGACAGGTGTTGCTGCCGCGATGGCACTCGAGGGCGCTTTGCGGGTCCAGGATGTAAATGGCGCGGCGCTGGCCGGCGAACTGGCCCGGCAAGGGCTTGCCGGAATCGCCGATCGGAAACTAGTGGCTTCCTAATGATCCAGGGAATTCCAGCAATTCATTAACATAAACTTCATTACGAGATTTTCAGCGCGTTTTTGGGCAAGTTCAGTTGCGGGTTGGAAACTCTACCTCACCCCATTGCGCCGTTTTTGCAGAGCCGCAACGCTTGCATCGAAGTCCAGCCTTCCTGCCTTGGCTCGACGGATCAGTTCGCGCATCAAACCGCCAGGATTGCGAACAGGGTAGCTCGGGTGATCTCGCTGCGCATCAACCAATAGTAGGCAGAAAGCCAACCCGTGGTCGCCCAAGGTGCTCTGGCCCTCATGCCAAACTGAAGCATGGATATCGAGCATCGGCAGCAACGCCCAGGCAGCCTCGATGATGTCGCGCTCTTTGAGAGGTCGGTTCTGATCTCGGCTCGCGTCAAGCATCATGCGTAAGCCGTCGCCGGCAATGCGATATAGATTCTCTGGCGTCAGAGCGGGTGGCGCGGGGCAGGGAATTGATGATGGCGGTTCACTCTGTGCGATTTCCGCATGTCTTCCAGAGTTATCCACAGCGGGCGGCGTCTTTACAGTTTGAGTTTCTTCTCTGGTGTTTTGTGTAAAGGGCCGGAAGTTTTCCGCTGGCTGGTCGGAAGAAAGCCTACGTTTTTCAAGCCAATCTTCAAGGCTGTTGCACAGATCGGAACTGGCCTTCAAATGGGCGTTGAGCCGCTCCAGACCAAGACGGCTTAACGCATCGCTGCGTGGCCATTTATCGAAACTGGCCAGAATCCTGGCGATCTCAGGATCGTTGATAGCCGAGGAGGGCAGGGCGGCGATGCACCGTTTCATGTGACGCAAACGAAGGGACCGAAGATCCTTCAAAGCGCGCAAATGCCTCCGTTCCGCACGGAGCCGATCGCGAAGGGCTATGAACTCTTCCAGTCGCGCGATCAGCGGAGTCAGTATCAAGCCTAGACCAGCGCGACCATAGCGGGCCCCATTCGCCGCGACACGTTTCACGATCAGCCCAAGCTTGGCCAGCGCGGCCTCATCCGTTCGCAACTGGCGCGACGTCTTGCCAAGTTCGACCGCTGCGAGATCTTGCGCGCCAAAAAACACCGGTTCACGATGGGGAGAGGTCCAGTCGGATGCGCGGGTGCGCCCGATGATGTAGTTCAGAACTGCCAAGCGCGCCGGGCGCAGGCCTATATGCGGGGCAACCTCTGAAATTAGCGCCATGACAGCACCTTTGGTCCAGCCTTCCGGCAGGGTGAGTTGGGTTTGGATCACGTTCAATGTCTAGTCCTTGTGAATTGGGACAAGGCTGCAACAGGGCATCCGTGTCCCCGCGAGCGACACGTTTTTTCATTGCCTTGACTGTCGTGACTGCTAGAACGAGATCACAGTTTGATTTGATCTGACGGAACGCCAATTCCGTTGTTCTTTGAGCCCCTCGCTTGGTTGCCGCCTTGCGGGGGTTTCTTCTTTTTTATCGTTTGCCTGTGACTGTTTGAGATCAGTAGTTGACTTGTTCGAAGCCATAGGTGCCCTCAAAATCCTCCCAATCGACGAACACAGCACGGACCCAGATATCGGGGCAGTTCTGGCCGTATCGCTCGGCCCCTCGGAAGGCTGGAGGAAGGGCACTTATCGAGCTGTTTTGCCACCGAAATTGGCCGTCCTGATCATACGTGCCACGCCGCACGGAAGCATATCTGTTGCAATCGTCACGGCCCTCCCTCTGACGTGCCGTAACCTGAAAGACATCTATGGAGCGGATGAAATCAAAAGCAGGGTCCGTCACATCGATATCGGCGGCACGCCCGACAGCTTGGGCGAGTTGGAGCGTTTCTCGCTCTCGGGGCAGGGAGACTGCTGGACCCGGATTGAACCCCGCCAACCTGTAGAGGCGCTCAACCGGGTTCGGCGCTTCGAACTCAGCACGCATTGGACAACGCCAGATCTGCAGCGGTGGTTCGACTGGCCAGGGCGTGATCCGGCGGATAAACTCCGCGCGCGCCCGGGCACATGGGACCGAAGGCGGCCAACCGCCTGCGAGGCACAGGAGGATCGCACAATCGATCTGGTAGCCTTGTGCGGCGGCAGGTTTGGCAGCAAGCGGTGTAAGCCCGATCGCGATGATCGCGGCAGTTGACAGAAGCCGCCTCATGACAGAGCGCCGCCGCTAACCCGTTGTCGTATAATAAGACTTATGTTAATTGTGTCATAATTGCTGACATATTTTGCGCGTCGTTTCATTGGAACATCTCCTGGTAAGCGTCAAGCACAAGACGGACTTCGGCCTGCGCGGAAGCTGATGCTGCGGCGAGGCAATTCAGATAGGTTTGTGCCTCATCGAAGTAGGTGTTGAACTCGGCTCTGATGTCGTCGCCGTACTCGTTCAGGAGCGCAGGCGAGGCCGCCAGCTCCGGCCGCAACGGCAACACGCAGTCCATCGCCAGCGTCTCGGCGGTTGCTGGGATCGCTAGGGCGATGAATGTGCTACATGCCAGCAACCGCGACATCTGGTGGTCTCCCGACAATCTGGGGGCGAATCGTGTGTCGGACCTATCACTGAAAAAATATCTTAATCAATCAAAAGATATCTATTGACCATCTAAAGGGTTTTCCGCTACGTCGCCGCATATCTTGTGACATGCACTGTTTGAAGCGGTGCAAAAGCAGGTTACTTCCGTAGGAACTTCTTTCCTTCGGAGGCAAAATGGCAGGAACAAAATACCCCGTGATCCTAACATCGCACATGCAAGAGGCGATCGAGGGTGGGGCATGGATCGAGGTGGAATGCGTTGAAGCCCCGGAAAAGGGCGGCAACACGCATAGGGGTGGCTGGACGGTTTTCGTCTGCTCCAATGACGGCCAAGGCGGTGTGCACCGGTCGGTCTATGTGACCAACCGGGATCTGAAACCACGCGTCTTCAAGACCGCAGCAGGGCTCATGAGCTTCTGCCTGGAGCTCGACGCAAAAGTATTCAGCTGCCCTCTCCGAGAAGGCGAGAGAGGCACGTGGGAGTTTGAGACGACAAGGTATCCTACCAGCGGTTAGCCTCGTTCTCTGGGGGCTTTCAGGCCCTTCCACTTATGCACAATCCGTTATCGATCTCGATGCTCCAGACCGTATTGGTCGACTGACCAGCAGCGTTCTCGACTTTGCAAGACCCCAACCCGAGCAAAGCGACGGTGTCGCACGCTCTGAGGTCGTCCCTCTTGATTCACCACGCCTGTCTCCGCCGCGGGTCCCATCGGGCCGCCCTGCGATCGAGACCATGATCCTTGATGTGGGGTCGGTCTACGCGGACCATCCGGCCCTGCGCAGGGCCGGGATGTCCTCTCGCGATTGGCTCGCATTCTTTCGCGCCAACATCGCTATTGAAAGCGCATTTGATCCAGGCGCGCGATCGCATGTCGGCGCAATCGGGCTTGGGCAGTTGATGCCGGACACTGCGCGCGTGCTTGGCGTCGATCCGCATGATCCTGAGCAAAACCTGCATGGATCCGCCCGCTACTTGCTGACACAACTTGATCGTTTCGGCACGCCGCAGCTTGCGCTCGCGGCCTACAACGCCGGCCCCGAAGCCGTGGCGCGCCATGGCGGCATTCCCCCCTACCGCGAAACCCAAGGCCATGTCCGCAAGGTCATGGCCGTCTATGCCCAATCCATCGGAGACCAGACATGAAACGCATTGACTACACCCGGGCGGCATTGGCCGCGTTGCTGATAGTGGCCGCCGCCCCGGCGCTTGCACAGGACCTCAGCCCGGTCTCTGACATGATCGACAACATCATCGACGCGGTGACGGGTCCGATCGGTCGTGGCCTCGGTGTGCTCGCTCTCGTGGGATCCGGCGTCATGATGTTTTTCGGGCGTCTCAACTGGCCGATCTTCGTCGCCGTGTTTGTCGGCGTGGTGCTGATCTTTTCGGCAGAGACCATCATCGATGGCTTTGCGGCTCCTTGATCTGACTGACTGCAGAGACCTCCATGCGCGACACACCACTCTTTCTGGGGCTGACCAAGCCGCCACGGATATTCGGTCTCCCGATCGGATATTTCGTGGCGCTGGTCTTCGCATCCGTGATCCCTTTCATTCTGGTTGACGACATGCGGTTCCTGCTGGTGTTCATCGCGGGCTACCCACCACTTTGGCTGGTCGCAGACCGCAATCCACATCTGTTTCAGATTTTGAACGTGGTGATGTCGCGCACACCGCGAACGAGTGTGCGATCCTGCAATGGGGGCGATCTCTATGTCGCGTGAGTTTCGGGGGTTAATTGCCAGCAGCGCTGTTCGGGATGCACTTGGGGACAAGGTTTTGAAAGCCGAGCGTCTTGGGCGGCACCTACCTTACATTGCTGCGGTGCGAGACAATGTCATCCTGACGCGGCAGGGTGATCTAATGGCGTCGGTCACGCTTGGCGGGATCGACAGCTTCACCAGCGATGACGCCCGGATCGATGAGATCAGTGAAGGCTTTGCCCGGATCGTCAGTCAGTTGGGCGAGCGTTTCGGTTTCCACATCAACAAGGTATCACGCCCGGATGTCGCGGACCTTGCTGCGCCTGACGGTATGACTTTTGCAAATGCGGTAGACGCGGCGTGGCAGAGAAGCCTGCGCGCACGTGACCTGAAAGCCCGCACCTTGATGCTGACAGTATTGATGCGTCCGTCGATGCCGCAGGCCTTCTCGAAGGTTCTGGGCGCCCTTGGCGGCGGCCGCGATTTCCAGAAAGACATCGATACGCGAATTGTTGCCCTGGAAGAGGCCATGACGCTGCTCATGGCGATGTATTCCGACGCAGGTGCAGCGCGCCTGACAGTCTCGAGCGGGGACTGGCTTGCAGTGTTGGCCGCAGTTCACGGACAGAGCTACGGCAAAATCATCGCGGCCCCCGGGCAACTGTTGGCTGACACGATGAGCAATTTCGACGTCAGCTTTCAAGGCAAAACCATGCGGCTGGAAAGCGGCGACAGCGCACGATACGGCGCGATTTTCGGGATAAAATCCTATCCCAGTCGCACCTGGCCAACCATGCTTGACGCGTTGGAACTGCCCTATGACATCACGATCACAAACTCTTTCACGCCGAGGCGCGCCAATGAGATGGTTGAGCGCATTCAACGCACCTTTCGCCAGCGGGGTGCCTCCGAGGATGCTGGTGTCAGCCTGACAGAGCAATTGATCGAAGCCGCCGACGCCGTGGCATCCGGCCGGTCGACCTTTGGGACACACCATGCCTCCGTACAGGTTTTCTGTGACAGCGCCGAGGAACTGGAACAGGCAGCTTCCGAGATCTGGCGGGCGGGGCAAGAGACCGGTGCCGTTCTGGTAAGGGAATCCTGGGCCGCAAAGGCGCTCTATTTCGCGCAAGCGCCGGGAAACTGGGCCTACCGGATCCGTGACGGGATCGTTTCGTCGCACAATTTCGCGGAACTTGCGGCGTTTCACAAGACAAGGCCGGGACGCGGACCTGAGGCCAGCCCATGGGGCAAGACGATCACGGCCTTCCCGACCGTGACCTCCAGCCTCTACCGGTTCAACTTTCACGAAGCGGGGCGCCGGACCGATGAGCCAAGCGTCGGGCACACCCTTGTTCTGGGCCGCACCGGGTCCGGCAAGACACTCGGCACGGCTTTTCTCATGGCACAGGCCCGAAGAGTGGGTGCGCGAGTCATCGTTTTCGACAAGGATCAGGGGTTGGAGATGGCGATCCGCGCTTTGGGTGGCAGCTACAGCGAAATCAAGGTGGGCCAGCCCACCGGCTTTAACCCGATGACCACGGAGACCGATGCGCGGGGGGCCGCCTGGCTGACAGATTGGCTCGGCGACATTCTGGCCCGTCACCGTCCATTTGAGACGGTCCAGACCGCAGCACTGAACGAGGCGGTTCGTCAGATTGCCGCTGCGGAGCCGGGCCTCAGAACCTTCGACGGTTTGGCAAGTCTCGTGGCCTCCACTGATGATGATGGCGACCTGGTGTCCCGCGTGCGGGAATGGACAGAAGTCGGCCGGTACGGTTGGCTTTTCTCAAGGCCCAGTGCCCAGGCGATAGCCATTGGCGAGGATGTCCTTGGTCTCGACATGACTGAACTTCTGGACCAGGACGCAGAACGCTCCGCCCTCCTCGCCTATCTCTTCCGCCGTATCGAGCGCGTGATCGAGGATCGCAAACCAACAATCATTGTGATCGACGAGGCGTGGAAGATGTTGGCTGACGATATCTTCGTCAAGCGTCTCCATGACTGGCTGGTTACCATGCGCAAGCGCAACTGCGTGGTGATGATGTTGACCCAGACACCGGGTCATCTAGACCAAAGTTCGGTCGGCCAGATCATCGCGGAAAGTGTGGCAACCCAGATCCTGTTTCCCAATCCACGGGCAAATCCAGAGGATTACAGCATCCTGCGCCTGAACGCGCGCGAGGCGGATTTTCTTTCCAGCCCGACAGCCGGATTGCGGCTGGCATTGATCCGTTCCGGCACCGACAGCGTGTTCGTGAATACCGATCTCGCAGGCTTGGGCGGTCTGGTTACTGTTCTTGGTGGCGGCAAGACCGGCGAGGAAAAGGCGCCTGCTGATTGGCGCAAGAAAGAAGAATTCTGGAAGGACATGATGTGAAAGCACGATTTTTTCTGTTGGTCGCCACGACGGTCCTGAGCGCTTGCGAAGGTGCATCAACAGGCGTGCGATCGCCCTGTTTTGAGCGGCCCGCTATGGCGTTCTCGGCCCCTGCTCCCGACCTTGTTTCACGGAATGCGCATTGTGATTTCCAGAGCTTCTAGAATGGCGGTTCCGTTGGCCCTGGGTCTTGGCTCGCTTGCCTCCGCGCAGGGCGTGCCAGTGATCGATGGCTCCAACCTTGCCCGCGCTGTGTCTCGCGTGGAAGAGCTCGCACGCGACGCCTTGCGGCAGGGCCAGAAGCGCGATGCCCGCGAGGAACAAGCGGATATCTATCAAGAGCAGCTTGAAGCCTATGAGCGTTTCCTGGCGGAGACCACCGGTGTCACCGACCTGAGTGGGTTCGAGGCTGGTGGGCCTGGCTGGGCGAGCGCTGCAGAGACTTACCCAGCCCAGGAAGATCATCCTGATGCCGATCGCCTCTTCGGTGAGCCAAGCGACGTGGAGCGCATGATCATCACGGTGGCGCGGCGCTATGAGGGTCATCCCGGTGTTGCGGCCGCCGGTCTGACGCCACTGACATGGCGTATCTTGTTTCAGTCACTGATCAAGCAGGAAAGTCGTTTCAACAATGCAGCCGTCTCCCACGTGGGTGCGCGCGGTTTTTGCCAGCTGATGCCGGGCACAGCATCGGATCTCGGTGTGAACCCGTATGATCCTTGGGAAAACCTGGACGGTGGCGCACGCTACATTCTCACGCAACTGAACCGCTTCGGTCGGATTGATCACGCTCTGGCGGCCTATAATGCAGGCCCCGGCCGTGTTCTCGAATATGGTGGTGTGCCTCCTTTCGAGGAAACCCAGACCTACGTCCGGCGCATCAACGGCTATTACAACGACTATCTTGGCACCATCACCGGCGTCGACATGACGGGGTCAATGGCGGGCTTCGATGGTGCCTCGGCCGCCTGGGGCAACTGGGCGGATGCCTCGGTCGGCTATGGCGCCTACATGGGTGCCCAGATCGATCAGGCGATGACGAGGATCGTGGCGCTTTTGCGTGAAGATCCGCCCGGTAACGCAAAAGAGGCGCTGGACCGCTCCACCTATATGCTTGCTGAACGGGCGCGGCTCATGGCGCTGACGCTGCGTCTGCGCGCGGCCCACGTGAAAGTCGAAGCGGCACAAGGTTTGACCGAGGCCGCCGATCACTTAGAGCAATCCACTTTCTGGAGGTATTCCGATGAGGGCTGACACCCGCCTTGCCGCAATTATTGTCGCGGGCACACTCATGGCGGCACACCTGCCCCCTGCCTTCGCTCAGGGTGTGCCTGTGATCGATGGATCGAACCTCGCGCAGAATATCGAGCAACTGCAGGCCGCGCTGCGCGATGCGGAAAACCAGCTCCAGCAAATCGAGGAATTGCGCACCCAGATCGCGCGCCTCACTGATATTCAGGGCCTTCTTGATGACGTCCTGGGTTCAATTACCGGCCTGAATGAAATCGCAGCCCTCTACAACGATGTGGAGGACCTGCGTGCCCGTGCCCAGAAGATCACCGATCTATCGGGTTTCATGGACAGTCTGTCGCTCGGGGATTTTGACAGCCTGCTGGACGATCTGCTCGATGGCGACGTCACCATGGGTGAGCGCCGCGCCGCAGATGCCATGCGCGAGACCATGGCCAGTGCGGGGTTCACCTCGGAAAAGCTCACCGAGCTGAACGACGCCGGGAACCCGCAAGGCGCTGCCATAGCCGATCTGGCGGCTGCCAATGCCATGGTTATCGGGCAAGCCCAAATTTCCTACGAGGAAGCCGCCCAGAGCATCGAGCGTATCGATGGGCTGGTGGAAGCGATTGGCGATCAGGAAACGCTCAAGGAATCGATCGATCTCAACACGCGTATGGCTGCGGAGACGAATTACATGCTGGGCCAGATGTGGCGCCTGAATGCCGCCCAAGGCTTGGCGCAAGGTCAAAACGGCATTGATTTCGCGGCCGAGCAGGCCCGCACACGCTCCTTCTTTGATTTCTCCGGCGCCGAGGACTGACCCTTGAATACATCACTCAAAGCACTTGCAGTTTTCATCGCCCTGGCAGGCAGTGCCTGGGCGGAAGACTTGCAAGACCTGCCCGACGATACGTTGCTCGGGGAGGTCGTCACTGCCACCGAAAATGGGGAGGAAGAGCGCCTCCTCGATCTCATGCGCGAGGTACAGGCAAGAGGGCTCTTGATGTTCCCGAAGCCGCAAACCTGCACCTTCAGCTATCCGGACACTGAGTTTTTCGGCAACGAGATTTTCCGTGGAGCGGTTCGATGGGGCTTCGGCACCGACCTGAGAGAGCTTGCAATGTCGCAGGGCTTCTGCGGCTGCATCTATGATCTCGGGTCGCTCGATGCGTTCACAACAGAACGGGTCGACAAGCCTGCGCATGCGCTTACAGCGGCGGATTTCAATACCATGCGCCGGTATCGAAACGCTGATTGGAATACCATTGATCAACGGTATGCAACCTTTCGCGAAGAAAGCTGTGGCGCGTAATGGCCATCATCGCGGACGTATTGACCATGGTCGACGCGACTGTGGCAGGTGTCGCAGCTGATACCTATGACAACACCGTTGCAGCTGTGCGCCCCGTGGTGCGAGCAGCGTCCGTATTAGTAACGATCCTCGTTGGTGCTAATTTGCTGATCCAAAGCGTTGAACTTACGCGTGCAACGATCGTCGCCCTTGGTCTGCGTTTGGCGTTGGTGAACCTGTTCCTGACCTTCGCGAACCTCTCTGTCCCCTATGACGCTTTGACAAACGCCCCGGCGGAGCTCGGCGCGGGGATACTGAACTCACTGTCAGGCGGCACAGTTGGGAACCTTTATGATGGAATCGACAATCTCTACTCCCAAGCCCTTAATGTCGGACAGGCGATCAGCCAGAATGGAGGCTGGCTGGCCGGTGCCATGACCAGCGTGGTCATGTTTCTTGTGGCCGCCGCCATGGCGACGATCACCATCATCGTTCTGTCGGCTGCCAAGATCATGTTGGCGGTATTGATCGCTATCGCACCTGTGGCCGTGGCCTGCACCTTGTTCAAACAATCCGCGCCGCTGTTCGAGGCCTGGGTCAAACTCGCCATCGGTTTTTCCTTTGTGCCGCTTTTCGTGGCTGCCATGGCAGGATTTACCATTGCCACTGGCAACGCCGTCGCGCCGGGGAGCCTCGACAGCGTCGAAACACTCGGGGACGCGATTTCGTTCGTCGTGGTGATGATGATCGGCGCCGGCCTGATGTTGCTCGTGCCAACTTTCGCGCAAGGGCTTGCCGCCACGAACATCGGCCTCGCCTCGATCGGTGCAAATGCCGCGCGGATGCCCGGGAACGCATGGCGCAATACCGGTGCCGCGATCCGGGGCGGAGATGACATGCGACGGGGCTTCAACGCAGGACTTCAGGGACAAGGCGTCTCCGATCGATCGTCCAGCGCGGCCCGTGCCGGGAGCTATGCGGGCGGTGCGGTCAAGCTCGCTGGAAAGATGAAGAAGGGATAGTCATGAGTGATTTCGATATCGATTTGGTGATGGGTCCGCGCCGGGCAGCGCGCGCGGCATGGATCGTTGCGGGCTGTTCCTGCGCCGTATCCGTGCTGTTGGCCCTGACCATTACGGTTATGTTGCCCCTGCGCGAAACCGAAGTGTTTACGGTCCTCGTCGACAGCACGTCGGGTGCAGCAGAACGCATCTACCAGGTTCAGCCAACCGGTATCACCGATGAGGAAGCGATCAAGGAGTCCCTGCTTGTCAGCTATATCAGCGACCGCGAAAGCTATTTCAGGAACGGCATTCAAGAACGGCTCGAAAGTGTCCAGCGGCGCTCCAGTGGGCCCGCCCGCGCCTCGCTGATAGAACTCTGGACCGCGGGGTCGGAGAATTATCCACCGCGCAGCTACGGCGCGAATGCGCAGGTCGATGTCCGCGTGCGGGCGATCACCTTCCTGCAGGATGAAGTGGCTCAGATCCGGTTCGACAAACGCCTCACCCGACCCAACCAGACCCCCGTCACGCAAACATTCATCGCCACCGTAGGGTTTGAGTTTGCCCCCCGCCGCGAACGCTCCCTGACACGCGTTTGGGAAAATCCCCTTGGCTTCTCGGTGACCGCTTACCGGGTCGATGCCGAAACACTGACACGAGAATAGTTCATGAAAACCTTTATAATTGCCATCGCAACGGTCGGCGGGTTGCTCGGAACGCCCGCTTTGGCCGAGCGCGCACCGGTCACCATGGGTCAGGACGCCCGCGTTCGCCACGTGACCTTCAATCCTACGGATGTGATCCGGATCGACACCCACCTTCGGGTAAACACGTCAATCGAACTCGGTCCCGGCGAACGGATCAATCAAGTCCTGATCGGTGACTCCGCGTCCTATGAAGTGGAGGTTCTGTCAAACCGCAATACGATCTCGATCAAGCCTGTCGAGGCACGGGCCGCGACAAACCTGACGATCTTTACCAACCGCCGCGCTGTCGCCTTCTATCTGACAGAGGGACGCTCGCGGACACAGTCTTTCCGGGTCGTCGTAAACTTTCCCGACGAGCGCCCCGCCGGGCGCCAGCTTGCGGCTGGAGGCCGAGATACCGGCTATCAGTTCGCGGGCAGCGGTGCGATCCGCCCGGTGCGGGTCTGGAATGATGGGCGCTCGACCTTCTTTGAATTCCGGCCCGGCGTGCGGCCCTCGATCTTCGGCTTGAACGCCCAGGGCTACGAGATCACCCAGAACAGCCAGACGCAAGGTGCGGTCGTGCGGGTCACCGGCGTGCGGGACGCCTACACGATCCGCATGGGCGACGATCATATCTGCATTACCCGTGAGACTGGTGGGTTCACGACCGAGGCTGCTGCCGTGGCCGCCCTGCGTGGACGGGAGTTCTGATCATGAGCGACGAGAAAACCGGGGAAAAGGAATATAGCTTCGCACCCAAGCGGCGCGCATCTCTCGGGCTCAGGCTTGGTTTGGGTGCATTGCTTCTGGCAGGGACCGCCATCATTGCCTACCCGCTTGTGCAAGGCAGCGGCATCACTTCTGCCGTTGAAACATCGAAAGCCGACGACTTTCAGGATCAGGTCGACGGTGACGGGTTCGGCCGCATGACAGTTGACGCTGAACCGACCGAACAAAGATCAGCGCCGAGGTTCGATCCCGGACCAATCGAGGATGAACTCGCGGCGCAGCGCCAAGCCCTCGAGGAACAGAACGCCAAGCTTGCGAGCGACGTGGTCGCCCTACAAGCCCAGTTGGCAAGACTGGCCGAGGCCCCTGCCCCCGACAATTCCGCCGAGCTGGCCGAAGCGCTGCGCTCGGTCCAGGAACAGAACACGGCGCTCATCGCCCAGATGCAAAGCGAGATGGACACCCGGTTGGCAGAAGCCGATCTTGAAGCGCAAAAACGTCTCGCTGATGAGGTTGCCGCACGCGCGCGTGTTGCCGATGGCCGGATGGAGCAGTTGATGGAGCAAATGCTCGGACTGCAGCGCCAGAACGACGCCCTGCAACAGCAGATCGATGACGGTATGAGTGACGCTCTACGCGCGCAAACCGAGCGGGATCAGCTCGCTGCCGAGGAAGCCGCGCGACGGGCTGAACTGGACCGTCGGCGTGCCGAGGCGGCGGCGCTGCGCGACACACAAATCCGGTCCGAAGGGGTGATCTTTGATGCGGGCGGCCAGACGGGCAGTCCGGCATCTGACCCTGAGAGGGGGCCCGCGGTCGGAGATGCGGCGGCGCGCGCCTTCGTGTTGGACGGTGCCCAGCCCGTTCAAGTCGCGACAGCGGAGGTAATCGCCAATCCTTCCAATACGGTTCTGCAGGGCACGCTCATTCAAGCGTCACTGGAAACCGCCATCGAATCCACATTGCCCGGACAGATTACCGCCATCGTGAACTACCCGGTCTGGAGTTTCGATCAGTCCCGCGTTCTCATTCCCGAAGGCTCCCGCCTCTTCGGGACCTACAATTCGAATGTCTCTTTGGGCCAGGCCCGCATTCTGGTTGGCTGGTCACGCATCGTCACACCCGAGGGGCAATCGGTTCAGCTCGCCGCATTTGGCGCGGACGATCAGGGCCGCTCGGGCGTGACGGGCTCCGTGAACTCCCGCTTTGGGCTGCGCTTTGGCACAGCCGCATTGCTCTCGATCATCGGCGCAGGACCGGCAATCGCCGCATCCGAGGCCAGCTCCGAGACCGGATCAGAAATTGCCGAGGATGTCGCGGGCAGTTTTTCGCAGGCCACCAATGCGGTGATCGGCGAATATACCACCCTGCCTCCGGTTATTTCGGTCCAGCCAGGTGCTGCGATCAGTGTGATCGTCGACCGTGATCTCGAGTTCTATTGAGTGCGTTTCAGGTTCGACAAAATAATCATGTGCCGAAACACGCGTTCGACCGAAGGGAGAGGCCGCGTGTCTCAAAGCAACACAAACCTGAAACACACGGGCGGCCAGCCATGAACCCGACGGCAGAAAAAGCCAGTTTTCTTTCGACCTATCTAAAACCTCTGGCTGCACCGATCGCCGATCCCTGCGTGGTCGAAATAGCGGTCAATCCCGATGGAAAGGTCTGGGTGGAAACCCGGGGGGCTGAGCATATGGTCGGCCTCGAAGGTGTGTTTTTCTCCCCTTCCCAAGCTCGGGACCTTGCAACATCCATTGCCAGCGCCACCCACGGACAGATCAGCGAGAAAAAGCCGCTCGTCTCCGGCAAGATCGAGATGAACGGCAAGCCGATCCGGGCACAGGTCGTCTATCCACCGGTCGTGGATGGCGGGCCGTCGATCACCTTGCGCCGCTACAGTGAAGACCAACTCACCTTGGGCGACATCGGTCTGTTGCACGGTGGACTGGTGGATTTGGATGCCGAACGACAGGCAAAAGCCGAACGGGTGATCGCACTGACCGAGGCGGGGGATATTCGAACCGCCATGAAACTCTGCATCGATGAGCGGTTGAACATCATGATCAGCGGCGGGACGTCCACGGGCAAAACGACTTTTGCCCGGGCACTTCTCGCGCTGGTGACCGAGGCGGAACGTATCGTGACCATCGAGGACGCATTCGAGCTCTTTCCTCCACAGCCCAATCGCGCGATGCTCAAGGCTGACCGTATCCCCTCAAGTGAGCGCACCGCGGCCAAATTGCTGGAGACCTCTTTGCGCATGCGTCCTGACCGGATCATTCTTGGCGAGTTGCGCGGCGATGAGTGCAAGACCTTCCTCGACGCGATCAACACCGGCCATTCAGGCTCTTTCACCACAATTCACGCCGATACCGCGCAGAAGGCGCTCGACCGCCTTGCCCTCATGGTCATGTCGGTGGGCATCAATATGAGTTTTGAGGAGGTAAGGCGCTATGCCGCGTCCAGCATCGATGTCGTGGTGCAGCTTGGTCGGAAAGACGGAAGACGTGGGGTCGAACAGGTGTGGGTGCCTGGCAAGTCAGGTCAGGCGATCGGCTCGGACCTGAAACGCATGTAGCCCTTAGCGACATTTCGCTTGACTTTGTCGGAAATGTCGCCCATAGCTACACCATGAAGCAGATCAGCTATACGAAGGTCGCAATCAAAATGTTGCGCCGAATGCCCGAGAACACTGCCGCGCTGATCCGCTCCAAGATTGAGGCTTATGCGCAAGACCCTTCATCGCAGGCCAACAATGTGAAGTCCCTCAAGGGTCGGGAGGGTATTCGCCTAAGGGTAGGCGATTGGCGTGTTATTATGGATGAGCAAGGCAATGTCCTGGCTGTTCTGGATATAGGACCCCGTGGCGGAATCTATGACTGAAAGGACATGACATGAACGAGATGGTGACGATCCCCCGCGAAGAATACGACCGCCTGCAGGCTGCGGCTGAAGATCTGGCTGATCTGCAGAGCTATGACCGTACCAAGGCAGCGCTGGCAGCGGGAGAAGAAGAGCTTGTCCCATCGGACTTCGTGAATCGCCTGCTGAATGGCGAAAACGCCCTGCGTGTTTACCGAGACCTGCGGGGCCTGACACAGGCAGCGCTGGCCGAGAAGGCGGGCGTGAACCGCGTCACCGTGGCCGAGATCGAAACCGGCCGCAAGCAAGGTTCGGTCACAACCCTGCGCGCATTGGCAAGCGCCCTCGACGTCACGCTCGACGACTTGGCGGACTGAAGCCAGCCCTTTCCAAACAGTTCAGTGATCAGCACCACGGACTGCGAGAAAAGCAGTCAGGCCTCATTCCCAGGATTCAAGGCGACGCCTGCTCCAACAAGGTTGAAGAGCGCGCCCGACCACCGAAACGTGTTTTCTTTGGCTGTGCCCTAGCGGCTTCTGCGTATCCCTGTAGCGCGCCTGTATAGGTCTGTACCGCAGTCTCGAATTCCTTGTCGCCCATGGAGATCGCCGCGGGTGCTGCAGGTTCTGAATGCTCGAGGGTGATTTTCTTCGGCCTGTTCGAGACTGGCGCAGCAGCAGGAGGATAGGGCAAGGCATGCCCCTGCCGTGCTTTGTCGATCTCCTCAAAATGCCGGTCCGCATAGTAACGGATGTGATCCGCCTTGATGGGATATTGCCCCTCGGGCAGGACAAGGACCTTGTCGAGCGGGAAACGCAGCAATTCAGCGGGGGATACCAGCGCCCGTTCTTCCGAGCGACGGCTGATATTTGCGCTTTCCGAGAGCTTGCGCACGGTTGCCTGTGATCTGGTCTTGCCCACGATCGTGCGCTTGCCGAGGGCTGCGGACAGCACGTCGGCGGTGCGATCATCCTGCGGGGTCATGTAGATCTGCACACCCGCACCGGCCTGCAGCGCGCGGCGGTCGGTTTCGCCATAGATGCCCTCAAGACCGGGGATCGACTGCGAGATGATAAAGAGCCGCCCGCCATAGGAACGAATGGTCTTGATGCTCTGCAAGACCAGGGGTTGTTTGCCCAGTTGGTCGAATTCATCCATCAGGAACATGACGGGATGTGGCTCGTCCGGTCCGGGATGCGCGCGCTGCAGACATGCGATGGCATCGGCGAACAGGAGCCGGATCAGGGGGGCCAGTGTTTTCAGGTGCTCCGGCTGCACGACAATATAGAGCGACTGTGGTTCTCGTCGGAACGTGCCGAAGTCGAAATCGCTTACCTGTGTTGCCCGGTCCACCGCCGGATCGAGCCAGAGCTCCAATCCGGCCCCGCGGATCACACTGACATAGGAATCGAGAATCTTGTCCACTTCGTCGGCCATGCTCAGGAAAATCTCTGCCACCACCGGGTTTGCGGTCTGCATCGCGGCCCGTTTGTAGAATTCCTTTTTATTGCCGCCGCCAGTCATGATCCGCAGCGCCTCACCGATCGTCGGCTTGCCGGTCTCGATAGCGTAGAGGCAAGACGCCACGAACAGGCTGCGTCCGGCCTGGAAAAAGCTCTGCGCGTTCACGCTTTCGACGATGAGGAACAAATCCGCCATGGTGTTGACGGCGGTGTATTGCTGCTCGGGGCTGGGCAGATCGGCAATGCGCTGGAGAGGATTGAACCGGTGCGTGCGGGTCAGGACGGGCCCGTTCTTGCCCTCGGGCTGAACGTAGTCATAGGGCGAAAAGTACCAGACCTGATTGTTCAGCGCCTTTTGGCGGTGGATGGATGTCTTCTCGAAATTCTCGCCCTTGACGTCGAGGATCACGGCGCTGCCCTGGAAGTGCAAAAGGTTCGGTAAAACGAAGCCTACCCCTTTGCCCCGGCCCGTTGGTGCGATCATCATTGCGTGCGGGAAGCGATCTGGCGTGGCAGACACGAAAGGCGCGCGGGACGCAGGTGACCCGAGCTTGCCGAACAGAAAGCCGTTCTGGGAAAGAGATGCCGACATACGGTTGCGGCGGAGCTCGGGACGCGACTGGAAATGCGCATCATCATAATCGGTGAGCGACCCGCGATGAACGGATGTCGCTCCTGTCGCCGCCAGAAGCAGGGCAGGAAGTGCCGTGATGAGCCACGCAGTATGTTCCACCGCAGGGTTTGCCTTGATCCGAGGATCAGACAGATTGAGCAGCCAAAGTTCAAAAATATCGAACCCACCCAGGTCTTCGCCAAATCGCGCCATCAGATAAAGCGTGGCGATCGCGGCACCGATCCAGGTGCCAACACCGAGACCGAGCAGGATGGCGATCGGATACCGCCAACGGCTTTCCATTGCATGCAGCATGTTTTGAATCCTCTAGAGGCCGTAATCGCCACTGGTATCGTCCCGGTCCCGCCCCCGCTCCTCGGCGCGCTCGAAAGCCTCGATCCGGGTCCGATAGGTGGCGGCGGGTTCGCTGTCGCGGCCGGCAATGTCATCACCCGCATCCACCGCGGCGATGGCCTTTAGCTCCGAGAACACGGCTTGTCGCAGACCAGGGTCTTCGATGCGGTCCATGAGCGGATCGATCCGGCCCGCTGCCAGCTGATCCATATCCCCGTCGCGCAGGTCTTGCCGCACGTCGGAGATCAGCTTGTCCAGCGTGGCGATGTCGGCAAGGCGGCTGCCCTGCCCCGCGCCGAGAATGTCCTGACGCGCCAAATCCGCCAAAAGATCACGATCCATGTGCAGCCCCGCAAAAACATCACGCGCGCGCGCCTGCAGGTCGCGTTCGAGCCCAAGCCAGTCCGAGCGCTCCTGTGCGTCCACTGGGCGTGAGGCTTCGAGTTGCGCCTCGCTGCGATGGGGTGCGGTGAAACGGGCAGCGACTTCTTCGATGCTGCTGCCCGCCTCCTCGAGCCGTGCCTCCATCGGTGCCAGAACTCGCGCCAATTCCGCTCGGAAACGACCCAGTGCAGCATCGGCCTCGGCCGAGAGCGGATTGCCCTCCTCTGCTGCCCGTGCGGCCAGCCCCGCAATCCCCTGCACTCTGTAGGGATCGCGCTCGGGCGACACCGATGAAGAATGATCCGCAAGAAAGTCGCGGCCCAGAAGCGTGCCCATTTCGCGGGCCTTCCCCGCAAAGAGCTGTTCCAGTTCGACCTTTTCGGCACCGGGAGCCATGTCCTGAATGGCGCTCCACGCGGTGTCGGCTTCCGCTTGCAATGTCTCGCGGGCGGCGATCAGACGACCGATCACATCCGCTCCGGCAGCGGGGATATCAACCCCTTCGGCAAACCCTTCTTTCACCGGCATTCCTTTCATCAAGTTGGTGGCGGCAAGCTCTGCGCCCTCCGCGATGCGCCCCATCCATCCATCCGGAGGGGTGTCGGCCTCCAGGCCCATCCCCGCAAGTTGCGCCAGCTGCCGATACCCCTCGGCGTGTCTGCGTATCTCGGCCTCTCGCAGAGCGCGGCTTTCAGGATCCAGCGGGGCAACCACTGGCTCCCGTCCCTCCTTGCGGGCCGCCTGCAAATCAGTGTCCCGCGGGGCGTTTTCCATGATGCCGCGCGACAGACGGGAAGAGGCGTTCAGCACCAGCCCGTGCTCGCCCGCGATCTGCGCATGCAGCTCGCGCATCATGTCATAGCTGATCTCGGAATGGCGGCTGATCGAGAGGAACTTGCCGTCCTCCATCCCGACCTTGTCGACAAGAACATGGGCATGCACATGATCTGTGTTGCAATGAAGGGCCGCCACATACCGATATCGATCCCGGTAATCCCCGCCGAACACCTCCTGCGCCCATTCGCGCGAGATGGCTTCCGCCAACTCCGCCTCGGTTCCCTTGGGAAAGGACAGGATGATGTGATCGGTGTGACCGCGTTTCGGCGCCCCGCACCAGGAAGCACTCCAATCGGCAATGACATTTTCCATGCCGCGCTCGCCAAAGGCACGATCGATGCCGATCTGGTTCGACCAGGCTGCGACCCGCGCCTCGTCGCGCAGAATGTATTTCATCTGTCGACGTAACTCTTTGGGCGAATGACACCCGCCCGTGCCGACCCGCTTCACCACGCTTTGCGGCACCCGCAGCGCGTTCCAGGACATTGCCGCAACTGCCCCGCCGGACGTGCCACGCCGACGGCCCGGCGATACGCGCGCCTCGCCCGCCATGGCTGCAGACCGCCGCCCCACATGAGGCAGTATCTCGCCTAATACCGCCTGCTGGAGGGTGCGTGCTTCAGCCATCGCGCTGCCCCTCCCCAACGTCCCGAAGATCGGACACCCGGACGAAGGACCCGCGCAGCGAGGCCGCGCGCAAAGCCTGCACAGCCCGGGCAACCTCTTCGGCCCGATCCGCAAGCCGACCGACTAGTGCCGCGTCGCGCGCGTTCCACCGCAGCTTGCCCGCATGGGCAAGCTTCAGCATCTGCACAAGATTGCGCGCCAAGGCATTGAGCTGATTGGCCGACGCCTTGAGCGCCGTGACCTCGTCCCGGCGAAACGCGACAATGCCGGATGACAGACGGATCATGTGGCGGAGCAAACCCGACGTGCTCATGCCCGTCTCGGCCACAAGCGCCTCGAATGCTTCGGCCTCACGGGCGGACACCCGAACCTGCAGCACGCGGCCCTTTGTGGTTCGATCCGTCACCACACCGCGCGCCCGCACGCGGGCGACAGTGGGCCGGGAGCAGCCAACACGCACGGCGATCTCCCCATCGCCAAGCCCTTGCGCGGCAAGCCGGAGAACCTCCTGTCGGGCTATGTTGGAGAGGCGTTTGGACATAGGCGGCAAGATTTATCACTAGATAGTTTTTGTAAACACGAAAACTCTAATGAGTCGCCGCACAAGTTTTGTCATACACAATACCGTTCCTGTCAACGTCCCTTCGGTCCGTTGTCGCACCTTCGGTGATCAGCAGGCAGGGCCTTGGCCATGCCTGCTGTAAACCCCACGCGACAACGAACAGACCGAAGGGACACCGCCTCCCCCGCGCCGCGGATCCGGGACCCCAGCCCGGATCCTGAACAGGCGCGGGAATGACGTCGGCGCAGCCGACACGATATCCCTTCATTGGCGTTGAATGCTCAAAGGGGTTCTCCCGGAAGGAGAAGAAGACCTTGTGGGATTGGAACGCCTGCGCAGCACCGTGCGTATCACCTCGGCGCTGATACGGATAGTCGATGGTCAGGTGACCCGACACCTCGAAGGCTGATGGCAGCATTGGGAAATTGCCACAACGACGCGATGGCGAAAAGGATGGACGCTGCAATCACGGTCGGCGTGAGTGACCTGCTGACCAATTGACCGAACGCGTACGCAGATGATCGCCAAAACAGCACATCGCCTCAGCAGATACACATCTGTCTGACCCAAAGGTTGAACGTCTGTATCGCGCAAGGTCTGGACGCCATCCCGAGGCATCGCCATAACGGCACAAAATATACGTTATGGAGACATTGAATGCTTGTTGTGACGGCCATCTCCGCGAAGGGCGGTTCGGGAAAGACAACTCTCATACAGATGCTTGCGTCCGCCATGCTCGCACGCGGCCGCCGTGTGCATGTCATGGATGCGGATGCTGACAAGCAAATCCTCGAATGGGAATCAAAAAGCGCGCGCGCCGACTTCGGTGATCTGCCACGCCTTCCATGGCCCGCAGGCTTGACCGTGGCCGATGCCCCCGAGACCGTTGAAGGCCTTTACCACGCGCTGGACAGCTTTGAGGCTGAAGGTGTGGATCTGGTTTTGATCGACACCCGCCCCGGCGAGCATCCCGACACCGAAACACTGGCGCTGTCCTGCGACATGATCCTGGTGCCGGCCGTGCCGGTACAATCGGATTTCGTGGCGGCCCTGAAAACCCTGACATGGGTTATGCGCATGATCGAGACCCTCGGACCGGATGACCCCGCCCCGCTGTTTTCCGCGGTATTGATGAACGCGGACAAACGCGCGATCGATTTCGTGACCGCAGGCGATGACTTTGAGCGTGATGCGGCAAGACGCAGGGTTCACCGGCAGGACCTTGAGGTCTTCGAGGTGATTTCCACCATGCCACTTCTGCCCACGCCGGTGCCTCATCTCACTGCGATCCAGCGCATGCCGCTGACCGGACCGCTGGGATACGTGCGGGACATTTATGAACAGGATCTTCGTCATCGGTTGCAGGCGGGGCATCTTTCCTCCGCCCTCGCCTTATGCAGTGAGATCCTTGGCGACATCGAGGCCATGGTGGATGCTGCCAATGGCTAGGAAGATTCCAAACCGGTCCGGGACCGCTATATCGAACGAAGACAGGCTGGCGCGGTCGCGGCAGTTCGCCACGAGCGCCACGAAATATGCCGCGTTCGATCAGAGTACGGCGGAAGCGGTCGCGACAGAAGGCCCAGCGGTAAAATCAGTGGTCAAGAATGAACCCCGGAAAGGGGAAAAGGCAGCCGCGGCTGAAACGGCGCGCATCAACTCGGGGGTATCCACCCAGCCGGTGGCGGATGATGCTTGCAGCACTCGCACCGAAGCGCAGTCTCGAACCTATTACGTGCGCATCGGAGCTGAGGATCAGGCACGGATTGAGGCGCTGGCAGAACGATCTGGCCTTGATCCGGACTACGTTCGGCGTGCCTTGATCAAAGCGGTTCGCGCCCGCATGCAAAACCTGCGCGACACCGCGACCTGGCATGAGGTTGCCTCCGCTGCACGACCACGCCTGGCCGAGTCCAAAGGCACTGGTGCCCCCTTCATGAAATCGATGATCAGGCTCGACGCCGCCCATGTGGCGGCGTTGCAGACAAGCATTGATGACCCGCTCAACGTCTATGGGGTGACGCAACTGTTATCCGCATTCGGCAAGGCGCTGCTTCACTCCGAGATCGAAGAGCTCGCTCAAAAGATCAGCGGCATCGAAGCCCGGGCAGCGCGTCCTGATCCAGCGTAAAGGCATCGCGTGCGGTCACGACAGCAATCTGACCGCCCGCCTCGATCATATCGATGAGCTGTGCCCATTCGGCAGGATCAGCATCTCGTTGCGTTGCGATCCCGTCCTGCACAGAAAAGGCCGCCTGCTCTCCGGTCGCCGCGAGAAAGACAATGCGTTGTGGCGCTTTGTCATCGCTGTGACGCGACAAAAAGTACGCATGACTCTCGTTTGGGTTGTAGACACGGTCAGGATCGCAAACTAAGAGCAAGGTCCCGTCGTTTGCAGTCGCAGCGTAGGTCTCCAGACCTCGCGACAAGCCGATCTCCCACTCGGCAGCGACAGCCGATGAAGCCGCGCCCAGAAAGAGCGCAATATGTAGAGGCCTGTAAAGCAAGTTACTAAACTCCGTTTTGTGTTGGCCAAGCATATATAGGGACAGGCAGATACCTGCCACCAGATTACTGCGGCTCCGACCAAATGGAGGTCAGGAGAAGAGCATGAAGAAGTATGCGGGATACCCCGTCGAAGTCATTTGGACGACGGTAAACGGTGAAGACGTCGAGGTCGGCGTCGTATTCCAATGGAGCTGCGGCATGCGCCGTACCAGATGGTCCGATGACTTTGATCAGGCGGACGGCGCGAACCTGAGGTACGAGCCCTATGAGGACGCGGGATAGACCGCCTCCAGCCCTAAAATGCTCGCAAGCGACCGGAGCAGGACACGATTGTGATCCGGGCCAATGACACCGAGAGAGGGAACACGCGGGGCAGAGATCGTTGCAAAGGCGACGACGGTTTGTAACGCTGCCAAAGAAGACCGATAGGAGACCCATGAGATGAAAGAGATTTTCAACGTTGGCGAGACAATCTTGCTGGACGGCGCGCCGCTTGCACTGGTGACCCCCGATGGCGTCAAGGCCTGGATCGAAGACGGCGTTCAGCACAGCTTTCGCTATGACCAAGTGCGCGATCCGCTCAGCGGCCAGATGAAATACCGCTGCCTCTACGAGAAGAACGGGTCGGATATGCCGTTCGTGCTGGTAGGCAACCCTGACAGTGAAGAAGGCGCGCACGTTATTCTGTTCGACCAGAAGCCAGACGCATAGCCCTTCGGAATCTTATGCCAAGTGGCGAAGACTAGAGCCCCTCGGTTTCGCCCGGCGGCAGCGTCCGCCTTGCAAGAGGGATGCAGACCCGTCAGGGCTGAAAGCGGATCGTGAAGGCCACCATGTGGCAAACGACTTGGGGTGGCTCAGGATGAGACAGATCAAGACGTATTGGCACAGGAAGACAGCAAGGTCGGAATTCAGGGCGGAGCCTCAGCAGCCCGGCCCCGCTTACAGGGCTTGCCCATGTTGAAACCTTCACCATTGTAGACAGTCATGCACATCGCAGCATGGACGCCTATTTCGCAGGTGCAGCATCGTGTTCGGCCCAAAGCCGACGTCCAGCTGCCAATTCGAATGCTGCGCTGCGGCCCGTCGAAGCCGCCGTTCGCCGCAGACGCGAAATCGAGAAGTCGACGAACTGGAAGTCTGCGGACAAAGTTCACTTTCGCGGCGCGGCAGAAATCATCCAATCTTCCTGCACTTTGCCGCAGAAACGAACGCAAATTAAGTTGTTGAAACAGTGCACATCATCACGCAGCTTAAACGTGATTAAAACAAAACGCCGTGGGACCGTTATGGCTGCAAGTACGAAGGAATTGGCTCCACTCTCTGACCCTCGCCTTACGAGGGTACGCACTGACGCAGAAATCGACGCGGCGGTTGTATTGGTTTGGGAGTTCTTCGGCTTTCTGCGAGTCCGCTATCCTGATCTTGGAGACGCGCACGACCGCTACATCGAAGAACAGGACGTGGCCGGTGGACTTGCCGATTTTCGCAGTGTGTTCCTGCCACCGAAAGGAGAATGCCTGATCGCTCGTGCTGATAACGAGTTCGTCGGCATCGTCATGCTGAAGCCGCGGTCAGACGGAGTTTGCGAACTGAACCGAATGTTCGTTCGCGAAAGCGCCCGAGGTCAAGGACTTGGCCGGGCGCTGGCGGCTGCGATGATCGACGAAGCGCGATCTCTAGGGTACCGCGAGATTGCGCTAGGCGCTCTTTCTCGGCATGTCGAGGCGCTGCCGCTTTACCGCTCGCTCGGGTTTCGCCCCGACGGCGACGGAGTGCCTATCGGCGCGGCGGACGCTCGCGCTATCGCAATGTCGCGTCTTCTTTAAGTTCGAGACAATCTTCGTTCTGCCTCGAAGAATCCCTCGCGATTCGATCTGACCGCATTGGGCTCGTTGCGGCCATCGGAGCAACCGCGGCATCCTACTAGTTGGCCCAGATCTCGGCGACAAGGACGGCCCAAAGGAGACCCCGAGCCTGGGCTTTCGATGTTGCGACAGCAGCCCACATTGCTGCCATTAGCTACGAGTGCAAATCAACGGATTCGCTCCGACGCGCAGTTGCGTGATTCCGGATGTGTGTCTCATCCGCATTCCTCGGCAGTTGTGATGAGCTGAAAACCCTCCCTTATCAAATCGCCCTAAGCCCTCCCCTAGGCGCTGACGTGAGACACCAGTACGAAATACATCGCGAGGAGTTAGTCCGCCTTCCGGGCGCTGGAACCGCGCAAGACAACCGTGAAGCCAAGGTCAACTCGCGCTGGATCTGTGGGATTGCCTGGGGCAAGAGCGTCTACGATGGTGCTGATAGCCAAGCGTCCGATCTCATAGCGCGGTGTTGCGATCGACGTCAGCCCGGGGTTCATCTGTTTGCTCATTTCAAGGTCATTGAAGCCGCAGATTCCGAATTCTTCCGGTATCTTGATCCCGCGTCTCTGGGCTTCCAGAAGCGCGCCGATTGCCAAGTCGTCATTGTTGCAGAAGATCGCGTCAGAATCCGGGGCGCGCACGAGAAGTTCGCGCAACAACTCTGCGCCCAAGCTCACCGATGATGCGGTGGAGGTAACAATCACCCGCTTCGATCGTTGCGAATCGTCTGTGTCATTCAGTGCGTCATTGAACCCGGCCAGGCGCCGTTGCGTTCGCGGATCCATCCGTGCGCCAAGAAAACCGATTCTCCGATAACCCCGGTCTCTCAGATGACGCGCGGCAGCAGCACCCGCTTCGTAATGCGAAAAACCGATCATGTTTCCTTCTGCGGAAGCGTCATAATCCATGATCTGGATGACCGGGCAGTCGGCTTCTCGCAGCATGCTCTTCGAGATCTCGGTCTGGTCCAGCCCCGCCACGATAAGCCCGGCAGGTTTCTGACGCAGGAACTTCCCGATGAGTATCTCTTCGGTGAGGGGGCGATACCGGAAGTTACCGATTTGTATAGAGAAGGGGTGGCTCTCGGCTTCGTCGTATATGCCGCGGAGAACTTCAGCGAATACGCTGTTTGTAAGGGACGGGATCAACAATCCGATTACATCGGTACGGTTTGAAGCAAGCGCTGAAGCGGCCGCATCGGGGACGTAACCCAGCTTTTCAACGGCGGCTTCTACCTTCAGCCTCGACCTTTCGGAAACGACGTGAGGTGTGCGAATGACGCGCGATACGGTGATCGCGCTAACACCAGCTTCCCGGGCGACATCCACGAGCGTAACGCTATTTTTTTT
>NZ_JAYMWW010000001.1:0-225782 GCF_048056015.1 Phaeobacter sp. JH20_37 | reverse complement strand
GAAACTCAAATTAAATAATGTATCATGAGGCCAGATATCTTGTCGGGCGGCGCTTTCCTGCGATAAGTCGCCTGATAATAAGGGGGAAATACGGTGGTTAAATCGGACAGGCTTTCACATTCCGGCGAACTGCGTGAAAACAGTCGCCTTCAGGTATTCGATACCATCCGGGCCGCAGGGCAAATCGCACGAATCGATATCGCTCAGGCCACCCGCATCAGCCCCGCCACCGTCACGGCGATCACCGCCGAACTGCTGGCCGCAGGGCTGATCGAGGAAGTCAGCCCGGATACAGCGCGCGGTGCCAAACGCGGCCGCCCACGGGTCGCCCTCAAAATCTGCGGCAGCGCCCATCGGATCGCCGGGCTGAAATTGTCGCATCACGCCATCACGACCCTGATCACCGATTTCGAAGGCACAGAGCTGGTCAGCCACGAAATGCCCCTGCGTGGCGGTCAGATGTCGCCAGAGGCCCTTTGCGAGAAAATTGTCGAAGCCCTGGACCAGAGCTGCGCCAAGGGCGGGTTCACCCGCGCGCACATCTCCGGAGTTGGCATTGGCATGGCCGGCGTTATGGATGCCGAGCGCAATTTCATCTACTGGTCATCGTCGCTCAACGTGCGGAATATCGATCTTGGCAGCCTTCTTGGCAGCTATCTGAGCATGCCGGTGTTTATCGACAACGACGCCAATCTGGTCGCCAAGGCTGAGCATCTCTTCGGTGAAGGTGACACCCGCAGCAACTTTGTCGTGGTGACCGTCGAACATGGTGTCGGCATGGGCATCGTCATCGACAATCAGATATATCGCGGCGCGCGGGGCTGCGGCGCAGAATTTGGCCATATCAAGGTGCAGCTCGAAGGCGCGCTGTGCCAATGCGGCCAGCGCGGCTGTCTGGAAGCTTACGTCGGCGACTACGCCCTGCTGCGCGAGGCGAATATCACCAGTGGCGTCGAACGGCACAAGGATCTCGCCTCGCTTTATGCTGCCGTCGGTGACGGCGACACCATGGCGCAATCCATCCTTGACCGCGCCGGGCGCATGTTTGCCATGGGACTGGCCAATATCGTCAATATATTCGACCCGCAGATGATCGTTTTGGCGGGTGCGCAGCTGGCCTTTGGCTACCTGTCCTCCGACAAAGTGGTGGAGGAAATGCGCCGCTGGGTGGTTCAGGTGGACGGCCCCCTGCCCGAAGTGCGCGTCCATGGCTGGGGCAACAAGATGTGGGCAAAAGGGGCCGCCGCCTATGCGATTGAAGAAGTCTCCGCACTGACCATCCGCGAAGTTGCCAGCCATGCGGGATAAACTCTCATATATCCTCGCGCCGATCTGGCTCCTGCCGCAGATCGCGCTGGCGGACATCCCCGAGCCTCCGGTGTTCCGCTCCCAACCAGTTCCCGCGCATGTCTATGATGGCGGTTGGGAGCATTTCGTGGGTGGGGGGCTCGCCTCGCTGGATTGCAACGACGATAAATTCCCTGATCTGGTGGCGGCGGGCGGCAGCAACCCGGTTCAGCTGATGATCAACCAGAGCGAGGCACCAGGCGCCACGCTGCGGTTTGCATCCGCTACACCGGCCGCCCTGGCACAGACAGGTGTCACCGGCGTCTACCCGCTCGACATTGATGGTGACGGTATTCTCGATCTTGCCCTGCTGCGCGTTGGCGCGGATCAGCTGCTGCGTGGAACCGGAAACTGTCAGTTCGAACCCTTCGATGGTCTGGGTTTTACCAGTGGTGACCACTGGACCACCGCGTTTTCGGCCACCTGGGAGCCGGGCGCGCAGCTGCCGACGCTTGCCTTTGGCACCTATGTCAACCGAAGCGACCCCGAGGGTCCGTTTGAGGCCTGTGATGACACACTGTTGTATCGGCCCGATGGTGACCGCTACGGCCCGGCCATCCGGCTCCAGCCAGGGTACTGCGCGCTGTCCATGCTGTTCACCAATTGGCACCGAAGCGTTGGGGCAACCGCCCGCGGTCGGGCCGATCTTCGGATCAGCAACGACCGACATTACTATGTCCGGGGTGGGCAGGAGCAGATGTGGAAAATGACCACGCCGCCAAGGCTCTACCAGCAGGACGACGGCTGGCTGCCCTTTCACCTCTGGGGGATGGGGATAGCGTCTCGCGATCTGAACGGTGACGGGTTTTCCGATGTCTACCTCACCTCGATGGGAGATCAGAAACTACAGCTGTTTGATCCAAGCGGCACCGGCCCCGCCTACCGCGATGTGACTTATGATTACGGCACCACCGCCCACCGCCCAACCAGCGGCGGTGACGGGCGACCATCCACCGGGTGGCACGCGGATTTTGGCGATGTGAACAACGATGGGCATGACGATATCTTTGTCACCAAGGGAAATGTCGAACAGATGCCCGATGCCGCCATGCGCGACCCGAATACCCTGTTGATTCAAGGGCCAGATGGGCGTTTTTCCGACATGGCCGCCGCTGCGGGTATTGCCAGCATGGAACGTTCTCGCGGCGCCGTGCTGCGCGATCTCAATCTCGATGGGCAGCTTGACCTTGCCGTGATCAACCGGCGCGCGCCAATGGAACTCTACCAGAACACCACCAGCCCATCCGGAAACTGGCTGAGCCTGTCACTCAAGGGCACTGCCCCGAACACGCAGGCAATTGGTGCCTTCGTCGAGCTGGACACAGGCATAAGGATACACACCCGCGAGATCACTGTGGGCGGCGGCCATGCGAGCGGCTCTGCCGGGGATCTGCACTTCGGTCTGGGAAAGAGCGATGATCTGCGGTTGCGCGTTATCTGGCCGGATGGGGAAACCACAATCTGGCAAGAAATCACGCCCAACCAGCATCTTACCCGAACACAATAGACTCTTGGACCGGTAGATCAGCGTTCCACCGGCAGGCCCGATGGAACGCTATCCGGCACCCCAAGCCGCCCCTTGGCTGCGGCGCTGTCGGTCAGCGCTTCCAGAAAAGCCACGAGATCGGGAATATCCCCGTCACTTAGCGCAATCGGATCCAGATCATTCGCCGCCGCGATACGCTCCAGCTCGACCGGATCATCCATGACGGCCCAATCCGACACCCCATCAAGACCGGGCAAGATCGCCTGGCTGCGATCATAAGACATCAGCGCCGCGACGGGATCCAGATGGTGACGCACAACAGCCTCCAAAGTGGCATAGGCGCCGTTATGCCCATAGGGCGCTGTCAGCGCGACATTGCGCAGCGACGGGGTGCGAAAGCGGTAAGCGTCATCCGGGTTTCCAGTCACCCGCAACCGCCCCTCGTCGCGGGCGTGGGTTTCAAATCTGGCGGCCTTGCCCGGACCAAGCTGCGGCATCGCGATTGAATGAAACCTATTGTCCGTCTGCAACCAGCCTGTATGGCACCGGCTGCATCCGGCGCCCCCGTAGAAAAGCTCCTGCCCCCTTGCTGCTGTGGTGGGCAGGGCCTCTCCATGCAGCTGAGCACGATCAAACGGGCTATCATCAGCCCGCCATTCAAACCGGATAAACGCCGCCAGCATATTGCCGATATCGGTAAAGCGGATGGGTTCTGCCGCTCCCAGGACCTCATCGAAACGCTGCCGATATTCGGGGATCTCTGCGACCCGGCCCGCGATGATATCCCATGCCCCACCGGGATGGCTCAGCTGACCCAGACGTACCGCGCGCGAGACATCATTTTCGCCGTAGTGGCCGGCCATCTCATCTGCCGAAAGCACCGGAAACATCGCCTGTGCGGCCAGCGCGGAATCGAATCCTGCGACCATGTCACCTTCCAGCGGCGTGCGGATACCCGACCCATATGCGGGGTCAGCCTCCAGTCGGCCGTCGTGGAACATCACATCCATATCATCAGCGCCAAGATTCCAGAGCGCAGGCGCATTACGTGGAATACGCTGTTCAGGACGGTTGTCCGGATCCGCGCGCCGCTCAGGGCCAAGCGTGGTTGCGCCCTCGCCCAGCGACAGGGAGACGCCGTCACCTGTGCCAAACCGTGGATGATGGCAGCTAGCGCAGCTGATGTTGCGGTTGCCCGATAGAATGGGATCATAAAACAGCAGTTGGCCCAGCTCGACCTCTGCCTGTATCTGCGGGGCAAAGCTTGGCCGCGGCCCCAGATCCAAATTCATGGACTGTTCCTCAGCGCTACCAGCACAGGCGAAGGTCGCGTTCGTTATGCAGATCGCAATCGCGCCACACAGGCGATGTCGACGCCGGTAATCAGCCATCTTGCTCCCTCTCCGCTACGGAAAATTTCAGCAGCAACTTCTGGCGATACGGATGACCGGGGTCCACCAGAACACTCGGGAAATGGGGCTGATTTACAGCATCCGGCAAACCCTGCGGCTCGATACAGACGGCAGAAAAGGGTGCCAACCGCTGTCCATCCCGCGCGGCGCAGGAACTGTTCAGATGGCTCGCCGTGTAAATCTGCGCACCCGGTTGATCTGAAAAAACCCGCATGACAACACCATTGGAGGCGCCAAGCTGGGCTACCTCGCGCATATCACCCGAAGCGTTCGGGGGGAAATTCACATGGATATCCGTGCCAAGCCGCTCTGGATCCAGCGCGGCAAAGCTCCGGCCAGCGCGATAGTCAAATCTGGTACCGCTAGTTGGTGCAATTTCGCCCGTAGGCACCCCATCCCGGCGCAGCGGCAGATAGCTCTCGGCGCTGCTGCGCAGGCGGTGCTCCCAGATATCGCCCTTGATACCAAGCGTATAATAGTTGTGCTGCGCCAAGCTAATCGGGGTGAGCTGGTCCACCGAAGCTGTCATATCATAGCTGACCGTTGTGCCGGACACCGCAATCCTAAGCCGGATATCGGCACCGCCCGGATAGCCGTTCTCACCATCCGCGGAGAAGTGGCGCAATTCAACCGCCCCGGCCCCCAGCCGCCGCATATCCCAGAACACCCGTCCAAGCCCCTGCGCGCCGCCGTGAAGTTGGTTGCTCCCTTCATTGGCATTAAGAGAAACCTCGCGACCCGCGAGGTGGAAACCCGCCCCGCCAATCCGATTGGCCACCCGGCCAACAATGGCACCCAGATAATACGGATCCCCCAGATAGGCCGCCATATCGGCATATCCCAGCACCATGGGTTGCCAGGTTTCACCATCGCGCAGATCCAGCCAGGCCGTTATGGCGCCAAGGTTCATCACCCTTAGCCGCAGATGATCATTCTCCAGATCGAGCCAACGCAATCTCTCGTCAGCATCGTCCCGCAGATGCGAGTGCTGCTGTAAGGCTCTGGAGCGAGGCTGGCTGGATGATGGCATACAGGGGCGTCCTTTGGGTGCAGAACCCCGGAAGTCCTGGTGATGATATTTATTTCACCGATCAAATTAATACGCCGAACGGCGGCTGTCAATTCAACTGTTCGGCCGCATCACCAGCTCGGGATCGCTTGTTCAGCCTGGCTGCCGATCTGCATACCCCGTCTTGAGAACGCCCCAGCATGACTTTGTTTACGACAAAATCTTGCCACGAATTTGAATCAAATCTTAGGAAAGGCGGACGAGATCGCAGCCAGAAAATCGGCCAGCGACCCTGTCGACATAAATGTCGACACCGCGAGGCTGAAGATCGGGGTAAGGCATGAGCGACATTACGAATTTTGACCACCTGCGCGCGCCATCAGACAGCGGTCAGGCGGCAGAACCGCGCTTCGATATTTATGCAAGAATCGGAAAGCGCCTTCTTGATATGTCACTTGCGCTGGCTCTTCTGCCCGCCCTCGCCCCGGTTATCGCGCTCCTCTGGCTCATCAGCCGACGCGATGGCGGGCCAGGGCTCTTCGGTCATACTCGTATCGGCAAGGACGGAATACCCTTCACCTGCTGGAAAATCCGTACCATGATCCACGGCGCGGAGGATATTCTGGCCGAGCACCTCAAGTCGGACGCCCAAGCGGCCAGCGAATGGGCCCGCGACCGCAAGCTCAGCCGCGATCCACGGGTCACGGGCTTTGGCCTGTTCCTCCGCCGCAGCAGTCTCGATGAGCTGCCACAGATCTGGAACGTGCTGCGCGGTGATATGAGCTTTGTCGGGCCGCGCCCGATCGTGCGCTGCGAACTGCACAGATATGGTCCAGCCGCTTCCGCATATCTGAGCCAAAGACCGGGAATCACCGGGCTGTGGCAGGTATCAGGTCGCAACGATGTCAGCTATGCTGATCGGGTCTCCTTTGACGTTGATTACCTGAAGCGGCGGACATTCGGCTTTGATATCAAACTGATCCTGCTGACCGGCCGCTCAGTCATTGCGCGCACCGGACGGTAAACGGGCCATTAAGCCCTCTGCGGTAATGTTCAGCCAACGGCGATAGGGATCAGGGTCTGCACCAAGGGTGACAGCCGCGGCAGATTATGCTCCCTAACTGCAAAAGCGGGACCAACAGAATGCACGACAGCAATACCGATGCTTCGACACTCAGCCATATATCGCAGGGCCGCGGCCGCCTGGCGCTGATTGGCGTGTTCTGGTCCTTCGTCAACATCATGGTCAGCAACGGCTTGACCGTGGTTGTGTTCCTGGTGACCTCTCTATTGCTGGAGCCCGCCGATTTTGGCGCCGTGGCTCTGGCCACCTCGATCGTCATCTGGGTCATGACATTGGTGCCGCTGCCGCTTGGAGACGCCATCATTCAACGCAGCGACCTGAGGCAGAGCCATCTGGACAGCGCATTCTGGCTGACGATGGTGATCGCACTGGCCACTATTGCGATCCTGGTTCTCTGTGCGCCGATGATCGCGTCCTGGACCAAACTCGAGGCACTTGCGATTATATTGCCGGTGCTGTCGCTCCGTATCCTGTTTGTATCACTTGGAAATATTCCCGCCGCACTGGTGAACCGGCGAATGGAGTTTCGTCATATTGCGTTGCGGACAACCCTTGCAAATGGGCTGGGCGCGGCAGGTTGCCTGCTGCTCGTGTTGCAAGGATATGCCATCTGGGCACTGGTCTGGGCACAGGTCATTACCGCGATTGTCGGCTGCGTCGTCTCCTACTGGGCCGCTGGCTGGCGCCCTGGGCTACAGCTCTCGAGGGCCGCTTTGACGGATCTGCGCGGCTTTACCCTGTTAACGATGGGTGGCCGGATGATCGAACCGACCAAGATCAACCAGATCCTGCTCGGGATCGTCGCCGGCCCAGCAGTGCTCGGCATCTTCTTTTTCGCCCGCAGAATGTGTGAAATCCTGCAGGAGCTTACCATTGGCACGCTCTTGCCTGTCACAAGGGTCCTATTTGCCAGTCTGCAAACTGAAAAAGAACAACGGCGGGAAGCGTTTATCCTCAGCAGCTTCGCCGCTGCAACCGCCGCCTTGCCGCTATTCATCGGCTTCATCATTGTGGCCCCGACGGCGATACCCTTCGTCTTTGGCAGCAAATGGCTCGCCGCGATCTACCCGCTCCAGTGTTTTGCAATGCTCAGCCTGATGATGAGTATCGGCGTCATGCAGGCCTCTTTGCTCAGGTTCTCCGGTCATGCACGTTGGTGGTTCGGATTTGAATGTGTCGTCAGCCTGTCTGGATTTGCAGCGATCCTGCTGCTGGCCCCGGAGGGTCTGAACAGGATCATGTCCGCATTGGTTGGCATTTCCTTCTTGCTCTGGCCGGTCGCCACGCGCAAAACTCTGAAAACCCTCGAAATCTCGGCGACAACCTATATCTTCGATGCACTGCGCCCCGCGCTGATTTCTGTCTCAATGATGTCCATTGCGCTCTTCGCGCTACGTGAGTTGGGGCCGCCGATGTATGGCACCCCACAGCTTATGGCTCAACTTGCGGTCGCAATCCCCACCTATCTGATCATGATCCTCCTCGTGGGCGGCGACCGCTTGCAGCAAATCCTAGGAAAGATCCGCAACAGAAGAGATCGCGATCCGGTTGAACCTGGCGCTCACCAGTAGACGTTTCCACCGGCGACTGCCGTCAGCATTCTGATTTGCACCCGCATCTCAAATCGCAGGCCTACCGGCGTTCGCAGCCAAACTATGATCCGCAGCACCTCTCCAGCGGACGCCAGTCATCTCATGACGCCATGTCGAGGTTTCCAGGAGCTGGGCCGTTCGGTGCGCGCAGTGGACAAAAGCCGGTACCATGGTCAAAGGCGATACGGTGCAGCATCGGACACTCAGGAAGCAGAGGCTGACTTGCCGCCCAGAACCATGGAAACCGCTGAAAGAGCCGCGCGGTATTGAAGCAACACCCGCCCATCTGCTTTGACAGGCTTCCGGTTGGCACCGCTCCCACCGCAGGGATGCCAACAGACCGCGAGCCAGCTCAGGATCGTCGCCCCGTCAGGATCAAACATCCGCTGGTCGTTTGCATGCTGATGGGTAGCGGACAATGGATGCTCCAGACTGAATGATCTCAATCGGGTGCTGCACCACTACCCGGCATGATAGGGATCTGGATCGTCAAACCTGCTTTGCGCCGCCCCGCAACAAACCACTTCAATCAACCAGAGTTGGCGTTAGCGTGTCATCCTTGCGACCTCGCTGATTGCGGGAAACTCAGATCACGGAAACGCTGCCGGACTGCAAACCATCCAGCTCAGGAATGACCCAAAGATCCGACACGGGGCCATCACCGGCAGCAACAGCGGACATCAAAGACGAGAGCCACCACTCAAAGGAGTGGTGGCTATCAAGCATTTGGTGGAGCTACTCTCGGACTCACCGACCCCGCCTGGACACCCAGTGACGCCCGCGCCTCCAGAGCAGTCTAAGTCAGCGCCCTAGGCCGCAGCCGTATAACTGTGGTGCTGCGCACTCTGCACGGGCTGGCGGCCAGCATCTCCAGTCTGAAAGGCTGTGACCAGCCGCGACAGATTGGTTGTCTCATGGTCCAGCGAACTGCAGGCGGCGGCGGTCTCCTCGCACATGGCGGCATTCTGCTGCTGGGCAGCTTCCAGCGTGCTCATCGCGCCATTCAACTCCGAAATGCCCCTGGATTGCTCGTCGGCCTGTTTGGCAATATCGCCAACATGTTCCGAAATGCTGCCAATGGCATTCATAATGGTCTCCAGAGAGGAATTGGTCCTGCCGACCAGATCCACGCCATGGGCCACCTGCGCTGCGGAGGCGGTAATCAGCTTCTTGATTTCTAGCGCCGATTCAGACGAACGCAGCGCAAGACTACGGACTTCGGCGGCAACAACCGAGAACCCGCGACCCGCTTCGCCAGCCCGCGCGGCTTCAACACCGGCGTTCAGGGCAAGCAGGTTTGTCTGAAACGCGATATCGTCAATCATGCCGGTGATCCGGGTGATCTGCTCGGAGGTAGCGGCAATCGAATCCATCGCATCAACCGTCTCCCGGGCAACCGCGGAGCTGTTTGTTGCACTCTGATTCACGGATGTGACCAATGCCTCAGTTTCGCGCGCGCCGCTGGCGACATGCTGGACGTTCTGCGTGAGTTCGCTCAGCGACGCCGCAGTCTCTTCCAGCTGAAGCGCGGATTGTTCTGTGCGCTGCGACAGATCGTTGGTTGCCGAGGAAATCTCCGTCAATCCGGTATCGATCGAACGTGCCGAGTCATTGACCGAGGTGATCAGCTTGCTCAACTGTTCAACAGTATTGTTGAAGTCCTGGCGCAGCCCCTCATACTGGCTGGGCATTTCATCGTGGATTTTGACATCCAGCCGCCCGGAAGCCAGCTGTTGCAAATTCTGGGCAAGGGCCTGAACAACCGCCTGCTGCTGCTGCTGATCGCGCAGCTGATTTGCTTCCAGCTCCTCCTTGGATGCCAAACCCTGGCGCAGGGTCTCGATGGACAGGGCCATCGCCCCGATCTCATCTTTACGCTTTGGAATATCAACGGGTTGATGCACCTTCCCGGCGGTAAGATCCTTCATGACCCCAAGCATTCGCCCCAGGGGACGCCGGACAAGCGAGCGCACCGAGAAGAAGATGGTGGCCAGCGTCAGCGCCAGCAAGAGAACATTGGCGATCAGCTGTTCGTAGATGCTTGCCTTTACCGGGTTGACGAAGACATGGCGTGGCACATCCAAGACGACAACCCAGGTCTTGTTCATGCCGTAGGCGGTGAAAGGAAAGAACAGGCGTGTCGACCCATCAGCGCGATCCGAAACGATCTGCACCTCTCCGGTTTCGACAGCGGCCTGGAAATCTGCCACCTCTTCCCCTTCAAAGGCCTGAATCAGCATTTCCGGGTCAGGATGTGACAACCATTTGCCGCCCTGGCCCAGCAGCATCACACTGCCGCCTTCATAAACCGACAGCCCCCGGACAAAATCACCGAGATTATCGAGCACGATATCGACACCGGCAACACCGACGATCTGGCCCTGTGCATTCACAGGCACCGACACCGATGTCAGCAGGCGGTTTTCATTTGAGAGATAAGGTTCGGTGATGACGCTCTCGCCACTGTCGATCGGCAGGCGATACCACTCGGATGTGTCATTGGGATCAACGTTGAACGTCTCGAAATTCAGCCCGCCGGACTCCGCTTTGGTCCAGTAGGCGGCAAAGATACCATCGGCATTTCGTCCCTCTTCACCGGTAATGAAATCTTCGGTGGCGCCGTCCGGAATCGCTGACATCCAGGAAGAGAATACAAGATCATAGCGGCCGGGGACGCCTTCCATGATCTTGATCAGATCGGCGGTGGTTGCATCGCCATCTTCGATATATCCGGATAGCGCGCCGCCTAGTGCCGCCGCAGCTGAGGTCGCTTCGACCAGTTGAGACGACAGGCTTTGCGCGATATCCGAGGCACGCTGCGACGCGCCCTCCAATACCCGCTCCCTGACCTGTGCAGATTCATTGAGGGCCGTAAATACGCTGAAGCAGAGCATCAGCCCGGTAATTGCAACCGTGGTCGCGGCAAGTAGCTTGCCTGATATTGTGTTGAACAGAGCTGGCATTCATATCTCCACTTGGAAGGCTCGTCTTGCACAACCTCTCGCATATTCGCCTGAACAAAGTGTTGACCCACCGCGCCGGGGGCAGTCCCCCAACCGGTTTACCCAGCAGTTTTCAATTAGATTGAAGATATATTTTAGGCCAGCCCCGAACGAGGACTGGCCGCCGCGCAGCAAAGCGAGAGACAGACCTCTAGATCGGGGCCGTCGCCGCCGACAACCACCGGCCCGCTGCATCGCTGACCAAGGGCGATAACCGCTGCAGCACATCCTGATGATACGTATTCAGCCAACAGCGTTCGTCCTCACTCAGATCTGCCGGGATCAGCATGTCGGTTTGTATTGGTGCAAGCGTCATATTGCGAAAGCTGAGGAACCCATCACTTTCTTCAATAACCTCAAAGATGTTCTCAATCCGGATGCCAAAACGCCCGGCCTCGTAATAGCCCGGCTCGATCGACACAACCATGCCAGGCACCAGATCCACCGGATTATAGGGCTTGCCGATGCGTTGCGGGTGCTCGTGCACCGAGAGCCGATGTCCGATGCCATGACCGGTGCCATGGTCGTAATCCAAGCCGAGGTCCCAGAGCGGTCGCCGACAGATCGCATCTATATGATGGCCCTGCGTACCCCGGGGAAACCGCAGCGTGGCCAGCGCATGGAACGCGCGAAACACCGCCGTATACGCCCGGTCATAGCCGTCGGGGCGCATCCCGAAGGCATAGCTGCGCGTGGCATCGGTGGTCCCGGTGTCATACTGGCCGCCGCTGTCCAGCAGATAGGGATTCTGTGGCATTATCGGAGCATTACGCCCGTTGGTGGCCGCGTAGTGGCACATTGCAGCATTGCCTGCCGCGGCTGAGATCGTCTGAAAGCTCTCGGTCAGAAAACCCGGGCGCGCCTGTCGGCAGGACAGGATCTGTGCTTCCGCCTCACGCTCGGTCACCGGCTCACCAGCCGCCGCGCGCGCAGGAACCGTCTGCGCCAACCAGGCCGAGAACTCGACCCAGGCTACCCCGTCTTCCAGATGGCAATCATGCAGACCGGCGATTTCGACCGGATTCTTAACGGATTTGGTCCGGGTCAATATACTGGCCACCGCAGCCGCAGTCGCCCCGGCGTCGGCAATAGTATGACGCACCGCAACCGGCGAAAAATCCGGATCAAACAGGATCCGTTCTCCGGCGTTGCATCGGTTTTGAAGAGCGCCCAGAAACTGCGAGACTGGCTGGGCGGTCACGATGTCCGGCAGGTGATCCTTGACCTCATCATCCAGCTTGGCCGGATCAACGAACCAAGTGACCGTCCCGTTTCTCTCGGCAATGAGAAAGGACTGCGGCATCGGGTTGAAGGCCACATCATCCCCGCGCACGTTCAGCAGCCAGGCAATATTGTCAGGTTGTGTCTCAACCAGACATGCGGCGTCCTGCTCGCTCAGATATGCTGCAAGATCCGCACATTTCTCGGCACTGCTCCGCCCGGCCCATTGCATCGGAAAAACGCTGATCCGCCCGGTCGGCGCTGGCGGCTGGTCCGACCAGATCGCATCCACCGGATTGTCGCCTTGCGGCAACATCGTCGCACTGGCCTGCACAGCGGATGTGGCAAACCGATCGAACCAGCCGGGTGGCAGGTGCATCGGGTCGAACCCGATCTGCCAGCCTGCCTGCGCAACCGCGCCCAGCCAGCGTTCCGGTGGCTGTTCAAAAATGTGAAGCCGCGAAAACAGCGGTCCTGAGCATTCATTTGCGACCTGCACGGTATAGCGGCCATCCACAAACACGGCGACGGTCTCTGCCGTGATGATGGCCATCCCGGCCGATCCGGTAAAACCTGTGATATAGGCAAGGCGTTCGTCATGGGGAGCCACATATTCCCCCTGATGCGCGTCGAACCGGGGCAGAATGAAGGCATCCAGATCGCGGGCACGCAGCTCGCGGCGCAGATCGGCAATGCGGGCGGCGGCAGGGGAGCCGCTCAACATGTCATCCATTTTGATTGATCTCTTCCGCAAGATGGCAGGCGACCTCGCCACGGTCGCCAAGAGGACGCAGGTGCGGGACATCCCGCCTGCAAATTTCCGAAGCGTGGGCGCAGCGCACATGGAACGGGCACCCTGGCGGCACGTTCAGCGGCGACGGCAGCTCTCCCTCCAACCGGATCGCATCCCCTTTGTCATCGGGATCAAGCGACGGGGCCGCACTCAGCAACGCCTGTGAATACGGATGCGCCGGATTGGCAAACAGGCGCTCGCTGTCGCCGATTTCCACGATGCGGCCGAGATAGATCACTGCGACACGGTGGGAGACATGGCGCACCAGCCGCAAATCATGGGCGACAAACAGGATGGTCAGATCCAGCTGCTCCTGCAGCTCCAGCAGAAGATTCACCACCTGCGCCTGAACCGAGACATCCAGCGCCGATACCAGCTCATCGGCGATCAGCACCTCAGGCTCCACCGCCAGCGCACGGGCAATGGCAATCCGCTGACGCTGGCCACCGGAGAACTCATGCGGCAGTTTCTGCGCCGCATCTGCGGGCAGCCGCACCAAATCCAGCAGCTCCGCGACTCGTGTCGGGATCTCGTCGGAGGGGCGCATCTTATGGACCTGCAAGGCTTCGCTCAGGATCTGACCGCAGGTCATACGCGGGTTGAGCGACGAATAGGGATCCTGGAACATCATCTGCACGCGCCGGTTATAGCTGCGGTCGCTGCGCGCGCCGTCGGCGAATATATCCTGCCCATGGTGGCGAATGCTGCCACCCTGCGGCTCGTAAAGCCGGACGATGCAGCGCGCCAATGTCGATTTTCCGCACCCCGATTCTCCGACAACACCTAGGGTTTCTCCCTTCCTCAGCGCCAGGCTGACGCCGTTCAGCGCGCGTACGGCGCGACCGGGTTGCTTGCGCATCACATCAATCAGGCTGCGCGGCAGATGAAACGTCAGGCTGAGATTGTCGATCTCCATCACCGGATCAGTCATGCCACCTCTCCCTGGACCGCGGGAACCGGATTGAAACAGGCCGCGCGACGCCCGGCACTGATCGCCTCCAACGGCGGGCGCGCATTCAGGCAGGCCTCAATCCGTGCGTCGCAACGGGGCGCATAGGCACAGCCTCGGGGCAGCATCTCCAGACTAGGTGGCGTACCCGGCACAGAGTAAAGCGGCGTCCGTGGCGGCACATCCTGTGGCACCGACTGCATCAATCCGGCCGTATAGGGATGGCGCGGCGTGCGCAGCACCTGCCGCACCGCCCCCTGCTCGACGATCCGCCCAGCATACATCACCGCAACATTCTCACAGGTCTGCGCAACGACCCCCAGATCATGAGTAACGAGGATCACGCCCATGTTCATCTCTTCAGACAGGCGCAGGATCAAATCAAGGATCTGCGCCTGAATGGTAACATCCAGCGCTGTGGTCGGTTCATCCGCCAACAAAAGCTTCGGCTGCGCCGCCAGCGCAATGGCAATCATCACTCGCTGCCGCATCCCGCCCGAAAACTGATGCGGATAATCCTGCAACCGAGAGGCAGCCGCCGGGATACCTACATGATCCAGCATCTCGACCGCCCGGTCCCGACGCGCCGCACGCGGCAGATCGGTATGTGCCTTCAGTGTCTCGGTCAGCTGCAGGCCCACGGTCAATAGCGGGTTGAGCGACGTCATCGGCTCCTGAAAGATCATTGCAACCTCACCGCCGCGCACCTGGCGCAGCTGCCGATCCGACAGGCGGGAAATATCCCGCCCCTGCCAGCGCACCTCGCCTGTGACCTCTCCATGGCGACGGGTCAGCCCCAGGATCGACCTGAGCGTGACGCTCTTCCCCGAGCCGCTTTCGCCGACAAGCCCCAGAACCTCACCCTGTCGCACATCAAAGCTGACATCGCGGACCGCAGGCAGCATCACACCGCCGCGTCGAAACGTCGTACAGAGGTTACGGACCTCAAGTATCGGCTGGGTCTCTTTCATGCTCATACTCTCTTTCCCCTTAACCGCGAGGCCGCAACAGATCGGCCAGCCCGTCGCCGATCAGCGAGAACCCGATCCCGGTCAGCACGATGGCGATGCCCGGCATCAGACTGAGCCACCAGGCCGTGGTGATGAAATTGCGCCCTTCGGCAATCAGGACACCCCATTCAGCCTGCGGCGGCTGCGCCCCCAGACCGAGGTATCCCAGCGATGACCCCAGAAGGATTGCCAGTGACATATCCGTCATCCAGTAGACAATCACCGGAGTGATCGCATTGGGCAGCAGGTGGCGAAAGATCACGCGCCGGTCAGAATATCCCATGACAATTCCGGCCGCCGCATAGTCATTGCCCATCTGGGTGATCACCTCGGCGCGCATCAGCCGGGCATAATAGACCCAGCCCACCGCCGTGATGGCGATATACATATTGACAAGCCCCGGCCCCAGCACCGCAACAACCGCGATCACCAGGACCAAAAACGGGAAGGTAATGACGGCATCCACGACCCGGCCAAAGATCATATCGGCAATGCCGCGATAATAGCCCACCAACGCACCAACCGTGACTCCGATCAGCATGGCAAAGACCGTGGCCAGAACGGCCATCTGCATATTCACTGAATAGGCAGAGATCACCCGGCTGAGGCTGTCGCGCCCCAGCATATCGGTTCCGAAAGGATGCGCCCAGCTCGGCGGCTGCCGCACCGCGTTATAATCGATGAAATTGGGATCATATGGGGCGAAGAGGCCCGGCGCGATGGCCAGCAGCGTAGAGGCTGCGATAATCGCGACACCGATCATGAACCCCGGTTTGCGCAGCGCGATCTTCCACCGGCTCTGCTGCGGTCGCGTCGCCTCGGGCGACAGAACTGTGGCATCGGTCATGTCAGACGCATCCTCGGGTCTAGGGCGCTCTGGATTAGATCGGTCATCAGGAACACGATCGACACCAGCACTGCAAATGTCAGGGTCAGCCCCTGGATCAGCGGATAATCACGGGCAAAGATTGCCTCCAGCATCAACCGGCCAACGCCCGGCACCGCAAACACCGTTTCGGTGACCAGGGTTCCGCTCATCAGGTTGCCGATGGACAGGCCAAGCAGCGTGACTGTGGAAATCAGCGCATTGCGCAACACATGCCGCCCCAGGATCTGCCAGGCCGACAGTCCCTTGGCACGGGCAAATTCAACATATTCCGCATCCACCACCTCAACGACGGCCGACCGCAGATTCCGCATGATGATCGCAGAGGTATAAAGCGCCACTGCCACCGATGGTAAAAACAGATGGTAGAGCCGCTCGGAAAAACTGTCGCCATAGCCCCCCACCGGGAACCAGCGCAGCTGCGCGGCTAGAAATGTCAGCAAGATCAATCCGATATAAAACACCGGCATGGACAGGCCGACCTGAAAGACGGTGCGGATCACCGCATCGGGCCAGCGCCCCCGGTTCAGTGCCGCAACAAAGGCCAGCGGCCCCGCGATCAGCACCGACAATGCCACGGCATAAACCGTAAGAAACAGGGTCGTCGGCAGGCGGCTGGCGATCACATCTATCACCGGCGCTCGCATCAGGATCGAGCGCCCCAGATCCCCCTGCACGGTATTGGACAGGAACTGCCAGAACTGGACCACCAGCGGCTGATTCAGTCCCAGCCGTTCGCGAATAGCGGCCAGATCAGCATCCGACGCGCGGTCCCCCGCGATGGCGATTGCCGGGTCTCCGGGTAATAGGCGCACCAGAAGAAAGATGATGATCATGACCAGAAAAAAGGTCACGGCCATCAGCAACAGGCGCTTGAGAATATATTGAATAGTGGCCATTCCGGCATCCGTTCGTCTGCACCGCCAGCCCCAAGGCTGACGGTGCTTTTACATTGCAGGGCGAAACTGATCAGCGGCTGATCGACGCTTCCTCAAAGAGGTTGTTGCCCAGCGGTGTCTGCACGTAGCCGCTGACCTTCTTTGACAGGGCCACCGCAAACGGGGTCTCGTACATGAACAGCAGCGGCGCCGCCTCGGCATAGATCGACTGCATCTCGGCATATTGACCAGCACGCGCACCCGGATCCATTTCCGTTGCCGAGGCCTCAAACAGGCTGTTGAACTTCTCGTTCTCCCAACCTGTGCCAACGGCCTTCGCAGTGGGGAAGTAACCGAGCCAACCAGTGACCTGACTTGGGTCATTCACATCATTGACCCACCCATAGGTATGGATATCAAATTCACCCGACCGGTTCTTCGCGCCACGGGTGGCATTGTCGACCTGCTCCACCTTAAGCTCGATGCCCAAAGGCGCCCACATCTGCTGAAGTGCCGCAAAAATGGTGCTGTCATCCGCCGATCCGGCCAGCGTCGTAAAGGTGATCTCGGTTCCAGGCTCAAGACCGGCCTCGGCAATCAAGGCCTTTGCCTTGTCCAGATCATAGCCATAAAGCGGATCAGTCGATGTCGCCAGCTGGGTCGCCGCCGCCATCAGAGGCGAGGTCATGGGCTTGCCGGCCCCCTGCAGCACCAGCCCGATCAGGGCCTGTTTATTGGTGGCATAGTTCAGCGCCTGACGCACCCGCTCGTCCGCCAGCGGATTGGGCGATCCATCTGCCCGCGTCGGGCGGGTATTGATCGGCGAATAGATAATCCGGGTCGAGGGGAACAGATTCATTTCGATGTTCGGATCCGCCTCCAGCTCGGCCACGCGCGAGAACGGGATGAATTCCGCCGCATCCATCTCACCGGCCTGCAGCTTCAGGATACGGGTGGCATCATCGGGGATAATCTCGAAATGCACACCGTCCAGATAGGGCAGCGGTTTGCCGTCCGAGCCACTGCGCCAGTAGTGCTCATTGGCGCAGAAATCCATCGATGTGCCCTGCTCAAACCCGCAGAGATAGAAAGGGCCAGTGCCAACGCCCGCACTCTTTGCAGCAAAGATGGCGGCTGACTTCTCCTGATCCGTTGCGCCTTCGGCGGCCTCGAACGCGGCTTTGGACACGATGCCGGTGGTAAAGGTTGCCAGCATCGACAGGATCGTCGGATCCGGTGCCGAGAGGGTCAGGGTGATCTCGTTTCCATTATTGGCAACTGTATCCAATGTACCGAGGAGACCCGCCCACGGGCTCAGATCAGCATTGCGCGCACGATCCAGCGAAAACACCACGTCCTCTCCGGTCAGCGGTGTGCCATCGGAGAATTTGATCCCGTCGCGCAATGTCAGGGTCACCGTGGTGCCATCTTCAGAGACATTATATGTCTCGGCGAGGCCAGGAACGACCGAATTTCCATCGTCGCTGGGGCGCAGCAACGTGTCGAACAGGCTGCCAACCATCCAGATATCCGGATTGCGATCCGCATAGATCGGGTCGATCAAGGTCGATCCGTCGTAACGGGCAAAGTTCAGCACGCCGCCGCGATCCTGCGCCAGCGCCGGTACGGTCAGTGCCGTGGTCAGGGCAGCTGCGGCCGCCACCAGTTTTCTTGTCATTTGTGAGATCCTCCCAGATCGATTCTCCGTCTCATGTGGGGAAGCATAGCGCGGGTTTTAAAATTACTAAAATTATTTTTAGCAAAAGTTCTGATTGCGGTAGAAATCTCCGGCAGCTCAACTGCCGATGGACGCCGGACTTGCCGCATCAGCCCCAAGGCCGGAGGGTAGAGATATGCGCATTAGCGCCTGATCCTTCAGCGGGCAGAGCTCTTCATCGGCATGGTGCTCACCCAAAGTTCAACCGCCTCTTCGTCGCTCAGAACGATCGAATAATGCGGCTTCGAGCAGTCATGGTGAACCGTATCCCCCGGCGACATGATATGCACCGAATCCCCCAGATGATATTCAAGCTGCCCCGAGATCAGGTAGCAGAACACCTCGCCCTCATGGCACATCTTCTCCGAGACATGACCAGGTGGGCGGTGAATGATCGACGGGTAGCAGAGCGCGCCGGAAAACCCCGGCCCCAGCTTCTCATACAATCTTCCGTTGGTTCCCAGAGCGTAGGTCTGCCGGTTATCCTTATGAATATACTCTCTAAACTCTTCCTCAACACTCAACAGCTGCTCGACGCTGGTTTGCAGGGCGGCAGCGATGGACAACAGCGAGGACAGCGAGGGCGTACTGATGCCCCGCTCAACCTGAGAAATGAATCCGGGCGTCAGATCAGTGTTCTCGGCAACCTGCACCATGGTCATCCCCATCGCCTTGCGGCGGCGGCGGATCGCGTGTCCAAGCTGCTCGGAATTGTCCTTCTTGCGCGTTTTCTTGCTGGCGCCTGCCTTTATGGTCTCTGTCTTGCGCGTCTCTGAGGCGTCCATATCCGTATCCTGAAATTCCGGCAGCCCGACACCGCGCTGACCAAAGTGACCCATCCAACCAGCCGAACCTGTTTGGTCATGATCTGTGATGTGGGCTTCAGGAAAACATATACTAAAATTTATTGTAGTGCTACATCAGAAACAGGCGATCGATTGGCTTGACCGCCTTTCAGCCCGCCCCAAGCCCGCCGGAACCGCAGGAGACCGAGATGCGCAGCACTAGGACCGTACATGTCATTTCCGCCCATGCCGAGGGCGAAGTGGGTGATGTCATCGTCGGCGGCGTGGCACCGCCGCCGGGCGCCACACTCTGGGATCAGCGCACATTCATCGCGCAGGACCAGACCCTGCGCAACTTTGTCCTCAATGAACCCCGCGGCGGCGTATTCCGGCACGTTAATCTGCTGGTGCCCCCCAAACATCCCGACGCCGACATGGGGTTTATCATTATGGAACCGGAATACACGCCGCCGATGTCCGGATCGAATTCGATCTGCGTTGCGACCGTGCTGCTGGATGGGGGCATTCTGCCCATGCAGGAACCGGAAACGCATCTGACGCTGGAAGCGCCAGGGGGGCTGGTCAAGGTGCGCGCCGAATGCAGAAATGGCAAAGCTGAGAGGATATTTGTCCGCAATGTTCCCAGTTTTGCAGGGGCAATTGGCGTTGCCTTGGATGTCCCGGGGATCGGTACGCTCCGTGTGGATACGGCCTATGGCGGCGATAGTTTTGTGGTCGTACAGGCCGCCGATCTGGATCTGACCATCTGCGACGCAGAGGCCAAGGCCCTGGCACAGATCGGAACCTGCATTCTGGATGCGGCAAATGAGCAGCTGGGTTTCAGCCATCCAGACAATCCCGACTGGTCGCATATTTCCTTCTGTGCATTTTGCGGCCCGCTGGAGCGCACCGACATCGGGTGGCGCAGTCGCTCTGCCGTGGCCATCCAGCCCGGCAAGGTGGATCGTTCACCCACCGGAACCGCAGTATCGGCCCGGATGGCCCTGATGCTGGCCAAAGGGGAAATGACCGCAGATGAGGAGTTTGAGGCAGTGTCGATCATTGGCTCCAGTTTCAAGGGCCGGATCACCGACCAGACAACCGTCGGAGGCCAGCTCGCCATCATTCCGGAAATCAGTGGTCGTGGCTGGATCACGGGAATACATCAGCACATGCTGGACCCCGATGACCCCTGGCCCGGTGGCTACAGGCTGAGCGACACCTGGGGGGCGTGATGCCCTGCCCCTTGATCCGCGCGGCCCGGCAGGGCACACCCGAACAACAACCGCCAGATTGGCACCTGCGTAACCCCGACCCATGAGGCTCCCATGGCAGCCAAGCGCGCCATCTCCCGCAGCACCCTCCCCGACGTGATCGCCGCCGATTTGCGCGAGCGTATCCTGAGTGGTGAACTTGCCGAAGGTGAACCGATCCGCCAGGAGGCACTGGCAGAGGAGTACGATGTCTCGCGGATGCCCGTGCGCGAAGCTCTGAAACGGCTCGATGCCGAGGGGCTGGTGCTTTTTGCGAATAACCGCGGGGCAACAGTCACCAAACATTCGCTGCGCGAAATCGCGGAGATTTTTGATCTGCGCATCCTGGTCGAGGTCGATCTGTTCCGTCGCTCGATCCCTGCGATGACCAGCACTGACTTCGCAAGATGCAGCCAGATCCTGGATGAAATGGACGCCTCCTATGATGCTGATGACGTGGCAACCTGGGGCGCATTGAACCACCGCTACCACTCTGCGCTCTATGCTGCTGCCGAACGTAAGCTGACCAATGAGATGCTACAGGGGCTCAGCCTTCATTCCGACCGGTTTGTGCGCATGCATCTCAGCGTGATGAAACAGCGCGAACCCGCCAAGGCCGAGCATCGCGACCTCCTCGCACTGGCGCAGGCCCGCAATGTCGAGGCCGCCTGCGACGCCCTGACCCGACATATTTCCCGCACCAAGGAAGAGCTGCTGGCGCTGGTTGCGGAGAACCGCAGCTAATACCGCACGCCGCAGGGCATACAGCGCGAATTTTGCTAGCGCGCCTGTTCATCTCTTGTGAGCGCCCATAAAACCAATATATTTAGTCAGGAATTAGCCGGGGCGCCCAAATGCCCCTCTAGATAGACGGATTCATCACCCATGATGCCAGTGCAGACCTTGTCCCTGCCGCAGGTGACAACCCCTGACCGGTTGCGCAGTACTCCCCTGCTCGATGAGCAGGAATATAATGCACTCAATACGTTGCGTCTTGCGGCGATGGGCTGCCGCGCCGCCGCGCGGACCGATCTGTTCGAAGCCTGCGCGCTGCTCTGTGTCGATGGAGAGGATGCCAGACGCACCTATGTCGATACTCTTGTGAAATGCCTGCCAGAGGCAATGCCACGTCGAATCAAATGGTTTCGGCCCGGCACGGCAGAGGTCTCCTTCGACGAAGCTTGGGTGATGCGCTGCCTGTCCTGTGTATCAGCAAAGGATTATGACAGCCTCGGCTTCTTGCTGCGGTCGCAAATCGACCCGGCGCGGCGGCGCTACATCGGGTTTCTTCTGGGCCGTATTTCCGAGCAATTTCCTAAGTTTTAGAATCGTTCTAAAAACTCTTGCCATATGCCCCCGGATGGCTATGTTGTGTATCACAGCAAGCCAGCTTCCTGCCAGCCAGCTATTTTTTGGAACAATGGGGAACATGATGACACAGACCGCTGCTGCACTCTCGACCGATGCCAAAACCGCAATCGCCGATGCTCTGAACCAATCCGTGGCAGAAACCGCTGTCACCACGATGTTGGCCCAGAATTTCCACTGGAACGTCAAGGGCATGGCATTCGGCCCGCTGCATGATCTGTTCCAGAAAATCTACGAAGATCACTTTCTGGGGCAGGACGACCTTGCCGAGCGCGTACGTGCACTGGATGCCCATGCCGAGGGCACATTGGCCGGGATGCTGAAACGCTCCAAAGTTGCCGAACACGACGGCCATGCGACCGATCAGGAAATGATCCGGATCATGATGGAAGCGCAGGAAACCCTCGCCGCGACCCTTGCAGGCTGCGGTGCGCTGGCCGCCGATCATGGTGATACGCTGACCGAGGATCTGTGCATTGCGCGCGGCCAGACCCATGAAAAATTTGCCTGGTTCCTGCGCTCGCATCTGGCGGGCTGACACGACAACGGCGGTGGGTGAACAACCCAGACCGGCAAAGACATATAATCGCGGTCAGAGGATCTCCTCTGCCGCGTTTTTTCGTTTTGCCAGTTTCTTGCGGTAGGCAAGGTCCCAATGTGTGTATTTTCCCAGCTGGCCCTGCTGCGCGGTCAGCATCCTGACAAACGCGCGCCTGTGGCTGTCTTTCTTCAACGCTTTGAACAGCGACTTCTGGGCCTTGGTCATCGAACAGCCGATGCAATGTCCCTCACGCTTGAATTTGCAGACATCAATGCAGGGGCTGGGAGTCTTGGGCATATCGAACCTTATGCGTTACCGGGCATCTTTGCCCACAAATGGGGCGACACGGGTCACTCTGCAACCGCAAAGACGAGTGTTTTTGTCAATTTCTCGATACCCCCACTCGCGCGCCAGCTCCGGTAGCGCCCTGACGCCGAACCAACCGGCCGTCAGAAGCGCACAGGGCACATCTAAATCTCGCTACAATTATATGTCGACTTTGACAGCCACTCCGGGTTGATCTCGATGCCCCAGCCGGGCTGATCAGTGACCGTCGCCTGACCGTTGTCGATGCGGAATGGATCAGTGACAAACAGATCCCGCTGCCAGGGATAATAGTCATCGCCCTCGATAGAGAATTCCAGATAGCGCCCGGGCAGATCGACGGCGCGGAGCATATGCATCGTGAACAGGGTGACCAGAGACAGGTTCGCGCAATGCGGCGTGCAGGGCAGCCCCGCCGCCGCACCCAGCTGCGCAACCTGCATACTTCGCGTCATCCCGCCCAGATACAGAATATCCGGCTGGATGATATCAACCGCGCGCATCTCGATCATACGACGCCAGACCTGCAAATCCCAATCCTGCTCACCGCCCGCCACATCCAGATCCAGCGTGCGGGTCACCTCCGCCGTCTGCTCCAGCATCCAATAGGGGCAGGGTTCCTCGAAATGCTCATACCCATGGTCCTGCAGGCGCTGGCCTACCTCAATGGCGCGTTTCGGGGAAAACCCGGAATTGCCATCAACCAGCAGGGAGACCTGATCTCCCAATGCTGCCCGGATCGTCGGAATGATCGTCTCCGTCCGCCCCGGCCATTCATCCCGGTCTTCGCTGCATTCGGCGCCGACCCGCACCTTGAATGCGTCAAACCCGTGGCTGTCACGCAGGGTTTTGAGCCGGTCCGCCTCGTCCAGTGGTGTGATATCGCGCCGCATCGAAGAGGCATAGGCCCGGACCGGACCCGGCGACCCGCCCAGCAACACCGCCACTGGTTTTTCGGCCACCCGGCCGCGCCAATCCCAAACCGCCGTATCAAAGCCCGCTATCGCACGCCGCAGATAGGTTCCCGGATATTTATGCTCGCGCAGCGGGATCTCGGTGATCACCGCCTCAAGTGCATCCATACCCCGGCCCAAGGCCCAGGGCGCCACCTGCCGATGAAGGATCTCGCAGGTCAGATCGCTGTTATAGGTCGAAACCTGCCCCCAACCCTGCTGGCCATCCTCCGAGGTAACCCGGACAAACCCCACCAAGGGCGTGCAGAATGTCTCGATCCGGCAAATACGCGGCCCGATGTCCTGTTGTCCGCGATCATCCTGCAGCGGCACCGCACCCGAGGCTGAATAGGGCGTATTCATCCGGCCTCCAAAATAAGATCAGCCGCCCGATGGGCCAGCATCATAGTCGGAGCATTGGTATTGCCCGAGGTGATATTGGGAAAGACCGAGGCATCCACGACCCGCAGCCCGTCAAACCAGTGCAGCTTCAGCTTGGGGCAGACAACGGCGGTGCTTGCATCCGCCCCCATACGGCAGGTCCCGACCGGATGAAACACCGTGCCACAGCGTTCGCGGAAATCCGACAGGATGTCGGCATCTGTCATCTGCCGCAGATCAGGCCCCATTGGAGCCTCGATCAGCCGGGTCAATGCCGATGTGCCTGCCAACCTCTGGCAGAGCAGCCCCCCTGCGATAACCTGCGCGCGGTCTTCCTCAGTCGCGAGAGAGCCGGGCTGAATCAGCGGAGGGGCAGTTGGGTCGGCGCTGCGAATGTCGATCCGGCCCCTGCTGGTCGGACGGGCGGGTTGAAAGCCGATAATGAACCCGGCAAACGGATCCGGCTGGATCACCTCACGCTTGCCGTCAGGCGTAGTGGTATAGGTTACCGGATTGAAATAGAGCTGCTGGTCAGGGCGGCCCAGATGCGGCGCGCTGCGGAAAAACCCGCCGCATTGGTTCACCGACAGCGCCAGCGGGCCCCTGCGGCGTATCGCATACTGCAGGGCGGCGTGGAGCTTTCCGGTCAAGGGCGACAACACATTGTTAAGGGTCGGCTCTGTGGCGCGAAAATAATAGTTGATCCCCAGATGGTCCTGCAAATTGCCACCAACATGGGCCTGCTCCTGAACCACCTCGATCCCGTGCCTGCTCAGCAGATCCGCAGGACCGATCCCCGATTGCTGCAGCAGACAGGGCGAGGCAACAGCCCCGCCGGACAGGATGATCTCACGTCCGGCCGATATCGTCATCAATCTGCCGCGCCGCCGCAGCTGTACCGAAACGGCACGACGACCGTCAAAAATGATCCGTTCCACAAGCGCACCGGTCATCAAGGTCACATTCACCCGCTTTAGCGCGGGTGCCAGAAATGCCCGCGCCGAATGCATCCGGCGACCACCGCTTGTGTTGATCCGATAGACCGCCGCGCCTTCGCCACCGGGATCGTTGATATTGCCGGTACTCGGCAGGTCCAGTTCAGCCGCCGCGGCAAAGAAATGCCGGTTCGCCGGGTGTATCTGGTCCGATACATCCTGCACATGCAGCGCACCGCTTCCCTGCCGCCGCCCATCGGGCGCCACTTGGGTTTCCATCGCCTTGTAGGACTGATGCACGGTCTCCCAGTTCCAGCCCGTCGCGCCCGCGGCCTCCCAATCGTCAAAATCCTGTGGCACCCCGCGGGCATAGACCAGAGCATTGATTGCGCCCGAACCACCAACCCCCTTGCCACGCGGCCAGTAGCCGCGCCGCCCCGCGAGCGTCGCCTCGGGTTCGCTTTCATATTTCCAGTTCACCGCAGGATCAAAAAACGTCTTGCCGTAGCCCAGAGGCAGCGCAATCCAGGGGGAGCGCCCACGCCCGCCAGCCTCAAGGACAAGCACCTTATGGCGGCCGCAGCGGCTCAGCCGTTCCGCCAGCACACATCCCGCAGACCCTGCGCCAATAATAATGTAGTCAAATCGCGTCACTGCCTGACCGTCCGCAAAGTCTTTATCGTCAGATCGTGACAAAGCTGATCGCAAAGCGGAAACGAAAAATAGTTCGTCGCTACCTTAAAAAAATTCGCAGCATGGGTATTCTGCGCCTATGTACAGCGATCTTCCTCCGATGAATTGGCTCCGTGCCTTTGATGCCAGTGCGCGGCACGGCAGCTTCACCCTGGCGGCGGAGGAGCTGGGCCTCACACCTTCTGCCGTCAGCTATCAGGTTCGCGGGCTTGAGGCGCAGCTGGGCCACAAGCTGTTCCGCCGCGACCACAAACTGCTCAGCCTCACACGGCTGGGACATGCCTATCTGCCCGTGGTGGCCAAGGCTTTTGCCGATATTGACGCGACCACCTGCAATCTCTTTGGCAAAGGGACCGAGCAGGAGGTGACCCTGCGCTGTCTAACGTCTCTGAACCTCCTGTGGCTGATGCCATTGCTGGGCGACTACAGAAAACAATATCCCGCCAGTCGGCTTCGGGTGTTGTCGTCATCATGGAGTGAGCTGTCGCAGGGCGAATCGATAGATGTCGACATTCGCTATGGCGATGGCAGCTGGCGCGATGGCCCCGTCTTGCCGCTGCTCCAGAACACGGTCATTGCAGTGGCGACACCCAGCCTGTTGGGCACTTCCCCCTGCTCCGAATTGGACAGGTTGCCACTGATCGAAATGACCGGCGTTGTCGACACCTGGCGCCATTTCTTTGCGCTGCACGCCCCCGGCGTTACAGTCCCCGAACCAGCCTACAAGGTCGACCAATCGCTGATTGCACTTGAACTGGCCAATCGTGGTCTGGGCGTTGCTCTGGTTGCTGATGTCTTTGCCCAGCCGTATCTTGAGCGCGGCACATTGCGCCGCGCCAGCGATATTGCCCTGTCGACCCAGCATGGCCATCATCTGGTGCTGCCCTCGGATCGAAACAGCCATCGGCCTGAGGTGAGCACGCTTGTCGACTGGCTGCAAACCCAGGCGCATCTAACTGCCGAACGTGTCGCCGCCGCGATTGCCACACCGCCTGCGGCGGGCTAGGGTCAGCGGGAAACAGACCACGCCGACAGGCCAGCCAAACCAGGCAATCCCGCGCCCTGATCACGAGAGATCTGGCGGCTGCGCCGCGCGGTAACTCCAGTCAACATATATGAATAGGTCGGAATGCTCACTGTTCTTGCAAATCGGACCTATCGTCACCTGCTGGCCGCACAGGTCATTGCGCTGCTCGGCACCGGGCTGGCGACGGTTGCGCTTGGCCTGCTGGCATGGCAGATCGCAGGGGAGGACGCCGGCGTTGTTCTCGGCACGGCCCTCGCGATCAAGATGGTGGCCTATGTCGGCCTCGCTCCAATCGCGGCCGCCCTGGCCGATAGGCTGCCCCGGCGCACCATGCTGGTCTCGCTCGACCTGATCCGCGCCGGTGTGGCGCTGGCGCTGCCCTTTGTCACCGAGATCTGGCAGATCTATTGCCTCATTTTCCTGATGCAGGCCGCCTCTGCAGGCTTCACGCCGACGTTTCAGGCGACCATTCCCGATGTGCTGCCGGATGAGGCAGAATATACGCGCGCGCTCTCGCTGTCGCGACTTGCCTATGATTTGGAAAGCCTGCTGTCGCCGGCACTTGCGGCTGCGCTGCTGACCGTGGTCAGTTTCCCGATGTTGTTTGCAGGCACGGTCATCGGTTTTCTGACCTCTGCCCTATTGGTGCTATCCGTGCCGATCCCATCACCCCAGCCTGGCAAACCGCGCACGATCTGGGCCCGCACAACGCGTGGCATACGGCTCTATCTTGCGACGCCGCGACTGCGGGGCCTGCTGGCACTGAACCTTGTCGTTGCGGCGGCCTCCTCGATGGTCATCGTCAACACGGTTGTGTTGGTGAAAGGCAGCTTCGGCCTGCAGGAACCCGAGGTGGCCATTGCCCTTGCAGCCTTTGGCGGCGGGTCGATGCTGGCCGCGCTGCTGCTACCACGGATGCTGGACCATATGCCGGACCGTCCGCCGATGCTGGCAGGCGGCGCCATCCTCACCTTCGGGCTCTTTCTCGGCCCCTTGGCCAACAGCTTCCTGCTTCTGGTTGTTCTTTGGATGATACTTGGCTTTGGCTTCAGCCTGGCCCTGACGCCAACGGGGCGGTTGCTGCGACGCTCGGCTAATGCAGAAGATCGCCCGGCGCTCTTCGCCGCACAGTTTGCCCTCAGCCATGCTTGCTGGCTGGTGACCTATCCGCTGGCAGGGCAGATCGGCGCCCGCGCCGGTTTCAACACGACCTTTCTGGTGCTCGGGCTGATTGCCGCCGTCGGTCTCTTGCTCGCCGCGAAGCTGTGGCGCGGAAATGCCGATATGGTGGCGCATGATCACCCTGAACTGCCCGACGATCACCCGCATCTGGCCAAGCATGGCCATGGGCGACAGCACCGACATGCCGCGATTGGTGATGATCTCCATCCGCGCCGCTAGGCGATGAGTCTTATTGGCTTTGCGGATCCGATCTCTACGCCCTGTAGCGAGTGCTGCCAGAATACAGGCCGGATGCGACGGCGCTATCTTCGCGATCCTGACACGGGTCTTTAGCGGCTCCGAGAAATGTCCACCCAAAAACCGCGACCGCAGCGGCGCAAAGGCGGCTGCGGTCACAGATGAATCGACACCTAAATCAGGATAGGCTTAGCCGGTGTTCTGCCAATCTTCCGGCTCATCAGCCCACATGTCCTGCTCCTCCCAGCCGTCACCGGACGTGTGTTGCTCAGCGGCATCGACCACCGCCTCCGGGGTCTCGGACCCGTCTCCTGCTACGGTGAAAATCGCCACCAGCTCCGCCAGCTTGGTCGCATCCCCGCGCAGCATATGGCTGGCGGCGGTGGATTGCTCCACCATTGCCGCATTCTGCTGGGTCACCTGATCCAGCTGCGACATGCCGATATTGATCTCATGCAGCCCGGTGGACTGGGCCGTCGCGCCATCGGCGATATCGGAGACCTGCTGCGAGATCTGCCCGACCTGTGCCACGATGCCGCTCAGCGCAGTGCCAGCCTTGCCGACGAGTTCGACGCCGTAGTCGACCTTCTTCGAGCTCTCGCTGATCAATGTCTTGATTTCCCGCGCCGCCTCGGATGTGCGCTGCGACAGGCCACGCACTTCGGAGGCAACAACCGCAAACCCACGACCCGCTTCGCCAGCGCGCGCCGCTTCGACACCGGCGTTCAAAGCCAGAAGATTGGTCTGGAACGCAATGTCATCAATCACGCTGATGATCTGCGCGATATGTTTGGAGCTCTCCTCGATTTCCGTCATCGCAGAGACCGCGCTGCTGACAACGCTGCCATTCTCGATCGCTTCGCTCTTTGCGGCCTGGGTGGTGGTCTCAACCGAACGCGCGCCCTCAGCTGCGGATTTCACACTGGCTGTCAGCTCATCCAGGGCAGCGGCGGTCTCCTCCAGCGTCGCCGCCTGGCTTTCGGTCCGCCGCGACAGATCATCGGAAGCCTGGCTGATCTCATCGGCGCCATTGCGAATGGAAGAGGCAACATCCACCATATCCATCACGGTTCTGCTCAAGGTCTCAACCGTCTGATTGAAATCCGCCTGCAACTGGGCGTAGCCCTCGGTCAGTTCTTCGTTGATCCGCGCCGAAAGGTCGCCCTGTGCAAGCCGGGCCAAACCCTGACCGATCGCCGTAACGGCAGCGGTCTGCTGCGCCTGATGGATCGCGCGCTCCTCCTCGGTGGCCTTGGACAGTTCCTCTTTCTCCACCAACCCGTCACGGAACACGGTCAATGCCTGTGCAATGCGGTAGATCTCGTCGCTGGTGCGCTCAAATCCCTTGATCGGGCTCAGATCACCATCGGCGAGCCGCTCGGTGGTCCGGCTGATCGCGTTGAGCGGTCGTTGGACCAGGAAATGGGTCAGCAGCAGCGCCACCATCAGGAGCCCGCCCGCCACCATCAGCATCCGTTCGATATTGGCGCGAGCCTCGTCTACGGTCGCTGCAATGTCGGTGGCCATATAGGCAATTTCACCCCGGCTGCCGGAGCCAAGAAGCGAGGCACGGCTCGCGATCTGAAGCACCGCATTGGCGGTTGCATTGGCCGCTTTGGTCGCATCCGCGTCTGCCGTGAGCGAGGCAATTCGGAAAACCGCCAGCCCCTGATCGGGTGCCGCCAGCGTGATGATCTCGTCGAGCTGCGCGGCCAGCCGTCCTTCGTCAAACGTCTTGTAGTCTGCAAGAGCGGCAGCGGCTCGCTCCATCGGTTCGGCAGCAGCGCGGGTCTGCACCAGACCCTGCGCGGTCACGACATCCAATGCTGCGACCTGGAAATTGCTGATCCAGGTATTGATCTCAAGCAATGTGTTGAGAAAACCGACCTCATTCGCAAGCAGACCCTGAATTGCCTTCTTGCTGTCGGTGCTGGCATCGTCAGCCGCCAATGTCACCTCAAACACCATGTCATCGACCGCAGTGGCCAGTTCGGTATCGCTGGACAGGCGCGCACTCAGCACCTCCTGACGCAGGGCACTGGACTGAGCACCCGCGCGCGAAACCGCCTTCTGCAGCACCGCAGCAGCATCACGGATGGCAAAGATCGGTACGACACCAGGCGCCTCGACCTCCAGCGTGTTGATCACCTCGTTCAGACGGCCATCCGATGCCTTGGCCAGATCGGTCAGGATCGACTGCATGGCACGGTCCTTGGTATCGCCGATGGCAAGGGCGATACCGGAAATCAGGTTGATTTCCGCACGCGCCTGCAACAGCGACTGCAGGGTGGCAAATTTCACCTCGACCAGATCGGTCAAAGTCGCATCGACTGCAGACATCGTCTGCTCACCGCCTTTGGTGAGGTTCGAATAGGCCTCCTTTGCCATCTCGGCGAGCGTGACCTGCATGGCGCTGCTCATTTCCTGCAGCTCGGCCGTCATCGCGATCACTGCCGCAGCATTCTTGAAAGCAATGGTACGGGCGTCAATGGAGGCATCCAGCGCCTCCTCGACCATAACCAGATCTGGTTTGAATTCATCACGGAGCACTTCGGGCAGCTGTTCCACCGCGCTATCAAGCGCGCGAACCGCCGTTGTCACATCGCTCTTGGCAAAGTCGAGCGCATTCAGCGTATCAGCCAGCATCACCGCAACCATCGCGTCCTTGGTTCGGGCCGCAGCAGCGGTCATCTGACCGCTCAGTTCCAGTTCAGGAAGCTTTTCCCCGGACAGGACATGCACATCTCCGGCCACCTGTTCAAACGCCCGCGTCACCGCATAGCCGATGGCACCCGAAGTACCGGCCATCGCCAGTAGGATAAGAAACATCTTGGCGCGAATACTGGACAACGGATTCCACCGCCGTGTCGCGCGTTTACGTGTCTGCTTCGTCATTATTCGCCCCATGAGTCCATTAAAACCACTCGGTTTTGCACAGAAATCCGGCAGAGGCCGGGTGATTGAGGCATCAGACATGCCTCAATCTGGCGCTTTTTCAGGATTCGCCGCCTGCCACGACAGGTTGGAAGCTGCCATCCTTCGCGATATGGGTCAGGAAGACGTCATCCATGCCCTGGTTGTCATCCGGACCAAAGCGCATGGTGACTCCGCCCAGATCCACCTCACTCAGCCCGGCGAAGGCCGCGAGATAGCTTTCACGGGTCAGCTCGGCACCTGCCTCTTCCAGAGCGCGGATGGCCAGACGACCTGTCAGATACCCTTCAAGTGTCACGAAACCCGGCTCGGCTGCGGCATCCACCGCCTTCAGTGCGGATTGGTACTGCGCCACGACTGGCAGCGAAGTGTCCCATGGGAACGGCACAACCTGGCTGATAATCACACCTTCACCGGCCTCGCCCAGTTCCTTCGCCAGCGCGTCGGACCCCACAAAGGAAATATTCACGAAGGTCGGATTGAACTTCAGCTTGCGCGCCAGCTTGATGAATTCGGCAACCGGCTTATAGGCGCCAACCATCACAACCGCATCCGGTTCGGCCTTGCGGATGGTCAGAAGCGCCTTCTTCACAGCGGTGGTATTGCGGGTATACGTGCCCTCGGCGGCGAGGGTCATGCCGCGTTTTTCCAGTGCCGCGGTAACGCCAGCCAGGCCTACGCGACCAAAACCATCATCCTGATAGAGCAGCGCGATGGAACTCATGTTCAGCTCATCCACCAGATGGGCAATCCAGGCTTCGGTTTCCGCCGCATATGTGGCACGGACGTTGAAGATGTTCCCGTGGCTTGCATCGCGCAGGAAACCAGCACCGGTGAAGGGGCCGATAAACGGCATGCCAGCCTCGGTCGCGATCGGCTGCGTTGCCGATGCGGTCGGGGTGCCAACAGCGCCGATCAGGCCAATATGCTGATCATCAGCAATCACCTGTTTGACCAGCGTGGCCGATCGGTCAGGTTCATAGCTGTCATCCATACTGTCCAGAACGATGCTGCGTCCGTGAACACCACCCGCAGCATTCGCCTCGGCAAACGCGGCTTGCAGGCCAAGCTGCATCCCCTGCCCCAGCGCCGAAGCCGGACCCTCAAGTGCGGCGACCTGTGCAAATCGAACTTCAGTCTCTGACACGCCCTGCTGAGCAAGTCCAAGCGTCGGCAGGGCCATGGCCAGTACCGCTGCGGTTGTTAGTTTTCTTAGCGACATCGTATACTCCACCTTTCAAAACACCGGAGCAGCTTGCCCTGAACCCGTTAACAAAGGCCCTCCGGGCGAAAATAACCCTGCGCAAAATATGCAAAGCATTTTATCAATCGGTCGAAACCACAGACCAAAGCGCCCAGACCATCGACCTCTTCCCGCGCGGCTGTTAGGTTGACAGCACCCTATTTCCGGTCAGCGCCCAGGACCTGCCATCGTGAAAATCCCTTTGTTCTTTGATGGCTATGATCTGAAAGCCTACGATGTCCCACACGGCCAAACCCTGTCGCAGCTGCGTGAGCGCCTGCGCTATGGCTATCGCCTGATGAAAGGCGCACAACCGCGAACCGGCTTCTACGTCGCCTTCACGAATCTTGCCAAAAGCCTTCGGCGTCTCGGTCACGATGTGGTGATAAATGACTTCGACTTTGCCCGCGGACATCCGGATCACCCGATCGGCCTGAGTGGATATCTGCCGCCGCTGGCCCGTTTTGGACTGCGCAACCCTGCCATTTACGGTCCCGGACGCGTGCCGGACAGCAGCGACCTTGCAGCGCTTCGCGAACAGGTGAACCTGAAAGTCGTGACCTACCCGTCAGCCTGGCCGATCCAGCTCAATCCGGCAGAGACACGCGCACAATTCGCACCGATGTTCGTGGGCATCGACACCGATGCCTGGCCCGATATGTCGGGTCACAGAAAAACGATTGATTTGCTCTTCTACAACAAGGTCCGCTGGCATCGCGAAACCGCCCGCGAATGCGATCTGCTCCAGCCCCTGCGTGACATGCTGACCGCGCGCGGGCTCAGCTGGCGCGAACTGGACTACGGGCATCATACGCCCGCACAGTACCGCGATCTGGTGAGCCGCAGCCGTGCGGTACTTTTCTGCACCGAACACGAAACCCAAGGGCTGGCCTATCAGGAAGCCATGTCGGCGAACCTGCCAGTCTTTGCCTGGGATGAGGGGGTGCTGGTCGACCCCTCACAGCGGATCCTGGCACAGGGTGACGTCACCCCCAGTTCGGTGCCCTATTTCGATGACCGCTGCGGGATGCGGTTCCAGATCGACAATATGGAAGAACAGTTTGATCGCTTCTGGACGGCGCTGCCAAACTATCGCCCCCGCGATTACGTATTGGAGAACCTGTCTCTCCAGCGCGGCGGTGAGCGTTTTATGTCACTCTACGAGCCGCTCTTTGACGCGGCCTCATCTCTTCGGCCCGGTCTCACGCCTTTGGCCCGGAACGCCGATCCCGGCTGAAGCCAGCAACGCCGTCACATCATCGGCGGTCTGACGGAACATCGTCTCGGGCAGCGCCGCGATCCGATTGCGACAGGCGGCGATCCGGTCCGGCGTCAGCTGCTGCAACAGCCCGACCAGCTCGGCGGCATCAGCACGGCGCAGGGTCCAGCCCTGCCCTGTCTCCTCAATCTTGCGGCCGGTCTGCGTCGTCGCCACGGCGATCACCGGACAGCCGTGCCAGCCGGCCTCATAAATGCGGTTCGGCAGCAGCAGATCCGAATTGCCACCGGCGCGGGCCTCGCCCGCCTGCCACAAATCCTGCGCCCAGACCACATCGCAGCCGCGGTAGCAGGCAGCCAGACCCTCCGGGTAGGCGTAGGCCCCGTGAAAGGTGACATTGCCGAACCCGGCGATCCGGTCATGAAAATCAGGCAAGACATGGTCGTGGATCTTGCCGTGAATATGCACCTCGATCGTCGGCCCCATTTGCCGCGCCACGCTCAGCAGCAGCTCAAAGCTCGGTCGGCAGCGTATGGCGCCGATCCAACCCAGCCGCAACGGCCCGGATGCCGCGCCATGAAAACCTCCCGCGACGGGTCGTGACATGCGGTCCGGCACGACCATCTTGTTCTCCACCAGATACCAGGGGCCAACAAAACCCTGTACCGGCACGAAATACCCTTCGTGGAAACCGGGCGACGACAGCCACAGCACCTCCGCCGCCGCGATCAACCGCCGCTCGACCCAGCGGGCGATCCGGGGTTTCGGGCCGCTGCCCTCGAACAGAGAATGGATATCCAGCACCTCATAGGCAAGCGGCGCCGCGCTGCCGCTCCGCCGCCGCAGCGCGGCGGCCAGCGCCAGCATATCGAGATTGCGCGCCACCAGCAGATCGGCCTGCTGCACCAATGGCCGCAGCCGTGGGTCACGCAACGCAGTGGAGAGCGCCAGACGCCCCCGGCGCAACAGCCCGTGTTGACCAATCTCGCCCAGATCAATGTTCTGCCAGCTCACCTGCGGCAACGGCCCCTTGCGCGAGGACACCGAGATCACCTCATGCCCAAGCGCCTGAAAAGACTCCAGCCGTCTCAACTGGGCCACGTCAGTCAGATCGGAGGCAAAACAGAGCAACTGCGCCATATGTCAGCCACGGATCCGCTGCGGCGGCGGCTCTTGATCCTTTGCTCCGCCGTAGATCTGCGGCTGTGGCAGGGCAAAACATCCCGCCAGCACGCCCAGGTGCAGCAGCCCCCGCAACAGCCAGAAATTCCGGCGCGGCTCGACAGGCAGGACAGGCAGGGTCGCAACGACACAATAGGCAACCTTGGCCAACGCCGCCCCAGCCAGTTTTGTCCGTGCCAGCAGCCCCGATGCGCTGGCCGCATAGCTCTGCCCCATGCGGAACCGCCGTTTTGCCAACCAGCCCAGATGCAACCGATCCGACGCAACCAGCTCAAAGACGGCCGCATCGGCCGAGATCGCAAACTGCGCGCCCAGATGTGAGAGCGCAAAGAAATAGGCGGTATCCTCGCCGCCGCTCGTGCCGCGAGAGAGATCAAACTCCAGCCCATCCCACGGGCGACCGGCAAACCGCATCAGCGCATTGCAGCTATGGGCGGTCTGTAACTGCACCCCACCGCCATTGCCGACGCGCAGTTCCGGCCAGTTGCTGTGCCAGTCCTGATCAACCATCCATTGCGGCGCATGCTGCGGGTAACGTGCGATGGCCGGCCCTGAAATCACATCCGCGCCGGTCTCCATGGCGCGGCGCATCAGCTGTTCGATCCAGTCGGGCGGAACCACCTCATCATCATCGACAAAGGCAACCCAATCCGACCGCCGCTTGCGCGCCATGGCCAGACAGGCGTTGCGGGCCAGAGAGATATTGCGTGCCGGCGCGTGGACATAGCTGACCGGCCAGGAGGTCGCGCAGCCGCGCACCCAGTGGTCCGCCGACGGCGAGGTATCATTGTCCGCCACGATGATATCTATCGTATAGCCCTGCGGTGCGCGCAAAGCGGCCAGGCTCTGCAATGTGTCCACCACGCTGCGGCGCCGATAGGTGCAGAGTAATATCGAAATCCGTTCGCTCATCGCTTCACCCTGCGCCCCGCCGCACCCGCCAGGGCCGATTGAACAGAATGCCGCGCCATCGCCCGCACCAGACCAAGCGCCCAGCCCATGTGCATCAGCACCAGAGCCACCCCGGACCAGATCCCGGCACCCCCCAGTCGCAAACAGGCGATGCCCGTCACCACAATCACCACAGTCAGGTAAACCAGCGGCCAGATCAGAGCCAAGGGCCAGAAGGGTGCCGCGACCAGTGCCAGTCCACATAGGAGGAGATTGGCAACCGGCACCATCTGCCGCAGCCGTGGCCGCATTCGGTGTTTGATCAATGTTGCCGCACGGCCTGCGCCATAGTTCTGATATTGCCGCCATAGCGCGGCAGGCGTGCTACGCATCACATAGCCAAGCCGCACATCACCGGCCAGCCAGATACGCCCTCCGGCCGCCAGCAACCGCCAATCCAGCTCAGCATCCTCATTGTGGCTGAAACTCGCATCATAACCGCCAACCCGGCGGAACCAGTGCAGATCCATCAGCGCGTGATGCCCGTGATCCACATAGCCCGAGGTCCGACCTCCCCGATGTGCCGCACCACCCGACCCGAAGGGCGTATCCACGACCCAGGCCGCCGCCTTGCCGAATTCACTGCGACCTTCGGACTGCATCGCCACCACGACCGCCGCACGATCATCGTCCTCCCGCAGCCCCGCGCACAGGGCGGTTGCATAATCCGCCGGATAGATCGCATGGGCATCACAGCGCAGCAGCACATCAAAGCCGCCGCCAAATTCAGCAACCGCCCGATTGATGCCTGCGGACTGAATCCGGTCCGGATTATGCAGCACATGTATCTTGATCGGCGCTGTCTCGGCCAAGCTCTCGACGATGGCCACCGTGTCATCATCGCTGCCCCCATCCGCCACCACCAGCGCAGACCGATCTGGATCGCGCAGCAGCGGGTCGCGCAGCAGGCTTTCGAGACAGGGACGGATCGCAGCCGCTTCATTCAGGGTCGGGATCACCACCAGCACCCGCACATCAATGCCCCTGGGTGCAGCGCTGGCGCCCTCCCTGCCTCTCTGACCGCTCATGCCCATGGTCTTTGTTCCATTCCGTGTTATGGACCTGTCTAAAGGATCCGATTATGTTGCGACAGATTGATTTTTGCGCGCAGTCTGATGAACTTGGCACTGCCACCTACTTGCCACCCCTGCGGCGTCGCGCAACGCAGGGCGGGCCGTGGGCAAACCAATAACGATGGGGTCAACCAACGTGTCCACGCCTAAGACGTCCTTTGCCGCGGATGACGGCCAGGAGGTGCTCGATCTCGGCGCCATTTTTGCAATCATCTGGCGCGGCCGCTGGGTCATCGCTACCTGTGTCCTGCTCGGTCTGTTTCTGGGCATCTGGCGAGCCTATCTCGCCGCCACTCCGCTCTACGGTGCCGAGGTACAGCTGGTGCTGGACACCCGCGACGAAAAAGTGGTCGATATCGAAAGCGTGGTCAGCGGCCTTTCCGCCACGGATGAGGTGATCCGAACCGAGGTTCACATCCTTGGCGGTCGGGAACTGGCGGGTCAGGTCGTCGACCGGCTGAATCTTGTTTCCGACCCGGAATTCAACATGATGCTGCGCGATCCCGGCCTCAATCCTGTCCAGACGCTGAAAGATCTGATCAAGGGACTCCTCGGGATGCCCGTCTATGACACGACCATTCCGCCAGATCCGGCCTTTGTCCGCGAAAAGGTGATCCAGACGCTGCTCGCCAACATGCGGGTGGTGAACATCCCGGACACCTATATTTTCTCGATCTGGGTGCTGAGCGAGAACCCCTTCAAGGCGGCTGATATCGCCAATGCCTTCGCCGACACCTATATCGAAAATCAGGTGGCGGTGAAGCTGAACGTCACCGAACAGGCCACCGGCTGGCTGGCGGACCGGGTGACCGAGCTGCGCGGCCAGCTGGAAGCAAACGAACGGCGGGTTGCCGACATCCGGGCGCAGGCCGATGTGACCAGCCCCGCACAGTTGATCGGGCTGGAGAACCGCCTGATTTCCCTGCGCAGCGCGCTGACCGAGCGGGCCGAGGATGTCGCCGCGCAACGGGCCAAACAATCCGAACTGAGCAGCCTGCAAACAGCCGAGGAGCAGCGCGCCGCCGCCCGCCGCTACGGCTATAGCGCGCTTCTGGCGCGCGCTGATGATCCGCTGGCTGGCTGGCGCGCGGTTCTGGCGCAAGTCGCTCGTGATCTGCGCGAAGCCGAAGCCAAGGAACAGGCAATCCGCCGCTCGATGGCCGATCTGGAGATCACCATCGCCACCCAGAGCGATGCGCTGACCGAAGTTGTGCAGGCCGAACGCGACGCCGAAGCCAGCCGTCTGCTGTTTGAAAACTTCCAGAACCGGCTGCGTGAAACCTCCATGCAGATCGGCCTGCAACGCGCCGACAGCCGGGTGATCTCGCGCGCCTTCCCCCCGGACCAGCCTGCCCTGCCCAACAAGGGCCGGATCCTTATCCTGTCGGTCTTCCTTGGCGGGTTTCTCGGCACTGTTCTCGTTGTCGTGTTGCAGCTCTCCCGGGCGCGCCTGCATTCCCCAGCGCAGATCGCAGGCCTGACGTCCGTGCCTGTGATTGCGGTGCTGGACCAGTTTTCGCAGAAAATCCGGCCCGAACAGGCCGGCGCGCTTGGCCCGCAGACCCGCGATGGCGAGGCTGTTCGCAATCTGCGCACCACGCTGCTGATGGCGCGGGGAGATGTCCCGCCGCAGGTGGTTGTCTTTACCTCCGCCGAAAGCGGCGATGGCAAGTCGACTCTGTCGGCGGCCATGGCACATAATATGGCGCAGATCGGTAAATCGGTCCTGCTGATCGACGGCGACCTGCGCCGCCATTCCCTGTCTGACCCGCTGGCCAGTGGCAACAGCAAGCCGGGACTCTTTGATGTCCTCACCGGGCAATGTGATCTGGCAGCGGCGGTGCTTCCCGGTGCGCTGGGGCAGGCCGATATCCTGCCTGCCGGCACCGTAACCGGCAGTGCTGCGGATCTGCTCAGCCAGGGCGGGCTGACCGAGCTTGTATCGGTGGCGCGCAATCACTGGGACATCATCATTTTTGACACCCCGCCCATCTCCGTTGTGCCCGATGCGCGGATCATCGGCCTGCATGCGGACCTTCTGATCCTGCTGGCGCAATGGAACACCACCCGGCAATCGGTCTTTATCAATGCCCTACGGCAGCTGGAACAGGGCGGGCGCAGTCCCGACGGCATTGTGCTGACCAAGGTCAAAGGCACCGCTCAGCCGCTCTACGGGGCAACCAGACGGTCGCGCGACCGCTATTACCACAGCTGAGAGAGCCGATGCAGCTGTCCCCCCTTTTGCGCAAGGCCAGGATAGCCGGTCGCCGCTGCCTCGGCCGACCTGTGCTGAATTATCAGGTGCTGGGTGAGCGCTGTTCCGGCACCAATTTTCTCGACCAGCTGATCCAGCAGAACTTCGCCGCTGCACGCCCGCGCTATGACATGTGGAAACATGCCTTCCCGAACCTCATCGCGCTGCCGGCGGATGTGCTCTATATCGTGATCTTTCGCGATCCGTTCCAATGGCTTGAAAGCATGTATGGCAAGCCGTGGCACAGCCTGCCAGCGCTGCGTGATCTGCCGTTTTCGCAGTTTATCCGCGCCGAATGGCGCAGCGAGATCGACGTACCGGCGTGGTTTGACCTGCCAAAGACCAGCCCATGCAAAGGTCAGCCGCTGAACCAGGATCTGCATCCGATCACCGGCGCGCCCTTTGCCAATCTGCTGGCGTTGCGTCGCGCCAAGGCAGAGGCGCTGCTGTCCCTGCCCCGGCGCGGTGCACGGGTGATCTACACCACCCATGCTGCCATCAGTCGGCGCCCCGAAGACATCATTGCGCGCATCGCAGGCGAAAGCCCGGTGCCCCCGAACAGGCGCTTGCAGGTCCCGCAGGGACACTATGGCTGGTCATGGTCCGACCGTGATGTAAAACCCAAGACCCCCGGCCACCTGATCACGCCGGAAGACCGCACCTGGATCCTCAGCCAGCTTGACCCCGCACTGGAGGCCGCAATGGAGCTACCGCTCGATCCGGCGCAGGATGAGAACCAGAACGCAGGCTAGACCCCAAAAGTACACTCAGATCCGGGGTGGCACATCCCGCCAGCGCCCCAGCGCTCGGCCGGCATAGATCCACGCCATCGCGATCAGCATGTGCCGGATCGAATGCTCGTTGTAGATCACGTTATCCGACAGCGCCGCGACCAGATTGATCAGCACATAGAAGAGATAATACCCCGAGGTCACGCTACCATCCTGCAAATACCAGCGAAAACAGCGCAGCACGACGGCGATCAGCAGGCCAAAGAACGTCACCGCCCCAAGGAGCCCGTTGCCCACCATCAGTTCGATATAGCTGTTATGAAACCAATAGAGTCCCTCGTCGACATAGGCCTCAATATAAAGCCGTGCGTAAGATGGCACCGACCAATACGCCCCAAACCCAACGCCGCCAATCGGCGCTTTGGCGATTTCCTCCAGACCAAAGGCCCAGATCACCGTGCGCCCGGTCAGGGTGCTGTCCTTGCCCAGCCGCTCCAGCAGCAGCCCCAAAGCGTCAATGCCTGAGATATAGATCGCGAGCGGCACCAGGAACAGCACCATCAGCGAAAACAGCAGCGCCACCCGCCGCGCTGTCCCGCCCCAGCGACGGATCCAAAGCACCGGCACATAGATCGCCAGAATGGCAAAGGTCACATAGGCCCCCGCCGATTGGGCCATGCCCAGCACCGGGATCATCAGCGCCGCCGCCAGAATACCCAGGATCGAAAGCCGCCAGTAGAACCCCAGCGTCACCAGCCCATGCGCTGCATTCACCGTCGCCTTCGCGAGGGAGTTCTTGTGCATATAGATGCCCTTCAGCGCCCCGTTTGGATGAAAGGCCGGAGCAAGGAAGGTCACGACGGAATTCAGATAAGACAGCGCCACGCCGACCGCCGAGGTCAGGCTGACAACAATCATCGTATGATGCGCCGGAATGGCAGAGGCGATACGCACGGCAATCAGCGTTGTCATCGTCAGCTGGAAACTACGATAGGCGGTGACCGGCGGGTTGATGCTCCACAGGGTGGAGGCCATTGCAATCACGCAGGGCATCAGCACCGGCCACGCCTGCCAGAGAATGGCAGCGCTCTGCCGCCAGTCCCGCAGATACCACAGGATCGTCAGCACATAGAGCGCCATCCAGCCGGGCGACTGGAACCCAAGCCGATAGACCACCCCGGTACCCGACATGGCCGCAAGGATCAGATAACCCATGCGCAGATGGCCACGGGTCAACCACCAGCGACCAGCTCCGCGCCGCAGCACAGACAGCTTCGGCTGCCCGATGTCTTGCGGTGGTTCAACCGTGAGTGTCATGTCGTCCCATATGCCGCCTCAAACGCCCACCATTATCCCTCGCTACCTGCTCCCCCTCCGCCAATCCAGCCGCGCGCCCAGCCGCGACGCCCGCCCGCGTCTCTGCGGCAACACCGCAGCTCTGCTCCCCTGGGGGTCGAACCGTCGGCACCATCCACAGGGCAGACCTGCCCAGGGCATCACTCACCTCCGCATCAATGCGCCTGCGCGAGGCGGCGCAGCACAGGCGCGCCCAGATCGGCGCCGCCGCGGCGCTGAGGTCCAGTTCGCCTGCGCTGTCTGTCGGAAGGCTCCTCCCCCCTGCCCTGCCGTCACGGCCCAGTCGCCAGCGCTGCGGACGACACCACAGGCGCGAGATCCCGGCCACCAGCTTCAGCTCCAGCCGGTTGCGCAGGACGGATAACACCCATGGCCAATGATCGCGGCACATTGCGGCGCGCCAGGCGGCGCGGCCCAGCCGACCGCTGCGAACCTCCCGCGCCAGTTCCAGCTGTGCCTGACGCCGCAGAAGTGCCTGCCGACGAATGCCCGCGTGGAGCGCCAGCTCCTCGCGCCTGTCCTGCGCAACCAGACCATCCAGCGCATGGATCTGTGCCGCCAGATCCTCGGGCACGTTGCGATACGAAACCGACGCCGGGTGCCGACGATAGAGATAGGCCGCCATCGGCAGCACCCACATCGTCGCACCCGCCAGCAGAAGACGCAGATAAAGGTCATGATCCTCGCCGATCCGCAGCGCGGGGTCGTATCGCAGATCACGAAGAAGCTGATTTCTGATCAATGGCTTAAGGTATCCGATGTGACTGATGCCCTGAGGGTCAACCCCGCTCAGAACCAGATCCTTCAACGTCAGCGCGCGGGCGTGCTGCGGCGCATGACCACCCAGAATCGTTTCTCCCCGCACCATCGGTCGCTCTGAAAACAGGATCAGGTCATCAGCGACCACATCGGCCCCCAGATCCCGCGCCGCTGCCAGCATCAACTCCAATCGCCGGGGATGCTGGCTGTCGTCACTGTCGCAGATCGCCACCCAGTCCCCGCGTGCAAGGCCGAGCGCATCATTACGTGCCCGAGCCGGACCGCCGCAGTGCGGCCGCCGTTGCGCCCGTATGCGCGGATCCTTGGCCGCAGCCGCACGGATCACCGCCCAGCTGTCATCGTCGGAGGCGTCATCAATGATGATCAGCTCCAGATCCGCCATGGTCTGTGCCAGTACCGCCCGGATCGCCAGCGGCAGATGAGCGGCGGCATTGCGGGTGGCCATAATCACCGAGATCTGCGGGCGCGGCTCAGCCATCCCGGCGGCCCTGCGGCGGCATCAGATCAGAGACCACAGCCCCGCGCGCTTTGATATGCGCGGCGGCCGGGATCCGCCAGGCCGCCGATAGCCCGGCCTCGTCACCATAGGTCACAGTCAGCACACGGCGCGAGGCCCGATAACACAGATCCGCCCATAGACTGCTATGGCCACCATCGGCGCCGGGGTCCGGGACAACGACATGTTGACCCTCTCCCTGCGGCGGCAGCCCATCGGCAGGGCCGATTAGATGGACCCGCTCCGCCGCAGCCTCACCGGCCTGTCCAGCTTGGCCGCCGCCCTGCCCCCTGCCAATACTGCGCATCTTCGCCCAGGCGATCTGCACCAGTCGATACCCCAGCGCAGGATGCCGCAGGATCTGGCGCAGCGCCGCCCCAAACCGCCGCTGTTTCAGCGTCTCTGCCAGCGTCTCAAAGGCCAGACGGTATTGAAGCACTTGCCGTCTCTCTTCAATAATATGTTTTAATTCAATATGTTGTGATGCACTCAATTGACCCGTCAACGCCTCCATCGCAGCAAGCGCCGCAAGAATCTGCCGTCGGGTCGATCGATGTGACAGGGAATGCGGATGTCGGCGGTAAAGATAAAGCGCCTCCGGCAGCAGCCACATACGCGTTCCTTGCAACAGCAATCGCAGATAGAAATCCTGATCCTCGCCGATCGTCAGCGCCTCATCATAACGCAAGGCCGCCAGCGCCTGACGGCGGATCAGGGGCTTCAGATAGCCCAGCTGCGCACCAGACGTGCCCGGTTCCGGCACCCGCAGCATATCCGCAGGCCCGATCTGTCGCGGCACCTCCGGCGCATCACTGCCAAGAACGCTGCGCGGACCAGCCAGCGGCTCCGTCGCGAAATGCACCATGTCATCCGCAACCGCATCCGCATCCAGCGCCTCTGCCGCGGCCAGCAGGCGCCGCAACCGGTCCGGGTGCATTATGTCATCGGAATCGCAGATTGCCAGCCAATCGCCACGGGCCGCCGCCAGCGCCCGATTGCGGGCGGCAGCAGGACCGCTGGGTGTTTCATGCAGCAGCACCCGCACGCGGGGGTCCTGGCGTGCAACCTCTCGCAGGATATCCACCGATCCGTCACTGGACCCGTCGTCAGCCACGATCAACTCCCAGTCGGCATGGGTCTGCGACGCCACCGACCGCAGCGCGTCCGGCAAATATGGCGCGCCCTGATGATTGGCCATGATGATCGAAATCATCCGCCCCTGCCCTGCCGGTTCCTGCATGATGCTGCCCACTCTTCTCCCGGCATATCTAGCATGTCCCCGCAGGGTGAGGCCAGATGCCGGGCAGCGGCGTTTGACGGAATGCACGGGGTCATTTCCCGTGGCACCGCCGATCCGAGGTGCTAAGACTGGCGCTCAGTACCGCCGCAATCGCCACGCCGACAGGAAAGACCCGCCATGACCACGCCCCCCCTTGCGCCATCCGGTAACAGCGCGGCACAGGCTGGTCCGACGCTGGTGGGTATTGGCGCACAGAAATGCGCCTCCACCTTCATTCACGCGGCCCTCGGTGCCCATCCTGATGCCGCCGTATCGGATCCCAAGGAACTGGATTTCTTCAGTGCCTATTTCGATCGCGGCTATCAATGGTATCGCAGCCATTTCAGCCATGGCGCGGACAAGACGGTGAGATTTGAGGCATCGCCCTCATATTTCTATGACCCGCGCTGCCCCGACCGGCTGAATGCCTTTGATCCGAACATCAAGGTGATCTGCCTGCTGCGCGATCCGGTCACCCGCGCCTATTCCAACCACCTGCATGAGGTGATCAAGGGCCATATTCCTCCCCTGCCCTTCCACGACGGGCTGGCGAACAATCCGGCCTATCTGGAACAGGGGCTCTACAGCCGCCATCTGGGGCGCTGGCTCGACACCCTCGGCCATGATCGCGTGTTGGTACTGCTGGCAGAGGAAATCAGCGCCGATCCGGTCGCGGCTGCCCAGACTGTCTATCGTTTTGCCGGGCTCGACGATAGCCACAGCTCTCCGGTGCTGCATGAGCGACGAAACGAAAGCGACCGCGCCCGGCTCCCTGCACTTCGCAGCCTGCTTCGTGCTGGTGGTGATCAACTGCGCAAAGCCGGGCTGGAGGATAGCCTGGCCCGGCTAAAATCCACCAAGCCGGTTTCCACAGTGCTGCGTGCCAACAGCCAGAACATGCGTGATGTGGTGCCGCCCCTGCGCGACAGCGATATCGAAGACCTGCGCAGCTGTTTCGCGGAGGATCTGCGCCAACTTCCCGCCCTGCTGGGCCGTGACAGCCTGCCTTGGGAGAGCTGGGCTGCGGTAACAAGGTAGCCCACTAATGTACACATATGTCTAGAACAGGATCGCATCCTGAGCTATCAGCAGATCCAGTGTCAGCGCATCCGCCCGGTCATCGATCACCGCAACATTCACCCAGCCATCTTCGCCCTCGGCCTGCAACAGATCGCGCGTACCACGCCCACGCTCACCATCAAGCCAGCGCAGCTGATCCGCACCATCCAGATTGAACCGCGTCAGATCCAGAACGTCCCCTTGGGACAGGGAGAAATCATTGACCCGGTCCGGCGTCCCGCCCTGGCGGAAGATAAAAACATCCGCGCCGCCCCCGCCGCGCAGCTGATCACGACCGATCCCACCGTCAAGCTGATCGTCACCCCCGCCTCCCGCCAGACGATCCCGGCCGCGACCACCAAACAGGAAATCATCTCCGTCCTTGCCGCGCAGGATGTCCTGCCCCTTGTCACCATAGAGGTGATCCGAACCACGATTGCCCACCAGCTGATCCGCACCATCGCCACCGTGGATCAGATCTGCACCAGCGCCGCCGAACAGATCCTCTGCCTGCTCCGTGCCACGCTGTTCGCTGTCGAACTCCGGCTCGGCGGGATCTTCCTGTCCCGGCAGGGACACATCCGCAATCACCGCGACCAGCGGCGGCGCATCCGGGTCAGGTGTTCCGGCCCAAGCAGTTTGATTGTCGGACACCGCCCAAAGGTCAGCAAAGCTCTTGACCGCCCCGGAGTACCAAAGCCCACCCGGCATATCAGCCCCACTGAGATCGGCGCGCACCTCTCCATCTACGCGGAAAATCGCGCTGGTGCCGGTCAATTCGATTTCATAGGTATGCATCCCCTCGGCGGCATCGAACCCAAGATCAACGACCAGCGGCCCCGCAGGGCCATCGGCCAGCCGCACGCGGCTGCCATCCTCCGCCTCCATATGGATGCTCAATTGAACCTGACGGGTATTGGCGCCAACGAATTCAAAATCGAACTCCAGCCAGCGATCGTTCCGATAGTCCTCCTGATAGAGGAACATCCCAAAGACCGTGCCATCCTGCATCTGCGGCGCCTGTGCAGTCCAGCTCCAGATGCCGGTCTCATGGGCCGCTTCGGACTGGATTTCACCACCGGTGAAAAGCCGCTCTCCAACGCCATTGTCCGACGTCAGATGCAGCTCAACCGCGCCGTCACTGTTGATCTGGACATTATCCTGTGACCACGTGGTGTCGCGCGATTGACCGGCATTCCATGTCGACACCAGCCAGTCGTCGCTGTCACGCATCTCGCCGGGGACCCGCAGGTCCAGCGCCGGTGTCGTTGCTGCCTGCGCGCTGTCTGTTGATGCCATGTCGATCACTCCAAACCTTGGTGCCGCGGAAAACGGCCATGCCTTTGGTTTGGTTGTCGGGGCGAACGATGGCAGGATTGTGCCTTAATTATCGCCCATTAATGCCCCATTCAGACAGTTTAACGCAAACTCAAGACCAGTTTTAGAGGGTTGCTTTTTAGTCGAATTGCGCAGCATGCAAGAGCCACCGGAGCGACAGCCACGAAGTCACCGGACAGCACACCCCCCGATGCGCCAACGAGCGTCATCTCACCAGCACTTGCGGCGTGGCGGGTGTCCCCGCAGGGACAATGATAATGCTCTGCTCCCTTCAGCAGCGCGGCGAGCATGATCAATGACAATCCACCCATCTGAAGCCTGGCTCAAAAAAAGGCCGTCCCCGCAGGGACAGCCTCATTGATACCGTCGTGTCGGCCAGCTCAGCGCTAGGTCTGATCCCCGTCCAGAGCATCAAAGAAAGCCGTGATCGCGGCCTCAAGCCGACGCTGGTCAACCGCCGAGAAATCACGCTCCATCGCCATTTCAATCCGCCCGTCCCGCGCCAGACACCGCACCGTCCCCGCAGGGACAGAACAGCGCAGCGTGGTCTTGGCCATGCCGGCGCGCTGGCTGGTACTGGCCTCCTTAACATCCGATGCAGGGGCCTTGAGCACCTGCCGCAACACGGCCAGCTCTTCCTCAGCGCTCGAAAAACTCCGCTCCCTTAGGCGTTGCCGCAGCGGCTCAAGCGTGGCCGGGTTCTCCAGCAGGTGCTTCTTCAGATCCAGCCCTAATGCACGGGGGATCGCCTCGGCATAGGACAGCTCTTCTCCAATCAGTTCCAGCAGCTCTGCAAAGTGGCGAATGTAGCTGCGCTTCTGACGCCCGGCTGAGGCATAAAGCAGCGCAACAGAGTCTTCTACAGAGTCTGAATCCGTCTCTGGATCCTGCGAATAGGAGAGCGCGAGCTGCGCCATTTCGGCAAAGGAAATATCCCGGCGCACCAGGTTTTCATCCACCATTCGCCGGTACAGACCCTGTAGCGTCTCGCCCCGCGCCACCAGTCCGGCCGGGATCAGGCGGAACTGTTCCTCTCCCGTTTCCTCGTAAAGCGCGCGATAGGCCGACAGTCGCCGGAAGCCCTGTACCAGCTGATACCCCTCGCCGTCCTCTTCCACCCGGATCGGATTGGACAGACCAAGATCGCGGATCGACTCCTTCAACTCCTCCAGCTCAGGATCCCGGTTGACGGCGCGATCGCGGATCAGCTTGCTGGTCGAAATCAGATCCAGCGGGATCCGATCGACCACCAGACCAAGCGTCTTCAGCCGGACGAATTCATGCGCCAGGCGATCGTTCTCTGCCCGGATATTCTGCTCGACCTCCGCCCGTGTCCGCAGCGCTTCGGCGTTTTCGCTGATGGCGGTGGCCATCGGGCCACGGCGCGCCTCGCCTGAACGGAACGCCGACTTCGTCTCAAGCGCGGGGGCGCCGGGGTGCGGGTCCACCGGGGCAGGGGAGGCTGCCTCGGGCGTGGCGGGGGTGGGATCCGACGGAAAATCGATGTCGAACATTCTGCGCTTGCTCATGCCTCATCCTCCAGCTGGGCCCATGCGGTCAGGGCGTTGCCCTTGAACTCCATATAGGCCTGGTCAAAAGACGCGCGCGCCCGTCGCCAGGTCTCGCGCGTCATATCCCGGTAGTCGATTTCGTAAATCGAGCTGAGGAAGCGCCCGGATTGTTCCACCGCTCGAGTCATCTCAATCGGATGTTCCGTCATCCGGTCGCCAAAGACCTTGACGAAGGCATCGCGCATGGCGCGGTGCAGGTCATTGCCGGATTCATAGCGGGTGAGCAGGAACCGGACCTCCTGAAACACCTTCGGCAGGCTGAACGTCCCCGCAGGGACAACCCCGTTGAACGCCGAGAGATCCTCAAGCGCCTCGGAGAGCTGGCCGATGAACGAGGTGGTGGAGTCATACTCCCAATATCCGGGACCTGACGGGATATAGAGCATATCGGCGGCGAAGACCGCATTCATAGACTGATAGCCAATGGCCGGCGGGCAGTCGAAGATCATCATGTCGTAATCGTCCGACGGCAACTGATCGAGATAACGCGACACCGCTGCAAAGAAGGACCATTCCGGATTGAGATGGCGGTACTGCGCCGATGCAAATTCGACAAAGGCGGCATTGGCGCAGCTGGGGATCACATCAATCGTGGGCCAGCTCGTCGGCTTTACAAAATCGCTGATCCGAAGATCCTGCAAGCCCATGCCGGTGATCGCTTCTGGCAGGCGCCGCTCGGGCAGGGCGGCGCCGGACTCGGCGCCGCGCGCACTGGCGTTCATCCGTTCGGTCTCACGCACGAGGTCCCGCGCCATGATGCCCCAGACCGTATAATCTTCGGTCACATCGCTCAGCCCCATCGAATGGGACAGGGTGGCCTGCGGATCAAAGTCAACACAGAGCACACGATAACCGTCCAAGGCGGCGGCATGGGCAAAATGCAGCGCTACGGTCGATTTGCCCGCCCCCCCCTTGAAGTTGGAAATGGCCACCCGCAAGGCCCGCTTGCCCGCCGGTCGCTCCGGCATCAGCGATTTGCGGTTCACCTTCAGCCGACGGCGCAGCTCATTGATTTCCTCAAGCGAATACCAACGCTGACGCCCGTCTTCCTCGACATGGCCCTGGGGCAGGCTGGGATCGGCCGCCAGCCGTCCACGCAGCGTGGACTGGTTCACCTTGAAGATCAGCTCGGCCACCTCCCAGCTGGAGAAGCGCCTCAGCGTCTTTTCCATCTTGGGAGAGAAGGTCTGCTGCCGGATCCAACTCTGCATTTTCAGGGATTGTGCCTGCATATTCGCCAGGTCTTGATGGGTAAACATCTCTGCTCCTCGATCTCTGTAGTGCGGCCTTATTCACCAAGCGGACGCTTTTTCTACCTAGAAACTCGTTTACGCCGAATTTGCAAAAAACGCAAAACCTATTATCGTAGGAATAAGCGTCCTGTCCCCGTGGGGACGTCGACAGGAATAGCGCGGTAATACCCTTTGTTTATCGGGCGATTGCGATTCGGTCGGGCTCCCGCGCCGCTGACGGGTTTTCTGGATATTCGACCCTGATATAGGGGGACGCGCCCAGAGCTGCCCCAGCATATTGGGGGACATTTTTCGATCAATAGGGGACAGCCTACCTGTCACCCAATACCATGAATACCTATTTTTGATTCAAAAATGGAATTGGAACAGCCCCTCGGGCAACAGCGCTCTTGACAGAATCGTATCGCTGGACGCAAATCAGATAAACCAACCAAAGAACGTTGAGTTCGGATCAAAAGGACCCAGAGTTGCGACGCAGCGCAACCCACGGGCCACCCGGTCCGACAATGAACCCAACAGGATCTCGTGGCAAACATGAGACGACAGAGGCAGCCATCCACCATCGGATGGAGACAAGAGGGCAGCCATGCTTGCCAGCAAACCCGTCGGGCGTCAGGCCGCGGCACTGAAATACGATATCCTCACCGCAATGGGGACCTATGCCCTATCTCTGGAGAAGGGGCCGCAGCGACTGGTTCTGCGGTTCATGACGCTGATGACCGCGCGCTACAACTGGCAACGCAATGAGCTGGCAGTCGGCCAGCGCGAGATTGCCCGCATGTGGTCCGTCGACGAACGCACGGTGAAACGCGAGATGGCCAAGCTGCGCGCACTCGGCTGGTTGGTGGTGAAACGGCAGGGCGCGCGGGGGCGGGTAACGGAATACGGTTTTGATCTGGAGCGGATCCTAGACGACACCCGCAGCTGCTGGGCCGCTGTCGGACCAGATTTCGATCACCGGATGCGTGGCAGCGATGAGCCGGAGAAAAACGTGGTGCCGCTGATGACCGGAACAACCGCGCCCGCACCTGATATCAGCGACGGCAGCGAGTGGAGCCTCGCGAAGGCGGTCCTGCACCAGGAGGACCCGGCCATTTACGCTGCCTGGATACAGGCGCTGACGCGGGAGAGCAGGGCAGGGGGCCGTCTGATCCTACGCGCGCCAAGTCGGTTTCACGGAAATTACGTCACCTCACATCTGCAGGAGCGGCTGCTGGCGGCCTGTCACGATATCGACGGGGATGTGGAGCAGCTGACCATCCTGTCCTAGATGCCTGTGAACCGGACCGGCAGGCACATGGAAAAGCCCCCAAGGCGGCACCTGGGGGCTCTTTGATCTTGCTGGGCGGGTGATTATTGCCGCTGCGGGATCCGGTCCTCAAACCGTTTGAAGGCGAGGGTGATCAGCCCGGCAATCACCATATAGACAAGCGCCAGTAGCAGCAGCGGCTCATAGACGATAAACGTGTCAGACCGCACCCGCGAGGAAACCGCGTAGATGTCCAGAACCGTGATCGTGGCCACCAACGGTGTCGCCTTCAGCTGAAGGATGGTTTCGCCCCCAAGCGTTGGCAGGACGTTGCGCACCGCCTGTGGCAGCCAGATCCGGCGGAACATGGTGCCGCGTGGCATACCGTAGGCCTTGGCGGCCTCCAGCTGGCCCTTGGCAACGCCTGAGAAGGCCCCGCGCATCACCTCGCCCTCATAGCCTGCATAAGACAGGGTCAGGGCCAGCACCGCATATGGCCAGGCTTGCCGCAGATAGGGCCACAGCTCGCTGGACCGGATCCACGGGAACTGCGGGAACAGCGATCCCAGCCCATAATAGAGCAGCCATATCTGCAACAGCAGCGGCGTGCCGCGAATGACGGTGCAAAAAGCCCGTGCGGGAACCGACAGATACCAGGGGCCAACCGCCTGGGCGAGGCCAAGCGGTACCGCCAGCGCAAATCCGAGGATACTGGTTACCACCAGGATCCAGATCGTCGTCCAGAGCCCTTGGAGCGCGAGCGGCGCATAGGCTGGAATCCAGTCCCAGCGCAGGGAAACTGCGCACCAGACAATCAGGCCTGCGAATAGCGCCATGAGGACAAGCCGGTGAGGCTGCATCAGAGGTTTCAGCACACTCATTGGCGGGTCTCCCGCAGGGAGGGCTGCCCACGTCTGGCCCAACGTTCAATCCAGTTGAAAATCACGCCAGAGCAGAGGGTTACCATCAGGTAAAGCGCCCCAGCCGCGAGGAAGAAAGTGAAATAAGCCCGCGTACTGCTGGCGGCCTGCCGGGTTTCCAAGGTCAGCTCGGCAAAGCCAACGATGGCCAGCAGGGCGGTGTCCTTGGTCGCGATCAGCCACAGGTTGGCCAGCCCTGGCGTTGCAAAACTCATCATGGCCGGGATGGTAACCCGGCGCATGGTCATGAAAGCAGGCATGCCATATGACCGGGCGGCCTCAATCTGGCCCGGCGGTACCGCCTTGATGGCGCCGCGCAGGACTTCGGTCGCATAGGCACCCTGCACAATGCCAAGCACCCAGATGCCTGCCACAACGCCGCTGATTTCGACCCGGCCATAGCCGAGGCCGGCGGCCAGCCTGTTGATCAGATCGGTGCCGACATAATAGAGGATCAGGATCAGCACCAGTTCGGGAACGGCGCGGATCACGGTGGTGTAAATGGCGAGCAGATCCCGCAGGATCGGCCCGCCATAGAGTTTTCCATAGGCCCCGAAAAGCCCGATAATTAGCCCCATGCCAAATGCGCCAAAAGCGATCTGAAGCGAATTGGCGAGGCCCCGTAACAGGTTGCCCCCCCATCCCGGCGGCGAGAGCGACAACAGCTGCGCGCTCTCGGCCAGACCAAACAGGTCGAGGAGTCCGGTCACGTTATGTCCTTACTCGGAGTAGATGCTGGTCGTGAAATACTTCGAGGTGATATCGGCATGGGTGCCATCGGCCAGGATAGCGGCGATCCCTTTGTTCAGGGCTGCCAGAACATCGGCTTCGCCTTTGCGCACGCCCGCGCCGACGCCTTTGCCGAGGATCGCCTCGTCATTGGCCACCGCGCCCTTGATCTCACAGCAGCTGCCCGCGTCCGAACCGACAAAATCGGCCATTGCGATGCTATCGGCCTGGGTGGCGTCGATACGGCCGGCAAACAGATCCTGATTGGCCTCGTCCTGGGTCTGGTAGACGCGCAGTTCGGAATCTTTGAAGTATTCCTGCGCATAGGTCTGGTGAATTGTAGAGGCCTGAATGCCGATCACCTTGCCCGCCAGCGAGTCCGGGGTCGGCTCGATGTCCATGGATTTGTCGGCGACAATCACCGCCGGGGTGTTGTAGTAGGGGTCGGAGAAATCAATTGTTTTCAACCGCTCTTCGGTGATCGACATGGAGGCCATGATGGCGTCGATCTGCTGGCCGGTGAGGGAGGGTATGATGCCATCCCAGGCAACCGGCGTGATCACGCAGTCCAGTTCGGCGGCAGCGCAGACGGCATTGATAATGTCGATTTCCCAGCCCACCCACTGGCCGGATGAATCCAGCGAGGCAAATGGCGGATAGGGTTCTGCGGCGACGCCGATCTTCACCGGTTCGGCCTGGGCAATTGCCCCGGTAGCCGCCAGCAGAGTCGCGGCAAGAGCTGTGCGTTTGAGGTTTGATTTCATGGACATGACTGTCTCCCTGTTTTGTTATTTGTTTGTTCGAATGGCGAAATCATCCGACTGAGCTGAGGAACTGTTTGAGCCGCTCCGACTTTGGATTGCCGAAGACTTCGGCCGGCGGGCCCTGCTCTTCGATGCGGCCCTCAAAGAGATAGACAACATGGTTGGCAACCTCGCGGGCGAACTTCATCTCATGGGTGACCAGCAGCATGGTGCGCCCTTCGGCCGCCAGATCGCGGATGACCGTCAGCACTTCGCCCACCAATTCGGGGTCCAATGCGGATGTCGGCTCGTCAAACAGCATCACGCTGGGATCCACGGCAAGGGCGCGGGCGATGGCGGCGCGCTGCTGCTGGCCGCCGGACAGAAAAGCGGGAAAGGCATCCGCCTTGTCACCAAGCCCGACGCGGGCGAGCAGCTCATGGGCGCGGGTGATGGCCTGCGACCGGGGCACTTTCAGCACATGAACCGGCACTTCGATCACGTTTTCCAGCAGGGTGCGATGGGTCCACAGGTTGAACTGCTGAAAGACCATCGCCAGCCGGGTGCGGATACGTTCGATCTGGCGGCGGTCGGCGGGGCTTCCATCGGGGCGCATGGCGATGGTTTCGCCCGCGATGACGATTTCGCCGGAATTGGGTGTTTCCAGAAAATTGATACAGCGCAGCATGGTGGATTTGCCGGACCCGCTGCCACCGATAATCGCCACCACATCGCCCTGTCGGGCGGTCAGGGAGACACCCTTCAAGACCTCCAGAGACCCAAAGGATTTGTGCAGGTCGCTCACCCGGATCGCCTCGGTCCGTTCCGTGGCCCGGATGTTCGCGGCACCGGCATCCGACGCGGGGACTGGGGCTGTTGAATGCGGGGCAGGGCCAGCGGCAGCCGGATCGGGCATTTTCTATTGTCCTCATATTTCGGCTTGTAGTAAGGCTGACTTGGCGTAATTATGCAAGTGTATAATTACTGCATCCCAGCAACCATTCAGCCATTGGAGAGCCCGTGTCAGGTGAACGCCGGAAGTTTAAGCGTGCGACCGCAGAGGAGCGCAAGGACGCGCTGATTGCCGCAACGCTGGAGCTGGTGGCCGAAAAAGGCGTGCGCGGTGCCACCGTGCGCGACATAGCCGAGCGGGCGAATGTGACCCAGGGGCTGATCCGACACTATTTCTCCTCCAAGGAAGAGCTGATGACCGCGGCCTATGAACACCATATGGTCACCATCAGCGATCTCACCTATGCGCCGATCGCCGGGATCGAAGGCGACGCCCGGTCGCGTCTGGCGGGGTTCGTCGAGTCATCGCTGCGCCCGCCCGTTGTAGAGCCGACCGCCGTGGCGCTTTGGGCTGGGTTTTTGAACAAGGTGCAGCAGGATCCCGACATGCGGCAGATCCACCAGCGCACCTATGATTATTTCCGCGACAAGCTGGGCGAGCTGATCGCCGCCGCGCTGAACGAGGCAGGGCGGCCGGTGGATACGGCGCGGCTGCATCATCTTGCGGTGGCCTGCAACGCGGTGATCGACGGGCTATGGATGGAGGGCGGTGCCTTGCCGGAGGCCTTCGACGAGGGGGAATTGCCTGCCATCGGATTGGAATCCGTCAGCGCAATTCTGGGACTGAATTTGCAGCATAAGGCGGAAGAGCCATGAGAATGACCGATGTGACCAAGCGGCTTGCGGGGCTTGGCGGGGCCAAATGGGCTGTGCATCTGACCGCGCGGGAGATGATCGCCGCGGGGGCCGATATCATCGAAATGACCATCGGCGAACCTGACGTGCCGCCCCCGGATGTGCTGATGCGTACCGCCAGCACTGCGATGGTGTCTGGCCGGACCGGTTATTCGGACGGTCGTGGTGAAGCCAACCTGCGCCAGGCGCTTGCTGCGCGTTATAGCGCCAGCACGGGGCGGCCTATAGGGCTGGATAACGTCCTGTGTTTTCCCGGCACGCAGACCGCGCTTTATGCGGTGCTGATGGGTGTGGCCCAGCACGGGGACGAGGTTCTGGTCGGCGATCCGATGTATGCCACCTACGAAGGAGTAATCCGGGCAAGCGGTGCCGATATGGTGCCCGTAGCGCTTCGGGCCGAGCATGGTTTTCGGATGCAGGCCGATGATATCGCCGAGAAAATCACGCCGCGCAGTCGCGCTATTCTGCTGACGACACCGCATAATCCGACCGGGTCAATTCTGACTGTTGAGGACCTTGATGCGATTGGACGACTGGCCGAGGCGCATGATCTATGGATCATCTCTGATGAGGTCTACGAACAGCTGGTGTTTGAAGCGGCGGAGTTTGTCTCGCCGCTGGCGCGGGCGGCCTTCTCGGAGCGGGTGATCGTTGTCTCCTCGATTTCCAAATCCCATGCCGCACCCGGATTCCGCAGTGGCTGGTGCATTGCCAGTAAAGCCTTCTGCGACGGCTTGCTGCCGCTGTCGGAAACAATGCTGTTTGGTAACCAGCCCTTCATCGCGGATATGACCGAGCAGGCCGTGCGCGACGGATCACCGGTGGCGGCGGGGATGCGCAGGCGATTTGCCATACGTGCGGCGAAACTGGCAGAGCGGCTGCACCGCGACACGGCATTGCAGGTTCACAGCCCGCAGGCAGGTATGTTTGCGATGATTGACGTCTCGGCCACCGGTATGGATGGCGATGCCTATGCGCAGGATCTGCTCAGACGGGGTGGGGTTGCGGTGATGCCGGGATCCTCTTTTGGTGACAGTCTGCGGAGCTGGGTCCGGGTGGCGTTGACGATTGAGGATGAGGCATTTGACCGCGCGCTGACGCGGATCGTCGATCATGCCAGCCAGCGATCGGCGGAGGTGGCATGAGCAGGCCCGCCCAAGACGCGGCACCGCACACCGTCGGCGAAGCGCTGGTTGAGGCGCTGGCAACACGGGGCGTGCGCCATGTTTTCGGCATTCCCGGTGTGCATACGGTAGAGCTTTACCGTGGGCTGGCGCTCTCGGACCTGCGCCATATCACACCGCGTCACGAGCAGGGGGCCGGGTTCATGGCCGATGGCTATGCGCGGGTTTCCGGCCGACCGGGTGTGGCCTTTGTGATCACCGGACCGGGGCTGACCAATACGCTGACGCCGATGGCGCAGGCGCGGGCGGATTCGGTGCCGATGCTGGTGATATCCGGGGTCAACGCGAGCGGCTCTCTCGGTCAGGGGCTGGGCCATCTGCACGAGCTGCCGGATCAACATGCGCTGGCGCAGCTGGTTGCGCTGAGGTCCGAGCATGTGGCGGCGCCGGAGGGTCTGGCGCGGGCGCTCGATCAGGTTTTTGCACCGGTTGACGGCAGCGCGTTGTCACGCCCGGGTCCGACCCATCTGCAGGTTCCGCTGGATGTTGCAGGGGCGGCGGCGGTCCAAACCGGCCAGTCGTCGGCAACTGATGTGAACAGGGCAGGGCCGTCCGCCGCGGATCTGGCCGCAATCAAGCAGCGCCTGTCGACAGCACAGCGCCCGGTGATCCTGGCAGGCGGAGGCGCGCGGTTCTGCGCCGATCAGTTGCGCCAGCTGGCGCAGCATCTGGGCGCGCCGGTGATCCAGACCGTTAATGCGCGTGGGGTGCTGTTTGATCATCCGCTGTCGGTGCCCGCAAGCCCCAGCCTCGCCTCGGTGCGGGGGCTGATCGAGACGGCGGATATGGTGCTGGCGCTGGGAACCGAGCTGGGGCCGACCGATTACGATATGTATGCCAGCGGAGTGATGCCACAGATGCCGGGGTTGATACGGGTTGATCTCTGCGCTGAGCAGCTGGCCCGACACCCGGCTGAGCTGGCGATCCATGCGGATGTGGCGGATGTTCTTTCTGCGGTTCTCGCCGATCTGCCGTCAGTTGCCAGCCCCTCCGGCGACTGGGGCCTCACACAGGCGGGTCTGACCCGCGCGGCAGCCTGGGAGGAAATCGGCGAGGGTTACCGCGCGCAGGTCGAGGTGCTGAATGCGCTGCGCGCAGCAGTTCCGGGGGCAATCATCGTTGGCGATTCTGCGCAACCGATCTATGCGGGCAATCTCTACTACGATCATGACCGCCCAGGGGGCTGGTTCAATGCGGCCACCGGCTATGGTGCGCTTGGTTATGGCATTCCGGCCGCGATCGGCGCCGCCGTTGCGGCACCGCAGACGCCGGTTATCTGTATCGTCGGCGATGGTGGCGCACAGTTTTCCCTGCCCGAGATCATGACAGCCGTGGATGAAGCCTTGCCGATCACGTTCATCGTCTGGAACAACCACGGCTATCAGGAAATTGCCCGGTCAATGCAGGAGGTGGGCGTGGCTGTGGTGGGCTGTGATCCGACACCGCCGGATTTCGCTGCGGCGGCGCGGTCCTTCGGGATCTTGCATCGGGCGGTTTCCGCCGATCCGCAAGAGGTTGCCGCGGCCATCAAAGACCGCGCCGCGCAGGCAGGCCCCAGCATCATCGAGATCATCACGCCCAAATACGTGCCGACACAGGCTACAAAGGACTGAGACATGACAAACCCAACATATGAATTCTCCCGCGCCATCACCCGCCGTCCCGCGTCCAGTATCACCGACGGCCTGCGGGCCGAGGATATCGGTACGCCCGATCTGGACCGGATGCTGGCCGCTCATGCCGATTATGTTGCCGCACTGAAAAGCACGGGCGCCGAGGTGATCGAGCTGCCGCCGCTCGAGGCCTTTCCCGATGCGGTGTTTGTTGAGGACACCGCCCTCTGCCTGCCCAAGGGCGCGGTTCTGATGCGCCCCGGCGCGCCGTCACGTCTGGGGGAGGTGGCCGAGATGGCACCGACCCTGCGGCAATGCTACGGCGAGCTGCGCGAAATCAACGGCCCCGGCTTTATCGAAGGCGGCGACATTCTTGTGACGGACCGCGAAATCCTTGTCGGTCGTTCAGCGCGGACCGATGCGGCCGGCGTGGTGGAACTGGCAGAGATCGTGTCTGACTGGGGCCACAGCCTGCGCGAGGTTTTCACGCCAGAGGGCGTGCTGCATTTCAAGACCGACTGTTCGCTGATGGATGGTGAGACCATCCTTGCCACCAAACGGCTGGACGCATCGGGCTGTTTTGAGGGCTACCGCGTGCTGCATGTCGCCGAGGGCGAAGAGGCTGCGGCCAATGCCATCCGCTACAACAATCTGGTGATCATGGCGGCAGGTTTCCCGCGCACCGCCGAGATGCTGGATCGCGAAGGCTATGAGGTTGTTCAGATCAGCAATACCGAGTGCGCCAAGCTGGATGGCGGCATGTCCTGCCTGTCGCTGCGCTTCTGAACTGGCCCAAAGAGTGGATCTCTCCCGGTTTCGGGAGGGATCTGGCCAGATGAGGTTGAAACCTGGCGCCGCCGCCCCTTATGAAAGGCAATCGGGCAGACAAAGACCATTGAGGCGGCGGTATGAGCGGGACAGAACGGATTTGCGTGATCGGGCTTGGCTATGTCGGTCTGCCGCTGGCGGTGGAATTTGGCCGATCGCGCCCGGTAGTGGGCTTTGACATCAGCGACGACCGGATTGCGGCGCTGCGCTCAGGGCAGGACAATACCCGCGAGATCAGCGCCGAGGCGCTGGCGGCTGCGTCGCATCTGACATTGACCAGCGACCCGGCAGAGATTGCCGATTGCACGATCTTTATCGTCACCGTTCCAACACCGATCGACAGCAGCCGTCGCCCGGATCTGACGCCACTGCTGCGGGCGTCTGAAACGGTTGGTGGCGTGCTCAAACCCGGCGATCTGGTGATCTATGAATCCACGGTCTATCCCGGCGCCACCGAGGAGGACTGCGTCCCGGTTCTGGAGCGCGTGTCCGGGCTGAAATTCAATCGCGATTTCTTTGCAGGCTACAGCCCCGAGCGGATCAATCCCGGCGATAAGACGCGGCGTCTGCCGGATATCGTCAAGGTGACCTCCGGCTCAACGCCTGAAATTGCGGCGCGTGTCGATGCGCTCTACCGTGAGATCGTGACGGCGGGCACCCACCAGGCCGAGAGCATCCGCGTCGCCGAAGCGGCCAAGGTGATCGAGAACAGCCAGCGCGATATCAACATCGCTCTGATCAATGAGCTGGCCAAGATTTTCAACCGCATGGATATTGATACCGAAGCAGTGCTGCGTGCTGCCGGAACCAAGTGGAACTTCCTTAACTTTCGTCCGGGTCTGGTCGGGGGCCATTGTATCGGGGTCGACCCCTATTACCTGACCCACAAGGCAGAGCAGCTGGGCTATCACCCCGAGATCCTGTTGGCAGGGCGGCGGCTGAATGACGGCATGGGAGCCTATGTGGCGAGCCAGATGGTCAAATCCATGCTGAAACGCAAGATGGCCATTGCCGATGCGCGGGTCCTTGTGATGGGGTTGACCTTCAAGGAAAACTGCCCCGATCTGCGCAATACACGGGTAATCGACGTGGTGCGCTGCCTTGAGGAATACGGTCTGACGGTGGATGTGCATGACCCCCATGCCGATCCAGATGAGGCGCGGCAGGAATACGGCGTCAATCTGGTGACAACTCCGCAGCCAGGGGCCTATGACGGTTTGGTTCTGGCGGTGGCCCATCAGGAATTCCGCGATATGGGGGCCGCGCAGATCCGGGCCTTGGGTCGGGACCATGCGCTGCTGTACGATCTGAAGTATGTGCTGACGCCGGACCAGTCCGACCTGCGGCTCTGACCGGCCGATCAGGCTCTGAAGCGGGCTATTTCGGGACCTTTGGCAATTTGCCGCCGCGCCAATAGGCGCCGGTGTCTTCCCGCAGGGTCTCGTAGGTGCGGAACCTGTCCTGCGCCGCCTCTCCTCCGGCATCGACCAGATGGGTCAGCAGACAATCAAGCACTGCCATCGCGCCGCCATAGCCACCAAAAGGATGCAGCGTATTGTCGGCCACCAGCAGCAGGTGGTCGGGCTGCAATCCGGGCGCGATTACCTCGCTATCTGAGATGAGGATCAGCGTCGCGCCTTTGTTGCGCGCCTGTCTCAGCGCCTGCAGCGTCTCCGATGAATATGGCGCGAAGGTCATGGCAATCAGGCAGTCCCCGGCGCCGATATCCATCAGCTCGTCCACGGCGGTGCTCATGTGGCGCGGCGCCAGATCAAGCCCCGGCAAGGCCATTCGTCCGACGTAGTGGAAGTAATAGGCCAATGCGTAACTGGCGCGGGTTGCAGTAACATAGCATCGTCGCGCCGAGGTCAGCGCCGCAACGATGGCCGCAGTGCGCCCGGGGGTCATCAGGCGCAGCGAGCGGGCGACGATGTTCACCTCATTGCGGGCGATGCGACCGTGGCGGGTGGTTTCGGGAGCCTGTTCCAGCCGATCGAGCCAGCCAAGGCCCAATCCGCCCTCACGCTCGGTTGTCAGCGCGGCCCGAAAGGGCGCGCGCAACGCCTCGAAACTGTCAAATCCAAGATGTGCGGCCAGTCGCACCAGAGAATTCGCGCTGACCCCTGCCTTGGTCGCCGAGACACGGATCGGATCAAGACCAAAGTCGCCGGGGGTGTCGATGATGTATTTCGCCGCCGCCGAGAGGGCGGGGGGCAGGCTGTCGATCTCGGTCTTCAGCTGGTCGAGCAGGCGATGGGTCTGTCGGGGATCAAGATGCTGGTCCATGGCCACAGTTCAGACCGTTTGCGCGAAAAGATGCAAGATGGAACATATGTTCTGCCCCTGCCTTTGAGACCGGAAGGGTCAGGCAGGGGCAAAAACGGATGGTGGATCAGGCCGAGACCTGTTGCAGATCCGGCGTCTCGCTCGGGTTGATTGAGCCGTCCTCGCCAACCATGATCAGCTCACCATGGGACAGCTGGTCGAGCCCCTTGCAGGCCACCAGCATCAGGATGTTCTTTTCCCGCGCGACAATCGCCATATGGCTAAGCCAGCCGCCCACCTCACTGAGGACAGCGCCGGAGCGCTGGACATAAGGAAGCCAGGCCGGGTTGATCATGCGACATGCCAGGATGTCGCCGTCCTGAAACCCGTCAAAGACCTCCGGGCCGATGGCGGTTTCGTCTTCAACCCAGAATACGCGGGCCTCCACGGTGCCGCTGCCGGCGACACAGGTGCCGCCCAGATGCCCATCAGCGGACCCCGCCTGCACGCCGAGCGAGAGCAGCTCGCAGTCACGCAGGGTGAGGCTGACATCGGTTGGCGCCGAGGCCTTGCGCAGATCTTCGACGTGTTTGCGGCTGGCGGCGTGCTCTTTCAGCAGCTCAGGTTGGGTCCAGTCGCCGGTCATGATCTCTTCCATGGTCAGGTAGAAGATCAGATCCTCCAGCTCGGTGTCGATCCCCAGGGCCAGCAACGCCCGGCGCAGCTCCGCCAGAACCCGCAGTGCCTCGTGTTTGGCCTGTTCCTTGAGGTCCTGATAGGCGATCGCAAGCTCTAGCGTGTCGCGCAGATCTTCCGGCAGGTTTGCCGGAGTGGCCACGGTGCCGCTGATCGGCTCAACCGAACTGTCGAGCAGGGAGGCCAGCAGGCCGGGCGCTTCGCTATAGCGGGGTGCCGACAGTTCGTAATCAAAGATCGAGCGATGCCCCATCAGCAACTGCGCATGGGTTTCTGCATTGGCACCGGTACAGGAGGCCAGTAGGCTGGACGGGGCGTGGGGCAGTTCGGCGTGCATCAGGTGGGCGCGCAGGGCCGGATCGCCTGCGGCGGCGGCGCTGGCTTCGCCCATGGTAAAGCCAGCGACAATATTCACCTTCTCCGCCTCGACATAGATGTCGGTGACAAAGAGATCGCGCAGGGTCGCAATCGCCTCAAGCTGTTTCTGGCGGGGCAGGGCGGTGTAGTCCACAGCCTGCCAGAACGCCAGCTGATCGGTGAGCTGGGGCAGCACCTCCTCGCGCATGCGGGTGATCATCGGGCGGGCCTGCCTGCGCAGCTGCTTGGCCTTGGCGGCGGTCAGTTTCAGCGTCATCTGCTCTTTTAGGCCGACATCGACGTAGGTCTTGCCAAAGAGGTTCACCAGATGACCCGCCCGGCCTTCCGGCAGGTTATAGGGGACGCTCAAGGCGCGGCAGGCCAGATCGACGCTGCCGCCCGGCGCCCAGAGGCTGCCCATCAGCGAGAAAGACAGCGGGGTCGGGCGCGGCAGCACTTCGGACATCTCATCCTGTTCCAGCAGCGGCTTGTCCGGATCCACCCCGGCGTAATGGTCCAGCAGATCGCGCCATTCCTGAAGCCGGATCCGCTCAGCTTCGGTTCCAAGCGACAGGGTGGTAATGTCGCGGCTTTGCACGATCTGGAACTGGCCGTTTGCATAGGCCCATTCCACATCCTGCGGGCAGCCAAAGGTCTCCTCGATCTGGCGGCCAAGCGCCAGCAGCGGCGCCATGTCCAGCGTCTGGTCCTGATCTTCCGCCGCAGGCAAGCCCGAATAGCGGCCAAAGCGTAAAGACGTCGGGGTGACGCGGCCAGAGACCAGATCCTCGCCGCAGCCTTCGACCCATTCGATCATGCACATGCCGGGGGCCATCGGATCCTGGGTGAAGAGAACGCCGGCGTAGTCTGCCTGCACCATTTCCTGCACTACGATGTTGCCCTGATCGGTGCTGTCGCCCTCGCCCGAATAGCTGGCGGCGCGCTCGGACGAGAAGCTGGTCACAACTTCATCCAAGGCGGCGCGCATGGTCTCCGCGGTGACGTCCAGCACGGATTCGAACACTCCAGCAAAACTCTGGTCAGCGCCATCTTCGTTGCTGGCCGAGGAGCGCACGGCGACCGGCTTGCCGCCAGCCAGCCGATAAACATATGCGGCAAATGCGTCTTTTCGGGCGTCGGGCATCTCGCGATAATCGTGAATTGCATCGGAGCGCAAGACTACGCCGCCCGGCACCGGTAGCCCTGCGTTTTTGAGAATGGACAGGCGCAGCGCCTTATTGCCGGCGTGCTCCAGCTCCTCGGTGTAGCCCATTGGGATCACACCGCGCGGCAGTTTGGCGAGGCGGCGCTTGTGGGCGCGCAGCGACAGCGCCTCAGCCAGTTTGCGGTGCATGCCGGTGACATAGGCGCGCTGCATCAGCAAGAGCGTCAGGCTGAAGCAGAGATAGGCATTGGCGGCGCCCGAGAGGCTGAACACCATGGCAAAGAGCGCGGGCATGCCCAGCACCATCCACAGGGTTTTCTGGCGCTTGGTCTTGGCCACGGCCCACAGCAGATAGACGGCGGCGAGCGCGCAGAACAGCACCGGCATGATGAACAGAGGATCGGGCGCTCCGAGATCCGCCATCCACAGGAACGGGGTCTGAAGGCTGGCGCTGGCCTCTTGCGCGGCGGAGACGCCCAGCATCATCACCGGCAGGAAAAGCAGCGCGGTGAGGTTCTTCATCGGCGTCAGGCCCTTGTCCTTGTAGAACGCCTGCACCGCGCGCGCCTTGCGCACCGGGTCATGGGCCAGTTCTTCCTTCAGCGCCTTCATCTCATCGGCGGTCTCACTGGTGGTGATCTGGTCGCGTTCAGATTTCAACGCCACTGGCAGGATCATGATCCGGGTGATCAGGGAGAGGGCGAGCAGACCCAGCAGGATATGGCTGCGCTCATGCACCCAGAGTAGCGCGGCGGCCAGCGCCGAGATCGCCTTGCCCCAGAGGCCGCTTTGCTGATCGGCAAGCCAGGCCTGCACATGCGGCTTCGGCTTGGGGGTGACAAAATACTCCCATGGCAGGGTGTAGCGGCCACGGAAATCGAACCCCTTCTGCGACAGCTCCAGCCCCAGAACCTGGCTCATGAAACAGCTGCGACGGTCGTAGCAGGCCGCCAGCGTTGGTTTGGTCGGATCAAGTTCACTGATGCGCTGCATCAGATCGGCGGTTGTCATCTTGCGGATCGGAATGTTCACCGCGCCGGGAAGGTGGCCCGCCTCAAAATCCCCGGGGTAGCGGGTATCGACGATCTGCAGGTCCTCGGTGTTCATCAACTCGGTGAAATTCGCAGTGTTGAGCAGCACATCACGACCGGGATATTCCGGAATGGCACGCAGGTCAGAGAGGGATTTCACGTCCTTGTCAGAGAACGCGCGCCCTTCGACAATCCATTTCTCGATGCCGCCGGCGATGAAGCTGCAGTCGATGCCCATCGCCGCCAGCTTGGCACAGGTTTCCGAGCTGCGGTTGCCGTTATGGCAGAACAGCACGACCTTCTGGCCGGGTTTGACCGGCTGGCTCTCGACGAAGTCCGGAAAACGGATATGGGTCGCGCCGGGCAGGGTGCCCATCGCATTTTCGCCGGTTTCGCGGATGTCGTAGAACAATGTGTTGCCATCCTCCAACGCGGCGGCGGCGTCGGCTGTCGACATCGCAAGCGGATGATCTGACTGGCGCGCAAAACTTGTCTCTTTCAGCGCCGCGTCCTTGATCTTGGTTCCGTCAAACTGCGCCGGCCGCATGAGCGTTGCCTGCAGGCGCGCCTGCTCCGCCGCCCGCTGGCTGCTGAACTGCCAGTAATTCATAACGGCCAGTGTCAGCGCCGCCAGCACCAGACCGGTGATCAATCGGACCGGGTAACGTGTTGCCACCGCAGAGCTCTTCGGCTTCAGACCAAGCTTCGCCGCAACCACCGCGCCGAGACCCGACATCATCGCGATCGCCACGGCCAGCACCTGCGACAGGGATGATACCGATCCGATCACCAGTTCCGGTGAGGGAATGGCCCAGGCAGCAGCGGGGGCGAACCCGGAAAAAAGGGCGGCCGCAAGCAATAGGCGGGGAACGGGTCTGCGGGAAATTATGTGGTTTTTGATCACGGGAGGTCCTGCCGGGCTTCTGCCCGATCTTCAAATTTATGATGAATTTTATAAAAGAGCGCTGAAATCGTTACTGAAACGTTAATATTCATGCCACGCTCTGAGGCGAGCCGTAAAATTATTTATACTATTTCAGGGCCACTTAACCAAATTTTCTCACTATTCAGGGTAAACAGATGCGCGAGACCACCGATCGGGCAGCGCCTGGATTCAGACTGGAGACGATGATGCATACCGCTTCGAAACATCATAATAAGCCAGCCGGCATGGGCCGCCTGTGGTTGGTATTCTGTGTCTGTCTGATGGCGCTGCTGGCGCCGATGACAGCACGCGCCGAAATAACCCTGACTTTTGGGACCTATGCTGCGGATAAACCGACGGTAACGGTTAAGAAATACCGCCCCTTCCTGACGTTCCTGTCGAACCGTCTGGGCGAGGTGCTGGGCGAAAAAGTTGTCATTCGGATGACAGTTGCCAAGGAATATCAAGAGGGTATCGACCAGCTCGCTAATGGCGAGGTGGATTTCGCGCGTTTCGGTCCGGCCTCTTATGTGCATGTGATGAAACAGAACCCCGACATCAGGATTGTTGCCATGGAATCCAAGAAGGGGCGCAAGCGTTTTAAGGGTGTGATCGTCGTGCATCGCGACAGCACCATCACTCAACTGTCGGATCTTGCGGGGCTCAGCTTTGCCTTCGGGGATGAGCTGTCGACGATCGGGCGCTACCTCGCCCAGAGCCAGCTGCTTGAGGCCGGGATCGACAGCGGTGATCTGCATACCTATGAGTACCTCGGCCGCCACGATCTGGTGGGGGAGGCGGTTGGCGCCGGAAAATTCACGGCAGGTGCCCTGAAAGAGAGCACCTACAAGAAACTGATCGCCAAAGGGGTGCCGATTCGGATCTTGGCGAGCTTTGATAATGTGACAAAACCCTGGCTTGCATCCTCGACCCTCTCCGAGGAGGTGCTGCTGGCCATGCGGGAGATCATGCTGTCGTCAGAAAATGAAGAGATCGTGCGCCGAGTGTCCAAAAACGGCTTTCTTCAGGGGGCCGACTCCGACTACGACCTGATCCGCGATGCGATGGAGCAGAGCCAGGCATTTTAGCGTCGTCACCGAGGTCTCCCATGAAACGTACGGGCATACTCTTTCAGATCGTCTTGTCATTGTCGCTGGCTGCCCTGCTGGTGGCGGTGGCGATCGGCGATGTTGCGCGTCGCTACGAGACCCGCAACCTGCAGGACCAATTGAAAGAGCAGGCTGAGCTGACCATCTCGTTGCTGAGCGGGCTGATGCTTGAATCGATCATCGTCGAAGATGTGCCGGTGCTGGAAACCGGATTGACCGAGGCGATTACCCGCAATCCCAAACTCCTGAAGATCCAGATCCAGGATAGCGCGGGTACTCCGATCGCGGAGGCGGGCCGTACGGATCAGGTGGGGCCGGATGACTTTGTGATGTATGACCGCCCGATCACGCTCGACGGGTTCGATTTTGGCAATATGGTTGTTCACTGGTCTACCCGTGAGGGGCAGGCAATGGTTCAGCACAAGGTCAGCCAGACCATCATGTGGACGGTGGTGGCCGTGGCAGTGCTGTCCATTCTGGTGCTGATATTGGTGAGCGTGCTGGCATTGCGCCCATTGCAGATCATTCACCAGCGCATGTCGGATGCGATCGCCGGCTTGTCGAACCGGCAGGCCCGGCTGCCCTGGTTTGCCTCGCGCGAGTTTCGGGCCTTGGATTTCTCTGTCGGTGTGCTTGAGGATACCTTTGAAGAGCGGGACGAGCGTGAGTACGCATTGGATGAGGCGCGGAAATCGGCTGATATCGCCAACCGGGCCAAATCCGAATTCCTGGCCAATATGTCCCATGAAATCCGCACTCCGATGAATGGCGTCATCGGCATGGCGGAACTGATCCTGGAGACGGATCTGGACGAAGACCAGACCATGTATGCCGAGACGATTGCCAAGTCTGGCTCGGCGCTGCTGACGATCATCAACGACATTCTGAATTTTTCGAAGATCGAGGCGGGCAAGATGGAGCTGGACCGCGCGCCCTTCAACTTGCAGACCGCAATTGAGGACGTCGTGACACTGTTGTCGCCCAAAGCCGCGGAGAAGAATGTCGAGGTGACACTTCGCTATGATCCGAACCTGCCGGAATGTTACGACGGCGACGTTGGTCGTATCCGCCAGATCCTGACCAATGTGGCGGGTAACGCGGTGAAGTTCACCGGCAGCGGCTATGTGTATATCGAGGTCTCAGGCGAGTCTGAGGATGGCTACACGGATCTGCGTATTTCGGTCACCGATACCGGCACCGGCATACCGGAGGACCGGCTGGACCTGATTTTCAATGCCTTTGAGCAGGCCGACGGAGCCGCGACCCGCAATTATGAGGGCACCGGACTGGGCCTTGCGATATCCACGCGCTTGCTTGCGCTGATGGGCGGGCGGATCTCTGTACGGTCGGAACTGGGCAAGGGCTCGGTGTTCACCATTGAGCTGCCACTGCGGATCCGGCCCAACCAGCCGAAGCCTGCTCAGGATGAGCGGGATTTCAAGGGGCTGCGGGCACTGGTTGTTGATGATCTGGAACTCAACAGGATTATTCTGACTGAGCGGTTGGCGACCTGGGGGGTGAAAAGCATCGCCGCCGGATCGGCCCATCAGGCGCTGGAGATTCTGCTGGATGCACGCCACGACGGTGTGCGTTTCGACGTCATTCTGCAAGATTTCCAGATGCCCGGGATGGATGGGAAAGAGTTGGCAGAGCGGATCCGAGATATCCCGGAATATCGCGATCTGCCGATCGTTATCCTGTCCTCGGTTGAAAATACGCTGGATCGGGCAGCACGCGAACATCTGGGTCGCTGCGAAGTTGCGCTGAAGCCACTGCGTGCAGCGCAGCTCCAGTCGGTTATGAGTCGGGTGCTCGAGATACCCGCCGATGCACCTCAGGACACGGTTCAGCCACCGGTCGCGGATGATATGGAGGCCATACCGCAGGTGAAACTGCTGCTGGCGGAGGACAATCGAACCAACCAGCTCGTCGTATCACGCATGTTGAAGGCGGCTCCCATCGAAGTCTTGATCGCCGCGAATGGTGAGGAGGCGGTGACCATGTTTGCGGAACACCAGCCGGATATCGTGCTGATGGATATGATGATGCCGGTCAAAGACGGGATAGATGCGACGGCTGAAATCCGTCAGCTCGAACGAGAGCAGGGGATGCGCCGCTGTCCGGTCGTCGCGTTGACGGCAAATGCCCTGCAGTCCCACCGCGAGGAATGCCTTGCCGCAGGCATGGATGACTTCCTGAGCAAACCGATCAACAAGAAGGCCCTGCTTGGAGCGGTAAGCAAATGGGTGGAATGCGGCCCGTTGCTGAAGACCGGAACCTGACGCCACCTGATGGCACCGGGCGCCAGCCGACAGAACCGCCGCGATCAGGCAATAACCCCATGGTTGACGGCGACCGATTGCTGATCCGGCCTGCGGTGTTTGCTGATGAGGGTTTCCTGGCGCATCTTCCTGGTGCTGCGGCGTTGCCTCAGGCTCGGCTGAAGAGCTGCTTGAGGCTCGACAGGGCAAACAGGCTCGCGGCGAGGCAGACAATTGTCGGCCCGGTGGGCGTGTCGAACATGAACGCCAGTTGCAATCCGCCCAACGCCGAGATCGCGCCCGTGATGGCTGCAATCACCGTCATGCGTTCCGGTGTCGCGGCAAACGGGCGCGCGGTGGCGGCCGGGATAATCAGCATGGCTGCAATCAGCAGAACTCCGACAACCTTGATCGCTACGGCGACCACAACCGCCAGCGCCAGGGTCAGCACCAGTTGTTCGCGGCGCGGATCAATGCCTGCGGCGTAGGCCAGATCCGGGTTCAAGGTCGCGGTCAGCAGGGCGGACCAACGCCACCATAACAGGGCCACAACAAGGATCGCGCCGCCCCAGATGATCATGAGATCCTGACCATTGACCGCAAGGATATCGCCGAAGAGATAGGCCATCAGATCCAGCCGTACACCATGCAGGAAAGAGACGGCCACAAGACCAAATGCCAGCGATGAATGAGCGAGCACCCCGAGCAGCGTGTCAACGGCATAGCCCCGACCGCTGAGGGTTGAGACAACCGTCGCCATGATCAGGGCCATGGCAAGGACGCCGACAAAAATCGACGTGTCGAAGCTGAGCGCAATTGCGATGCCGAGGATGGACGCGTGGGCCGTGGCATCACCAAAATACGCCATCCGTCGCCAGACCACGAAACAGCCCAAAGGGGCCGCCGCAAGGGCAACACCTACGCCTGCAAAAGCGGCGCGGATCAGAAAGCTGTCGAAGATTGTCATGACTGTTGTCTCACCAGATCGGGCGTTGCAGGTTGCGGGTCATGCGCGTGATCATGACCGCAGCTGTGATCATGGGAATGATTGTGTTCGTGCCGGTATAGCGCCAGAGCGCCCTGTGTGCCGGTGCCGAACAGCGCCCGGTATTCCGGGGCGGAGGCGACATGCGCAGGCGCGCCTTCGCAACAGATATGACCGTTGAGGCAGATCACCCGGTCCGATGCGGCCATAACCACGTGTAATTCGTGACTGACCATCAGAATGGCGCAGCCCAGATCGCGGCGCAGCTGTTCAATCTGCTGGTAGAAGGCGGCTGATCCGGGCTGGTCCAGCCCCTGCGTGGCCTCATCAAGGATCAACAGCTGTGGATCGCACAGCAGGGCGCGCGCCAGCAGAACTCGCTGGAACTGACCTCCCGAAAGACCGGTCATCTGGCGTTTCATCAGCTGCCCGGCGCCCGCTTGCTCCAGCGCTGTTCGTGCTGCGGCGTCGGTCACGGGGCTGGGCAGGCTCAGGAAGCGGCGCACTGTCAGCGGGAGCGTCGGGTCGATATGCAGTTTTTGCGGCACATAGCCGATCCGAAGTCCCGGTGCCTTTGACACGGTGCCGCGGGTGGGACTCAGCGCGCCGATGATGGTGCGCAAAAAGGTCGATTTGCCGGAACCATTGGGGCCAACGATCGTGACAATCTCTCCGGGGTTAATGGCAAAGTCGACGTTGTGCAGCACGGGGTTTGCATTGTGGCGTACGGTGACGCCGTCCAGATTGACCAGTGTCATTGCGCGTCGTCCTGCTGGCATTTGGGGCACAGGCCCTCGGCCTCCATCACCGTCCGTTCGATCAGGAATCCTGCCTCGCGGGCGGCAGTTCCCAGACGACCGTTGGTGGTTTGCGAGGGGGCTTCGGCAACCGCGTTGCAGGTGCGGCAGATCATGAAGACCGGCGCGTGATCGTCGCCGGGATGGCTACAGGCCACAAAGGCGTTGAGTCGTTCGATCTTGTGCACAAAGCCGTTCTTCACCAGAAAATCCAAGGCGCGATAGGCGATTGGTGGCTGTGATCCAAGCCCTTCGTCGCGCAGGATGTCGAGCAGATCATAGGCGCCCATGGCGCGATGGGCCTGGAGCAGGATTTCCAGCACGCGGCGGCGTACCGGGGTGAATTGCAGGCCATGTGCACGGCAATGGGCATCTGCAACGGCGATACCGTCGTTTATGCAATGGCTGTGGTCGTGCGCATGAAATCCGATGGGGTCCATCTGAGGCTCCGTTGGGCGGTCTCTCTTTCGGGGTTGATATGTTATGTTATGACGTTTATCAACCGCCGTAATGTTATACAATTACATGAGGCCATCATGGGACATCTCCGCTATCTTGCAATTGCCGCAACTGTCTGTACCACAGCGACGACAGCTCTCGCCGAGGTTCCGACGGTCGCGGCTGATATCACGCCAGTCCATGGCCTCGTCTCGCGGGTGATGCAGGGGGTTGGCGCCCCTGAGCTTGTGGTGCCGCCCGGCGCTTCGCCGCATAGCCACGCGATGCGCCCCTCGGAAGCGCGGGCATTGGATCAGGCGAATCTGGTGTTCTGGGTTGGCCCGAGGCTGACCCCATGGTTGGAGGGGCCTATCGCGACGCTGGCCTCTGACGCCACGGTTATCTCCCTGCTTGAGGCTGACACAACGCGGCAGCTGACGGTGCGTGACACAGTTCAGTTCGGGCGCGGTGATCACGATGAGCACGCAGAAGAACACTCCGATGACCATCATGAGGGGCATGGGGATGACCACAATGATGCCCATCACGATGAGGAGGGGCACGACGATCACGGCCACAGGCACGAGCCGGGAAGCCTGGATCCGCATGCCTGGTTGATGGCGGAGAACGGCAGCGCCTGGTTGCAGGTCATCGCCGAGGCCCTGGCTGACGCCGATCCCGACAATGAAGCGCTATACCTGCGGAACGCCGCAGAGGGGCAGGCTGAAATTGCGGCGGCGACCGCTGAAATCTCCGCCAAACTGACCCCGGTTGCGGGCAAGCCGTTTGTGGTTTTTCACGATGCTTATCAGTATTTTGAAACCGGGTTCGGTGTTCAGGCCGCCGGTGCGATCTCGCTCAGCGATGCCTCTGATCCAAGCCCGGCGCGGATCGCGGAGATTCGCGCGACGGTCCAAGAGATGAAAGTGCAATGTGTGCTGTCAGAGCCGCAGTTTAACCCGGGCCTGGTCGCGACGGTTCTGGACGGTACGGAGGCGCGCACAGCTGTTGTTGATCCACTGGGTGTAACGCTGGATCTTGGCCCGGATTTCTATCCGAAGCTTCTGACATCTGTCGGGGCGGCCATCGCCAGCTGCTACTGATCAGCAGCTGGCGATCTTGAGCCCGAGCGTTCGGCCAACAGATGGATCAGCGTGGCCCCTGTTTCGTAATAGGCGCCACGCAAACCTGCGAAGGGCAACCGGTGATGGTGGCTCAATGGGACTGGCAGCTGAGATGGGTCTTCACCAATCAGCGCGTCTGCCATGCGTCTGCCAAAGAGCGTGCCGGGACCGATGCCCCGGCCCGAATATCCAAAACAGGCAAACCCTTGACCAAGATCTATAATCTTGGGGATGTACTCCGTTGTCATGGCGATTTTGCCTGCCCATTGCGTCTCGAGCGGGTAGTCTGCAAGAGCAGGGAACATGCGCGCCAGTTTGCGCCGCAACCAGTTGCTGTGCACACGGCCGGCTGGGTGTGAGAGTTCCCCCATGCCGCCGATGATCAGCCTCCCCGCACGGTCGCGGCGCCAGGAAGACATGATCAGACCCGTGTCCCAGCAGCCTTCGCCCTGCGGCAGGATCTCGTTGGCCAAATCATCGGGCAGCGGCGCTGTTGCAGCCTGAAAATAGCTGACCGGAATAGACGCCGGTGCTGCGTAGCCCGCGATGGGTTGCGGATAGGCATTGGTCGCCATGATCAGATGTCTGGCGCGCACCGTGCCACCGGGCGTTGCGACGAGCCAGCCAGTGGCGTGACGGTCAAGAGTCACGACCGGAGACTGGGCGTGCAGACGGGCCCCCTGGGCCATCGCGGCGCGGGCCAATCCGATGGCATAGGCCAGCGGTTGAATCGTGCCGGCACGGGGGTCGAACAACGCGCCATGGACCGCGTTGCTGCCGACCCGAGCAATTGCTTCGCTGCGCGACAGCAATCTGACCGGAGCGCCAATCGCAGCCAGCTGTCGGTGGCGATTGTGAAGATCCTTCAACCCAGAGGGCGCATGGGCGCAATGCAATGTTCCATTATGGACCGGTTCACAGTCGATCTGATGGGTCTTGATCAGATCAAAGACAGCTGCGGGCGCTGCTGCCAGCAGCTCCGAAAGCCGCGCGCCAGCCACAGTTCCCAATGCGGCGTTGATCTCTTCTGGCGGCAGCCAGAGACCGGCGTTGACCAGCCCGACATTCCGCCCGGATCCGCCTGCGCCAAAGCTATCGGCCTCCAGCAGGCAGACATCAGCACCCATCTCTGCCGCGCGCAAAGCGGCGGAGCAGCCGGTGTAGCCGCCGCCGATGACAACGAGATCGGCCGAAACCTCGCCGGTCAAAGCGGGGGCCGAGAGCACCTCGCGGGTGGTTTCCTGCCAGAGGCTGCGACCCGGCTCGTGCGTCATGACCGACGGCCTTTAGCCTCGGGAGACGTCGTCTCGATTGTCTGGTGCTGCACTTGCGCCTCCCTCCTTGGCGTGACGGGTGTCGGACACCGTTTGCTGATGGCCTGTCACCCTTCGGGCATACCGCAGCGACTGGCCTCTGCCGAGAGAAATCAGCAGAGCGCACACGGTTTACCGTGAGATTTCATGCGGCATATGTTTGCCCCTGTGCGCACCGCCCACGTCCTCGGGTGCAACGGACACGGATTTAACGATAGCATGGCACTGTGTCCCAACAGCGAGGTTCAGCGCAACGGCAGATCGTCGGGTGACCCGCGCCAACAGGGCGCCGGCGGGCGTCTGCAATGATATCATAATACCCGGTCCCCCGCCGCTGCGCAGGGCGGTGATCCGGCCCGGAAGAATGTTCAGCGCAGACAGGCCGATGGGGCGCTCACGCGAGAGGATCACCTCGTGTGCCGATATTCGCACACGCACGGTTTGACCCGGCGGATGTGGCACCTGCGGCAGGAACAGCGCAATGCCACCGGCATTCAGTTCGCTCAGCCCATCTGGATGGTGCTGCTCAACGACGGCCTGAAGGATAGCGCCCGCGCCGCGCACGCCGGTCGGCATGATGGCCGGATCAGCGAGGACAACATCGGCAGGACCAACGCGACTGCATTTTCCATCCTGCAGGGCGACCACTGTCGTTGCCAGGCGGGCAACCTCGGCAACGGAATGAGTCACATAGAGTATCGGCACCGAAAATTCGTCGCGCAGCCGCTCAAGATAGGGCAGGATCTCTGCCTTTCGCGCCTCGTCCAACGCGGCAAGAGGCTCATCCGCCAGTATCATGTCCGGTGCGGCCAGCAATGCACGGCCGATGGCCACGCGCTGTTTCTCGCCCCCGGAGAGACGTGTCGGGTGGCGTTTCAGCAGCCCGCCCAGCCCTAGCATGTCGACCACGGTGTCAAATGGCGCTGCCTTACGGTTCTTGCCGATAAACCGTTGACCGTAAGAGAGGTTTTTTGCCACCGTCATATGCGGGAAGAGCCGGGCATCCTGAAAGATATAACCGATGCGGCGTCGATGAGGCGGGATGTTGATGTCAGCACTGGTGTCCAGAACAATGCGATCCTTTACGCGGATCTTGCCAGTGGCCGGTTTCAAAAGGCCTGCGACCGCGTTGGTGACGGTGGTTTTCCCGGCGCCGGAGCGGCCAAACAGGACGGTCACCCCGGCCGGCGCTGCAAAATCGACATCAACGGCAAGTTGCCCCAGTTGATGGGTAAGCTTGACCTCTAGCATGTGGCGCCCCGCACACGTTTTGCCACCCGTCGCGCTAGCCATTCGGAGGCCAGCAAAGCTGCCATGGCGATGACAACGGAGACGATCACCAGACGCAGCGCGGCATTTTCACCGTCAGGAACCTGCAGGAAGGCGTAGATCGCCGAGGGAATGGTCCGCGTCTGGCCGGGGATGTTGGAGACGAAGGTGATTGTTGCTCCAAACTCGCCCATCGCCTTGGCAAAGCCAAGCACAGCACCCGCAAGCACGCCGGGCAGGATCAGGGGCAGAGTGATGGTCACGAAAACCCAGAACCGCGATGCGCCAAGCGTTGCAGCGGCCTGTTCCAATCTTGGATCTACGGCCTCCAGCGACAGGCGCATGGCGCGCACCATCAGCGGGAACCCCATGATCGCGGCGGCGAGCGCAGCGCCGGTCCAGCGAAAGGCAAATGTGATCCCGACCGCATTCAAGGCCGTGCCGACCGGGCTGGGGCCACTGAACACAATCAACAGAATGTAGCCGGTCACCACCGGTGGCAGGATCAGGGGCAGATGGACCACCCCGTTCAGCAGGGCCTTGCCCCGAAACTGCCCGCGCGCCAGCGCCAGCGCCACCATCAGCCCCAGAGGAAGCGACAGCAGGGTTGCCCAGAACGACACTTTCAAGGACAGGGCGACAGCCTGCCATTCCTCGGGACCAAGCCACTGCATGTCGAAGGATCACTCCACTAGAACGGTGAAACCTTGCCCGACAAAGATGTCTTTCGCAATCGGGCTGCTTAAGAAAGTGAGGAAATCCATGGCCTTCTGCCCATTGTGGGTTGCCGCGGCAGGGTAGACTATCGGCCCGTGGCTGTCTGCGGGGAACCGGTCAACGACGGTAACGTCGCTCACTCCGATAATATCGGAGCCGTAGACGATGCCAAGCCCGGCCGCTCCACGGCGGACAAGCGCCAGGGCTGCCCGAACATTGTCTGTCTGGGCAATATGTGGGTGCAATTGATCCCAGAGCCCGAGGTGCTGCAACGCGGATTTGCCGTAGATGCCTGCTGGCACTGCATCAACCAACGCCATCGCCAGCGGGCGATCCTGCACCTGTTCCAGAAGCCCTGACCCGTCGTTCAGTGACAGCGCGTCACTCTTTTGTTGTGCGGCGGCGGGTGCAATCAGGAGCAGAGAGTTGCCGAGCAGATCGAACCGGGTATCCGCAGCAATCAGGTCTTGGCTCTGGGCCCAGTCCATCCAGGCTGCGTTGGCAGAAATGAAGACATCCGCCGGTGCACCATATTGCAGCTGCCGGGCCAGAAGGGAGGACCCGGCCAGGGACAGATCAACGGCGATGCCGGTTTGCTCCTCATAGACCTGCGATATCTGCTCCAACGCGGTTTTGAGACTGGCTGCGCCAAAGATGGTCAACCGATCGGCCAATGCTGCCCGGGGCAGCACGAAGGTGAGGGCAAGGGCAAGGCAAGCAACGCACCGAATTATCCACGATCCCAGACCCTTGGGCAGGGTGAACTGCTGGTTGTGTTGCACGGTAGATCCTGTCGTCGGATGACACATTGGATCATAGCGGCTCATCCGGGCAGGCTGCAAGGCGCAAGAGGGTTGGTAAAGCCTCAACCCATGACCAAAAAGAAGGGCCCGAAACTAGCGGACCCTTCCTGAAATTTCTGGCGATTGCGGACACGGGACACAGGCGTGTTGCCCGTCCCTTTCTGCCTTAGAACAGCGTCACTGCGCCAACATCTGCCGCAGGCTTGGCAGCCGGTGCCGGACGTGCCGCGACCCGTTCCTGTTCGCCCAGACGCCGATCATCCTTCACCTGTGTCTGCTGTGCAGCACCCGAAACAGCGTGGAAGCGGACCCGTCGTGCCGAGGTTCCACCGACGCTGGAGGAGACAACAGCGATGCCCTCATCCCTCAGAAAGCGCTGGACAAAATCCGCATTTGAGGCCCCGATATCGGAGAGGTTGGCCGACATCTTGGCGCCGCCAAAGACCTTTGCCTTCAGGTTTTCGCGGCGAGCGCCCTTTTTCATGATGCCGTTGATCAGCAGTTCCATCGCGTGGATCCCGTAGCGGGCATTGACGCTATCGCTGGCCGTCGAGGAGGCCAGCAGGAAATGGTTCATGCCGCCGACGCCCACTTGGTCATCGTAGATACATGCCGCGATACAGGACCCAAGCACGGTAGAGAAGACCACGGTTGGTGATGTCGATACGCGATACTCGCCCTGTAGGACGGTCACCGTGGTGGAGTTAGCAAATACGCTCAAGGTGATTTCCTTCCCAGTTATCTGTCAGGTCTTGCAAGCCTGAATCAATGTTCCGGCCATTCGCGCAAGCGAGACCTGTTGCTGCGCGGCGCCCATTTCCCAAGCGACACGTGGCATCCCGTAGACGACGCTGCTTTTTTCGTCCTGAGCAAAGGTTTTCGCCCCAGCTTTGCGCAGTTCAAGCAGCCCTTGCGCCCCATCTTGGCCCATACCGGTTAAGATTGTCGCAACAACGCTCTTTGCCATCGGGACTGCGGACATAAAAAGCGCATCAACCGAAGGCATGTGACCCGAAATCGGCGGGCCTTCCTTGAAGCGTGTGCGATAGGGTTTGCGAGGGGTGAGCCCCATGTGGCGGGGCTGCCCTGCGGCCACATATACATGGCCGGGCGACAAGTTCATATTGTCATCCGCAGACAGCACCTTTGCCGGACAAATGCGATCCAGAAGCGAGACCAGCCCGCGCCCAAAATTCTTGCCGGTGTGCTGAACAATCAATGTTGGCGGACAGTTCAGCGGAAATCCGACCAATACGCTGCGCAGGGCTTCGACACCGCCGGTGGATGAACCGATGAGGATGATCTTGTCGCTGCCGGGGCCTGCGGCAGCGGCAGTGCCCTTTTGCATGGGAGAGGCTTGATCCCGTCGCGGGGCCTTGACCATCATGTCGAAGTAGCGGGCAAAATCACGCGGATTGTCGGATTTTGTGAGTTCGAAGATCCCGGCACCCACATCGAGCAGGGGGGATGAGCTGCGCGCAGGCGTCGATGTCTGGCTGTCCATCACAGATACCCAACGGATATCCAGCGCAGAGAACAGGGCCAGCATCATTTCGAATTCGGGCAGTTTGGTGAACCCATCTTCGACAAAGGCGAATGTGGGTTGCCCGGCTTCCGCCTGATTATAGGCCATCATCAGATTATTGGCCAAGAGCACTTGGAGGCCAGGATAGGTGGCCTCCATGTGGTGTTGTATGGTCTGCGCAAAACGCCGGTCCGTGGTGATGATCAATAGGCTCTGTGACAATGCTCATTCCGCTTGTTGCGTTCGGACAAGGGCCGAAGTGTTTCAGATGTAGGGGCGCCCGGTCCAACTACGGTCCGGGCGCCTTCCGCAGGATCAGAAATCCTGCCAGATGTCCCTGGCCGCGTTGCCATTGGTGCTGGCAGCTGCCGGTGCCGGTTGCGGTGTGACCGCCTCCATATCCCAGTCGTCGCCATGGGCGCTGGGGGCAGAGGGCGCCTCGTCAGGAGCTTCGTCAAACGCCATGGTTTGCGGCTTCTGCATCGCTCCGGTCTGGCCTTCAGTCGATTTTGGCATGGGGGCTGTATTGCCGCGGGATTGAGCTGCGCCCGCCGCGACCCGGAAATGGGCGACCAGCTGGGCCAGCTTGGTGGCATCGGCATTGAGCATATGCCCGGCGGCAGTGGCCTCTTCGACCATGGCGGCGTTCTGCTGGGTGACCTGGTCAAGCTGGGTCACGCCGGTGTTGATCTCATGCAGACCGGTCGACTGTTCGCTGGCACCGGTTGCGATGCCCGAAACCAGTTTCGAGATATGCCCGACCCGCTCCACGATGCTTTGCAGCGCGTCGCCGGTTTTGCCCACCAGATCAACGCCCCGCTCCACCTGTTTGGTGCTGTCGCCGATCAGCGTCTTGATCTCCATCGCCGCATCCGAGGACCGCTGCGCCAGGGCGCGCACCTCGCTGGCGACCACGGCAAAGCCCTTGCCCGCCTCGCCGGCCCGCGCGGCCTCGACACCGGCGTTCAGCGCCAGGAGGTTGGTCTGGAAGGCGATGTCGTCAATCACCCCGATGATCTGCGAAATATGGGTCGAGGACTGCTCGATCTCGGTCATTGCGGAGACGGCGCTCTGCACCACGGTGCCACTGGTTTCGGCCTCCTGTTTGGCTTCCTGCATGATGCTTTCGACACTGCGGGCGCCTTCGGCGGCGGATTTCACGCTGGCCGTCATCTCGTCCAGGGCGGCGGCGGTTTCTTCCAGCGTGGCGGCCTGGCTTTCGGTGCGGTTGGACAGGTCGTCGGAGGCCTGGCTGATCTCATTGGCGCCGTTGCGGATGCTTTCGGCGGTGTCGATCACCTGGGTCACAGTGGCGCTCAGCGTTTCCGCGGTGCGGTTGAAATTCTCCCGCAGCTTCTCGTGATGCGCCGGGAACGGATCGCTGATCGGCTGGGAGAAATCGCCACCGGCAAGACGCACCAGGCCGGAGCTCAGCTGTTCGACGACTATTTCCTGTTGCCGCTGCAGTTCCGCGCGCTCCAGTTCCGCCGAGCGAGCCTGTTTCAGATCATCCTGCAGGCTGATCAACTGCTTGCCGATATCGCCGATTTCATCGTTTTGATTCGCTTCCGGGATCGGTGATTCGAGATTCCCGGAGGCAACCTCTTCGATTCGACCGCAGATCCGGTTGATCGGTTTGGTGATCGAGCGCGCAAACAGCCAGCCGAATACAGACATACCTGCGGCACAGGCCAGCGAGATCAACAGCAGACGATTGCGATCGCGGTTTACGGGGGCAAACAGCTCTGCGCGGTCCTGTTCGGCCACGATCGCCCAGTTGGCCTGCGGCAGGCCTACGGGCTCAGAGTAGGCGACTACAGCACTGCCGGTCACACCAGTTGTGTTGGCATAGAACCCTGAATTGCCAGCGAGGGCGTCAGACAGGTGCTCGGCTGTGTCCAGTTCGTCAAGAACCTTGTGATGGTCGTCATGGCGCGACTTGGTGCGGACCTTCATATCCTGACCGACGATGAACACATTCAGCGTTTCGGTCATCTCGCTTGCCGGGTTTACGATATTCGTCAGCATCTCGACGGGCACTTGCAACGCCAGGACACCCTGAAGTTTGCCTGCACCATCGAACACTGGAGTCGCAACAAATGCGGCCGGATCGCCGTTGCTGGGCGCATAGCCTTCGAGATCGGCAAAGATCACGGTTCCCGCCGATGCCTTGATGGCCGAGCGGAATGCCTTGCCCAGACCTGATGCGGCATAGGCGCCATCAACCAGATTAGAGGCATAGTCCGCTTCCTTCGTCACGGAATAAACGATGTCGCCTGCCGGGTTGATCAAGAAGACGTCGTAATACCCCTTGTTCTGCAGAACGGCAGTCAGTGACGGATGAAAACGGGCATGGTGCATGTGATAGGGCGAATCGCCGACCCCCCGGTTAAGGAGGTGTTTTTCGCCGGCTTTGTTCGGGTTGGCGTCAACATAGGCGTTCCGCAGAACCTTCTGTGCGTCACCTTCGATCCCGTCCCAGGTCATGGTGAACCACTCCAGCGCGGTGGCCGTCGACGGAATGGTGGCCAAGGTCGACGCATCCGCCTCGATACCCTCCATCAGCGCACGCAGGGCAACACGGCGATCCTCTGTCATCGCGTGGAATTGTTGTTCGGCGTGTTTCATCGCCGCATTTTGCAGCGCAACCGAGCTGATCGTGACGAAAGCCGCCGTTATCAGCACACCGAACCCCACAATGAAGAGGGGCAACTTATACGCCAGACGCAAGGTGGGAATAATTTTCATCGGACACTCCATTCACAGGCACAAGAAGAGGATGGTGGCCTCTGCTTTCCCTTCTTGATGCCTGCTAGGAGTTAATTTCGAGCTTACGAGCGGTTGGTTTTTCACGGCAATTTCCCGGTAAAACTCCACAGCCGGGGCACCGCCGGAGTCCGTATAATTATATTACCCTACGCTGCTGCTGTTTTTGTGGCGGTACGCCCGGCGGAAAAATTCAGACGATTTGCAGCCGGTAAAATTTTGCGAAATTGCAGTTGGTTTTTACCGCCAAATCCTCGCTAATTCCGGGCCCCGGGGCGCCGGTCCGGCAATCAAATATTAAGGCCCGGCGTCTACTCCTACCGTATCGACTTGAAACCTGTCGCCGAATACGGGGGTGCGAATCGCTGACCATGACGACGGAAACGCAAAAACACATCTTGGACCTGCCCAATGCCTTCTCGGATCTTGATCCGCTGATTTCATTCTTGCGCGGGGCGCGCACTCAGGCAGTGGAGATTGATTGCAGCAGTGTGGCGGTCATGCCGTCACGCTGTCTGCAGCTTCTGCTGAGCGCAGAACAGCAATGGCGATCGGAGGGGCTGGGGTTCTCAGTCTCTAAGATCACTGAAGGGTGCCGGAAATCGCTCACTCTTTTGGGGCTCGAGCCCAACCGATTTGAAGACGAGGAAACAGCATGAAGACGAAAGTTCTGGCAATCGACGATTCCCGCACGATCCGGAATCTCCTGGCCGCCGCTCTTGAAGAGGCCGGTTTTGAATACCATTGCGCGGTGGATGGCCGCGAAGGTGTGGACATGTATGCCGACGTGGCTCCGGATGTGGTGATTACCGACATCAACATGCCAAACCTCGACGGGTTCGGCGTCATCGAAGAGCTGCGCGGGGAAGGCATCAATTCCAAGGTTCCAATCCTGGTCCTGACCACCGAGAGCGCGCCCGAACTGAAGGCCCGCGCCCGCGGTGCCGGCGCGACCGGATGGATCACCAAACCATTCGACGACGCATCCCTGATTTTCGCGCTGAAACGCGTCACCGGGGCCGCAGCCTAAGATGGCCGGGTCGATACAGGACACATTCTTCGAGGAGTGCGAAGAGCTCCTCGAAGCAATGGATGAGGGTTTGACCGCTATCGAAGGAGGCGATCATGACCCTGAGGTGGTCAATGCTGTCTTCCGGGCGGTTCATTCGATCAAAGGGGGGGCGGGCGCATTTGGCTTGGATGAGCTGGTGGCCTTTGCCCATAAATTCGAAACCGTCTTTGACGAAGTGCGGGCCAACCGGCTTGGTCTTGATACCAAGCTGATCCAGCTGTTGCTGCGCTCCAGCGATCATCTCTCTGATCTCGTTTCGACCGCGCGCGATGGTGGCAGCACCGATGAGGCCCATCACGATGTGCTCATCGCGGCTCTCGAGGAATATATTGATGAGGATGAAGAAGAGGTGGTTTTCCAGCCCATGGGGTTGGGCGGTGCCTTTGAGATGTCGCCAATCGAGGTGGAGAAAGAGCGGGTTTACTCGATCCGTTTCCATCCATTGAAAGACATGTACGGGACCGGTAACGAGCCTTACTTCCTGTTCCAGACGCTAGCTGATCTGGGCACGCTGGAGGTGGCGCTTGACGAGAGCGAGTTGCCAGGTTTCGATGCTCTGGATACCGACGAGAGCTATCTTATCTGGGCCTTGACGCTCACCACAACAGAGCCAAAGTCTGCAATCGAGTCTGTGTTTGAATTTGTCGAAGGGCTGTGCGAGCTGTCCATCGAATCCGACATGGATGAAGAAGACGAGGCCAATGCTCTGGCTGCACTGGAGGCTGCATTTGGTGCCGCTCCAGAGGAAGGCGGTGATCAGGTGGCTGCCCCTTTTGAACCGCCGGTCTCAGCTCCAGAACCGGAGGCTGTGGCGGCCCCGGTGGCCGCGAAAGCGGCTGCGCCAAAAGCTGAGGCCGCGAAGTCCGAGCAGCGTGGGCCAAATCCAACGCTGCGGGTCGACCTGGAACGCGTCGATCGTCTGATCAACGCCGTCGGCGAATTGATCATTAACCATTCGATGTTGGCACAGCAAATTGCCAACCTTGATGTTGCGGATCTGCGGGACGTCGAGACCGAACTGGAGGGCTTTAAAAATCTTGCCCGCGATATCCAGGAAGGTGTCATGTCTATTCGCGCGCAACCCGTCAAACCGCTGTTTCAGCGTATGGCGCGGATTGTTCGTGAGGCCTCAGCCGCAACTGGAAAAACGGCTAAGCTGATCACCGAGGGTGAGAATACCGAGGTCGACAAGACGGTCATCGAGCGACTCTCCGATCCGTTGACCCATATCTTGCGGAACGCGGTCGATCACGGTGTCGAAAAGCCCGACGATCGCGAAGCTGCGGGTAAGAGCCGCAGTGGCGAGATCCGTCTGTCAGCCTCTCACCGGTCCGGTAGTGTCTGTATCGAGATCAAGGACGATGGTGCCGGCGTTAATCGCCCGCGGGTGAAGCAGATCGCGATCGACAAAGGTCTCATTCCAGAGAATGCGGACCTGACCGACAGCGAGATCGACAACCTTTTGTTCTTGCCTGGTTTCTCCACAGCCAAGGAGATTTCCAATCTCTCCGGGCGTGGTGTTGGCATGGATGTGGTCAAAAACGCTGTCACGGCTTTGGGCGGGCGGATCAATATTGCCTCTACCCCGGGCAAGGGGTCGGTCTTCACCATCATCCTGCCGCTGACACTTGCAGTCATGGATGGAATGGTTGTTTCGGTCGCCGACCAAACGATGGTTGTCCCGATCACGTCCATTGTCGAAACAATGCGCGGCAGTGATGACATGGTCAACAATCTGGGGGCCGATGGCACGCTGCTGTCGATCAGGGGTAACTTCGTCCCTGTTTGCGATGTGGGCGGGGCGCTTGGATTGTCCAAGGCCGACCAGGATCAGCCACCGGGCGTCTATCTTCTGGTAGAAACGGAGACTGGTCAGCGCAGTGCCTTGGCCGTGGACGATATTCACGATCAACGCCAGGTGGTCATCAAAAGCCTCGATGGCGTTTGCGGGAATATTCCCGGCGTCGCCGCTGCCACCATTCTTGGTGACGGTAAGATCGCTATGATCCTTGATCCTGAAAGTATTCTTGCGGCTTCGCCTTCTGCAGCCGCTTTCGACACAGAGCGGAGAATAAGCAATGCAATCGCAAGCTGAAGCCAAATATGAAGATTCAGAAGTCAAACACGCCCAGCACAGCGAATTTGTCAGTTTCACCGTTGCTGGTCAGGCGTTCTGTCTGAAAATCACGCAGATCCGGGAAATCCGTCGCTGGTCTCCGGTGACGATCCTGCCTCATGCGCCCGCAGATGTCTTGGGCGTGATGAACCTACGCGGCGCGGTGATCCCGATCTACGATCTGTCCGCGCGATTTGGGCTGCAGCAGACCGAAGCGAGCGAGCGAAACGTCGTGATCGTTGTCTCGGTGCACGGCAAGCCGGTTGGTCTGCTGGCAGAGTCCGTATCGGAGATCATCTCGATCAACCCGGATGATATCCAGGACACCCCGCCGGTGGATAGTCGCAACACGATGGACTACATCCAAGGGATTATTTCGCACGATGAAACCATGGTGCGGATCATCAATCTGGATGCGGTCATCACTGTACCGGAACAGGTGATCTCGTGACCATTGCCAATCCCATTGATTCTCGTGCGGATGGTTTCACCCTGTCTGATCAGGATTTCGAAGCCATCGCCGATTTCGCGCACAAGCACTTTGGGCTGGCCATGTCCAGCAGCAAGAAACCCTTGGTTTCTTCTCGCTTGGCGCGGCGGTTGCGCAAGCTCAACTATACCGATTTCAAATCCTACCTGAAGGAGTTGAACGGACCAAATGCGGATGTGGAGCGCAGCGAGCTGCTGTCTCTGCTGACGACAAATGTGACGCAGTTCTTTCGAGAGCCGCATCACTTTGACACTTTGCGCGACGACGTGCTGCCGCCGCTCCTGGAAAAGGCGCGTCGCGGAGATCGGGTGCGAATCTGGTCGGCAGGGTGTTCGAACGGGCAGGAACCCTACACCATCGCGATGGTGCTCAAGGAACTATGCCCGGATGTTGAGAAACTGGATGTTAAAATCCTTGGCACCGATATCGATCCTGTTGTTGTCCGCAAGGCGTCGTCGGCACGCTACTCTGCTGAAGAGCTGTCGCAGATCCCGCAGAAATACAGCGGCTACTATAAGATCGAAGGGCAAGATGGTGCGATCCGCGAAGATCTGCGTGCCCTGCTGACATTTGGTGTGCTCAACCTGATCGAACCCTTTCCGTTCAAAGGAAAGTTTGACGCCATCTTCTGTCGAAACGTGGCCATCTACTTCGACACCCCGACCCAGCAAAAGGTCTGGCACGCCTTTCAGCGCAGTCTCAATCCGGGAGGCTATCTGTTTATCGGCCACTCGGAACGTATGTCCGGCCCTGCGGCATCGGCGCTGCAGACCGTCGGGATCACCACTTACTTAAACTCTCCTGCCGGTGGGAACACCTGAGCAGTCCGGCAAAAAAAGAGAAAATGAGGAACTAAAAATGAGCTTGAAAGACTCTCTGCGTGTGATGGTCGTTGACGATATGTCTACCAGCCGAGGCATCCTGACCCAATGTCTGGACGAGCTTGGCGTGAGTAACTACATGGTTGAAAACAACGGGCAATCTGCGTTTCAGAAGCTCGTGACCAATCCGGTTCACCTGGTGCTGTCCGACTACAACATGCCGGGCATGGATGGGCTTGGCCTGCTGAAAGCGCTGCGTGAGCACCGCGTGACACAACGTGTAGGCTTTATCCTCGTCACGGGCAAACCGACACCGGAGATCGTTGAAGTCGGTCGTCGCCTGGCGATGAATAACATCATTCGCAAGCCGTTCACCGTTGCCACTATGAAGCAGGCAATCGAGCAAGTGGTTGGCCGCCTATGAACATGCAGTCGACACCACCGCCAAAGGGTCACACGGTGAGTGATCTTTGCGATGTGTCACGCGCGGAAATGCAGCGGTTGCAAACGCAGGTGCAGGCGCTTGAAGATACGGTGCTTACAATCTTTGAGCGTGGGACGCCTCCAACCCGCGAAGAGCGGCAATCTCTGCAGGATTTCGATCTTGTCGTGCAGACGCTTGCGGCCCTGGGAAAGTTCTATGCGGAACTACAGAAGCTTGCGAAGGAAACCGGCGGTATCAATCTCAACGATAGCAGCGCCGTGGTGACATTGCACAAACTGCGTGACCGGCTCCGCGATCCGGCCAGCGCATCTCAGAAGTGAGACCCTCTGCACCGCCCATCGGGCGGTGCAGTCATATCTTGGGTCGTGCGCATGCCTGGTCGCTGGCGTATCTGCCGCATGTTTCGACTGATGTTATGTCAGGCGGTGGCGTAGCGCGGGCAGGCGCGTCAGGATCAACCCGTCCAGCATCAGCAGCGCCAGAAGAGCCAGCCCCGCCATCGGAAAGGCAATGCATACGGCAATTCCGACCAGTCCTGCGCCTTTCCAGAGAGGCAGCTCCTTGGGCATCGGCGGGGCGGAGAGGCGGCCTGATTTGGCAGGACGACGCTTCCACCAGAGCACCACGGCACTGGCACATAGAAACAGGATGGAGAGGCAAACCAGCGTATTTGCCAGAACGCTCCACAGCCCCAACGTTCCCATATGGAGGGCAATCCCGACGGCCATCGCCTTTCCGGGCCAAGAATAATCGGCAAACCGGACATCCGCCAGAATCTTGCCGGTGTAGCGGTCGACATGGACAGTCCGGTCAGAGGTGGGGTTGATACTGTCGGTGCTCATGGAATCGCGGCTTAGGGTCCAGACACCGGTATCGCCGCGTGCAATGCTGAGCTGATATCGTCCGCCAAATCCGATCTGGCGCGCCAGGGCGTCAACGCTGTCGATGTCGACAGTTGCACCGATAACACCGCTGATGCCCGCAGTTCCCCCTGAAGCTGGCATCGGCGTCTGCTCTAGTGCCCAAGGAACCTCGCGGCGGGTGTGGTCCATGCTGGCATGGGTATCGCCGGACAGGGGGACGTTGTCCCATTTCTCCGCCGGAAACTGGCTCCAGGCCTGAACCAGTTTCCCACCCCAGAGACCGGCCCAGGCAAGGCCTGAAACCAGAAACAGTGCAAGGAAAAGCGAAATCCCGAAACCGACCACCCCGTGCAGAGATCTCCACGTCGTCCGGCCGCGTCCCCGGCTCGGCAGCAATGCGTGGCGCCAGCCCAGATTTCGGGGCCACCACATGTATAGGCCGGTCGCGATCAGCAGCATGGTCAGAGAGGCAGCGGTTTCCAGGATGCGGTCGCCAGTGACGCCGAGCATCAGATCGCTATGCAGACTGTCGGCGAAATCATACCATCCGCTGCGGCGCGGGAAGGTTTCGATGACCGTGGCCGTATAGGGGTCGACCGCAACCATCACTGCGTCACCGTCGTGATCGATGCGAAAGAGCGCGGCGAGGTCGGCCCCTCGGGGGGCCACGTATGTTTTCAAGATGCCATCAGGCAGGATTGCCTGCGCGGCATCGGCCTGCGCCGAAAGTGGCAGGGCGTGGGCTTGGGCAGTGACGGGGGTACGTTCGCCATCGCGCCCGTCAACCCAGGCGATCCACAGCATGGCCAGCCCGGTTAGCGCGAGTGTTGCGAGAAACGGAATGACGAACAGACCGGTGTAGAAATGCCACCGCCAGGCAGCAAAATAGAGTTTCTGCGTGCGGCCCTGCGGCTGCACGGGGGAATGGGGCAGGGTCATAGGTTGGCTCCAGGCCTTTTTTCGCTGCCGGCGTGGCAGCGCATAGTTTGCAATTGACGTCAGAGAAGGAAGGTCAATGGCGCTGGAGGAGCCCGGGTGCGATGTGCCAGACCACGCGGGCGGTCTCGGCGCAGCGGTTTGACGACGGCTGCGCGTGTTCTCGGACGCTGTACCAAGCTCAGGCCGGGCGTTTCTGGATGGCTCGGCATCAGGGCCGCAGCGGTCAGTCGGCAGGCTTCACATTTTGCACGAGCACCGTGATCTGGGTCCGTGCTGTCACCACAGAGATCGCTTAATGTGCCGCCTGCGGCGACAAAGGCGGCATAGTCCGGCGAGTGAACGGTGCGGTCATAGCGATGTGCAAATCCGGTGCCGACCATGGCCAGCACCAGTGCTAGCATCATGGCCAGCCGTGGCAGGATATGTACCGCGAATCGCATGTGTAGTGTGTTACTTCGACGGCGGCGTGATGGCGAGTGATTCTGCTATATTACCTAAGCTTTTGTGAGCAAAATCATTGCACTAGGTTGGTACAGTCCCGACGATGGTGTCGCGCTAGGTGTCCGTCGCCGGTCGTCGGGTGGAGACCAGGGCCCGTCCGAAGAGCAATGCGAAGCCGAAGAAGGCGATGCACCACGCGATTGCCGAGATCAGATAGAGCTCATGCGCGATATCGGACCCGCTGTTCGCCACAAGCCGCGCGAAGGTGGCTATGATGATCGCCAACAGGAGCAGTCGGGTGCCTGCTCCTGCGACCAGTGGGCGGCCGGTATGTCCGCGCGTGGCGCGGATCATGACGGCCAGCGTCATTATGCCAATAGCCCCGGCCATCCACAGATGCTGGGCGGATGCGGGATCCAGCGGCAACCGCAGCAGCCGGATCGAGGCCATCAGGAGGGCGCCGATGGGGATCAATGCATAAGCCAGGTGCAGAATGCCCAGCAGTGGCTCCGCTCCTGTGTGATGTCCCTGCCAGCGGACCAGTCGCAGCATCTGCGCAACACCAAAGATGGCCAGCGCCGCTGCGGCTGCGATGTGATCTGGTACAGCAACCCATATGGCCAAGGTCGGCAGGCTGAGTGCCAATGCGATTTTGTCCAGAGATTGCATTGGATCCGCAGGGCGCACATCAGCCCCCTGTTTGACCAACCAGTTCCGGGTGAAACTAGGGATGATACGTCCGCCGATCAGGCAGATCATTCCAATCGCGTTGGCCAGTCCCAGACGCAGCCCCAACCCCTGTGCGGGATAGCCGCCCGCAGCCGTTTCCAGATGCAGCAGAAGCAGCGCCAATGCGTGTATAGCCAGCAATAGAAGGATGACGAGGTTGCGCCAGTTCTTTCCTGCGATGATCTCGCGCAGGACCACGGCGCCAAGCATGAGTGGAAAACTCACATCGACCAGAGTGACGGTCCAGACCGGAAGAAATGCGCCACATAGCGTCACGAGACGTCCCGCCATCCACAACAGAACCAGTGCCAGCAGCGGTCCTCCGGTGAGCGGAGCGCGACCGGTCCAATTTGGCACGGCGGTAAGCAGAAAGCCCGCGAGAACGGCGCTGAGGTAACCAAAGAGAAAAGACTTCGCGTGCCAGGATACAGGATCAAGCCTGAGCGGTAGGGTCAGCGTGCCGCCGAGCAGCCCGATCCAGGCGATCATCGCCAGTCCTGCCCAAAGCGTCGCAAGCAGGAAAAACGGCCGGAAACCATAGGAGAGTATCGGCGGAGTGCGCAATGTCGTTGTGGTATTTCCGGCATCTGCCTTGGTGGTCACGGCCATGGGTCAGCTCCGCTGGTATTCGGGTAACAGGTTCAAGATTGCGGCACTTCGGCGCTGTCCATAAGGCGTCGGATATGTCCGGCAAAGGCGTAGGTGGCGGGCAGGGCGATTACCGCACCTATGATGATCGACGGGGATATGCCCAGAACGGGCAGACCCAGCCAGCTGGTGATCAGAGCAGCGAAATATACGTTCAGTGCCATCGCACCGGCGCCAAACGGGTAGAGTGTGACGGCTATGCGCAAGCGCGACCAACCGGCTCGCGCAGTCATCGCCGCATCACCAGCATGTGCACCGCCGCAAGCGCCATAACCAAGGCGATGCAGGCCAGTGCAAACCAGAATTCGGCAGTTGCCGATTGCGCCTGCGGAACAGGCCGGTCAAAGCCCTTGGCCATGGCGGGCGAAGCGACGGTCGCGGCGCAGGATAGGATGAGCAAGATACGGCGCATGTCAGGTCTCCTGTGTGAGTGTTCGGTAAATGTCGGGCAGCGCGCGGGTCAGCCGTGTGGGATCCGACAGCAGTGAAAACCCGCCGCGTCCGAAAATTCGGGCAAACCAGTCCTGACCGTCTTCGTCGATGATGATGCCGTGCAGGCGCTGGCCTGCGCGCCGGGCTGTCCGAACGGCCATGCGGCTGTCTTCTATGCCATGCTGGCCTTCGTAATGGTCCAGATCGTTGGGTTTGCCATCTGTGAGGATAATCAGCAGTTTACGGCTGGAGGACTCCTTTGCCAACTGCGCGCTGACGTGGCGGATTGCGGCGCCAAGCCGTGTATAATGGCCCGGTTGCAACGCGCCGATATTGGCGGTGACGTCCTCAGACATCGGCGTGTCGAACCCCTTGCAGCGGGTCAGGAAAACGCGATCGCGGCGGAGCGAGGAGAACCCCCAGATCGCCAATCGGTCGCCGGCCACGTCGATCCCGAACGCCAGCGCCGCCATGGCATTACGCGCAATCTCAATCACGCTGCTGTCCGCAATTGCGGCCTCTGTGGAACGCGATGTGTCGATCAGAAAGGCGACCGATAAATCCCGCTGTTGCTGGCGTGTGTTCTGCCAGAGCCGGTCACTGCCGCGCCCTGTTGCGGCCAGCTCGGCGCGGGCGCTGATCACCGCATCGAGATCCAGCTCGGCGCCGTCGATCTGGCGCGGTTGCAGGATCCGGCGTGGACGCAGGGCCTCGAACTGGCGACGGACGCTGCGGATCTGGCGCGGATTGGGGCGGAAGGGACGTGTGGTGTCAGGCTGCGCTGCGGCCTCCAGCACGCGGCAATGATCCGACATCTCGCTTTGGCTACGATGGTTCCATTCGGGATAGGTGAATTCAGCGCTCAGCCGTTCGTGTTCGGCATCTGCGGGCGACAGGTCCAAATGCAGTCGAAGCCGCGAGGCAAGGCGACGGTCGTGTTTGGTCAGAGTTATCAGATCCTGATCCTCGGCGGCCTTCTGGGCATTGTCCGGATCGTCGTCATCAACGCTGCGGTTGATATTCATGGATTCGACCCAGGACAGGATTGATTCAAATCGGTGCAGGATGAAGCTGTCCTTGCGACGGGCCTGCTCCTGGTCTGCACGCACGCCGAGCTTGCGTTGGCTCATGGTGGCGGCGGCCAGTGGCGTCCTTTGGTCATCAGGATCGGCCGCAGCCGAGGCGGAACTCTCGGGGGAGGAATAGCGCAGCCAGATCGGCACCGGAGCGAAGGGCATGTATCTTTGGGACCTGCTGCTGTCTCTTGAGGGAGTGAATTCGCCCCAGTCGGCCGCCATGGCCCAAGGATCCAACGACAAGGCGGCGACGATCTGCTCTGCCACTGCGCGTTCGGCCGTATGCAACGGTCGTGATTGGCGTTGTGTCACACATAGAGCGGCCATCCGGAGATAGGCGGGCCGCAGGCCCGGACAATGTTGGGCAGCCCGCCTGCTGGCGGCAATGTTGGCCCGGATCCGGGCCATGTCCAGCGCCTGCGCAGGCATGTCGGCGCGCGGGTGCAGTTCTGCTGGATCGGTTGCCGCCGCCAGCGCAACAAGCCAGAAATAGGCGGCCCGGTTCAGATCGTAGCTGGGAAAGCAGGCGATCACCGGCGGCAGGGCCAGCCGGGTGCCGTCATAGCAGGGGATATATTCACGCAGCCGGTCAGCGGCGATCCGATGGCCGAAGGAGCGACGATGCTGCGCGACGGTAGCGGGGGTTTCGACCAATTCCACAGAAGCAGATCCCCCCAAGGCGCGAAACAGGACGGAAAGGCTGCGTCGCAGGTCCTGCAACCGGCAGGCCGCAGCAGATAGCATTTCACCATCCGTTGCGACCTCACCGGCGAGATTGCTGGCCATATCGTGCCAGAGGTTGCCAACAGTTTCCTCCGGCTCCATCAGGTCGAGCAATTTCATGGCGCTACCCGTAGATCGTGGCGATCAGATCGCGCAGCGCTTGTTTGATATCCTCTTCATCGGTGAGGGGCTCGATGATCGCGGCGTCCAGTGCCGCTTCTATCGCCATGCCGCTTTGGATCAGGCTGGCGGTGTAGATCAGCAGCCGGGTCGAGACACCTTCCTCAAGATCCATGCCCGACAGCGACCGGATGTGCCCGGCCAGCCGGACCAGAGGCTGAACACGGGACGGATCCAGGCCGCTTTCCTGCACAACGATGGCGATTTCCGCCTGCGGGTGCGGGAAGTCGAAGCTGGCTGAGAGAAAGCGCTGACGTGTTGAGGGTTTGAGACGCTTTAGCACGTTCTGGTAGCCCGGATTGTAGGAGGCGACCAGCATGAAGCCTGGCGGCGCCACCAGCTCTTCTCCGGTGCGGTCGATCATCAGCCTGCGGCGGTTGTCTGTCAGAGGGTGCAGCACAACTGTCACATCCTTGCGCGCCTCGACGACCTCATCGAGATAGCAGATCCCGCCTTCTCGGACAGCCCGGGTCAGTGGTCCGTCGACCCATTGGGTGTCACCGCCCTTCAGCAGGTAGCGGCCAATCAGGTCGGCGGCCGAGAGGTCATCGTGGCAGGCCACAGTGTATAGCGGACGGCCGAGCCGGGCGGCCATATGTTCGACGAAACGTGTTTTGCCGCAGCCGGTTGGCCCCTTTAGCAGAAGGGGGAGACCCTGGCTGTATGCGGTTTCGAACAGGGTGCATTCGCCTGCAATTTCAGAGTAGTGCGGGATCGCGCAGGGGGTTTGCATATTCATGGCTATTCTCCTGCGATGGTGCTGGTCTCATGGACCGGGCCCGGTGCGATCAGCTCGTCCCGACGCACCACGAGCAGCGCATAGATGAACAGGAGGGCGCCAATCACAACGGCGGCCCCGGCGCCAAACCGCATCAGGTAGAAAATCGCCAAACTATCCTGAACATCCATGTAGTAGTCGCCAATGACGCGCTGCATATGGGTCTGGATGGTGCCAGCAAAGGTGAGGACGAAGGTCATGAAGGCCATGCCGCCGGTCATCAGCCAGAAGCTCGCCATGTTCAGGACCTGGTTATAGGGTGCCCGTCCACGCAGCATCGGCATGGCATAGGTGAAGACCGCGAGATTCAGCGCCACATAGGCCCCGTAGAAGGACAGATGCCCATGTGCAGCAGTGATCTGAGTGCCGTGGCTGTAGAAGTTGACACCATGTAGGGTATGAAGGAACCCCCAGACACCGGCGCCAAAGAACGCCACGGTGCTCGATCCCAGCGACCACAGAAGCGCGGCCTTGTTGGGGTGGTTCTTGCGCCCCTTCCAGACCATCACAAAGGCAAAGGACATCATCAGGAAGAAGGGGATCACCTCAAAGGTGGAGAAGATCGAGCCGATCCACTGCCAGTAGCCGGGCAGGCCAATCCAGTAGAAGTGATGTCCGGTGCCGAGAATGCCCGAGAACAGCGCAGTGGCAACGATGACATAGAGCCATTTTTCGACCACTTCACGGTCCACGCCCGTCAGCTTGAGCAGCAGGAAGGCCAGAATCGCCGCCATAACCAATTCCCAGGTCGCTTCGACCCAGAGATGGACGACGAACCACCAGTACATTTTGTCGAGGGACAGGTTCTCGGGGTTGATAAAGGCAAAGACCCAGAGCAGCGACAGCAGCCACAGGCCCATCAGGAGAACGTTGGTAATTGCGGTTTTCTTGCCCGCCAGCACGGTCATCGACACATTGAACAGGAAGATCAGCGCGGCCACGAGGATGCCGAATTTCACCCAGAGCGGTTGCTCCAGAAATTCGCGCCCTCCGTGGATGCCCACCAGATAGGAGCCAACAGCGCCAAGTGTGCCGATCATCAGGATGGCAAGTTGCAGATAGGCAAGTTTGACCGAGAAGATCTCCCGTTCGGATTCCTCAGGGATCAGGAAATAGGCAGCGCCAAAGAACCCAAGCAACAGCCAGACGATCAGCGCGTTGGTGTGGATCATGCGAATGATGTTGAACGGCAGAAGCTCGGACAGGAAATTGGGGGCGACATAGATCCAGCCTGCCAATAGCCCGCCGATCACCTGAATTCCGAACAGCGCCAGAGCGCAGATGAAATAGGCCTGAGCGACCTTCTGAGATTGATATTTCATTGTGTCTCTCCCTTAGCCCGCGTCATTGGGCGGCCAGCCCTGAGTGTCGGTCTGATCGGCCCATCGCAGAAATTCGGCCAGGCCCCGGATCTCTTCGTCGGTGAGTTGGAAATACGGCATCTGACGGCGACCCTCGACACCGCTGGGCTGGCTCTCCATCCAGTTCTTCAGTGTCTCGAAGGCCTCTTCCGGTTCGTCCTGAACGCCCCAGCGGGTCATGACATTGCCGACTTCGGGGGCAAAATAGGCACCTTCGCCGTGCAGCGTGTGACAGTTGATGCAGGAGTGACGCTCCCAGACACGTTTGCCGAGGCTGACCTCTTCGGTCAGGGGCATTCCTGCGGTCGAGGTGGTCACGACGTAGCGGTGGCTGTGCACGGTCATGCCAATAAACACGACGACGAAGAAGATTGACCCTCCGTAGAACACATTGCGCGCCCGCGACTTGGTCAGAAATTCAGCCATGGCTTGGCCCTTTCCGGCAGTTGCTGATCATCCGGTGATAGCGCGCGGCGCAGCGGCAAAGGTTGCGCAAGCGCAAGGTTCGGCGCGATTGCGGCTGTTAGCGTGTTATCGAAGAGAGGACAGGCTTGTGAAATTGCCACCAAAACTGGATGACCCTGACCTGCCGCTTGACGTGCTGCTGACCACCTGGCCGGAAACACTGCGGGTTTTCATGGATCATGGCATGTTGTGCGTCGGCTGCATGGTCAGCCCATTTCATTCGGTTGCAGAGGCCTGCGCCGAATATCACCTTAACGAGGATATGTTTCGCCTCGAACTGGCTGAGGCAGTTCGCTTGGCTCGCGGCGACCGGGGTTAAGTCGGTTCCTGCGGCCAGCGATGACGCTAGGCAGGCAAGCCGACCCGCCGCGCGATCAGGGATCGCTGAGCAGCATCAGTCGATGCGGATCACAGATTGTGATCTTCTTGCGTTTGCTGCTGACCATGCCGTCTTTTTCCCAGGCACTCAGCAGGCGGCTGACCGTGTGCAGCGTGGTGCCGGTCAGTTCAGATACATCCTGGCGGGTGATCGGAAATCCGATCTCGATGCCCTCGGCCACCTTGACACCGGATTGATTGATCAGCCGCAGCAGCGCACGGGCGATGCGCTGTTCGACATGCTGGGTCGACATTTCCATGATGCGGGTGTTCATCTCACCCACCCGGGCGCCGACAGTTTTATATGTCTCAGTTGCAAAGCCCGGGTAGTCAGCGGTGAAGCTGTTCCACAGCGAGGTCGGCCATGACAGGATCAGCGCCTCACTGGCGGTCACAGCCGTTGCAGGGTAGCGGTCCTGTCCCAATGCCTTGGCGATACCGAAGAGCTGCCCGGATGGGATGTGGAGAGAGGTGACCTGATCGCCGTCGCTGGTGATCCTGACGACGCGGATGGTGCCGTCCAGAAGCAGGTAGAAGCGATCAGCAGGCGCCCCTTCTTCAAAGATGGTCTCTCCGGGTCCGAGGCCGCGGCTGCTTGCCTGATCAAGAATTCTGCGGATCTGGATATCCTCCAGCTGCGAGAAGGGCGGCAGCGGTCGAAGCAGGCTTTCATGTAGGTGGCGCACGGCATCTCCGAACAAGGAACTGGTTCATCCTATCGCGATATCGCGGTGATGGTCACCCATGTCTTTAGTCTGTTGCCGCTCTCGCAGCCAAAAAGCCGCGCCGTCTTTGCGCTGCCGCAAAGTTCTGTCGGGTGTGACGAGCTAGATTAATCGCGACACCAAGACCTGCGGGATGCGCTGTCTTCCGGCTGCATCGGCGCAGGAAAGGACGCCTCCGCCCCTGAGCGGCCGGAGACCCCTATTCCACTCACAACGCCCGCCGATTTTGGGCTGATCGAATGATAAGGAGAGTGACAATGACCAAACGCTTCAATCCCGGACTTGCACCCACAAGCCGTCGCAACGTTTTGCGTGGGACAGTTCTGGCGAGTGCTGCGGCCCTGACCGGCGGACTGGCATCCGCGGCGAATGGTGCAGCTCGTCGGGCCGCTGTTCCGCCACTGCGCGGCGCGGCGCCACGGTTCATTCAGGCCGAAGCACAGGCTCAGGCCGAGGCGGCGCCGGTTGATCTCTCCGGCTATACCCGCGTCAAACAGGAACTGGTTGCACCTCCCTTTGCCCCCAAGCACGAGCAGGTCGCAACCGGTGGTCCGAAAATCGTCGAGATCGAGTTGATCACAGAAGAACGACTGATGGTTGTGGATGAGGATACCGGCGCCGAAATCTGGGCGTTGACCTACAACGGGTCGGTCCCCGGTCCGCTGATTATCGTGCATGAAGGCGACTACGTCGAACTCACTTTGCGCAATCCGACCGATAGCCAGATGGAGCACAATATCGACTTCCATGCCTCGACAGGGGCGTTGGGCGGAGGCGGTCTGACCCATGTCTTCCCCGGCGAAGAAACCGTCTTGCGCTGGAAGGCAACCAAGGCCGGCTGCTTCACCTATCACTGTGCGCCGGGCGGCGCGATGATCCCCTATCATGTCACGCATGGTATGAATGGTGCCATTATGGTGCTGCCGCGCGATGGTCTGAAAGACGGTGAGGGTAACCCGCTGCGCTATGACAGTATCGCCTATATCGGCGAGCAGGATTACTATCTGCCGATGGATGAAAACGGCGATTACCGGACCTACGATTTGGCCGGTGACGACTACGCCGACAGTATCGAAGCGATGCGCACTCTGGTGCCGACCCATTCCGTGTTCAATGGTGCGGTTGGCGCGCTGACGGGTGAAAACGCCCTGCGGGCCAAAGTCGGTGAGACCGTTCTGATGATCCACAATCAGGCCAATCGCGACTCGCGTCCGCACCTGATTGGTGGGCATGGTAACTATGTGTGGGAAACAGGGTCGTTCACAGATGCGCCGCTGACTGGCATCGAGAGCTGGTTCGTGCGCGGCGGAAGTGCCATGGCGGCGATGTATACCTTCGAACAACCCGGCGTTTATGCCTATGTGAACCACAATCTGATCGAGGCGGTTCTACTGGGCGCCACAGCGCATTTTGTGGTCGATGGGGCCTGGAACAATGCGCTGATGGAACAGGTGGTTGCTCCCCGTAGCTTTGAAACCTGAACGGCTGCGCCACCAGCGCTTGCAGAAGGAAAGCCCACATGACTGCCGCCATTTCGCACGATACCGGGAACCGGATAGCCCTGCTGGGTCTTGGCCTGGCTGTGGCGGCAGCGCTGATCTGGGCGCTTGGACAATATCTCCCTCGCGGGCCCATCGGGTCGGCGGGGGAGAGTGTCCATCCAGAGCTGGTTCTGGCCGCCATGGAGCCAGATGCTGGGCGCGGACTTTATGTCATGAGACATGAAGTCACCGTCGCCGAGTGGAACCGCTGTCACGCAGATGGGATGTGCAGCCTAAAGCTGCGCACTCGCGCCAATCAGGATGCAAAGACAATGCCTGCAACGGGAGTGAGCCATGTTGACGTGAGCCAGTATCTGGCGTGGATCAATGCGCGCAGTGATGGCGGCTATCGCCTGCCAAGTGTTGCGGAATGGGCCTATCTCGCGGAGCCGGTACTCCCAGCCGAGCCTGAACCGATCTTTAGCGATCCCGATCTTAGCTGGGCTTCGGCCTATCTCCTTGGTGAGCAGCGCAGCCGGACGCTGCGCCCCCAGGGCAGTTATGCAACTTCGCCTGATGGTGTTGTCGATCTGGATGGCAATGTATGGGAATGGACGCAGGACTGCTATGCCGGAGAGTCCGGGGCCAGCCTCGATCGTTGTCCGGCTTATTTCGTTGCGGGCGAGCATCTGGCGGCAGTTCCGTTTCTTGTCCGCGATCCCGCTCGTGGGGGCTGTGCAGTAGGGTCACCCCCGGCGCATCTGGGCGTGAGACTTGTCCGTGATACGCCCATCTGAGGTTATTCTGCCCTAACTGCCGCAGTGATGAATCCTTGCAGGTTTGCGCGCATACGCCGGATCGGAACCCTGTCCAGGACACTGCGATAGGCGCTGCCTTCGATCAGATCGACAATCATCTGCGCCGTGCCCTCCGGATCGAGATCGCGGCGCATGTCACCTGTGGACATACCGCGTTCGATTACCTTGGCGAGGGCCGCAACCAGCGCGTTTCGATTGTCCAGAAACAACCGAGCGATATCGGGTTTGCGGATGGCCTCGCTGGTGATCTCCAGACCCAGAATAACGTTTTCAGGCACTGCGAGATATTTGGCATAGGATTTTACAAAACTGTCGAGCAGTTTAAGCGGCGGGCGCGCTTGGGTGAGCGCGTCGATAAACGGCGAGAGTTCCTGTCGTTCCAGCGCAGCGATTTCGACCAGCACATCATGTTTGCCGGGGAAATGATTATAGAGATTACCGAGGCTGACGCCGGCGCGCGTCGCGATATCGCGGACACCGGTCTGGTGATAGCCGGTTTCGAGAAAACATCTGACTGCCGCCTCAAGGATCTGCTGCCGCCGTTTGGCGGTGGTCTCGGTCCGGGTGAGTTTGGGCTTGCCGTCTGACATCAGTGTCCTGAGGTGAATGCTCTGTCGCGCAGCTGTGCGGGTCTGCGGTCTGCGGAGAGATGTAGCCCCCGCGCAACAGGCTGACAAGGTCGAGGCCCTAAGGGGTGTATTGCCGCCGCGCGGTTTGGCTGGGCGAATGCCCGAACCGTCCCTTGTAGTCGCGCGCAAAACGGCCCAGGTGGGAAAACCCGTTGGAAAATGCAGCGGTGGTGACGTCGGGTGTGTCGCGCTGCGCCATCAGTTGATAGTGGGCCGCATCCAGTCGCGCGTTGCGCAGTACCCGCATCGGGCTCTGCCCAAAAGCGCGGCGAAAGCCCTTTTGAAGGGTGCGGACATTCATGCCCGCATGTTCCGCAATGTCGGTCAGCTGTATTGGGTTGCTGAGATTGGCGTGGATGAAGTCCATCGCCGCGCGAACGCCGGGTGGCCCGGAACCGTGGTCAGCCCGTTCAATGATGTGGGAGATATTGCTGGGCAGCCGCGTCAATAGCTCTCGCGCCAGATCCTGTTCCACCCGGATATCCGAACCACGCAAACGCCCCTGGAACAAAATGCCGACTTCTGCCGCCTGAACGCAGGCACAGACCATCTGCCGCAGCCGCCGCCCGCCAGGAGCAAGCAGATCGACGCGGCTGGCAAAACGGATTGGCCCCGGCAGTTCCGCTCCGATCAGTTGCCGCGCAACCGTTTCAAGGTAATTCCGGTCGATCTGAAGCAGCAGCTTGCGGCAATCGGCGCTCCACCGCATCAAAGCGTCCCGATCGGGATTGAGCACCGTTGCAGTGGTTGCGTCGGCCAGGATCTCGGCGCCGCGATGCCGGACGCTGGCCTGGCCGCAAAGCGGGATCTGCAACAGGTAGAACGAGTCCAACATACCGGGGTCAATAGTCACCTCGGCGCCGTAGTGCAGGTAATTGATCGAGCAGTGACGCCCGGCTGCGTGATTATGGCGGACCGCGAGATCCTGATGCCGTTTGGCGAAATCCAGCCGGTGATCGCAGAATTTCTGCCCCACCCGGTGGCGTGCCTCGTCCAGATCCCCGGTGCGCAGCAGCGGATGATTGCTCAAATGCTCAACTGTGTCCGGGTTGGCTGGGATGGCCATCTTGCCTCCAGATCAGAGGACTGCAGCTTAGATTGCCCCGGAGATATTTCAAGCCTCAACCATCCTGCCATCAATTGGGTTCGTTTTCTGGATAATCGAATGTGCGACGCTGGTGCAGTCTGGCGGCATTAGATCAATTTCAGGGAGGAGACGTCATGGAAAAAGGGATCACCAAGGCCAAAGACGGTATTCGCGGCATGTCCTGGACAGTTGTCGGGCAGACCTATGTGCCCAAGTTGCTCAGCACCGATGCCTTCATATGGGATGCGGTTCTGCCGGCCGACACCTTTGTACCGCCGCATATCCATCCAACCCAGGATGAATGGATCAGTGTCCTGTCGGGGGAGCTTGAGGTGGAATTCTCGGGCGATGTGCATAAGGCGGGGCCGGGGGATACAGTGCGTATGCCCAAGGGCGAAGCACATGCGATATTCAACCGCTCCGGTGCTGAGGCGCATTGTATTTTCGGCGTCGCGCCCGCGCGCAAACTGTTTGACCTGTTCATTGAGCTGGACGGTGTGACCGACCCGGGGGAGCTGGTGCGTCTCTCTGCGCTGCATGAGGTCGATTTTCTGCCACCCCCGGCTGACGCATGAGCAATCCGGAGCGCGGGTGGGGCGGTGCCACCGTCCAACCCCGTTCTGGCAGGAAACACACCGGCCTGCTGGGAGGCAGGTGAGGGACAGAACGGTTCATCGCAGATTGGATCGAGAGGGGAGAACAGGATATGACAACACGCAAAACAGTTGCGGTTATCGGCGGCGGTGTCAGTGGTCTGGCTGCGGCCAAAGCCTTTGATGAACGCGGCCACCGGGTGATCGGTTATGAACGCAGCCATGATTTCGGCGGTGTCTGGGAGCTGTCGCGGTCATACCCGGATGTGCAGACACAGTCGCCGAAGGATCTATATTGCTACACCGATCATCCGATGCCCGCAGATTACCCGGAATGGCCGAAAGGTCCGCAGGTTCATGCCTATCTGCATTCTTACGCGCAGAAACACCGGCTGGCGCGACTGTTCCGGCTCAACACTTCCGTTACGGTGATGGAGCGGCGTCAGGATGGGCAGCCCGGCTGGACCCTGACACTGGAGGCCGCCGGGAAGAGTTGGCAACAGGATTTCGATTTTGTTGCGGTCTGTACGGGTCAGTTTTCGGAAAAGAACATCATCACCCATCCCGGTCAGGACGCATTCATCGCCCGTGGCGGACAGGTGATACATTCATCTGATTATACGGATCCCGGCATGATTGTGGGCAAACATGTGGTGGTGCTGGGCGGCTCTAAATCGGCCACCGATATTGCTGTCAATGCGGCCAAGAGTGGGGCGAGATCTGTTCGGCTGGTCTATCGGGAGAATGTCTGGCGGGTGCCCTATTATGTCGGCGGCATCAACTTCAAGAAGCTGCTATATATGCGGGCGCAGGAGCAGCAGTTCAATCAATGGGGTAAGTCGCCTTTTCAACGCGGTATCGCCGCGCTGCTGAAGCCTCTGGTCTGGGCCAATTTTCGCGGTTTGGAGACCCTGCTGAAGCTGCAACTGGGTCTGAAGAAGCACAATATGGTCCCCACCACGCCGATTGAAAAAGAGGTGTCCTGCTCGGTCCCGATTGTGACTCCAGGTCTGTTTGAGGCGTTGAACGATGGCAGTATCAAGCCCGTTATCGGCACGTTTGAGAGCTATCAGGAGGAAGGTTTGCGGCTGAGTACCGGCGAGGTGGTGCCATGTGATGTGGCGGTGCTGGCGGTTGGCTGGAAGCTGGGTGTACCCTATCTGGCGCAGGAGTATCGTGACAAGCTGATCGAAGACGATGGGCAGTATCGCGTTTATCGCCTGTCGGTGAACCCGGATCTGCCCGATATGGGGTTTGTCGGTTTCAACTCCAGCTTTTGCACGGTCCTGTCGGCCGAGATGATTGCCAATTGGCTGGTTCGCTATGCCGATGGCAAACTGGCTCACCAGCCCAGCCGGGCGGAGATGGAGCAGAATATCGAGATGATGCTGGACTGGCGCCGCCGGGAGCGACCTGCGGCGCAGGTCTATGGCGGTCTGTGCTCAGCACCGTTTCATTTCAAACACTTCGACGAGCTTTTGGCCGACATGGGAGCACAACAGCGCAAGCGCAAGAATCCCTTGGTCGAGCAATTCTCGCCCCCGGATGCGGCGGCTTATGGGCAGTTTCTGGCCTCGGCCCCGCAGTATCAGGCCGGCCAACGCTGCCAGATCGGGAAATAGGCTGGCGTCGAGGCGGCGATCATGGCTGCGTCCTGGACGCCGGGTTTCACAGCGCCTAAGCCTGCACGCCGCCCAGTCGGGCGCTGGTGTCTTCGCCCGCGTCGCCGCCTGCCATTCGCGCAAAGGCGGCGCGCCAGCCTGCGGCGAGATCAGCGAGATCGGCCAGGCTGGCGGCCTCTCCGGCTGTGATCTTGCGAGTCAGCCTCGCATGGGTCACGCGGTGTACGGTCCATTCGGGATGGCGCCGTTCGATAAGCCTGATCTCGTCGTGCCTCTGTGCCGCCCCCGGCTCAAGGACGCGGTAGTACCATCCGGTGCGGCCGGTCTTCTGGAACAGGTAGGGCATCCGCTTGTTCTGAGTATAGAGGCCGAGTTTCCAGCAGGGCTGTCTGCCCTGGCTGATCTGAACGACAGCACTTCCCAGTCGCAGGATGTCTCCGATGCAGAGGGTGTCCTCAGTCAGCCCGTAACTGGCGATGTTTTCTCCAAAAGCTGCCGGAACCGCTGTCGGAGGCAGCTCTGCCTCGTCCTGCCACAGGCGGTAGTGCTCGCTGGCGTAGTGGTGGATTGCCTTGTCCGCTCCACCATGCACCGTCAGATCGGCCTGCGAGTCGCCGGTGAAGCCGTTGATGTCGATCATCTGAGATCCGGCGACTGGGGGCTTGTGAATGGCGGTTGGCGGTTTGTCGGCCCATGGGCTGTGGACAGCGCCATGAAAAATGCCCGCGATCGGGGCGGATAGGTCAGGTGGTGTCATCTGAAAGCGCCTTATGTTCAACACATATTAAATCTCGATCGCCGGGCTGCAGCGGAAGCTGCAACAGGGTGCAATACCCATCGGCAGGGCCTGCGTCGTGATAGGCGCAGGTCCTGCACAGGCCAAAGGGGCGCCCGCCACGGGTTTCCAAAGCCGCACGCAGGGTCGCGCTGAGCGCCTCTTCCAACGCGGCGGTTTCCGCGTCCTGCATTGTGGTCAATGCGCCGCGGATGACCGAAGGCGCTTCGGCCAGTGCCTGCCCCTCAGCTGTCACGCCGTAAGAAATCGAACGCTGATCGCCAGTTTTTGGCTCTTCGCGCACGAACCCTTTTCGGGCGAGTGTCTTGAGCGTTTGCGACATGGTGCCGCGTGTGGTGCCCAGATAATCGGCCACATGCGAGGGCGCCCGTGAGTAGCGATTGGCGCGCGCTAGGTAGTCCAGCGCCGCTGTTTGGGCCGGATTCAGGCTGTCAGACCATCCCCCGGCGGCGTCGAGACGGGCCAGGCGATTGATGAGCGCGCGGATGCGGTGGTGTGATGTCATGAACAATTGGTATCGACTCGAAATCAAAACTGCAATAACTCTTATTTGGTAGCGAGTCGCTACGAAATAAGATGGAGACGAAAATGACACGATTTCTAGTGACGGCTGCGATCCTGGGCCTCGGTGCGGCGGGCGCGACCGGCGCGACCGGCGCGTTCGCCGATGGCGATCATGCCGTGCATCAGCAGGGCGCTATTATCTCGGCATCCGATGCGGGGAAGACGGCATCCTTTGATATTCTTGCGGCTCATGCGCACCGCAAAGGGAACACTGTCACCTTCCACATGACGACAAATGGCAGCGCTGGCGCGGATACGCCCGAAGCAGTCGGTTCGGTCGGCGGGGCTGAGGTTTTCTCCTATGTTTGGCCGACCTCGCTTGACCCGGCTGCCGTCGGGTTTGAGGCAGGCAGCGGAATACTCGCGCTGGCTGCAACCAGTCACCCGGACTTTGACGACACGCCATTGGTGGATGAAAACAACGACGGCGATACCGGCAACGATGGTCTCCTGTGGCACAGTCATTGGGTGGTTCTGACCCCGACCGAAGCCTGCGGGCCGGGCGCGTTGGCGGTGCGTGACATTCCAGAAGGCGCTACCCCGCAGCTGCCGGCCACCTGGCCGGGGCTTCCGATCTATCTGGATAGCCCGGGATTTACGCCCCTGTTCAACGGGCCGGAAGTGACCGTGACGGTCGGATTTCGCAGCGATGTGACTCTGGCTGATGTGGCGTATGATGGTGTTACGTCGGCCCTGCGCGTCAATGCAAATGTGCATGCGCCGTTGCTCTGCGTGGTGGATGTTTTCGATATTGCGTCGGGCGACCTGAGTCTGTCGGGAAAAATCAACTGAACGCAAATGGCGCGGCACATGTGCCGCGCTACCTCATGCTCATGAACTATCGGTGCTGGGATCGTGATTTGAGGCGTTTCAATAGATTTCGGAACGGTTGCCCTGGCCGATGTTGGATCGGCAGGGGCCGGAGGTGATGAATACGATCTCTCACCAACGCATTTGGATTTGCCATTCAATTCGAAAACCACTCATATTCAGGTGAACTGACTTAACCCCTGGCCCCACGAATGGCGGCGCATCATGTCCAGACGACACTACGACCTGCCGCCGCTAACCACATTGGCGGCCTTTGAAACCGCAGCCCGGCACCTGAGCTTCAAAAATGCGGCGCAGGAACTGTCTGTGACACCCGGAGCGGTCAGCCACCAGATCAAGGCTCTCGAAGGCGAGCTGGGTGTGGCGTTGTTCCAGCGGAAACATCGCGGTGTCGAGCTGACGCGCGAAGGTCAGGCGCTGTTTGAGACTCTGGCCACATCGTTCCGGCAGATCTCGCGGCAATTGTCTAAGACCCGTCAGATGGGCGAGGAAGATGCCGTGACCGTCGGATCGACGACGGCGGTCGCAGCCCTTTGGCTGTCGCCGGTGATCATCCGATTTTGGCGTGATCATCCGGATTTGAACATTCACCAGATCACCCAGGATCGACCATTTCACGACACGCGGGAGTTCGATTTCTTTATCAGGTATGGGCGTGATCCCGACGCTACGCTGGCCCATACGGCGATCTATCGGGATCGACTTGTCCCGGTTGCCCGGCCGGATATCGCCGAAGGACTGGCGGGCTCATCGCTACAGGATCTGGCAGCGCAGCGGCTGATCCATCTGCACAACGTCAGTCAGAGCTGGACCACCTGGGCCGACTGGTTCCACGAGTTGGGTCATCGGGGCGACATTTCGGTTGGCACCCGCGTGACCAGCTATTCAGTGGCGTTGCAAATTGCCCGTAAGGGGGCGGGCGTAGCGCTTGGCTGGAAGCGGCTTATCCAGCCGATGCTCGACAGCAAGAAGCTTGCCATTGTCGGCAATCAGAGCGTCCCGGCACCGCAAGAGTTCTATCTGGTGGGTCTGCCGGATGATGAACTGTCGCCGAATGCCCGCAAGTTGAAAGCTTGGATCCTGTCGGAAGCAAGCCGCAGTTCGGTTTAGTCAGGCTCATTCATGAATGAGGTTTTCCCCTATTGAGCGGAATTGATCCGATCCTCCAATAGGGAAAAGCTCACGCCATGGAGAGTTCGATGAACACGCATACCCCCCTGTCGTCCGTGCTGACCGAGGTAAACACGGCAAACGGCCTGCCAAATGAACACTATGTTGACCCCCGCGTCTTCGATGAGGAAAAGCGCGCGGTTCTTTTTGCCAATTGGTCAGGAATTGGGTTTGGCAAGGATATTCCGGAACCAGGCGATGCCAAACCGGTCGACTTTCTTGGTATGCCGCTGCTGCTGGTGCGCGACCGAAACGGTGACATCGGCGTGTTTCAAAACACCTGCCGCCACCGGGGTATGATCCTGGTGGACAAGCCACAGAAAATCCGCGGGGCGATACGTTGCCCCTATCACAGCTGGTGCTACGGGCTCGACGGGGCATTGCGTGCGACCCCGCATATCGGTGGTCCCGGGCAGAGTACCCATGACGATGTCGACATCAGCAAGCTTGGCCTGATCCGCGTCCGGGCGCATATCTGGCGAGACGTGATTTTTGTGAATGTCGATGGAGAGGCGCCCGAGTTCGCCGAAGCCCATGCCGCATTGCTGGACCGCTGGCGCGAATTTGAGACACCGATTTACCACGGTGGCGAAGGGTCATCGCTGAAGCTGGAGGTGGCAACCAACTGGAAGCTGGCGGTCGAAAACTACTGCGAGAGCTATCATCTGCCGTGGGTTCACCCCGGGCTTAACAGCTATTCGCGGTTGGAAGACCACTACAACATTGAAGAGCGGGGAAAATACTCGGGTCAGGGCACGCTGGTCTATCGCCAACTGACCGACGAAGCCGGTGCGAAACTGCCGGATTTCGACGGGCTGAGTGATCAATGGGATGAGGGTGCGGAATATGTCGCGGTCTATCCCAACGTTCTGTTGGGGGTGCAGCGTGACCATAGTTTCGCGATTGTTCTGGAGCCGAAGGACTGCGGGCATACGGTCGAGCATATCGAGCTCTACTATGCCAGAAGCGAGCGGGACACGCCGGAACTTGATGGTTTGCGTGCCTCTAATGCGCAGCTGTGGAAGACCGTCTTCGAGGAAGATATCTTTGTGGTGGAGGGCATGCAGAAGGGGCGTCACGGCGTGTTGTTCGATGGCGGCCGGTTCTCTCCGGTGATGGATGGGCCAACTCATAACTTCCATCACTGGGTGGCGACCGAGGTTCAGAAAGGTCGTGCAAAATGAGCGGGTTCCTGAGTCATGGAACGCGATGAGCTTGATCGCGCCCTGTTGCAGGCGCATGCCGCAGATGATGGCGCGGCTCTCGTGCGGCTCTATTCACTCGCCGCCGATTATGCAGAGGCGGCCGACGATATCGACAGGGCCTGTTTTTACCTCACGCATGCCTTTGTCTTTGCTCTGGAACTCGGCGCGCCCGAAGCCGATCCGCTGAATGCGCGGCTTGCGGCACGGGGGCGCGTGCAGCGCCTCAGCTTCTGACATGTCACAGACGGGTATTTGTGCTGAAAAACCGGCTGGTATGGTGACCTGTGCGACCGGCCACAGGCACCAAGCGGTTCAACCGATAGCGGAGGCAGTGTGGATCGCTGCTCCGTTAAGATAGGCTCTTGAAGGGAGCAAAGATGCGTAGAGAAGCACAGGCAGTTGTCATCGGTGGAGGGGTTATTGGGTGTTCAATCCTCTACCACCTGACCAAACTGGGATGGTCAGATGTGGTGCTGCTGGAGCGGAACGAGTTGACGTCCGGGTCCACTTGGCACGCGGCGGCAAATATCCACGGGTTGCATGACAGCACCAATATCAGCCGTATCCAGCACTATACGATGTCTCTCTACAAGGAACTGGAAGCTGAGACCGGACAGAGCTGTGGCGTGTTTCAGCCTGGGTCCCTCTATTTGGCGCAGACAGTGGAACGTGAACACCAGCTGAGGTTGCAGGCCGCAAAGGCCAAGCTCTATGGGATGAATTTTTACGAGATCAGCATCGAGGAGGCCAGGCGCCTGAACCCGCTGGTCAATTACGATGGCATCCGCTGTGTTATGTATGAACCCGATGGTGGCAATGTGGATCCCTCTGGCGTGACGAATGCCTATGCCGTCGGGGCGCGCCAGCGGGGCGCCGAAATCCATCGTTTCACCCCTGTGACGGCGACCGAGCAGCAAGACGATGGCAGCTGGATTGTTAAGACGCCCAAAGGAGATATCCGCACGCCTTGGGTGGTGAATGCGGCAGGGCTCTGGGGCCGCGAGGTCGCGGCGCTGGCGGGGATCGAGCTGCCGTTGCAGCCAACTGAGCATCAGTATTTCGTTACCGAAACCATGGCGGCCGTGGCCGCGCATGGGACCCGCCTGCCATCCGTCAGTGACCGGGACGGTGAATATTATCTGCGGCAAGAAGGGCAGGGGCTGCTGGTTGGCGCCTATGAAAAGGATATGAAGTTGTGGGCCGAGGAGGGCACGCCGCTCGACTTTGCACATGATCTCTTTCCAGATGATCTGGAGCGGATCGAAGAGAACATGATGAACGCCATCGAACGCCTGCCTGCGGTTGGTGACGCTGGCATCAAGCGTGTCATCAACGGTCCGATGATCTGGTCGCCGGACGCCAATGTCCTGATGGGGCCGGTGCCCGAAATTGATGGATATTTCTGCTGCAATGGCATTATTCCGGGTTTCTCGCAGTCCGGCGGTATGGGGCTGATGGCGGCGCAATGGATCATCGAGGGTGAGACCCAATATGATATGTTCGCCTGGGACATGGCGCGGTTTGGCAGTTGGGCGACCAAAGATTTCACCAAGGCGCGGGTGCGGGATCAATATGCCCATCGCTTTGCCATCCATTTTCCCAATGAAGAACGCAGCGCTGGTCGCCCGGCACGGACGCGGCCGATATATGAGCAACAGGCGGAAATGGGCGCGGTCTTTGGCCTCAACGCCGGTTGGGAACATCCCCTCTGGTTTGCAGAAACGCCCGGCGCCAAGGATACCAATGGGTTCACCCGTCAGAACTGGTGGGGACCCGTTGGCGATGAGTGCAGAATGTTGCGGTCCCGTGCGGGCATTATCGACATATCCAACTTTGCCAAATACCGGTGTGCGGGGCCCGGGGCCGAAGAATGGCTGAACGCGGTCTTTGCCAATGCGATGCCAAATGCGGTGGGACGGTCCTGCCTCACGCCGCTGATTTCGAAACGCGGTGGGATTGCCGGGGATTTCACGGTGACCCGTGTTTCTGAGGATGAGTTCTGGATCATCGGATCCGGCATGGCCGAGCGCTATCACAAGCGATTCTTCAAGGAGGTGCCGCTGCCAGAAGGCACTATGTTCGTGTCGCTGACAGACGAGATCTGCGGTTTCAATGTCGCGGGGCCGAAATCACGTGAGATGCTGCAACGCCTGACAAATACCTCCCTCTCGACCGATGAGTTTCCGTTCATGCGTTCGGCTTGGATTGATCTTGCCGGGATTCAGGTGCTTGCACTACGGGTTTCTTTCACCGGCGATCTGGGATGGGAGCTGCATTGCAGGCGCGAAGATCAGCCGCGTCTCTACTCGGCGCTCCTGGCTGCTGGTGAGGAGTTCGGCGCAGGTCCTGTCGGGAGTCGGGCGTTGATGTCCTTGCGGATCGAAAAAGGTTACGGCTCTTGGAGCCGGGAATATAGCCCGGAATACTGGCCGCAGGAGGTCGGGCTGGACCGGCTTTGCAAGTTGCAAAAAGACTTCCTGAACAAAGCTGCCGCAGAAAAGGTCCTCGAGAACCCGGCACGTGAACGGATGGTTCTGCTGCATCTGGATGAGGCCCGAACGGCAGCTTCCAATGCCGATGCGACCGGCGGAGAGCCTATTTTCAAGGATGGTAAGGGGATCGGCCGCGTAACCTCGGGCGCCTATGGATACAGCGTGGGCATGTCGCTGGCGCTTGGCTTTGTTCGAGAGGCAATGCCCGGTGATGCGGTGGAGGTCATGGTCCTGGGGCGTCCACACCGGGCGGTCATTTTGGAGCGACCGCCGTTCGACGCAGATGGTGCCATTCTGCGGGGCTAGCGTTCAGGAGAACGAATAAAGGAGGCCATATGACCTCCTTTATCGTGGTGTCTTGTGTTCCTCGCGACGGATCAGAGAAGGTCGCGGACCTTCTCCAGCAGTGCGGCGTTCACGGCGACGCCTTCAGACGCGGCGCGTGTGCGGCAGCCACGACGACCATCGCCCGGCAGCCGTGCGCCATCCTGATCATGGATTGATGCGATCAGGTCGGTCAGCCGGTCGTGGAATGCGCCGCCCGAGGTCGCTGCCGGATCGATCGCAATGAAGAACTGGCCGGTTTTTGGTGGCCCACCCGCGGTGCCAGAGAAGGGACTGGCGACGGAGCCGAGGGTCGCGCCGGTCATGGCAGCCGCCATCAGTTCAACAGTCAAGGCGATGCCGACGCCCTTGTATCCGCCGGAAGGAACCATTGACCCCTTGAGCCCGGCCTCGGGATTGGTGGTTGGTTGCCCGTCAGCATCCAGCACCCAGCCTTCGGGGACCGCTTTGCCCTCCCGGGCGTGTTTCATCACTTCGCTCTTGGCAATTGTGCTGGCGGACTGGTCGATCAGCAGCGCGGCATTCCCGTCTGCGTCGGGGGCCGCGATCGAGAAGGGGTTGGTGCCGACAACCGGCTTCGCACCGCCGGAGGGCGCGATCGAGGCGGGCGCATTGGTGAAACCGACGCCAAGCAATCCTGCCTGCGCCAGCCGTTGCGTGTGAACTCCGAGGACACCGCAGTTGTAGGAGTTGTTCACCGCCAGAACCGCAACCCCCATCTCGCGGGCCAGCGGGATCAGTTTTTCAAAGCCGAGATCAATGGCGCTATGGGCAAAACCGGTCTCTGCGTCCACGGTGACAACCGCCGGGCGGGGCTGATCCACAACCGGCTTTGCCTGACCATCCACCTTTCCACATTCGACATGCTGGGCATAGATCGGGATATAGGCCAGCCCGTGCGAGGCGACGCCATCGGCTTCGGTCATGGCGGTTGCAACAGCAAGGGGGCGGGCGTTGGCTTCGGAGGTGCCGGCCTTGACCAACACGCGGAAGGCCAGGTCTTCGATTTCGGCAAGGGTCAGGGTTTCGGTTGCGGTCATATCGGGCTTTCTGTTTTTCAGTCTTCGGGTCAATGCCGGGCTGACCGGCAGTCGATGGGTGGATCAGTCGTTGTCGCTGAGGCCGGCCCCGGCGCCGCGCAGGCGGCTTTCCTCGGTCGCCGGGGCAAAGGTGCGATGGGCAAACTTGCCCAGCTGGTCCCAGCTTGCGTTGGAGACGCTTGCGCGCATCACCGGTTCTTGCTGGCCGGTCATCTCCGCGGGGGCGGAGAATACCATCCGTTCCGCCAGCCGGCTGTGCAGCGCCTCGCTGGAGCCCTGCACGCAGAGCCGCTTGCCGTCGGTGGCCAGGCGCGCGCCCTGCCATTCGGCGGCAACCGGTCGGCCCAGTCGCAAGGCCGCGCCGCCCATGAAGGGCACCGCCAGCAAGGGAAAATTGACGTTTTCCATCGTGATCTTGCCGCGCTCCAGTAGGCGCACGGCACAATCGCTGAGTGCTGCACCGGCGATCAAGGGACTCATCCGGCGGGCAGGGGCGTGCCAGACCTCGGCCCGCAGCGAAACGGGCGATACGTCAATCGAGGGAATGCGATCATTCATCGTCAGCAGATCTGCCAGCATCTCGGTGCCGGGAAACCCAAAAGACGAAAGCCAGCGCGTGCCCTTGGCGGCCTCTTCTGCCAATCCCCAGGACAGGCCTGCGCCACGGGCGGCGCGCTTGCTCATGGCCTCGATTTCATTCAACGAATGGCTCATGCCAGCCCCTCTTCCAGTTCGGGGAATACCCAGAATTCCGCGTTCTCAACGGTGAGTTCGGTGGGCAGCGGAGCATTGCCATACATGCAAATCCGCACCCAACGATCTGACCGGGGATCAAATTTCGTCGCGCCAAAGAATGCCAGCTTGCAGCGCAGCATATCGATCGGCAGGACCTGATCGGAAATCGTGTTGTCACGGATTTCCGCGTAGGGCGCGCGGCCGACGATCTGAACACGGCGCAGAACATGGCGGTGTTCGGAATGGCGCAACAGGAAATCTGCAACCTGCGCCTCGTCTGGCCAGTGGGCCAGAGCCTGATACAACATCGCGGCATCTCGTCCCGGTGCCAGCGGCTGCTCATATTCTTCGATGGGCTCCTCAAAGCGCTCACCCAGACGGGGTTCGAGCTTTTCCTCCGAAACATACCAGGCGCGTGCCTTGTTCTCTGGGGCCTGCCAGTTTGTGTCGATGGCCCAAGCGTATACGTCCCGCAGGATCTTGCGAAGATCGCCAATGGTCATAGCACCCGCAATGCGAAAGGTTGCGGTGTTATCTGCTGACATATCTTCGGCGAAGCCATCGACAAGCCCGCCGTAGGGCTCCAGCATCAGCGACGCGATCCATTCCTGACCCTCGAGCGAGAGCGTCTCTTCGGCCCAGCGGTAGAGGGCATCCCAGGGCTTCGGACCGGCTAGCGTCTGGATTTCCAGGTAGCTGGTCACCTGATCAGCGTCGGCGCGCAGCGCGCTCAGTTTCTGGATCTGAATCGGATGCTGTGACTGCCAATCGGCGATTGTCAGCTTGCTGCGGGCCACCAGAGAGCGGAACACAGCGATATCGTCCGGATGCGCTTCCTCGATATTGCGCACCGCCTGGATCGCCTTTTCGCGCGCCGCGACCCAGTTGTTGAACAGCACCGGGTGGTTGAGCAGAAACGGCGCCATTCCAAGGCCGGTGGAATTGCCGATCCCCATGGACCGGGCCAGATCCGGAGCCAGTTTTGCGGCGGTGGTGCCCTCAGCCTTGGCGCGACAATCGGCCATATGCTGGACCAGATCGGTGACAAACCAGCGGGTCAGGTAGACCGATAGCATCTCAACCTGGAACGGCGCACGGAATTCGGGGCGTTCCGCGATCATCTCGCGGTCAGCCGCACCCAGTTTGCCGGACCCGTAGACCGCCGTTGTCCGCATCAGATAGCCGACGGCGTCGATCTGCTCTGCGGAGGGCTGCTGGCCAGAGGCCAATGCGCTGACCACATGTTCCCAGAGGCGCACCGACCGGTTGGCACGGGATACAGAAAGCTCCGACCCGGACACACGTCCGGCTTCCTGCACGGGGATATTATGTGACAGCCGCGCGATATCCGCGTCAGAAGGAATACCGTCAAATAGTGTGAAAGTGGCGTCCCAAGCCTCTGCAATCACTCGGTCGGAGCGTTTTTCAGGCGGCAGGTCGTGGGCAAAGGCGACCAGGGAATATGCACGCTCCGGCCCATATGCGGTGTAGACTGCATGGCCCTGACCGCTGTCGTCTATGTCGAATGCGGTCTGTTCAAATCGCCAGCGTTCGCGCGCCAGACGACGGGTCAGCACCCGCATGAATGACAGGCGCGACTGGTGCATAGAGCCAAGGCGTGCCAGACGCATGACGGTGTTCGGTTCACGGCAGAGAATGTCGGTCATTCGGATTGGCCTTTGTAATCAGGTCGTTAGTCGTATCCCGTATGATCTGAACAGGTCGGGCAGTTTGGATGGGTGGGCCGGGCGCCAGCAGCGCCCGGCAGCTATTCAGTTCTCTTTGCCTTTTGCCAATGTGATGCGCAGAGCATCCCAGAGCGATGGCAGAAGAATAAGCGACACCGGAACCGCGGTGACCACGATGAAGCTCTGTAGTTTTGATACGCCACCGGAACCGACGGAGATCAAAATGACCGCCATCACACCCATGGCGATGCCCCAGAAAACACGTACAGCGATGCTTGGTGTGTCGCCGTTGGTCATTGTAGCGGAAATCACGTAGCTCATCGAATCTCCGGTCGTGGCCACAAAGATCGTGGTCAGGATCAAGAACAGGATTGAGATCAAGAAACCCATCGGCAGATTGTTCGTGATTGCCAGCAGTGCCGCAGGCAGGTTGAAGCCTTCGAAAGCTGCGGAGATGGTGCCGGGCTGAGCCAGTTCCATCGCAATGCCCGTGCCCCCGATGATGGTGAACCAGAAGTTGGTCACGATGGGTGCGATGATCGACAGCATGATGATGATGGACCGGATCGACCGTCCGCGTGACACGCGGGCAATGAACATTGCCATCAGTGGCCCGTAGCCCATGAACCAGCCCCAGAAGAACACGGTCCACCATCCCAGCCAGCCGGGAGCGCCGAATATGCCTGCATCACCGCGATAGAGCGCCATCTGGAAGAAGTTGCCCAGATAGGTCGTAAAACCTGAGAAGAACGATCCGAAGATGAAACCGGTAGGCCCGGCAATGAGCACATAGACCAGCAACACGGCGGCCAGGATCACATTGATCTTGGACAGCATCTGGATGCCGCGCGACAGGCCGGTCATCGCCGAGATCGTGTAGAGTGCCACCAATGCGCCGATCACCACGAACTGAGTGGCAAAAACGTCCGGGATGCCGAAGAGATCGGAGAGACCATAGCTCACCTGAAGCCCAAGAAAGCCGATCGGACCGACGGTACCCGCTACCACGGCGATGATCGATGATGCGTCGGCGATCACCCCGATGGGGCCGTTGATAGCCTTGTCCTTGAACACCGGATAGAGCAGCGTCCGGGGGGCCAGCGGCAGGCCCTTTTCATAGTGATAATGCATCAGCATGACCGTGGAAAGCGAACCGAGGATCGCCCATGCCAGAAATCCCCAATGCATGAAGCTTTGTGCGATAGCGGGGGTAACGGCGGCTTCGCTACCGCCTTCGGCCCCGTAGAGGGGAGGCGAGTAGAGGAAATGCGCAATCGGCTCCCCGGCAGCCCAGAACACGCCACCACCAGCAAGCAGAGTACACATGACCATGGATCCCCACTGGAACGTGGTGAATTCAGGCGCAGCCAGCCCGCCGAGAATAGCGCGCCCACCGGGCAGGACGCAGAGCAGCAAACCGATCAGAAAGGTCGCAAGCAGTAGAATTTGCCAGTACAGGCCAAAATAGGTCGCCGAGATGTTGAACCCCCAGTCGACCAGTGCCGACAGCCCGTCAAGATTGACCAGTGCTGCGGCACAGAATAGCGCGATAAAACCGCCTGAAAGCAGAAATAGCGGCTTGTTGATCCGGCTCTCCTGCGGTGTTGTCTCCATAGATGTCTCTGACATCTTTCCCTCCCATTGGTTGGCCCGCGCACTGGTCGGGCCGATATTTCTGTCTATCCCGGTCTTTAATCCCCCGATTTTGGACCGAAATTCTCTTCAAAGAAGCGATACCAGTTGCCTCCCATGACAGCTGATACCTCGTCGTTGTTCATGCCGACCTTGCGCAGCCCGTCTTCGATATTTCCGAAGTCGCGGTTGTCTTCGAACCAGCTGGGCATTGGCGGGAAACCCGGCGCGGATTTGGAGCCTTCGCCGTAGTCGATCTCCTTGGTCCAACGACCCACACGCATCCATTCGACGACGCTGTCCGGCTGGTCCTGGCAAAGGTCAGTGCCGATCCCGAGATGTTCAACGCCGAATTTCTCGGCGGTTCGGGCAATCATCTCGCAGAAGCTTTGCAGCGTGCAGTTTGACTTGTCCTTCAGGTGATGCGGATAGACCGAGAAGCCCAGCATCCCGCCGTGGCCGGTCACTGCGCGGATGACATCATCCTTCTTATTGCGCAGGGCCGGCGACCATTCATGCGGGTTGGCATGAGTAATGGCGATCGGGCGGCTGGAAATTTCCGCTGCTTCGATGGTGGAGCGGTCGGCGGAATGGCTCATATCCACGACCAGGCCGACCCGGTTCATCTCCTTGATCACCTGCTTGCCCATGCGGGTGATGCCCATGTCCTCGGCCTCATAACACCCCGTCGCCAGCAGCGACTGGTTGTTGTAGGTGAGCTGCATGAAGCGGGCGCCGAGCGTGTGCAGGATCTCCACCAGGCCGATGTCGTCCTCTATCGGCGATGGGTTCTGGAAACCGAAGAACACCGCAGTGCGGCCGGTTTCGCGGGCCTTGTCGATATCAGAGGCCCACTGCCCCTTCATGATCAGGTCGGGGAACTGTTCGAACCAGCGGTTCCATTTTTCGAAGTTCAGGACCGTCTCGCGGAAGTTCTCATGATAGGCAATGGTGACATGGATTGCGTCCACGTTGCCCTCGCGCAGCTGGCGGAAGATTTTTTCCGACCAATTGGCATATTGCAGGCAGTCGATACGATATCCGGTCATTCAAGCACCTCGGTTTTCAAAGTCCACTACCCGGCCTGTAATGCCAGGCAGGATGCGCCCGCCTCGGGGGAAACAAGGAGGGCGGGCGCGTCCGCAAACTGGCAGGCCGGCGATGCGGCACTGCCAAGAATTCAGTCTCAGACCGGCTTGCCGGCGCTGATGTAGGCGGTTTTGACGGTGGTATAGAACTCCGCCGCGGCCTTACCCTGCTCGCGCGGGCCATAGGAACTGTCGCCGCGGCCACCGAATGGCACGTGGTAGTCGGTGCCTGCGGTTGGCAGGTTGACAGTGACCACACCGGTGCGCGCGTTGCGGCGGAAATGGGTGGCGCGCGCCAGCGACTGGGTGACAATGCCCGAGGTCAGGCCGAAGTTGGTGTCATTCACCACCGACAGCGCCTCGTCATAGCTGCCGACCTTGATCACGCTGGTCAGCGGCGCGAACATTTCCTCGCGGTTGATGCGCATGTCGTTGGTGGTGTTGAGGAAAACGCCAGGGGACATGTAGAAGCCCTCGTGCGGCATCTGCAGACGCAGGCCGCCGCAGGCCAGTTCAGCACCTTCAGAAGTGCCAATGTCCACATAGGCCAGGTTCTCGTTCAGCTGCTGCTCGCTGACCACCGGCCCCATCTGCACGCCCGCTTCCAGCGCGTGGCCCACTTTCATGGCCTGTGCCCCGGCGACAAGTTTGTCGACAAAGGCATCATGAATGGCCGCGTGGACCACGAGCCGGGAGGAGGCTGTGCATTTCTGTCCGGTGCCGCCAAAGGCGCCACCGAGGGCCAGCGTGACGGCCAGATCCAGATCTGCGTCGTCCATCACCGCCAGCGCGTTCTTGGAGCCCATCTCCATCTGCACCTTGGTCAGGTTCTGGATGGCGGCGGCAGCAATCCCTTTGCCCACCGGCACCGAGCCGGTGAAGGAGATCGCGTTCACTTTGGGGCTTTCGACCAGACGCTGGCCGATGGAACGGCCGGAGCCCATGACCAGCGAGAACAGGCCCTTGGGGATATCCTGCCGGTTGATGATCTCGGCCAGCGCGACGGCTGATGCCGGGGTGATGTTGGCCGGTTTCCACACCACGGCGTTGCCATAGCAAAGCGCCGGCGCGATTTTCCAGGAGGCGGTAGCGGTCGGGAAGTTCCAAGGGCTGATGATCGCCACCGTACCGACCGCTTCCCGGCGCACATCCACCTCGATGTCGGGACGCACGGAGTCGGCGTTTTCCCCGATCTGGCGGAGGCATTCGGCGGCGTAATAGGTGAAGAACTGGCCGGCGCGGTAAACTTCGCCTTTACCCTCGGCCAGCGGCTTGCCTTCTTCACGGCTCAGGAGCGTGCCGAGTTCTTCGGCGCGGGCCATCATCTCGTTGCCGATTGCGTTCAGCACGGCCTGCTTACGCTCAAGCCCATAGGCCGCCCATTCACGCTGGGCCACCTGCGCCTGGTCCAATGTCGCATCCAGTTGATCGGCGCTGGCCTGCGCGAAGATACCAACGAGGTCGCTCAAATCCGATGGGTTGCGGTTCTCAACTTCGCTCTCACCAGCCAGCCATTCACCGGCAATCAGGTTCTTTTGGATATCAGTCATGGTCGGAGGCCTCACACAGAATTCAGTTTCCATGGGTATGGACATGCGCGGCCACTTCAATCAAACTCAAATTACTGAACATCATTTCAGAAACTCTGAAGTTAGTGCTCATGGCTTTGAAAATTGAATTGCTCCGCGGTTTTGCTGCAGTCGCTCGAAGTGGAAACCTGAGTGATGCTGCCGGTATTCTTGGGCGCACGCCCTCTGCCGTATCGATGATGCTCAAGCAGCTGGAAACCCATCTTGGCGAACCGCTGTTTGAAACCGACCGTAAGAACAGGCTGACCGCCCTTGGGGCCTTTGTGCTGGAACAAGCAGAGCGCGAGTTGCAGCAATACGATACGATGGTTAAAGCCATAGAGGGCTATGCCAAGGCCACCCACGGACATGTCCGCATAGCCACGGTTCCATCGGTCGCCGGCACCGTCATGCCCTTGGTCTTTTCCAGGTACATCAACGATTTCAAGAATGTAGATATTGAGTTGCGAGATATGGATTCGATCTCGGTTCTGCATGAGCTGTCCCGTGAACGCATCGACATCGGCATTGCAACACTGGGCCAGAACAGCTCTGGATTGCACAGCCAGCATCTGCTGTCGGATGCGTTCGGAGTGATCTGCGCACCCAGTCACCCGCTGGCGCAGGAGCAGGGGAAAATCGAATGGGAGATGCTGCGCAACGAAAGGCTGATCGCCAATAGCCTGTCGGCCAGCATCAAGGCGGAGCAATCCAGAGAGCTGCACGACAGGGCGCTGTTGAAGGCACAGAACCTGACCTCCATCATGGCTATGGTGCAGGCTGAAATCGGGGTAACTATTTTGCCGGAGATGGCCGCGCGAGCCGCGAATGCGACGGGGCTGGCGTTCCGACCATTGGCTGATTCGCTTGCGACTCGCCAGATCCACCTGCTTCGCAAAACCGATACGGCGCTGTCTCCTGCAGCCCGTTTGCTGGAAAAACACATCCTGAGCTGTGCTGCCGAATTGACCAAAGGAGGCCTGTCGTGACCCTAACCAAGACGCCGCTTACGCTTGGCATTATGATTTTTCCCGGTTTCCCTATGGCTTGCCTGACGTCTTGCATCGAGCCGCTGAGGGCCGCCAATGAAATCGCGGGGAAGGAGGCGTTTCGCTGGACTGTTGTTGCCGAAACAACGGAGCCGGTCGCGTCCTCGGCAGGGGTGACGTTCAGCCCGGATCGTGTGCTGGCCGATCTTACGGATCACGATTATCTGTTCTTTGCGGCGGGTCCTAATGCGCGCTTTGATCAATCGGCGCGTGCCAATGCCGCGCTCCAGCGGCTTACCCGGAACAAGACCCGACTTGGAGCCTTCAGCGGGGGGGTGTTTCCGCTGGCACGCACCGGTTTGGTCGGGAGCGACCCGCTCTCGGTTCACTGGTGCTATGAGGCTGCTTTTGAAGCGGAATTTCCTGAGATCGAGAGGCTGAGCACAGTGATCTGCGATGAGGGGGCTTTCACCACGATTTCCGGGGCGACGGCGGTTTTCGACTATATGTTGACCTTGATAGAAGACCATCTGGGCGGCGATATCATGGCCGAAGTTGCCTGCTGGTTTCAGCATCCATATGTGCGCAGCGCCACGACGTCGCAAAAGACACCCGCGTTTTCAACAGCCAAGAGCAAGGATCTGCTGCCCAAGAAGGTGACGCAGGCCATTGAACATTTTGCCGAGCATATCGAAGACCCTATTCAAATCAGCGATGTAGCAAATGCCATTGGTGTATCGGCGCGATCCCTCGAACGCAGTTTCAAGGAGGCGACGGGTCAGAGCCCGCTGAAATACTATCGGATGATGCGGATGAATCAGGCGCGTCAACTGGTGCTGTATTCCAGCACCTCGGTCACCGAAATCGCCTATATGGTAGGTTACAGCACGCCGGGCGCGTTCCTGCGGATCTACCGCGAGAGCTTTGGCGTCACGCCGATCAATGATCGTCGTGCGAAAAACTCCCTCCGCGTAAAAAGCGGCGATGCCCTGCCTGCGGGATAGGACACCGCAGACAGGCGGGTTTTATGCGATGGAATGAGCTGCGCTGATAAGCGCGTGGTGAAGGGAGGCCGCGGAGGAGCGCGGTCCCAATACTGCCATGTGATCCTCTGCCCGGCGCCAGAGGAATACGCCGAGATGTTCCAACGTTCCCCGAATAACGCTCCCTGTTGCCATATTGCGCACAGGTGCATTACTGAGCCGTTCGAACAGATCGCAGAGTGTCGGACCGGCGACATCGAAACGGCACCAGCCATCGGTCTGTTCGACCACCGAGGCAGCCGCACCCACCACTTGTTTCAGATCACGCGCCAGCAATTCATGGCGGTCATGCGGGGCCGAGATCATCCATTGAGCGGGTCCGGTCCAAAAAACGGAGATATCCCCCGAGTCTGAAGATGTGCCGACATCTGGAAGCGTCATGCCATGCGCCGAACCAAGAGCCGCCCGCAGTGCCGGTTCCTGATCTTTGCGCGCTGTAACCGAGGCCAGGGCCTGGTCTGTCACCTCTGAGATGGTCAGGTCGCCGACCCGGTCAATCCAGGCCGTATCGCTGCCAAGTGGGCTGATTGGACTGAGCTTATGCACGGAGCTTCTCCCCTTCCGGGTCAACAAAATGTGGGCTGACAATCTCAACCAGGACTGTTTGGTTTTCCAACGGGTTCACAAGGCGCAGCCGTTCTCCTGTGCGGTCCGACCCACCTTTGACAAAAGCCAGGCCAATCGCGCTTTTCAGGATGGGTGAATAGGCCGCGGAGGTGACATATCCCTGATCATGTGCCGCATCCACGGGGCCGTCGGCTGCCATCAGATGCCCCCCGGCGGGCAGGCTGTCGCTGCTGTTGACGGGGCGAAGCCCTACCAGGTGCAGCGCCGCTTCGGTATTCATCCCCTCGCGTCGGCTGAGGACATTGCCAATGCAGTCCTTGCTGGTTGAGACCATGCGCCCGAGTCCGAGGTTTAGTGCGGATGTTGTCCCGTTCAGCTCATTGCCGGCGGCGTGTCCTTTTTCGATCCGCATGACACCCAGAGCTTCTGTGCCATAGGGGGTCACGTCGAATTCCTCACCGGCGGCCATCATTTCCCGCAGCAGCGCGTCGCCATAGCGTGTCGGCACCGCGATTTCATAGGCCAGCTCACCGGAGAAGGAGATCCGGAACAGTCGGGCGCGGCATCCGCCGCAGACGGTGATTTCGCCGCAGCCCATGAAGGGAAACGCTTCGTTTGAGATGTCAAATTCTGGGTCGACAATCTTCTGTAGCAATCTCCGCGCATTTGGCCCGGCGACGGCATATTGTGCCCAGGCCTCGGTTGTCGAAATCAGTTGAACATCCAGATCCGGACACAGGCACTGACGCACGAATTCCATATTGCGATAGACCAGAACCGCATTGGCCGTGGTTGTGGTGACGACAAAATGATCCTCTGCAAGACGGGCCGCAGTACCGTCATCATAGGCGATACCATCCTCACGCAGCATGAGCCCATAGCGCACCTTGCCAACCGGTAATTTGGCAAACCCGTTTGCATAAATCATGTTGAGGAAGGTCGCGGCATCCGTGCCCTGAACGTCGATCTTCCCCAAAGTGGTTACGTCGCAAATGCCCACCGAATTACGCGTTTGCAGCACTTCGCGGTCGACGGATTGGCGCCAATGGGTTTCACCGTCACGCGGGAACCACTGTGCGCGCAGCCAGTTGCCGACCTCAACGAACACCGCGCCTTGTTCCTCGGCCCATTTGTGACTGGGTGTCAGGCGGGTTGGGTGGAAATCCTTACCCACCGCTCGCCCCGCCAGAGCGCCCATCGCCACCGGCGTATAGGGCGGACGAAAGATTGTCGTGCCGGTTTCCGGGATTGACTTGCCGGTGAGCTCGGCCATCACTGCCAACGCGCCAAGGTTCGAGGTTTTGCCCTGGTCGGTGGCCATGCCGAGTGTGGTGTAGCGTTTCAGATGTTCGACTGAGGTGAAGTTTTCCTGATGCGCCAGCTTCACGTCCTTCACCGTCACATCATTCTGGAAATCCAGCCAAGCGCGCTTTGCGCCTTTGACCTGCCAGAACGGGGTCAGCGAGACGGGTGCGTCTTCAGCACGGGGCAGATCGGCTGCACCGGCCGAGATGCCGAGATCGGCAAGCGCCTCGATCGTTTTCTGGACTCCCCCCGCAAGGGCCTGTGCGGTGGTCATATCTCCCATAGCAGCCCCGGCGACCAGCTGACCGGTGGGCAGCCCTGCGGCCGGAACAAAAGACTGGATGGCCTCGTTCCAGACGGGGCGACCACGCTGGTGGCACGTCAGGCCCAGATTGGGATTCCAACCCCCGGACATGGCCAGCGCGTCGCAGGCGATTGTTCGGGTTTGCCCATTTGCCAGGCGCAGGGTGACAGACGTCAGGCCAAGCCGCCCCTTGGTGTCGGTAATCTCGGCACCTGCCAGAACCTCGGTTCCCGGCAGGGCTGGCGCATCCGGTCTCACGTCAATGATCGCGGGGACCTCGACACCCTTTGCCATGAGGTCACGAGCGGTTTGATGTGCATCGTCATTGTTGGCGAACACCACGACCGAATGGCCGGGGGTCGCCGCCCAGCGATTGGCATAGGCACGCACCGCGCCCGCCAGCATAATGCCGGGCCGATCATTATTTTCAAAGGCGATCGGTCGCTCAATGGCTCCCGTGGCGATCAGCGCGCGTTTGGAATAGATCCGCCAAAGGGTCTGACGCGGTTTGCCAGCTGCGGGTTTTGGCAGATGGTCGGCATTGCGCTCAACCGCACCATAGATACCGTGATCATAGGCGCCAAAGACTGTGGTGCGGGGCATCACCCGCACATTCGGGAGCGTCGCAAGCTCTGCCTGTGTCTGGGCCACCCAGTCCGGGCCTGACATATCGGACAAAGCCTGAGTTTCACTTAGCAGACGACCGCCCAGGTGACTATCTTCATCCGCGAGAATGACCTGAGCGCCAGCGCGCCCTGCGGTCAATGCTGCGGCCAGGCCGGCTGGTCCGGCTCCTATGATCAACAGATCACAGTGCAGATATCCCTTGTCGTAGGCGTCGGGATCCGCCTCACCGGTCAGGCTGCCAAGGCCCGCTGCCTTGCGGATGATCGGTTCATAGAGCTTTTCCCAGAATGCTTTGGGCCACATGAAGGTCTTGTAGTAGAACCCTGCGGTCAGGAAGTTCGAGAACCGGTCATTGATCGCCATCACGTCATGTTCGAGCGATGGCCAGCGGTTCTGCGATTGGGCCTCCAATCCTGCGTAGAGTTCGATAACCGTGGCGCGCGTATTCGGTTCCTGACGACCACCGGACCGCAGTTCAACGAGGGCGTTCGGCTCCTCGCTGCCCGCGGTCAGCACGCCCCGCGGGCGGTGGTACTTGAAGGAGCGGCCCATCAGGCGCACGCCATTGGCAAGCAGTGCTGACGCCAGCGTATCTCCCTGATGGCCTTGGTAGTTCTTGCCGTCGAATTGGAACGACAAGCCTGTGTCGTGGTCGATCAGTCCGCCGGACAGACGGTTTTTCAGTGGGGGGTGCGAACTCATTGCAGCGCCTCCTGCGGCGTGTTTGCGGCTCTGTTCGCAAGGGCAACATCCCGCGCCAGTTCAACCTTCAGTATCTCATGCGTGACCGTATTGCGGGTGACGACCAGCCAGGAACGATCGCCCTGTTCATGAAACCACAATTCGCGATGCTCCCCAGCCGGGTTCTGACGCAGATAGAGGTAATCGTGGAATTGCTGCAGCGCGGTCTCCGAAAGCCAATAGGGGCGGTTCATAAGGCCAGCATCGCCCAGATAGGTGAATTCCTGCGCGTCGCGTGGGCCGAGTAGCGGATGGTTGATGATCATCTGGACAAGTCCTCAATGCAGGTTCGGTTGGGCGCCCTGGCCCTTTTCGTCGATCATGCGGCCAGTCATGAAGCGATCCAGCCGGTAGGCGGTTGCCGTCTCATGCGGGCGGTCTGTTTTCAGCAGATGGGCAAAGCAGTAGCCCGCAGCTGGCGTGGCCTTGAAGCCGCCGTAGCACCAGCCCCCGTTGAAATAGAGCCCGTCGATATGGGTCTTGTCGATGAAGGGAGAGCCGTCCATCGACATATCCATGATGCCGCCCCAGCTGCGCAGGAGACGCGCGCGACCAAGAGCCGGGATCAGGGACATGCCGCTTTCCACCACATCCTCGACCACTGGCAAATTCCCACGTTGTGCGTAGGAGTTATACATGTCGATATCGCCGCCAAAGACGAGCCCGCCCTTGTCTGACTGGCTGCAATAAAAATGCCCGGCGCCATAGGTGATCACCCCAGGAATGAAGGGCTTCAGCCCCTCGGAGACGAAGGCCTGCAGAACATGGCTCTCGATGGGCAGGCGCATCCCGGCGAGGGCCATGACCCGGCTGGAATTGCCAGCAACCGACACGCCCACCTTTCCCGCGCCAATGTAGCCGCGAGAGGTTTCGACACCGCGCACCTTGCCTCCGTCGATACGCAGGCCCGTGACCTCGCAATTCTGAATGATATCGACGCCGCGCTGATCCGCGCCCCGGGCATAGCCCCAGGCCACCGCATCGTGGCGCACCGTACCGCCGCGCCGGTGCAGCAACCCGCCCTTGATCGGGAAGCGGGCATCGTCGAAGTTCAGGAAGGGATACATGGCGCGTACACCGGCGGTATCCAGCAGTTCCGCGTCCGAGCCGTTCAGGATCATCGCATTGCCGCGGCGCCGGGCTGCGTCGCGCTGCGCATCGCTGTGGATCAGGTTCAGGATCCCACGCTGGCTGACCATCGCATTGTAGTTCAGATCCTGCTCCAGGTTTTCCCAAAGCTTGAGCGAGAACTCGTAAAAAGGCTCATTGCCATCCAGCAGGTAGTTGGATCGGATGATGGTTGTATTGCGTCCGACGTTGCCGCCACCAATCCAGCCCTTTTCCAGCACCGCGATCCGCGCGCCGCCGAACTCCTTGGCGAGGTAATAGGCAGTGGCCAGACCATGGCCGCCGCCCCCGATGATGACGTAATCGTAGGCGGGCTTTGGCGCTGCATCGCGCCATTGCGGGCGCCAGCCTTTGTGCCCGCTCAGAGCTTCCTTGATCAGTCCAAACGCAGAGTATCGCATGGGGGCTCCTGTTTCTTGCCGCACCAGTTGCCGCGAATTCGAGGGATCTTGCCGATGCGCTTTCGGACAAGATTCAGGTCAGAATCGACATTCGGGGCCTGGGCCCCTTGCCAGTCTTTGCAATCTTCGATCCCGAGTGCTTGGAGGGGTCATCCTACAGGGCCGAAAGTGGCGATGATTCCGGGGCGGGTCCAGTCGGTATTGGCGGGCGAGGCGCATGAATTCCACCATGTGGAATACGGCTCTGGCGTCATGGATGCCGGTCTGGATTTACCCGATCATCGGTCCCGATTACCCACAAAAACGGTACCAAGATGACACAGAGCCAAAATCGAGAAGAGTTCCGCGCGTTGATAGCTGATGTCGATGATGTGGTTGTGGACCGCTTAATGGTCGGTGCCGTTGATCTCCACGTGCATTCAGGACCCTCGATCATGGAACGCCAGATCGACCATATTCAGGCGGTCGAGCAAGCGGCGGCTGCAGGAATGCGTGGCATCCTGTTCAAGGACCACCATTACTCGGTTGCACCGTTTCTGCCGATGATGAAGCGTCTGGTCGGGGATCTGGGCGTAGCGATGTATGGCGGGTTGGTTCTGAACAACACGACCGGGGGATTCGACCCGCATGTGGTTGATTCCCAGTTGAAACATGGCGGTACGATGATCTGGATGCCGACGGCGCAATCGGCCAATCATATCCGTTCGTCCTTTCGGAAATCGCGGTTGGCGATGAATGTGAAGCTCAAGCCTCCACGGCTTTTGACCGTCGTGGACGATCGGGGGGCGATCATTGATCCGGTCAAAGAGATATTGGATTCAATTGCCGAGTTCGATGCGGTTCTGTCCTCAGGGCATCTTCACGTCTGGGAGATATGGAAGCTGTTTGAGGAAGCCAAAACGCGTGGGGTGAAAAAACTGATCGTCAATCACCCAATGTACGGGCTTCACTTTACCTACGACGACATTCGCGAGATCGCCGAATTTGGTGCGCTGGTTGAGCAATCTGCCTGCCTGTATGTTGATAGCCGCTTTAACGTGTTCGAACCGCATCTTCTGGCTGAGCACATCCGCGCTGCCGGTGTCGAACATTCTTCGATCGGATCAGATTTGGGTCAGATCGACAATCCAACTCCGGTCGAAGGAATGCGACAGGCGATCAAGCTGTGCCTCGTCAGCGGCTTCAGCGAGGATGAAATTCGCCTGCTGGTGCGGGATAACCCGTCGCGTCTTGTTGGTCTGCCGCCGGCCTCCGACGTGTGAAAGGGCAGGATATGACCTATGTTAAGGGCGGATTTCGTCAGAGGTTTCTACACGAAACCAATCTGACCGGGAGTTTTCTGAAGATTGCGCATACCATGCCTGCGGAAATCCTCGGGGTGGTCGGTTATGACTTTGTAGTGGTCGACGAGGAGCACGCTCCGATTTCTCGTGAGGCCACGGATCGGATCGTTCTGGCCTGCAAGGCGGCAGATATTGGCTGTCTTGTTCGGGTAAAGAGCGCCGAACCGGCGGACATCCTGTCGGCTTTGGATTGCGGTGCAGACGGGATTCTTGTTCCGCATGTTGACACAGCACAGAAAGCCAGGGCGATCGTCTCCGCCGCGCGCTATCGCGGCGGATCGCGGGGCTATTCGCCGACGACGCGTGCGGGTCGATTCGGGGAGGTCACGCTCGCCGAGCATGTTGAAAAGGAAGACAACAGGGGCCTGGTCATCGCGATGATCGAGGATCCTTTGGCGGTCGAGCAGATTGACGCGATAGTGACGACCGATGGGCTGGATGGTGTGTTTATCGGGCGCGGCGATCTGACCGTTGCCTATGGCGAAACAAAGCCCGGGTCAGAGCCTGTATTGCGGGCGACAAAAACCATCTGCGCAACGGCGCGGGCGCACGGGGTGGCGATCTGCGCCATGGCGGGTTCGGCCAAGGATGCCGGATGGCTCTGCGAACTGGGAGCGACCGCCTTCGTGCTCGCGTCTGATCAGACGTTCATTCGCGATGCGGCCCGCGCGCGGCTTGCCGAGCTTCGCAATGCCCTTCCCTCAGTACAGGAGTGACTGATGGCCTATGACAAGACAGACCCGCGGTCGGCGCTGCGCACAAAAGCCGCGGCCAAGCCCAGAACGGGGCTAGTAGCGATTCCGCAGATTGGTGAGTTCGACAAGATCGACCCCGCTGTTCGCAGCAGCGACGGCCTGACATGGTGCCTGAGAGGCCAAAACTTTGTTGTCATGCGCACCGAAGCGGAACCGGGAGGCAGTTTTACCAGACAAAATCAGTGCGACGAATATGTTGTCCTGCTGCCGGAGAACGGCGCGACGATCACTGTCGGCGGTAATTCCTGCGACGTGCCTGGGAACTCCATTGCCTTCGTGCCACCCGCCGACAGCGCAGTGATCCTTCCCGAAGGGGGGCGTTTTTTCCGGCTGTTCACCAGCCGATCAAAGGATCTGGTGGCGCTTTGCACCAATGGTGACGCTTATCAATCGCTGCGCAGTCATATTCCGCCCTTGCAAGACTGGCCAAAGCCCACCGATGGGTGGCAACTCCGGCATTACTCGTTGGATGTCCCGCCAGAGCCGGGTCGATTTGGCCGGATTTTTCGATGCACCACCTTCATGGTCAATGTGCTTGATCCTTATGACGGGCCACGCGACACAACCAAAATGTCGCCACATCATCATGATGATTTCGAACAATGCTCACTGGTGCTTGAGGGCGCTTTTTCGCATCATTTGCGCTGGCCCTGGACCACGGATATGGCGGATTGGCGCCCTGATCAGGAGGTCAAAGTGGGCGCCCCGTCGGTGACTGTTATTCCTCCGCCCGTCATCCATACCAGTCGGGCGACGGGTGCTGACAGAAACGCAATGGTTGATGTCTTCTGTCCCCCGCGTGAGGATTTCAGTCTGAAACCCGGTTGGGTGTTGAATGCGGCTGACTATCCGATGGCGGGCTGACCGGATCGGAAAAGTCTTTGAAGGAAATGGCGATGAACGAACGAGTTGGCGTTGTTGGGCTTGGCAAGATGGGCGCGGCACTTGCGGCAAGATTGGCTGAACAGGGCTGTTCAGTTTCGGGCTGGACGCGGAGCGGGGTGGACCTGGATTGGGCCGATGCGCGGGGAATTGGTGCCCCTGCCATATTGGACGATCTGGTTGCGGAGGTCGATATTGTCCTATTGTCGCTGTTTGACGACGGGGCGGTCGCGGCAGTGCTGGACCGGCTGATAACCTGTGATTTGCGTGGCAAGCTGGTTGTCGACACCAGCACGGTTAATCCGGCCACGCTGAAAGGATATGCCGACAGGATCACGGCTGCCGGAGCTGGGGTTCTGGACGCGCCTGTTTCGGGCTGGCCCAAGGTTGTCTCGATGGGACAGGCAGGCGTCTTTATCGGCGGTGAGCCTGTTGATGTGGCCCGCTTCGTGCCGGTGGCCGAACTCTTTGCAAACCGGGTTTTTCACGTCGGCCCGTTGGGCCAGGGGTTGGCGGCAAAAATCGTCAATAACATCATGCTGGCCAGCTATTGGCAGTCGCTGCGCGAAGCGCTCGGTGTAGGGCGCAGCCTCGGCCTGCCGGGTGAGTTGATGTTGGACATTCTGATAAGCGGCCCTGCAGCAAATGGTGCTCTTTCCGGGAAGTCCGAGATTATTTTGGGCAAAGAGAGCCCGGCGAGCTTTACAGTCGCCGGCATTGCCAAGGACCTAGGGGTGTTTTGCGAGGTGGCAGCCCAAGGCGGAGTCGCGACGCCAGCCTTGCAGGCTGCGCTTGAAAGCTTCACCCAGTTTCGGGATGCCGGGTATGCAGATCGCGATTTCGCGGCCATGCCGGGTGCAATTCTGAAGGATGGCAATGATGTTCTTTGAACCGTCAAAAGGGCACGGCTTGCCACATAACCCTATCTCTGCCTGCGTTGCGCCACGGCCTATTGGCTGGATTTCGACTGTGAGTGCCGATGGCATCCATAACCTTGCGCCGTTCAGTTACTTTAATCTCGTGCATAATTTTCCGCCCACCGTCATGTTCTCGTGCAATGGGTTGAAGCCGGACGGCACGCCCAAGGACAGTTGGGTCAACGCTGAGAATACGGGTGAATTCGTCTACAATGTCGCCACCTATGATCTGCGCGAGGAGGTCAACCTGTCCTCGACCGCTTGGGGCAGCGAGGTTAGCGAGATCGACGAGGTCGGGCTAGCTTCGGTCCCGTCTAGGCTGGTCCAACCGTTGCGGGTTGCAGCTTCTCCCATTCAGTTTGAGTGCAAGACCATCGAGGTGCTGCATTTGCCAACTGAACGTTCTGAGAACCCCAATACGATCGTGTTTGGCCATGTGGTTGGTGTTCATATTGACGATGCCTGCCTCACCGACGGGATGGTGGACTACAACAAGGTCAGGCACATCAGTCGCCTGGGCTATCTGGATTTCGCCGAAATGGGGCCGCGATTTCAGTTGCCTCGGGTCTACGTCAAGAAAGAACAGGATTGAGATGATCAGATACGATGCGCTGCGGCGGCTGACCGGCGATCTTTATGATTGGTCATTAAAGAAGATCCCCGAGGACACGAAAGCACGGCTTGCCGAAGCCTATGCCGAGGAAACCGGTGAGAACGCTAAGAAGGTGCTGAACTTCATGATCCGCAGTTCGGAGCTGGCCGAAGAACACGACCGGTTTTTGTGCTCGGATGCGGGTGTGCCGGTCTATTCTGTTAAGATCGGCAGTCAGGCACGGTTCGAAGGGGATGTGAAATCTGCCTTCGTCGATGGTTTTGGCGATCTTGTTGAGCGCATCGATCCGCCGCTTTTGAAATTTGTTCAGAACCCTCTGACAAACGAACGCTCCTATCAGGGCAAGGATATGCCCATCATCAACTGGGATATCGTCGATGGCGCGGATTACATTGACATCACATGTTCACCCAAGGCGCTCGGCTCAGGTCGTTGGGCGGCGCTGGAGATCTTTGTTTATCCTAGACTGGCCGATATTGAGGAGTTCATCCTCAAGACGGTGATTAAGGCCGGCTCGCAGCATTGCCCGCCCGTCATGATTGGCGTCGGTATTGGCGGGTCTTTCGATCAGGCTGCAAAAATCGCAAAGAATGCGACCTTGCGACCGATGGGTACGACAAACCCCGAGCCGATCCTGGCAGATATGGAAAAGCGTTTGCTCAAGGCAATCAACAAGCTGGGTTTCGGTCCAATGGGGCAGGGCGGCGATACGACAGCACTGGGCATCCATATCGATTATTCCGCCGGTCATGGGTTTACGCCAGTGGCAGTGTGCTTCAACTGCTGGATCAACCGGAGAACCCGCGCGCGCCTCTATAACTCAGGCAAAATCGAGCGGATCGAATGACCAATACGCAATCCCAGAGCCACGATTTGACCTTGCCGCTGCAACAGGATTGTCTGGACAGGCTTAGGATCGGTGACCTTGTCTATCTCACAGGGGATATCGTTGTAACCGTTGGTCTGCCGACGCATAAGCGGATGAAGGACTATCTGCAATCGGGGGTTGAGCTGCCGATAGACCTCAAAGACGGTATGTTGTGTCAGGTCGGTGCTTATATCGAAGAGAGTGGATCCGACAAAACATGTCGCTACATCAACCCGTCAACCAGCACGCGATTTGAGCCCCATCTGCCAGCGATCATTCGCGCCAGTGGGGTAAAGGCGATCGGTGGAAAAGGCGGTGTCGGTCCGCAGACGGTAGAGGCAATGCGCGAGATGCGCTGTGTTTATCTGTCATTTGTGGGTGGGGCCAGCGCATTGACGTCAGAGGCGGTCGAAGATGTAATCGACGTGGCGTGGACAGATCTCATCCTGCAATTTCGGCTGACGCGCTTGCGCGTGAAGCAATTGGGCCCCTTGACCGTTGGTGTCGATGTGCGTGGCAATTCTCTCTATTCCGAGTTGCAGGCCCAAGCGGATTCCCGCTTCGAGGCGCTGATGAAAGAGTTGAACGAAACCCGAGCACGTTGACACAGCTCTCAGGTCAGATCGCGGACATTGCTGGCGATCTGTTTGGCCGCATCCTGTAGCGGGCGCAGAAAGTCGCGAACGGCATCCGCGCGCCGGACGGCCGAGCGGAAATAGGTAATACCCAAAGTCCCCAGTACGCGGCCTTCGCCAAGGATCGGAACCGCGATCGTGTTGGAGCTTTCGTTGCCGGCGGCGCGCAGCCGCTCCGCAAATCCCTGCTGCTTGATGAGGGCCAGTCGCCCTTGCAACCCGGTTTCTGTGTCGCCTGATTGCGGCGTCTCACTCTTGCCGCGTTCGAATATCGATTTCAACAAAATGCGCTGCTCGTCCTCGGGACAGAAAGCCAGATAGGCAAGTCCCAGCCCATGAAGATCCAATGACAGGCGCATATTCACCGTTGCGTGAAACGGTGAAATCGGGCTGTCGGGAATGGTTGAGAACCGAACCACGACATCGCCCTGATCTGGAATGGCGATTGAGACCGGCCAAGTAACCTGCTTTGTCAGGGCAATGGCATAGGCACGCCCGGCTTCGACAACCAGCGGGTCATTGTGAAACCCGGCACTAAGCGACATGACCTTTGAGGTCAGAACATAGCCCGACTGGCGTTCATCTCTGCTCACATAACCCATGTGTTCCAGCGTCTGGAGCAACCGCACGATTGTCGGCTTTGCGAGTTTGGTGCGGAGATGCAGGTGAGCAACCGTGGAGCTTTTGACGCGGTTCATTTCCTCAAGCACCGCCATCGCCCGCTCGACGGATCTGACCGGAGTATACCGTACCAACAACCTGCTCCCTTATGCGATGTCTGGAACGCTTACCATATTGTTCCACACAGTGGAACAGCCCTGCGCAATCGTTGAGAGGTCGCAGGCAAGACCTGACAGTAAATCACAGGTTAACTCAGACGCTCGTCCAGGTTTTCGACCAAGAGTTTTCAATGGGGCAAAGGCCAGGGCGACTGAGTTCTAACCAGAACAAAGGGCGGAAACCGGACCGCGTAACCGACTAGGAAGTGTGAGAAATAGAAATGACCAAAACGCTTAGAATAATGGGTCCGCTTTTGGCGATGTGCCTGGGCGGTGCCGCCGCGGCGGAAGAGACCAAGCTGCCCGATACGTTGTCGTGGACAGCCTATAATGTCGGAAGCTCGGGCTATAGCCAGTCGGTTGCTATCGGCAAGGCGCTCCAGGACGAATACGGCGTTACGCTGCGCGTTGTTCCGGCTAAAAATGACGTCTCTCGCGTTGTGCCAGTGGTGAGCGGTCAGATCGATTTTGCCGCTGCCGGATCTGGCGTGTTCTATGCAGCTGAGGGCGTCCTCGGGTGGGCGAAACCGGAACTGGGGCCACAACCCCTGCAAATGGTGATGAGCGCATCCGGCAACAACTGTCTCGCGCTTGGAACTGCGGCAGACGCGAATATCGTGACTGCGGCAGATCTCAAGGGCAAGCGGTTGCCTTGGGTTGTCGGTTCACCCGCGCTACAGACCAATGTGACGGCCTTTCTCGCATATGGCGGATTGACTTGGGACGATGTCACCAAAGTCGAGGTAAGCGGGTTTGACGCGGCATGGAAAGCAATCCTGAATGATCAGGCCGACGCGATGACTTCATTTACCACAGGCGGCGGCACCGAAGTTGACGCGTCTCCGCGGGGTTTGCGCTGGCTTGAAACTCCACATGATGAAACCGCAAATTGGGCGAGAATGCAGGCCGTGGCCCCTCATATGGCCAAACGGATCGCAACGGCCGGTACCAACATCTCGGATGCTAACCCGTTGCAATGCAGCGGCTTTCCCTATCCAATTCTCGTGACCGCGCCGGATCGCGATGCTGAGCTTGTGATGAACATGGCAAAGGGCATCGACGAGCAGTTCGAGAGATTTGTCGCCGCCGAGCCCTCCGCCAGTGGCTGGGCCAAGGATCGGCAGAATTTCCAATGGGTCTTGCCGTATCATGAAGGAGCGGTTGCGTATTGGAAGTCGGTTGGCCTGTGGTCTGACGAAAATGAAGCGCACAACCGGTATCTTCTGAGCCGGCAGGCTGTGATCGCAAATGCGTGGCAAGACCTGGAAGACAAAAGCGCCGATGACTTCCAGAAGCGCTGGATGGCCGCGCGTGCAGATGCGCTGCGAGCGGCAAATATGCCGACAGTTTGGGATAACTGATCCATGAGTACGAAGATGGACGACCTAGAAGCGTCGGTCAGCCGTTTCCGACCTGTCGGCAATGCCTGGCTCTGGTTGCTGCGGGCAAGCACCTGCGCCGTAGTGTTTCTTTCGATCAATCAGGCCTTCAATCTGCATTTCTTTGTGGGCCATACACTTCTTGCAAATCAGTATATGTATCTGCTTTTGCTTTTGATCATCCCGTCCGTCTTCATCATCTTGCCCATTGGCAAGGCTGCGACCGGCACCAGGGTGCCGTTTTACGATATCGTCCTGGCGGTCCTGACCGGATCTGTGCTGTGCTGGTTTATCGCAAACTCGCTCAACATGATGCAAAATGGCTGGGAACTCGCGGCACCCGCGCGCGCCACCTATGTTTCGATGGCACTCTGGGTCCTGATCTTTGAGGCCTCGCGCCGCGCCGGCGGCACGGCACTCGCCGTTATTGTGGGCGTCGTGTCCCTCTATCCATTGTTTGCCGATGCCATGCCCGGCCCCATTCGCGGGTTTTCCTACCCGCTGGAGACTGCGGCGGGTTACCATGCCATGAGCAACGAGAGCATTGTGGGCATCCCGATGCGGGCGTTCGCCAATCTGGTCATCGGGTTTCTGATCTTTGGTGCAGCGCTACAGCATACCGGGGCGGGCACATTCTTCATTAATCTTGCCTTTGCTCTGCTGGGACATATTCGTGGCGGGCCAGCGAAGGTTGCGATTGTAGCAAGCGGCCTGATGGGCTCGATGAGCGGCTCGGTTGTGACCAATGTCATGACCACCGGTGTGATGACCATCCCTGCGATGCGCCGTATCAAGCTAAAGGCACCCTTTGCCGCCGGGGTCGAGGCCTGCGCTTCAACGGGTGGTGTGCTAATGCCGCCAGTTATGGGCGCCACAGCCTTCATCATGGCCAATTTTCTCGAGGTCTCTTACGCCAGTGTTGCAATGGCCGCGATTATCCCGTCGTTCTTATATTTCTTCGGGCTTTTCATCCAGATCGACGCGCGCGCGGCGCGCGAAGGTATCAAGGGGCTTGAGGCCGCGGAATTGCCATCGGTGCGACAGACGCTGAAAGAAGGGTGGTTCTATATCTTTGCCTTCGCTCTCCTTGTTTATCTGCTGCTTTTCCTTCGCCGCGAAATGCTGGCGCCGTTCTATGCAACTCCAGTGCTGCTGATCATCAATCAGCTGTTCTCAAAGAACACGCGCTGGGGACGTGACGAGCTGCTTGCCTTTGTTGACACGCTGACGAAGCTTTTTGCCGAACTCGTTAGCGTCTTGGCGGGGATTGGTTTGATTGTGGGTGCCCTCTCGATGACCGGGCTTGCCGGAACGTTGGTGAATGACCTGCTGTCGATCGCTGGCGGCTCGCCTATGGTGCTGTTGATCATCGGGGCGATGACCAGCTTTGTGCTTGGTATCGGTATGACGGTGACGGCGGCCTACATCTTTCTTGCGATTATTCTTGCTCCCGCACTGGTTGCGACCGGGATGAATGCAATGGCCGTCCATATGTTCATTTTTTACTGGGGTATGCTGTCGTTCATCACGCCGCCTGTTGCGCTGGGGGCGTTTGCCGCCGCCTCGGTCGCAAAGGCACCGCCAATGGCCACGGGAGTTGAGGCGATGAGACTTGGCAGCGTCATCTACTTCATCCCCTTCTTCTTCGTGCTGGATCCGGCGTTAATTCTGGTCGGCAGCCCGGGTGAAATCGTGATCGCACTTAGCATCGCGGTATTGGGTGTGATGTGCTTTGCCAGCGGTATGCAGGGCTATCTGGCGGGTGTTGGTCGTCTGAAGCTACACGATCGGCTGCTGCTCATTGCGGGTGCGATCATCATGCCGCTCCCCGGGCACACGGTCATCCCGCTTGAAAAGCATGAAATCCTGGGTTTGGCGGCGCTTGTGATCATCCCGGTGGTGGCCTCTGCCTTTCTGCGGGAGCGGCGGCTTGGCAAGATCGAGCTAAGCCATGATTGATGCTTTCCCAATACTGGCCGCCGGACCGGAAACCATTCTGATCCCGGGGCCGTCGATCCTTCCCGATGCCGTGCGCACGGCGATCCAGCGCCCCTCCATCGACATCTATTCCGGGCCGCTTCTCGACGTGACGGCCCGGTGCGAGGCAGGCTTGCAGAAAGCATTCGGCACATCGCAGCGGGTCTTTCTCTATGCGGCCAACGGTCATGGCGTCTGGGATGCGGCGCTCTGCAATACGTTGTCGCGCGGAGATCGAATTCTGGTCTTGGAATCCGGCCGGTTCGCGCTTGGCTGGGGAGACATGGCAGAGGCGATGGGATTACAGGTCGAGATCCTGCCGGGCGACTGGCACCGACCCATCGACACCGACGCGCTGATACGGCGATTGACAGAAGACAGCGCGAACGAGATTGCCGCCATCCTCTGTGTTCAGGTCGATACCGCCTCAGGCGCCTGCAACAAGATCGGTGCCATCCGGCAGGCCATAGACGTCACTGGTCATTCTGCTCTGCTGATGGTGGATGCCATCGCGTCGCTGGGCACCATGCCATTTGCTTTCGACGAATGGCACGTGGATGTGGCGGTATCAGCGTCACAGAAAGGTCTGATGTGTCCAGCGGGACTGGGTTTCGTGGTGGCAGGACCGCGCGCATTGGCGGCCCATGCCTCAGCGGGTCTGCGGTCCCGCTACTGGGATTGGACCGCGCGAATGACGGGTGATCACTACTCTAAATACTGTGGCACGCCGCCCGAACAGCTCTTGTTCGGGCTCGCGGCAGCACTAGACATAATGGAGCGGGAGGGGCTCGGCGCGGTCTTTACACGTCACGCAGCGCTTAGAGATGCGACACTGGCCGCAATTGGCCAATGGTCGGCGGCGGGCGCGATGGCGAATATTATGGACCCGTCTGCTCGCGCGCCATCGGTATCGGTGCTGAACTTTGCCGATACACACGCGCATAGGATCATCGCTTTCTGCAAGCAACATTGCGGTGTTACGCTGGGCCGGGGACTGGGCGACTGGGCCAACAAGTCGATACGGATCGGGCATATGGGGCACATCAATGCACCGACCATTCTGGGGGCGATATCAAGCATTGATTTGGCTCTGAAGGTGCTCGGCATACAGGCCGATGCAGGCGGAGCAGGGGCGGCGATAGAGGCCTTGGCCAATCTGGAAGAATCCCGCGCATGACCGACCAAGCACCCTGCATAATCTGTGTGGCAATTACCGGGTCACTGCCCCGCAAGTCCGACAATCCGGCGGTTCCAATTTCCGTTGATGAACAGATCGAAAGCACCCAGGCCGCGTTTGAGGCCGGCGCCGCGATTGCGCATTGTCATGTTCGGAACCAGGACGAAACACCCAGTTCGGATCCTGAGAAATTCGCGCGCCTGATGGAAGGAATCCGCAAGCACTGTGATGGCATGATCGTCCAGCTGTCCACAGGTGGCCGGTCCGGGTCTGGCCGGACGCGGGGCGGTATGCTGTCACTGAGGCCCGATATGGCGTCGCTTTCGGTCGGATCAAACAACTTCCCAACACGGGTCTACGAAAACCCGCCCGAGCTGGTTGATTGGCTGGCAAGCGAGATGGCGGCCTACGGTGTGATGCCGGAGATTGAAGCCTTTGATCTTAGCCATATAGTAAATGCGTGCACGATGGCGCAAGAGGGTAAGTTGCATGACCCGCCTTATGTGCAGTTTGTCATGGGGGTGCGCAATGCGATGCCCGCAGACAGAGCCATATTTGATATCTACCGGGCAACGCTGCAACGGCTGTCGCCGACATCGCCGTGGTGCGCTGCCGGCATTGGCGCTGCCCAGTTGGTTGTCAATGAATGGGCAATCTCGACAGGTGGACACACGCGAACGGGTCTTGAGGATAATGTCAGGCTCGACCGCAATACGCTGGCGCCGTCGAACGCTGCACTCGTGGAGCGTGTGACAGCGCTCTGCGAAAAATACGAGCGTCCTGTCGCGACCACAGATGAGGCACGCCGCATTCTGGGATTGCGGGCGTCGACGCCAGGGCCGCAGGTCAAGGAGACTGTGTGCTCAGGGGAACGGCTGGAAGTCGGCGGGTGACGCATGGCCAAGCTTGAGACCCGCATTGGAGATCTTTGCCTGAAGAACCCGGTGATCGCGGCGCCGGGAGAACATCTGATTGATATCGAGGGGGTCCGTGCTGCGATTGAAGCCGGCGCGGGTGCGGTGGTCGGCAAATCTATCAACGAGTCGCAAGCCGCCAGGCACCAGTTGCAGCAGGCTGAATACACTTTGCTGGATCGAGACTGGAACAAGGTGGATTGGTCCGAGGATGCTCCGCGCGGACTGACGGTGTTTACCCGATCTGGGCTACCGTCACTGACCTTTGACGCTTGGCTCTTGCAAGCTGTGAGTATGGACCGTCTGGCAGGTCAACACGACTGTCTGTTCGTACCGTCACTGGTCCTGGCCCAGCCAGCCGCAGCCCTGGACATGGCGCGCGCGATCCAGGCCGCCGGGCTGAAGCTGCTGGAACTGAACATCGGTACGCCCTACGCCAGCCAGGCGGCGCGCTGTGCTGTCAGCACGGAGCTGGTCCCCGAACGGGTGGCAAGGCTCACCGGAATGATGGTTGAAGCATTAGATATTCCGGTCTGGATCAAGATCTCAGGTCAAAGCGAACGCGTAGGCGACCTCGCTGAAGCAGCGTTTTCCGCAGGCGCCCAAAGCGTGGTTATGGCAGGCCGGTCGCTTGGGTTGGTGCCTGATCTTGAAACACAAAAACCTGTGCTGGACACAAGCTGCGGTATCGGGGGGTATTGGAACCTGCCGATCACTTGCCATTGGTTGGCAACAAGCCGACGACGTCTTGGTCCGGGCTGCCCATTGATTGGCACCAACGGCGCGACAAATGGTCGGGACGTTGCCCGGATGATGCTGGCTGGTAGCAGTGCCGTAGGGCTATCCTCCGAGGTGATGCTGCGCGGCTGGAGGGTGATCACGGACGCGGTGGATGAACTGGAAGCCTATTGCGACAAAATGGGCATGTCTGCCGCCGATCTCATCGGTCGCGCCGCCGACGCACGGCGGACCTATACAGAACTGCCCACCGTCGGGGATCACTGGCGCGATTTTATCCCATCAACAGCGGATGCCGCGCCCGAGGGATGAGGAATTGCGCCCACAAGATGATTGATAATGGTAGTTATGTTAAAAATAGGATTGATTGAGTTGACAAGACAGGTCTGGTTTCATGCACGTAAGGCCGCCGCTAGATCCTGAACGCCTTGGTCAAGTGTGTCTTCTGAGAACCCTGCAAAGCCCATGACCAGCCCTTGCATGTTGGGCGTCTGTGCAAAAAATGACGACAGCGGTCTGACGGAAACCCCGGCCAAATCGGCGCGCTGTGCAGCCTCGACATCGCTCATGCGGCTCTCGAGCAAAGATGTGAGCCTTGCCACCAAGTGCATTCCGGCAGGTACCGGATCCACGGCCAGTAGATCGCCTGCATGGACGCAGATCGCCCGCAGCAGCGCCGCATGTCGTTTTGCGTAGAGGCGTCGCATCCGCCGGATATGGGTGGCAAAATCGCCGCTCTGCATGAAACGGGCCAGCACGGGTTGCAGCATGAGTGACGCCTGCGGGTCGGTCTGTTCCAGCACGGCTCTGACCTGCGACAAAAGTGGTTTTGGAAAAACCACAAACCCTAGCCTTAGTGCAGAAAAGACCACCTTGGAGAAGCTGCCGACGTAGATCACCCGATCCTGATTGTTGAGGCTCATCATCGCTGGGAGCGGTCGACCCTGAAATCGATACTCACTGTCAAAGTCGTCCTCGATCACATAGGCCTGTCTCGCGACGGCCCATTCGATCAGTTCCAGTCGGCGGGAAAGCGGCAATGTCACGCCCAGCGGGTACTGACGCGACGGTGTCACAATCGCCGCTTTTGCCCTCGGTGTGGCTAGCAGTGCGCTCTTGATGTCGAAGCCCGACTGATCAACCGGCGACGGCACTGGGATTAGCCGGTTGTGATGCAAAGCGCGATTGAGGATCATATACCCGGGATCTTCGGTCAGGACCTCATCGCCTTCCCTCAACACGGCAGCCGCGATCAGGCCAATCGCTTCGACGACACCGGAGGTGATGAAGATCTGCTCTGGCGTGCAGGGCAAGCCACGCCATTCTCGCAAATGATCGGCAATCGCGCTGCGCAGCGGCGGCCAACCAAAAGGATCGACGCGCGCCAGCAACGCGGCTTCGGGCATACGCCAGGTTTTGTCGTGGTGGCGGCTCCATTGGCGGTATGGAAACAGTGCGATCTCAGATGCGGAGATATCAAAGGTTCGTAACTGTGCGGGCATGTCGGGAGTAGCGTCCGGCATGGCTGCGTCTGTATCCTGCGGGCCTGGTGCTCCTGCCAATCCCGGCAGCTGTTCGGGCAATTCTGCTTCGACGTAAACACCGGATCTGGCGCGCCCTTCCAGATAGCCCTCGCTGATCAACTGATCGATCACGGCGGAGACTGTCACCCGTGAGACCGAGAGTTCATCAGCCAATGTCCGGCTTGACGGGAGCTTTGACCCTGGCGAAAGCACATGCTCGAGAATCAGGCGTCTCAATTGAGACAGCAGCTGTGCCTGCAACGTTTCTGGTCCGTCGCGATCCAGCGAAAGGGAGAGCAGCGCCGCTCCTGTTCTGGCCTTAGTCATAGCGCAACTATTGATAAGTTCGATCAAACCAGTCAAGGCGAGAACTGTCTTTGTGGCCGCTGCCCCCCGAACGGTAGGTCCCCCCGACCCTGATCCGGATGGGCGAGAGGAATGCTGCGTTATTCATTCGGACGAACGCGTGCAGCCGTTTTGTTCGCAAAGGCTTCAAGCCGTGCCCGTGCCGCGGGCTGCGTGTTCACAACACCGGCGACCACCGCTTCGGCATAGGCGGCATCCATACCGGACATATTGTTGAGATGGCTGATTGCGGAACAGATCGCGTAGTTGGTCAACGGCAGGTTTTCCGCCGCGCGATCGGCAAGTTCCAATGCCTTGTCAAAGCTGGATCCTTCAGTGATGTATTGCGCCAGCCCAAGGTCAACGGCTTCCTGCCCCTGATAAACACGTCCCATCAGGATCATGTCGATCATCCGTGATTTGCCAATCAAATCAGAGACACGGATGGTCGCGCCGCCACCGGTGAAAATGCCACGCTGGCCCTCTGGCAGCGCGAAATATGTGCTTTGGTCTATCACCCGGATATGGGCTGCGCTGGCCAGCTCAAGACCGCCGCCAACAACCGCGCCCTGCAGGGCTGCGATGACGGGAACCCCGCCATATTCCATCTTGTTGAATGCTTCGTGCCAGCGCAGGCAGACATGCATGAATTCGTCCGGGCTGCGATCCTCTTTCCAATGTTCGACGAGGTCCAGACCTGCACAGAAATGGTCCCCCGCCCCGGCCAGCACCACTGCCTTTACACCGTTGCGATGTGCACCGCTAAAGAACTGAACCAGCTCTTCAATGGTTGCGGTGTCCAGCGCGTTTCGTTTCGAGGGGCGGTTGAGTTTTACGACACAGACACCGTTGTCGCGCACGTCGATGGCGAGGTTCTGATAGGAGCTGAAGCTGTCTTTTGCCAACATGGGGGGATCCTTTTCGGATTAAATGGGTGCCCTTGGGAGGGTAGGCTGCGGAAGGTCAGAGTCGGCTTGTCTCGTCGAGGAGACTCGATGCACCGTTGATGATCCGGGCCCGGTCGCTTTCGCATTCGACCAGGACATGCCGGGCGAAGATCTGGGCGGTGGTGATTTTTTGTGCCATGAATTCAGGATCGCTGCCCTGTTCCAACTCAATCTCGGCAGCACGCGCCGCGCGTGCCAATTGCCATCCGGCCGCAAGCGTCCCGGTTAGATTGAGGAAAGGGACGCTGCCGGCAAAGACGGACCTGAGATCATCGCTGCCAATGTCCAGCAACCAGTCCAGGCTGGCGTCAAACGCTTCCCGCGCATCGCCAAGACATTTCGCGATGTCCTGCGCTTTCGGGCTCCCAGTTTTCAGGGCGCTTTCGGTCTCTGCAATCATGGCCGAGAACCGGCGCGCTGTCTGTCCGCCGTCTCGCAGCACCTTGCGTCCCAATAGGTCATTCGCCTGAATTGCCGTGGTTCCTTCGTAAATCGGCAAGATCCTGGCATCCCGGTAGAATTGTGCGACGCCGGTCTCTTCGATGAAGCCCATTCCGCCATGGACCTGCACGCCGAGGGAGGCCACTTCGACCGCTCGCTCGGTGCAGAAGGCTTTGACCAGAGGGACGAAGAATTCGGCGATCGGCGTTGCCTCTGCGCGCGTGCTGTCGGTCCCGTTCCGAGACAGGTCCAACCAGCCAGCCGCTGCCATGCTGAGCGACCGGCCACCTTCGACCAGAGCCCGCATCCGCAGCACCAGCCGGCGCACATCGGGATGGCCGATGATGGTCGGAACCTGTTCAGGGTCCAGCCCGATGCCTTGTCCCTGAACCCGCTCCTGGGCGTAGGCAAGCGCGTGCTGATAGGCGCGGTCGGACAAGGCGACCCCCTGAACGCCGACGGCAAAGCGCGCGGCATTCATCATGGTGAACATATATTCCAACCCGCGGTTTTCTGCCCCGATCAGATATCCGGTGGCACCTGCATATTCCAGAACCGCTGTCGGACTTGCCCGCACCCCCAGCTTGTGTTCGATGCTCACACAGTTGACACGGTTGCGGTCGCCGGGGTGGCCATTCTCATCAACGAGGTATTTCGGCACCAGAAACAGGCTCAGCCCCCTGTGCCCCTCCGGGGCGTCGGGAGTGCGCGCGAGAACCAGATGGATAATGTTCTCGGAGAGATCATGTTCGCCATAGGTGATGAAAATCTTGGTGCCACTGATGCTGTAGCTGCCGTCCTCGCGCGGCTCAGCTTTGCAACGCACGCGACCAAGATCACTGCCGGCCTGAGGCTCGGTCAGGTTCATTGTCCCGCTCCACTTGCCGGACACCAGCGGCCGGAGATAAATTTCCTTCTGTTCATCCGTGCCGGAGAGCTCCAGCGCGTCGATGGCACCATCGGTCAGAAGTGGGCACAGGCCAAAGCTCATGTCCGACGCATTCAGGATCTCCGTCGCGGCAGCTCCGACGGCCCGCGGCAAGCCCATTCCGCCATGGTCCGCAGGGTGCGCCAGGCTTTGCCACCCCATGTCGACAAACTGCGCGTAGGCTTTTTCATAGGCTCTTGGGAGAACCACTTTGTTCCCCTCAAGTCGTGCGCCCGCCGTGTCGGCCTCATGTGACAGCGGCGCGATGAGATCCCCGCAGAACCTGCCAAATTCTTCCAATGCAGCCTGAGCGTCAGCGCGTTCAATTTCGCTGTATTTGTCCAAGGACACGATCTGCGGCCATTGGGAAAGATGTTCGAGATTGAACATCAGGTCACGGATTGGAGCTTGATAAGTCATTGGCGCCTCGCTGCTGTGCTACCTGCTGTCGCGTATCTACGGTACGGCCAGTTTGCTGCCCATTCCAGAATTTGACAAACGACTTTCCGAAAGTGACAAAACAACCTAATCTGACGCAGTGATGACACACTCCGATCCAGACACGCTGGCGACCGTATCTCTGCCATTCATTGAAGACTGGCTTCTGGCTTTGCAGACCTGCTGCAACGGAGATCAGATGAGCGCTATTCTGCAACGCTGCGGTCTTGCCCCGCTGGTCAAGCCGGAGACTGTCAAACACATGGGCGCGCAGCGGGTAACCCTTGACCAGATCGTGCAGCTCTATCAGGTTGCCGCCGTTGAAACTGGTGATGAAATGACCGGTTTGTGGGACCGCACTGTCCGGCCTCGCGCGCTGCAACACCTGTTGACCACGGTGCGTGCAGCTGGAACCCTCCCGGCGGCCCTATATCGGTTCTCCACATTCTGGAATTTGATACTTGATGACTATCAAGTTGATTTAAAATCTGAAAATACAGATCTCATTCTCAAGATCGTCCCCCGCGGATCGCCTGAGATCCAACGGTTCGGGCATATGCTTATGCTTAAGCTGGCGCATGGTCTGCTCTCTTGGCTGGCGGGCTACGAGGTGCCGGTGAAGGCCGTGCAATTTGCCTTCGATCGCCCCGAATTCGCGCAGGATTATGGTGTCGTCTTTCCAGCCGCCGTAACATTTTCTCAGGGCTGCTCGGCCATCTCATTCGACGCCCAGCAGCTGGGCGCACCTCAGCCCCGCACTGCTGCGGAGTTGGCGGAATTCCTGGACCGCGCTCCGCGTGACTGGATCTTCACCGGCTTTCGGGAGCACCGGCTTTCGCTTCAGATCCGAGAATTCCTCTACCAATCCAACTGGGAAAACTGCCGACTGAGCGATGCTGCGGCAATGCTAAATGTGACACCTCGAACATTGATGCGGCGATTAGATGCTGAGGGAGCGTCCTTCCAGTCCATCAAGGATGCACTGCGCCGCGATATCGCGATCCGTGATTTGCGAGCCGGGCAGAAGTCGATTGAAGAGATATCGCAGGATCTTGGATTTTCCTCTGCGGCAAACTTTCATCGTGCTTTCCGGCGCTGGACAGGCGGCACAACCAGCTCCTATCGAGCCCTTGATACATAGGCCCGGGCTGCTCGGGTTCAGGATACAGGCGCGACGCATAATCGAGGATCGACCCGAGGGCGGTGAGGCCGTTAATGATTGGTGGCGTTCGGATTTTTCAGGGCAGTACGAAAAAATTCGTGCTATCCAAAGACAAATATCAACGGGCCTTCTATGACGCATTCAGACCTCGGGACAGGATCGGACAAAGTTCTGGAGCGCCAGTTGGGTGTGCAGCAGTTTGGTGAAACCATTCTGCTAGACTGCGTTGTGATCCCCGCAGGCAACAGCCATGCCGCCAGGCTGTTCTTCAAATCAGGGACCCATTGCAACGATGTTTTGGCTTCCGACGAAAACACCACGCTGAGACATCGCCCGGATTGGGTTCAGTCCCTCGATCTCGGGTTGAATAGCCCGATGGACCCGGTCGTTATCGCCGTCAACAGTCAAGAATGCCGTGTTGAGGCCCAAGCTGCTGAGACGGACCTTTTTTCCGGGCTGAACGTGATTATTGCGACGCGCAATGGTGAAAGTGCCGAAACGGCCTTTGACTGGCTGACCTACCATGTGTCTCAGCATGGGATGCAGGCAGCCGTCATCCTAGATCAAGCGCCACCTGATGAAAGTCGGCAGTTTATTGCGGCTTTGCAAGGGTTTGCTAAAGAGATTGAGGGGCTCGTGCGCGTGGTCGTGGTTCATTCTGCCTGCCCGCTTGGCAAAAAAGGCCTGCCAGCTGAAGCTCATCCACTGAATGTGTTGGGTGCACCGAAACGCAGGCAGACGGCGCCGCCGGATGACCCCTGGAGGGCGCCGCTCGGTGAGTTTGTGATCTATGAGATCATTCGGGCGCGTTTTTTGGCCAGCGCCCGTGCAGTGGCCAATCTTGATTTATGCGACCTGCTGGCCTGTAACAAAGGTCCAACGATTTTTGATCGCTCGGTTCAGGTCCCTGGTAGCTACACGTGCCTGCATGGGGTGCAGAGCTATCCTTGGCGGGTGCGTCGCGGCAGAGACGCCTCATTTTCCGATCATATCTGTACGCGGTTTGATAGCGACATACGCCACCTGCGTTGGTGCGTCGCCCCGCAAGACTGCCGCGCTGACAGCATTTGGCATCAGTCACAGATCGTAGGGGCGACGCCCGACACGGATCGCATCGCCAAGTTCTCCCGCAGTATGCTCCTGCGCCATCCAACTGAGAAGCTATCGCAAATTGTCCCGAAGGCTGGCCTCGTTGAGGCGCCGGAACTCCTTGATGTGTCGTTGCAGCATTTCGGCGCAGATCCGGTTCGTATGCCCAAGGCAAAGCTTTTGCCCACTGGCGGCAGTGGAACGCGGACGGTTGTGGTCACAACGATGAAGAATGAAGGGCCTTTCGTGCTGGAGTGGCTGGCCTACCACCGTGCCATCGGCGTCGATGAGGTCCTTGTTTATACAAATGACTGTAGCGATGGCACCGACAGTCTTTTGCGGGTTTTACAGGGCAAGGGCTACGTCCAGCACAGGGATAACCCATATCGCGGAACCGACCTGAAGCCGCAGCACGCCGCGTTTCAAGCGGCGGCAGAAGAACCGGTCGTTCGCACCGCGGATTGGCTTGTCTGTATGGATGTGGATGAATTCATCAATATCAGATGCGGAAATGGGCGGCTCAGCGACCTATATGCTGCGATCGGTGACGCGAATATGATCGCTATGACCTGGCGCTTGTTCGGAAACAATGATGTGTCTAGGTTCTCCGGCGCGTTAGTCACACGAGAGTTTACGCGCTGCGCCCATGAAGTCACGCGCAGGCCGCATCAGGCTTGGGGCTTTAAAACGCTGTTTCGAAATAACGGTGTCTTCAAACGTCTCGGCGTTCACCGGCCAAAGGGGCTGCAATCACAGCACTGGCAGGACATTCGATGGGTCAACGGATCGGGTCGCCCGATGCCACGGGACATATTTCGGAATGGCTGGCGCTCGACCATCGCAACCTATGGATACGATCTGGTCCAGCTCAACCATTACGCGGTGCGCAGTGCAGAGAGTTTTCTGGTTAAACGCGACCGTGGTAGGGTGAATCACGTCGAGCGCGATCAGGGATTGTCCTACTGGTTCAGAATGAACAACAACGCCGAAGACGATCGCTCGATCCAGCGCATGATGCCTGCGCTTGAGGAGGAACTGGCCCGATTGCTGACAGATCCAGACATTGCCGCTGCGCATGAGGACTGCTGCCGAAGGCATCGCGAGAGGATCAGCGAACTCAAGGCGCGCGAGGATATGCTTGCGCTGTTTCAGGACATCACAGGTGAAAAGTTGCGAAAACTCTCGAGGATGCACGCCCATTTCTGCACCAACGTGTTTCTGGGCGGCCCCGAGGTTATACCTGACGAGGTTGCCGAACGCCCCTTAGGGAGCGACTTTTTTTTCACCGTGCGGCGGGGCGAGACCAACCATTAAGGACAGGAGCGATCCGGGATTTGCGTATGGCTGTCCCGGTGTCTGGTGTTTTAAGTCTTGCGGTTTGTTATATTATAAAATAATAACCTGGAGCAACAAAGGGGGCCATCATGCGAAAACGCGCAACGACACGCCAATCAGATGTCCTGACCGTGTTGAAGGCCTGCGACAGGCCGATGACGGCCTATCAAATTCTTGAACAGCTCCAGCTGAGCGAGCCAAGTATTGCGCCGCCGACAGTCTATCGTACGCTGTCGGCTCTGACCGATCAGGGGCGTGCGCATCGCCTTGAGTCAATCAACGCCTTTGTCCCCTGTCGCTGCGACCATGCTGAAAGCGTGCCTGTTCTGGCCATCTGCGAAGACTGCGGATCGGTAGAGGAACACGACGGCAGTGATTTGCTTCCGAAGCTTACAGAACTGACCGATAGAAATGCCTTTAAAGCCCTGCGCCATATCGTCGAAATCCACGGCCTATGTGGCACCTGTGCTGCCTGATCATTTTCCACATTGGACATTGCTATGAAACGAACTCTCTCTCTTCTCGCAATCGTTACTGCCTTGCCTGCGTTGGCCGAGGGCACCCGTCAACTTGGCGCGCATGAACACGGCGTTGGCACGCTGAACATTGCGATCGACGGGAGCACGGTATTGATGGAGTTCCAGGCGCCCGGTGCTGACCTGGTCGGGTTTGAACATGCCGCAAAGAGTGCCGCGGATCGTTCAGCAGTTGATGCTGCAATCGCCCGGCTCAGTGATCCGTTGGCGCTGTTTGTTATGCCGGACGCCGCTCGGTGCAGCGTTGGCGAGGCGAGCGCAAAGCTGGAGACTGCCAGTGGCCACGGTCAAGATGTGCATGAGGATCATGCCGAAGATGCCGGGCATGATAACAACCAACACGGTCATAACGACCACGAAGGCCACGCGAACGACAAGCATGATGACCATGAGCATGAAGGCCATGCTGAGCATCACACCGAAAAAGCAGATCACGCCGAGTTTCATGCAAATTACATGCTAAACTGCGCCGAACCTGCATCCCTGACGAATATCAGCTTCGCTTACTTCGACGCCTTTCCCAGCGCGCAGAAGGTTCAGGTGCAACTGGCCGATGCATCCGGCGCGCACGCATATCAGGTCGAACGTGGCACCCCGATCCTGACGTTGGAGCGTTGAACGTAGGTGACGGATGCAACGCTCGAAATCACTGGACTGGCCTATCGTTGGCGCGGACGAACCGGGTTCTCGCTGAGTGTTCCGCAATTCTCTCTTGCAGCGGGTGAAACAGTCCTGCTTCTGGGCGAAAGCGGGTCGGGAAAATCAACGCTGCTGTCATTGATCTGCGGTACAATCCTGCCGGATCGCGGCGAGATTGCTGTTGCCGACAGAGATATTTCCCGATTGAGCGGAGGCGCGAGAGATACGTTCAGGGCGGAGCATATCGGCGTTATCTTCCAGCAGTTCAACTTGCTCCCATTTGGATCCGTGATCGACAATATCCTGCTGCCCCTCCGCTTTGCCCCCTCACGCCGCAGGCTGGTCAGCCAGCCCGCCGCGGAGGCAGCACGCTTGTGTTCTGCCCTGGGTCTGCCGGAGCATCTTATCAACGCAAAGGCCAGGACGCTCAGCGTCGGTCAGCAACAACGCGTCGCGGTGGCCCGTGCCTTGATTGGCCAGCCCCCCCTGATCATCGCGGATGAGCCGACCTCTGCCCTCGATAGCAACGCCCAGAACGCCTTTCTCGATGTGCTGTTCACACAGACTGAGTCTACGGGCTCTTCACTATTGATGGTGAGTCATGATCCCCGTCTGGGCAAAAGGTTCGACCGGGTCATCACCCTTGAGGACATCGCCGAAGTTCAGAAAGGGGTATCATGATTTTGCGGCTGGCGATTGCGTCGCTGTTTGCGCGTGCGCTGACGGTGGGCATGACAATCCTCGCTATCGCTTTGTCGGTCGCCCTTTTTCTTGGCGTCGAAAAGGTGCGAACCGGGGCCAAGGCGAGCTTTGCCGACACGATTTCCGGGACCGATCTGATTGTCGGCGCCCGCTCGGGATCTGTGCAGTTGTTGCTCTATTCAGTATTTCGTATCGGGAATGCGACAAACAACGTCAGCTGGCAAAGCTATCAGGACATCGCGGGCCGGTCTGATGTGGACTGGATTGTGCCGATCTCCCTTGGCGACAGCCACCGGCAGTTCCGTGTGATGGGCACCACCCAAGAGTTTTTTGAGCATTATAGATATCGGCAAGGCAGGTCGTTGACGCTGGCAAATGGCGCCGTCATGGATGATCTTTTTGATGCGGTGGTTGGGGCCGACGTCGCGTCCGCATTGGGTTACAAGGTCGGCGACCCGATCATCGTGGCGCATGGCCTTGCGTCTTTCACCGAACACAAAGATCAGCCATTCCGGGTCTCTGGAATTCTGGGAAAGACCGGTACGCCGGTTGACCGTACCGTCATCATAAGCATGGAGGCGATAGAAGCCATCCATGTCGACTGGCAGAGTGGCGCACAGATCCCCGGTCAGGCGACGCCGGTGGATGTCATCCGTCAGATGGACCTGACACCGAAAGCGATAACGGCGGCCCTCGTCGGTGTCAAAAGCCCGCTCCAGACATTTTCTCTGCAACGTTCCATCAACGAATATCGCGAAGAGCCGTTGCTGGCGATCCTGCCGGGTGTGGCTTTGCAAGAGCTATGGGGTATTGTTGGCATAGCCGAAACCGCGCTTGTTGCAGTCTCGACTATGGTGGTTGTGACCGCGCTGATCGGAATGATGGCCACGATCTTTTCCAGTCTGAATGAACGGCGCCGCGAAATGGCGATCTTTCGCGCGATGGGTGCAGGTCCGCTAACAATACTTAGCCTGCTGGTGTTGGAGGCGATGATGATGGCCACTCTCGGGGCAACACTTGGATTGGGGTTGGTATATGTAGGGTTGATCATCTCCCAACCCCTTCTCGACAGTGCGCTTGGCTTGTGGTTGCCGATTGATGCGCCAACACTGCGCGAGTTTTGGGTCATTCTGAGCGTTATCTGTGCCGGCATGGTTGTCAGCCTCATACCTGCGATGAGGGCCTACAGAATGTCCGTTGCCGATGGTATGATGGTAAGGACGTAGTGAACTAAGCGAGGTGGACCAAATGATGAACCGCAGAACGGCGTTGATGCTCTTGTCTGGGTCGGTGGTTGCTCCAACGGTGGCCTCTGCAGCGATGCCGCGCGAGATCATGTGGGATGACCTGATCCCGCCGGGAGTTCCCTATTCGGAGATCACCGGCGAAGGCGATATGGACGTTGAGAATGACACCTGGCGGCCGATCTACGACGCAAATGCGACGAAGCTGAATGAAGAGCTGAACGGTGTGTATATCAAGATGCCAGGTTTCATCATCCCCTTTGACGTCGGAGCAAAGGGCGTGACGGAGTTCATGCTGGTGCCCTATGTCGGCGCCTGCATCCATACGCCCCCGCCCCCGGCAAACCAGCTTGTGATGGTCACCGCGACAGAACCATGGCCGGGGGATCAGCTTTGGGATCCGGTTTGGGTTACGGGAACACTGCGGACGCAACTGCAATCTACCGCGCTTGGCCAAACGGGCTATTCCATAGCCGCCGACAAGATGGAGGTCTACGTCTGGTGATGAAGCAGCTCGCCGTTTTTCGAAAGCTCCAAGCGAGGCAAGAATACCCCGCGTGAAGCCCAATCGGTCGCAGTTACTTTTTAACAAACTGTCGCGTGTGATGGCGCGGCAGTCTTGCAATTGAGCGGTGAGACGAAGACAAGGAAACCGGCCGGCGCCGTGAGCCAGAGCTCCTGACTATGTTGATGCAATCTGCTCCGCGAACTTTATCAGCCGGTTCCGCTGAAATTCGACGAAATCGGCTGCGGGCTGGTTGGCCTCGGCAACGCCGCGGAAGGGGTCTTCGACATGGCTCTTGATGCCTGCCATGGTGGCGATCACCTCATGGGCACAGAAAGGCACCACTGCCTCGGCATAGCCGCCTTCATGAACCGCAACCAGTCTGCCACCGCACAGGTCACGCGCGGCCTTCATCACCGCGCGGGTGAGATAGGCGAATGTGCCGCTGTGGGCCGTCATTCGGCTGAGCGGATCGAAGTTATTGGCATCCAGCCCGCAGGCGATGATGATCAGATCCGGTTTGAATTCGTAAAGCGCGGGCAACACCAGCAGCTCCATCGCATCGGCATAGGACTGATGGCCAGCGCCCGGCAGCAGTTCAACATTCAAGTTGCAGCCTGCGCCGGCCCCCGACCCGCGCTCCGCTCCGAGGCCGGAGCCGGGCGGGAAGCAGCTTTGCTGGTGGAGTGAGATCGTCAGAACATCATCACGCTCATAGAAGATGTCCTGCGTGCCGTTGCCGTGATGCACATCCCAATCCAGCACTGCCACCCGGCCCAGCCCCTTTTCAGCCTTCGCAGCCTCGATGGCGATCGGGATATTGGCCAGCAGGCAGAAGCCCATGGAGCCGTCGCGCCCGGCATGGTGGCCCGGCGGGCGCGACAGGGCATAGGCGTTCTGATAGGTCCCGTCCAGCACATCGAAAACCGCCCGCCGCGCCAGCCCTGCCGACAGCGCGGCAATTTCGTAGCTGCCAGCTCCAAATGGCGAGAACAGACCAGCGTTTCCGCCGCCCGCATCGCTGAGCGCCTTGAAACGCTCAATGTAGTCACTGCTGTGGACTCGCGCCATTTCGCATTCGGTGACGGGCCGGGCGGACTGCACGCCCAGTTGGGCGGTCAGTCCGGACACATCCATCAGCGACTTCAGCCGCCGCTTGGATTCTGGCGATTCCGCGTGACCGGCGCCAGCGGGCGGCTGCACCCAGCCCCCGACCGGCATGATCAGCGCGTGTTCACCTGTCGTGTGCCACAGGCAGTGTTCGTCAAAGTAAAATCCTGTATCCGGCATTATCGTCTCTCCTCAATCTTCAGGTTGCAGAAGCGCAGCGGCGCATAGTTGGCGCGGGCTTAGGCATGCAGCCGCGATCCGGCCAGCTAGGCGGCGCGCGTCAAAGTCTTAGTCATCGTCTCGTCGCCGAGGTTCTGGATTATGGGTCTCTGGCAGCCGTTCTGGCTCTGGGGAGCAGGCGGTCCAGCAGGCCGCTCAGCCCCTTCGGCGCGGTCAGCATCACCGCAACCGCAATGGTGCCGAGGGCAATCTGGCTCCAGCCGGGATAGGCGGCGAGCCCCTCCCGCAGGAGAACGAACAGCAGCACGCCCAGCACCGGGCCGCGGATAGTGCCAAGCCCGCCGATAACGCAGATAAAGATCGCGTTCACCGTCCAGTTGATGTCGAAGGCGGCGATTGGCGAGACATAGAGCGTGCCAAGAAAACTGATGGCGCCGGCCATGCCGCACCCCGCCGCCGACAGGACAAAGATGGTCCCTTTGATCCGCCGGGTTTTCACCCCCAGCGAGCGGGCGGCGGTTTCGTCATCGCGCATCGCATGGACATGCAGGCCATAGGGGCTTTGCTGCAGCAGCCACAGCCCCAGGCACAGGCCCGCGGCCAGTGTCAGCGCAAACCAATGCGCCGAGGCGGGCAGCCAGCTGGTATCGATCCGCCGCGCCGCATAAAGCGGCAGGCCGGAGGAGCCTCCGAAGTAGTCCAGCCGACTGACAACGATCTTGATGATCTCTGCAGCCACCCACATACCGATGGCGAAATAGACCTCGCGCAGGCGGAACAGAACCGGGGTCAGGGCAAGCGCCAGCAGCGCTGCCCCGGCCCCGGACAACGGGACCATGATGTAGGGAGAGACAGGCAGGTCCCGTGTGACGGCAAACAAGAGGTACGCCCCGGTGGCGACAAAGGCGTGGTGGCCAAGCGACAGGAGGCCGCCATAGCCCGCCAGCAAGTTCCAGCTTTGGGCGATGGCCAGCAGCACCAGCAATTCGGTCAGCAGTGCCAACCCACCCGCATTCAGCGCGAAAGGCGCGGCAGCAAGTGCAGTGAGCAAAAGGGCGAGAAATGAGCGGGTCATCGTGTCACCACCTTTCCGGCAAGCCCCTGCGGGCGGATGAGAAGAAAGACCAGCAGCATGAGGTGCCCGTAGAGCAGCCCCGACGCCGGATCAAAGTAGAAGCCCGCCACATGCACCAGCGCCAGGGCGATGCCGCCAAGATAGCTGGCCCAGATTGAGCCAAGGCCGCCGATCACGATCACCTCAAAGGCGATGAGCAGCCGCTCCGCACCGGAAAACGGCGTGATCGAACTGCGTGAGGCCAGCAGCATTCCTGCCAGCGCCGCACAGGCGGCGGAGACTGCCATGGCAATGGCAAAGATGCGCCGGCGGCGGATTGCAAACAGCGCCACGGTTTCCGCATCATCAGAGGTTGCGCGCACGGCACGGCCTAGCCGGGTTTTGCTCAGGATCAGATGCAGCCCGCCGAACAACGACAGCGACAGCAGAAAGATGCCCAGCGGCAGCCAGCCGATTGTCTGGCCAGCAATGGTGAGATTTGCTGTTTTGACCGCCCCTAGGTCGATGCTGCGGCTGTTGGCGCCGTATAAGCCGACCATCGCATTCTGCATCACCACCGACAGGCCGAAGGTGACCAGCAGCGCGGGCATCGGATCGGGGCTCAGCACCCGGTTCAGCAGCTGGCTCTGCAGCAGCCAGCCAAAGGCGAAAGCGCCCAGGCAGACCAGCGGCATCAGCAGAAATGGGCTGACCGGCCAGTCCGCGCTGAGGGTAAACAGCGCCAGCGCGCCGGCAATGGCCAGCTCTCCATGAGCAATATTGGCAATCCGCATGACACCGAAGATCAGCGACAGCCCCAGCCCGAACAGCGCATAGAGCCCGCCCAGGAACAGCCCGTTCATCAGGATTTCTATGGCTGTGCTCATTGGTTCTCTCCGAAATAGGCCTGACTCACCTGCTCGAAACAGGCACCATCCGAAGCGCCTGCCAGCGACACTTGCCCTGCCAGCAGGCAGTAGAAACGGTCAGAGGCTGCCAGCGCCCTGCGGATATCCTGTTCGACCAGCACAATTGTGGTGCCGCGCGCCTTGAGGTCGGCCAAAGCCTCATACACCCGATCAACAATCACCGGCGCCAGCCCGAGGGAGGCCTCATCCACCAGCAAAAGCTCCGGATTGGTCATCAGCGCGCGGCCGATGGCCACCATTTGCTGCTGGCCGCCCGACAGCAGACCTGCAGGCCGCTGCGCCATCGGCGCGATTTCGTCGAACAGCTGCAGCACCCGCGGCAGGGTCCAGTGGCCGCGCCGTCCGACATCGCCGCCGATCATCAGGTTTTCCGCCACGGTCAGGCTGGGGAACAGCCGCCGCCCCTCTGGCACCATGGCAATGCCGCGCTGCGCCAGCGCGCCGGGATCCAGCGCCAGAATGTCCTGCCCGGCAAAGGTCAGCTGCGCCGCCTCGCGTGTGCCCAAGCCTGCAATCGCCCGCAGCAGCGTGGTCTTTCCCGCGCCATTGGCACCGATCAGCGCGACGGTCTCCCCCTCGTCCACATGGGCGTCAATCCCGAACAGGGCCTGGAAATCGCCATAGCGCGCGGTTAGGTTCTGCATCTGCAACAGGGTCATGCCGCCGCCCCCAGATACAGCGCGCGGACCTGCGGGTCGGCGGCAACCACCTCCGGGCGGTCCTCGATCAGCTTGCGCCCTAGCGCCAGCATCATGATCCTGTCAGACGCTTCCTGCAGTGCGTGGGCGATATGCTCAATCCACAGGACCGCCAGCCCCGCTTCCTTCAGCCGCTTGACCAGCAGCACCATCTCGGCGGTTTCCTGATCGGTCAGCCCGCCGGACACCTCGTCCAGCAGGATCACTTTGGGGTCGGAGGCCAGTGCCTTTGCCAGTTCGAGCCGTTTGCGGTCCAACAACCGCAGCGCGGTGCCGGTATTGTTGCGGTGCGGTCCCAGGCCGGTGATCTCCAGGATCTCCTCCACCCTTGCCCGTGCGGCCGTGGGCGCGATGCCGTGGCTGGCATGCTGGGCCAGATAGAGTGTCTCTTGAACGCTGAGAGAGGCAAATGCGCGCGGCACCTGAAAGGCACGTGCCAGCCCGGCACGGACCCGCCCGGCTGTGTCCAGCCCGGTTACATCCCGCCCTGCCACATGGACCGATCCGCCATCGGCGCGTGTAACATCGGTCAGGAGATCAAAGAACGTGCTCTTGCCCGCGCCATTGCCCCCCATGATCCCAAGGCAGCTGCCCGGTGCGACGGTGACCGAGACATCCTCGATCACCCGCAGGCCGCCAAACGCCTTGCTGAGATTGCGTGCTTCCAACATGGCTCAGACCTTGGGCAGTGCGATGGTTTCGCTTTCGACGCGAATATCAGGCGCGAGGGTGTTTTCGGTAATCACCAGTTCAAACGCATGCTTGCCCGAGGACTTGCGCCACTGGCCGCCCGCCAGCTGGGTCTTGGCCACATTTCGGATCGGACTGGAGGCAAAATCCACCGGCCCCACAACCGTCTCCAGTTTTGTGGCAGCAAATACGTCGCGGACTGCGGCGCGGTCCTTGGGGGCGCCGGACTGTACCAGCGCATTCAGACCCACCTCGAACAGCGCATGGCTGTAGCCCAGCGTCTGCACCCATTGCGCGTTGCTGTCTGCTTCCCAGGCACCGGCCAGTTCGCGGGCGCTTTGCCCCGTGAAGGAAGAGGCGAAGGGCACATTCGGGGTCCACCAGACCTCAGTCGTCATGCCATCGCCGCGCGCGCCCATCGCCTCGATCGCCTGCGGGAACAGAAAAGCCGCCGCAAAGGTGCAGGCCTTTGGGGTGTAGCCCGCCTGCCCCGCCTGATTCCAGAAGGTGATCCAATGCGGCGGGAAGCCGAAGCCAGTCACAATATCGGCGCTTGCGTCGCGGAAGCGGCTGACCTGGGCGGAATAGTCATCCGCGTCGATCTTGAACATGCCGCCATCGGTACGCGAATAACCGCCCCGCTCGATGAAGCCAGGCAACCCCATCGCCGGATCGGCAAAGGCCTGTCCGACCGGGTTGTCGAGATAGAAATCGCCAACGCTCTTGTTGGTGTCGATCTGATCCCAAAGCCGCACAAAGGTGCTCATGGCGTCATCTGCGCCCCAAAAGAAATGGAAGGTCCAGGGAAAGCCCTGTTCCGGGTTGGAGCCGCGCGGGAACATCCAGGCTTGCCACGGTTGCATGGTGCTCATCGTCGGGATGCCGTGGATATCAGCGATCTCGCCCAAAGCCACCGCTGCATCGCCGTCGTTGATCAGCAGCATATCGACCTGATCGCGCAGGATCAGCTCATTGCCCGCAGAGATCGACCGGTTCATGTTGGACTGATTGTCCTTCACGATGATCTCGACTTCATGGGTGCTGCCGCCAGCGTTCAGCCCGCCCTCCAGCTGCTTGCGGATGCTGTCGACCATCCACTGATCCGACGTCCCGAACGAGGCGCGCGGTCCGCTCAGCGGCGAGATGAATCCGATCCGCACCTTCTTGGAGGCGGCGGTGGCAATGGACGGCATCGCGAGTGCGCCGGTTGCGGCGGCCGTTCCGGCCAGGAAACTGCGACGGCTGAAAGATGTGTTTCTGGTCATGGTGATCCTCCCTTTTCCAAAACGGTACGGAAGGGCGAACGGGCCAGACATAGTGCAGATGCACTATCCGGCTGCGGGCTTTTGTTCGACCCTGCAGCGCTTGCGGATACAGAAAGAAGCTGCAGAAAATCAGCAGCCTAGTCCCGGATTCAACTCAATCGCAAAAGGCCGGGCGCAGCTCTAGCGCAGCTGGCTGCCCGCCAGTCGCAGCAGTTCGACTTTGCTGTGAACGCCGGTTTTCCGATAGATGGAGGCCGCCTGATTCCGCACGGTATTGACCGAAACGCCGACGTCTTCGGCAATCGCCCGCATCGTCGCGCCGGAAATCAGCAGCTCCGCAACATGGCGTTCCTTCGGTGACAGGCGGCTCAGGGGGCTGACCGGCTGTGCCGAAATTAGCCAAAGGTCGTCAGAGTAACGGGAGCGGCCGAAGGTCGTCCCGGAGGGCGCGGTGATCACAGTATGACCCGCCAGTTCCCGCATCATGGCCGTCGGCTTCTGCCCCGGCTCAAGCCCGTCTTTCACCGCCGCATTGAAGCCGGAAGAGCACAAGAACAATTCGCCCTCATGGTCCAGCAGCGCCCATTCGTTGCAGGGGTCCACCCGCAATCCTAGGTCCAGCTGTAAGCACATCGACAACGCCTGCTCCAGATGCCGTAGGATGGCGAGAAAATCCGCAGTCTCTGTGTCGGTAAAGGCTGGCTTCTGGCCTTGCCGGTAAAGCGACATGAAAAAGTTGAACGGCCCTTCGCGCACCTTGCAATGGCCGTTCAGCATCTGGGTCAGATCGAATTCCTCGGCGAAGACCTTAAACCCGGGATCTGTCACAGCATCCTCGACCGACAGCGACCGGGCGTACCGTTTCAGGGAACGGCCGGTGCGCACAAAGGGGTCATTCACCAGATGCGCTTTGACCTTGGGCTCGAACCCCTCCGGCAAACCGCTGACCATCGTATGGACCATGGCGATCTTGCCGCCCCGGAACACCGACCAGCCCCACCAGGCGGAATCAAACACCGTAATGCCGCGCATCAACCCGATCATGTACTGCTGGAAATGCAGCGGCGTGTGGGTGTTGGCCTTGTCCATCAGGCTCAGTACAAATTCACTCAGATCATAGCGGTTCATGGGGTCCGGGTATCCCGCGCCAAGCTGCCAAACACATAGTGCATCTGCACTATACAGCACCTCCCTTTCCCTGGCTAGCGTTGGCGTCAGCGCCCCGGGACTGCCGAGGGCATGCGCAAATCCAAGGGAGGATTACACCATGACTGCAACCCTGAAAGACGTGATCGCCGAGAAGTCGCGCCAGTTCGAGGCGGACTTTGCCGCTGGCGATGTCGCCGCGCTGGTGGAGGGCTACTACACCGCCGACCCGGTGGTGATTGGCCAGGGGATCGGAACCTTTACCGGGCGCGACGGTGCCTCAGCCTACTTCCTGGGTGCGGTGCAAGACATGAAGTTGGCCCAGCTCTCAACAACATCGGTGCAGCAAGAAGGCTGCAGCGCGATTGAGACAGGCCGCGTGGTACTGACGCCGCGGGCCGAGGGCGCAGGCGATATCCATCTGGCCTATGTGGTTGTCTGGCAGAACGGTGACGACGGCTGGAAGGTCCATATGGACTATTTCATGCCCGCCGCCTGACCTGCAGCCAAGGAGGACACCCTATGACATTTGAGATGACAATCGGCGGCGCGCCCGCGCCAGCTGCCGCCAGTTTCGACGTTGCCAACCCGGCAGGCGGGCTGGCAGGCCAAGCACCAAACGGAACGCTTGCGGACCTGGATCGTGCGGTGGCAGCCGCGCAAGCAGCCTTTGCCAGCTGGTCGCAGCTGCCCGACACCGAACTGCGGCGCTATTGCGAAGCCGTCACGGACAAGATCGCGGAGCACGCTGAGGAGCTCGCGCAGCTAATCACCGCCGAACAGGGCAAGCCGCTCAATGGCCTCGGATCACGTTTTGAGATGGGCGGAGCTCAGGCCTGGGCCGGTTACACCGCTCAGCTGTCGCTGCCGGTCAAAGTTCTGCAGGAAGACGCCGAAGGTCGGATTGAGCTGCATCGCAAACCGCTTGGTGTCGTCGGCTCGATCACCCCTTGGAACTACCCGGTGATGATTGCGATTTGGCACATTCTGCCCGCGCTGCGGACCGGCAATACAGTGGTGATAAAACCCTCCCCGCTGACTCCGCTCAGCACCCTGCGGCTTGTGGCTTTGCTGAACGAGGTGCTGCCTGCGGGAGTCCTAAATTGTGTCGCCAGCGACGACCAGGCTGACAATCTGGGGGCAGCAATGTCTGCCCATCCGGGGATCCGCAAAATTGTCTTCACCGGCTCTTGTGCAACGGGCGCGAAGATCATGGCCTCGGCCGCGCCGACGATGAAGCGGCTGACGCTGGAAATGGGCGGCAATGACGCGGGCATCGTGCTGCCGGACGCCGATCCGCAAGCAATCGCCGAGGGGCTGTTCTGGGGCGCCTTCATCAACAACGGCCAGACCTGCGCCGCGCTGAAGCGCCTTTATGTGCATGAAGACATTCACGATGCAGTCTGCGCCGCGCTGGTGGAATTTGCCCGCACCATTCCGGTGGGTCCGGGATCCGACGAGTCCTCCATCCTTGGCCCGCTGCAGAATCCCATGCAGCACGCCAAGGTGTCCCGTCTCGTAGCAGCGGCCCGCGATAAAGGCCAACTGCTGCTGGGCGGCAACCCTGGTGAAGGGCTGTTTTTTGAGCCGACCATCATTGCCGGCCTCGCCAATGGTGATGCGCTGGTGGATGAGGAGCAGTTCGGTCCAGCCCTGCCGGTTATCAAATTCCGTGACGTTGAGGAGGCGATTGCAGCCGCCAATGACAGCCCCAACGGGCTGGGCGGATCGGTCTGGTCCAGCGATATTGCCAAGGCGCGAACAGTGGCGGCACGACTGGAGTGCGGCTCAGTCTGGATCAACAAGCACGGGGCAATCCAGCCCAACGCGCCATTCGGCGGGGTGAAATCCTCCGGCCTCGGCGTGGAATTCGGCGAGGAAGGACTGGCAGAATACACCGATATCCAAGTGGTGTTCACCTGAACGGGCGGCCGGGGTCGCAGCCCCGGCCCTATCCTGCGTTGTCGTAGCGTTCCCTTGCAGTCATGATTTCCGGGTGCTTCTCTACCGCCCAGGCGGCCATCGCGCCGATAGGGTCAAACAAGGATCTGCCCAGCTCGGTAATGGCATAATCAACCCGCGGCGGGATCACCGGTGTGACCTTGCGCGCCACCAGCCCATCGCGTTCTAGCTGCCGCAGGGTCTGGGTCAGCATCCGCTGCGAAACATCGGGGATTGCCCGTTGAATTTCTGAAAACCGGTATTCCCCGTCCCGCAGCAACAGGATCACCAGCAGGCTCCATTTGCCGCTGATCTGCGCCAGCACGGTTCGGATCGGGCAAAGATCCAGCCCCAGCTCTCGTTCGATTTCCTCACGCCGCTTCATGAATTTTCCTTAGTTACTAAAAAGTGCCTTCTTCCACATAGGAACCACACTTCTTAATAGTAACTTATGTGACCGACTCAGGCAACAGCCACGAAGGAGACTTGAATGACCATTTTCGAGAAAGCGGCAACAACAGCGGTGCTGGCCGCAGCCGTAGCAACCTCTGCAGCCGCTGATCCCGCAGAAAACAAGGCCACCGCCCGGGCTCTTCTTGAGCAGGGCCTCGCCAAAGGCGACCGCGAGTTTATCCGCGCGCATGTCGCCGAGAATTACATCCAGCACAACCCGCAGGCCGCCGATGGGCGCGAAGGGCTGTTGGGCTTTGTGGACTTCCTTGAAACGCTGGATCCGCCCGTGCAGGTCAACCCCATCCGGGTGTTCGGTGATGACAGCTTTGTAGTGATCCATCAGACAGCGGAATTCTTCGGCCCCAAGGTGATCATCGACCTGTTCCGCTTTGAAGACAGCAAGCTGGTAGAGCATTGGGATGCGATCCAGGATGAAGTGACTGAAACCGCCAGCGGCCGTTCCATGATTGATGGCACCACCGAAATCACAGATCTGGACAAGACCGAAGCCAACAAGGCACTGGTTACCGGCCTCGTCACCGACGTGCTGATGGGCGGCGACCTTGCCAGGATCGACGACTACATCCGCGCCGACTACATGCAGCACAATCCTTATGTGCCAGACACCCGCGACGGGCTGAAGGGGTTCATCGCCTATTTGGCCGAGAACGAAATCTCCTTCGGCTACACCGAACTGCACAACGTGGTGGCTGAAGGCAATTTCGTAATGACCCAAGCTGCAGGCATCTACGACGGCAAACCCACCGCTTTCTATGACCTCTGGCGCGTCGAGGACGGGCTGATCGCCGAGCATTGGGACGCGGTGCAGGAAATCCCCGCCGAATTCGCCCACGGCAACGGCATGTTTTGATTCACAACCCCTTTAACTTCACGTCCAACGGAAAGGATACGCAATGACCAAAATCCACTTTCTCAGCGCCCTCGCCGCTCTTGCCATCATGACAGGCGCAGCCGCTGCAGCAACTTACAAGACAGATCCTGGCCACACTGAGGTTCGCGTGGGCTGGAACCACGCCGGCGTCTCAATGCAGCACGGCGAATTCACTGCGGTCAGCGGCACGCTGGAACTGGATCCTGCAAACCCGGAGACCGCCAGCGTAACAGCGGCCATCGCAACGGACAGCTTCTTCTCCGGTGTCGAGGCGCTTGATCAACATGCCAAAAGTCCGGATTTCCTGGACGCAGGCACCTATCCGGAGATCACCTTTACCAGCACCGGTGTAAAACTCACCGGTGAGGATACAGCCGAGATTACCGGCGATCTGACCTTGCACGGTGTCACCAAACCGGTGATGCTTGAGGCTCGCCTGACACACCTTGGCGCGCATCCGGTCGGTCAGTTCTTTGATTACTACAAAGGCGACTGGGTGGCTTTCTCCGCGTCGGGCACAATCGACCCGGCAGATTTCGGCGTCGGCAGCAGCATCCCGGTGGGCCAGCTGACCATCGAAATCGACACCGAGCTTAAAGCTGCCGAATAAGCTCAGGTCTCAATATACCAAATGTTCCGACACCGGGGCGCCAGCTTCGGGGTCGGAGTCTACACATCAGACTGGTAGATTCAGCGAGACGGTCCATAATGGAGGATATCCACCATGGAATTGGTCACAGCTTGCGGCTGCGAACCAAGGGTTCGCGAAATGCCTGAAGCCGACATCCAATGTGCTGTTCAGTTGTTGACCATTCAGAACGTAGGTAATCACTTGCGTTTTCATGCGCTGCAGCAAGCTTAGCGAGCGTTCTAAGTCAAAGGAGCCGCACAGCTGCAACGCATTCTAAGGTTCTTCAAGCGACTGGACACCCTAAGCAGAGGTGGTTCAGGTGGTTTGAACAGTTTCCGGCCGTTTCGTAGGTAGATTTCCCGCTCGATTATGCTGCGACCGGGATTTGTCGCAACGGTTTGAGATAGGCCTGATCGGGCGTCTGCCCGTCCAGCGATGAGTGCGGCCTCCTACTGTTATACGGCACAGGCTCTCGCGGGCTGCTGACACGCTTTGATACGCGCGCAGGTAGACCTCCTCGTATTTGATCGTCCGCCACAGCCGTTCGACAAAGACGTTGTCCCGCCACGCACCTTTGCCGTCCATGCTGATCTGGATGCCCGCGTCCTTCAGCGTCTTGATGAAGTCGATGGACGTGAACTGGCTGCCCTGATCCGTGTTCATGATCTCCGGCTTGCCATGACGGCGCATGGCATCTTTCAAAGCCTCGATGCCAGGGCCGGTTTCCAGTGTTGTCGACAATCGCCAGACCAGAATCTTTCGGCTGAACCAGTCCAGCACCGCAACGAGATAAACAAATCCGCGTGCCACGGGGATGTAGGTAATGTCCATCGCCCAGACCTGGTTTGGCCGTGTCACAGCAAGCGTTCTCAGCAGACTGGCCTTGGCGAGCACTTCGCCCAAAAAATCGTTTTCCAGCGTCAACTGGCCTATCGTCGCGTGCAACGATTTCACATCGATCTCGGGCTCCTTCGTCCCGGCACGCTGCCGGATCAGGAGCGGAAAATCCACCTAGCTCAACTGTTCATATTTCTCGGGCCAAATCTAATGGCCGCTCTATCTCTCTTCGCAAAGATCAGGGAAAAGCTGCTCTGGCGTAGTTTGCAAAGCGTCCGCCAAAGCCTGCTCAATCTTCGCAGATCGACACATTCTTTTTCCTACCAAAGTGACAGCAGAGTCAGTCACGCCCAATTCGCGGGCGATCTTTGCGAGAGAGCTTCCCCGGACGCGAAGATCGGCCCTGAGGCGTTCATGTCGATCTAACTGTTGTTTTGTGGGCTGACGCATGTTGGCACAATGACGCAGCGCAAGTTTTAAGACAACACGGAACGCCAGCGAGCAGTGTTCGGATGCTGGGTGAATGTTGCGGCGGAAGAGTTCGGCCGGGACTCTGTTGGGTCAATGATGTGACGGAAAAGTCAAACACCTCTGACGTCATACACATAGGGGAAGTGGCGGACCGAGGAGGATTCGAACCCCCGACCCCTTGATTCGTAGTCAAGTACTCTATCCAGCTGAGCTATCGGTCCACTCCGGCGGGGTTTAAGCGTAGCGGCGCGGGGGTGCAAGTCAAAAGCGAGGGGTCGGCCCTTTTTTTGGCTGACCCCTGAAACGGCTTCTTACCCGGATCAATCAGAACCCCAGTTTGGACCGGGTCTGTTGAACCTGGGCCTGGAATTTATATCCACGGACGAGACCCGCATCTTTCCCCATCGGCCACCATTCGGGATCGTTCGGCCAGCTTCGCCAGATGACACCCCAGGCGTCAACCACATGGCTGATGCAGGATTTGTCGTTCGCGCTGGCTCCGGCACGGCGTCCGCTTGGGTAGTACCAAACGAGATCCTGGCACATCTGCCCGTTTGCATCGACCGCCCAGGTTCCTGCGCCCAGGTTGTCGCTTTGGTCGGCACACCAGGCGCGCGCCTGACCGCCCGGTGCGAAATAGATGCCTCCGCCGCAGTTGTTGGTCCAGAGTTCAGTCTTTCCCGAGTATATTTTTGCAATTTTCTGCGGATTGGCAGTTTTTGCACTGCGCGGCAACGGGTCTGCGGATGTTACCGCAGGTAGAGTGCAAAGCAGCGCCGCAGCAATCAGGTTACGTTTAACACTAGTCATCATTTACCTCCTCGGGTCTACCTGGAATCTGTCATCTTGATCTGCTGAACCGCTCTCCAGGCGCGAAGCTTGGAGCGTCAGTATATCAGAACAAGAAGTGATCGGCGTCCTGCAACTCTGTGTATGTCATGTTTTCGACGATCACGGTGACATCGGCAAAATAGATTGCCGCGTCATCGCCGACCTGACCAAAATCGACATCCTGCATGCTTTCCGCTCCGCGGCCAAGCTTGATGCGGTCCACCCCCGCCTCAAAATCGGTGATGCGATCAGTGTGATCGCCCTCATTGAAGATAAATATATCCGCCCCCGCTCCGCCGGTCATCACGTCATCACCGGCCCCGCCAAATAGCCGGTCCACACCGGCGCCGCCACGAATCGTGTCGTTGCCAGCCCCACCGATCAAACGATCGTTGCCCCGTCCGCCCCCGATGAAATCGTCACCAAGACCGCCAAAGATACGGTCACGGCCGATGCCGCCGCGCAGGATATCGTCGCCGCCGTTCCCGTGGAGCGTATCTGCACCGGAGCCTCCGCGGAGGTTGTCGATCCCTAGACCACCCGTCACGAAATCATTACCCCCGCCGGCAGCGACCGTGTCGTTTCCGGCGCCAAGCGAAATGCGATCGCCGCCGCCATAAGTACGGATGGCCGTGACATTGCTGTTGAGTAGGGCAGTGATCTCGTCGTCACCAGAGAGCAACTCACGGGCCAAATCGTCGGCGGGCAGTGAGGCGAAGCGATCAAAGGTCATCGAGATATTGGAAACTGATACGATTGGGGCGCCGTTCAGGGAGTGGTCCATCGAGTAGATCTGCCAATCCGCCTGGTCCTCGCTGGAAAAATCCCCGCCGAGGCGCAGCACGGATCCATCGGCGCCCGTCTGTTCAAGCTCGGTGGCAGAAACAACGGTACCGAAAGAGTCGCGCGAGGTTTCAAAGCTGTCAAAGGCCAGATAGTTACTCAGTGAAGATGCGCCTGGAAACGACGCAACGAATACATTTGCCATTGTGGGCTCTCTTTCACACTGGTTGGAACGATTTGACTAAAAGCTGATAGGTTTATTCGGCGCTGCGGGCAAATATTTGGCGCCTTAACCATATTAACGGACTGTTAATGGGCGTCTGCGGCGTACAAACGACGAATTTTCGTGCGACTGTTTCCAATGCCACCATGGAACGACCCGCGCTCTCCGCTCCAGAGGGAACTCCGATTCTCTTAGTTCAGGTCGTTTTTCTTATCTCGATTCGGCCGGCGGTCTTCTGCGCCAATGCGTCACCTCGATGCGCTGTTTTTCGCCGCTGGGGTGCTCAGTATAGCAGTCAGAACCGCCGATTCCCGTCCACCCTCTGATAGGTTCTTGCTATGCAGAATGCGCATCCGCCGAGGTGATTGAGCCAACAAATGCCCCATAAGCTTTTGAAATATTTTTGAAAAACAAGCTATACGCATTTTGCATAGCCGCTTTGCAATCGGCATTGGATTGTTCGCGACCCCTGCGATACCGATGAAGTAACAATACAGTAACGGGAGGACGAATAATGAAACATTTTGCGAGTACGCTCGCTGTTGCCACTCTGACGGCAACCCTGAGCACGGCCGCGATGGCCGAGGTGACCATCAAGGTCGCCTATGACGCTGATCCGGTTTCGCTGGATCCGCATGAGCAGCTTTCCGGCGGCACGCTGCAGCTGTCGCATATGGTATTTGATCCGCTGGTCCGCTGGACCAAGGATCTTCAGTTCGCTCCGCGGCTGGCAGAAAGCTGGGAGCAGATCGATGAAACCACCATGCGATTCAAGCTGCGCGACGGTGTCACGTTCCACAGCGGCAACCCGCTGACCTCGGCAGATGTTGACTGGACGTTTGATCGTCTGAAGTCCAGCCCCGATTTCAAGGGTATCTTCGCGTCTTTCACTGACGTCGAAGTCATCGACGAGCTGACTTTCGACCTGAAGACCTCCGAGCCGTATCCGCTGGTCCTGCACACGGCGACCTACATCTTCCCGATGGACAGCCAGTTTTACTCCGGCACCACCGAGGATGGCAAAGAAAAGGCCGAGCTGGTCAAGCACGGCGACAGCTTTGCATCGCGCAACCTGTCCGGCACCGGCCCCTTCACTGTCACCGAGCGTGAACAGGGCGTGAAAGTCGTCTTTGATCGCTTTGATGGCTACTGGGACACCGCTTCCGAAGGCAACGTCGACAAGATTATCCTGACGCCGATCAAGGAAGACCCGACACGTGTCGCAGCCCTGCTGTCTGGTGACGTTGATTTTATCGCACCGGTTCCGCCAACTGATCTGAAGCGTGTCGAAGAACACGAAGGCACCACCCTGATCACCGAACCCGGCACCCGTATCATCACGTTCCAACTGAACCAGAACCGTGTTGAAGCGTTCAAAGACGCACGTGTTCGCAAGGCGATCGACTATGCGGTGAACAACGCCGGCATCGTGGATCGCATTATGCGCGGCTTTGGCACCGTTGGCGCCCAGGCAAGCCCGGCCGGCTATCTCGGCTATGACGAGAACCTGACACCGCGCTTTGACGTTGAAAAAGCCAAGGCTCTGATGGCCGAAGCTGGTTACGCCGATGGTTTCTCGGTCACCATGATGGCGCCGAACAACCGCTATGTGAACGACGATAAAATCGCTCAGGCCGTTGCTTCGATGCTGGCAAAGATCAACATCAAAGTTGACCTGCAGACCATGCCCAAAGCGCAGTACTGGCCGACATTTGACGAACGCGCTGCCGACATGATGATGATCGGCTGGCACTCCGACACCGAAGACTCCGCGAACTTCCACCAGTTCCTGACGCATTGCCCGGACGAAGCCACCGGCAACGGTCAGTACAATTCCGGCAACTACTGCAACCCGGAAGCCGATGCTCTGATGGCTGAAGCCAATGCGACAACCGATCAGGCGAAACGTGGCGAACTGCTGCGCAAGCTGGAAGGCATCCTTTATGAAGACGCGGCCTTCATTCCGCTGCACTGGCAGAACCTGGCCTGGGGTGCTCGTGATGGTGTCCACGCTGAAAAGATCGTGAACGCTCTGAACTTCCCCTACTTCGGCGATCTGAAAGTAGACTGATAACTCTTAGGCCGGGGCGGCGTCGCTGCCCCGGCCGATTTGCCACCAATTCCCAGATTTTCACCACTTCTTTATGGGCATGTCCCTGCCGCCCGTCGGGCGTCAATGGCGTTGTGCCCATCAACAAGTGACTGATACAAGGTAACTCCAACATGCTCGCCTACCTCGTGAAACGCGTGTTTCAGGCTATCGCGGTGATGTTTGCCATCTCGCTGATCGGCTTTGCCATCCAGGACAATCTCGGCGACCCCCTGCGCGAACTGGTCGGTCAGTCCGTTTCGGAAGAGGTCCGCCAGCAACTGCGCGACGAACTGGGTCTGAACGACAGTTTCGTGACACAGTACATCCGATTTCTTGGAAATGCCCTTCAGGGCGACCTCGGCACCAGCTATTTCTTCAAAGAACCCGCGCTCGACGTGATCCTGAAGAAGCTGCCCGCCACTTTGGAACTGGTTATGGGTGCAACCCTGATCATCGTCGGCCTCTCCGTACCCTTGGGCGTTTATACAGCGATCAAACCGAATGCGTTCTTCAGCCGCTTGATCATGGGGGTCTCGATTGTCGGCATCTCGATCCCGGTTTTCCTGACCGCAATCCTGATGATTTTTGTCTTCTCGGTGGAACTCGGATGGTTCCCATCTTACGGGCGGGGCGATGTGGTGCATGTCTTTGGCTATTGGGAAACCAATTTTGCTACCGCAGATGGCTGGGTGCACATCCTGCTGCCTTCGGTCGCGCTGGCATCGATCATGCTGCCGCTGTTCGTACGCCTGATCCGGGCTGAGATGATGGAAGTGCTGCAAAGCGAATACGTGAAATATGCCCGCGCCAAGGGCATCCGCCCCGGACGCATCTATTTTGTGCATGCGCTGAAGAATACCTTGTTGCCGGTGATCACCGTTGGTGGTGTGCAGATCGGAACTATGGTCGCCTACACTATTCTGACGGAGACCGTCTTCCAGTGGCCAGGCATGGGGTTCATGTTCCTTGAGGCGGTGAACCGCGTCGATACCCCGTTGATCGTGGCATATCTCATCATTGTGGGCTTCATCTTTGTGGTGACCAACACAATCGTCGACCTGATCTATGGGCTCGTCAATCCAACAGTCAATATTGCGAGGATGGGCGCATGAGCAGCCTTAGTACAAACCAAACCACCCCGTCGCGGTTTAGTCGCCTGTGGAACTCCAACATGGGCTACAGCTTCCGGCGCAACCCCGTGGCGATGGTATCCTTTGCGGTGTTCATGGTCATCACCCTCGCCTCGATCCTGGCACCGGTGCTGGCACCGTTTGATCCCTATGATCCGGCCCAGATCGACATTATGAACAGCGAATACCCGCCAGCCTGGATTGACGGAGCCGACCCCCAGTTCGTGTTTGGCACCGATGATCAGGGTCGGGATCTATGGTCGACGATCCTCTACGGCACCCGCCTGTCCTTGCTGATCGGTCTTTGCGCCGTCGCCTTGCAAGCCTTCCTCGGGATCTCAATCGGGTTGGTGGCCGGCTATGTCGGTGGGCGGCTCGACAGCCTTCTGATGCGCTTTGCCGATATCCAGCTGTCTTTCTCGACGTTGATGGTCGCTATCATCTTCCTCGCGGTGACGCAGGCGATGTTTGGCAGCGAGACCTTCAACCAATATGCGATCTACTTCCTGATTGCAGTGATCGGCGTCGCCGAATGGCCGCAATATGCCCGAACGGTACGCGCCACTGTTCTTGCTGAGAAAAAGAAGGAATATATCGACAGCGCCCGCGTGCTGGGCTTCGGCCCGATGCGGATTATGGTGCGGCATATTCTGCCGAACTCGCTGTCGCCGATCTTTGTGATTTCGACGGTGCAGGTGGCGAATGCGATTATTTCCGAGGCGTCACTCAGCTTCCTGGGTCTTGGGATGCCCCCCAGTCAGCCCTCGCTCGGATCGCTGATCTCCTCCGGTTTTGACTATATCTTCTCCGGCAGCTGGTGGATCACCGCCATCCCCGGTGTGGTTCTCGTTGTCCTCGTTCTTGTCATCAACCTCTTGGGTGACTGGATGCGTGACGTGCTGAACCCGAAACTCTACAAAGGATAATAGCGATGTCGTTGCTTTCCGTTCGCGACCTCACGGTCAAATTTGCGATGCGTGATCACACCGTCACCGCATTGAACCAGATTTCCTTCGACCTTGGAAAAGGCGAGCGTCTGGGCATCGTAGGTGAATCCGGGGCCGGTAAATCCATCACCGGTTTCTCTCTGATGAACCTTCTCAGCCGGCCCGGATATATCGACAGTGGTGAGATCCTTTTTGGTGGCAAGGATATCGTCAAACTGTCCGACGCCGAGATGCGTACGATCCGTGGCAATCGCATGGCGATGATCTTTCAGGATCCGATGGTCACTCTGAACCCGGTCCTGACGATCGGCCAGCAAATGGTCGAAACGCTCAAGGCGCACCGCTCGCTCAGCCAGTCTGAAGCGGAACAGATCGCTATTCTGAAGTTGCGGGAGGTCTATATCCCCTCGCCCGAAGAAAGGCTGAACCAATATCCCCACGAGCTGTCCGGCGGCATGCGGCAACGGATCATCATCGCGATGGCGCTGCTTCTGGATCCGGAGCTGATCATCGCAGATGAACCGACAACTGCGCTGGATGTGACAATTCAGGCGGACATCATGGAGTTGCTGCTCGAACTCTGCCAGTCCAACAAGGTTGGCCTGATCCTGATCACTCATGATCTTGGCGTGGTCAGTCAGATGACCGAGCGCACCCTCGTCATGTACGCCGGTCGTCTGATCGAGGCAGGTCCGACGCGCGAGATTATCAACGACCCGCAACACCCCTATACCCAAGGGCTGATCAACGCGTTGCCGCAACAGACCCTGCCCGGCCAACGACTGAAACAGATCCCGGGCAACATGCCAGGGCTGACATCCATCCCCCCCGGCTGTCCCTTCAGCCCTCGCTGCGAATATGCTGTCGACCACTGCCGCAAGGTGTTGCCGGAAACAGTAAGCTATCGCCAGGTCGAGGTCGCCTGCCACGAAGTCTCCCGCCTGCAGAATACCAGCCTTGAGGAGGCAAGCGTATGACAATCCAGACACAAGACAACAAACCTTTGCTTGAGCTGAAGAATCTTGAGAAACGCTTTGAATTGGACCGCGGGTTTCTAGAAACCATCAAGCTGCGCGGTGGTCGCATCACCCGTGAGAAACGCGCGGTGCATGCGGTCAACAATGTCTCGCTCACCGCCGACCGTGGCGAAGCGCTGTGTATTGTCGGTGAATCCGGCTGCGGAAAATCTACTGTAGCGCGGCTGGTTGCCGGGCTGCTGACGCCTAGCGGCGGCGAAATCCACTATGATGGTGAACGGATCGACGATCGCTCGCGCGGGGAAATGATGCCCCTGCGCAAGAAGATGCAAATGATCTTTCAGAATCCCTATGCCTCCCTGAACCCGCGCATGACAATCCAGCAGGCGTTGGAAGAACCCGTTCGCCACCACAATCCGTCGCTGTCGCGTGGCGAAGTGCGTGATAAAGTGTCGGAGGTCATGCGGTCTGTTGGTGTGGATCCGAGCTGGTCCAGCCGCTATCCGCATGAATTCTCGGGTGGCCAGCGCCAGCGGATCGCAATCGCCCGGGCATTGACTGTCGACCCCGAGTTCATCATCGCGGATGAACCGATTTCGGCACTGGATGTCTCGATCCAGGCACAGGTTCTGAACCTGATGCTGGAAGCCAAGGACCAGCGGGGACTGACCTATTTCTTCATCACCCACGACCTCAGCGTGGTGGAGCATTTCGGGACGCGCGTTGCGGTGCTCTATCTTGGTACGCTGTGTGAGTTGGCCGATACCCGGACATTGTTTGAAAACCCCAAACACCCCTACACCAAGGCGCTGTTGTCCGCGGTGCCACAACTCAAGGATGAAGGGCCAAGTCACATCCGGCTGCAGGGCGAAATCCCGACACCCATCAACTTGCCTCAAGGTTGCCCCTTTCAAACGCGCTGCGCATTTGCGAATGCTAGATGTCGCGAGTCGCGTCCGCGTCCACTACGGCAAGCAGATGGCAGCACCGTTGCCTGCCACGCGGTCGAAGAGAACCGGCTCGACGGCTAAACACCGGGACCCCCGGCCCACTGGATGACCCCAGAACGGACCTAGGCAAGTTGGATATTATCTGGCTCAGAGACTTTGAAGCGCTGACAACGCACAAGAATTTTTCGCGTGCTGCAGAAGAGCGGAATGTCAGCCAACCCGCATTCTCCAGGCGTATCCGCGCCCTGGAGGATGAGGTTGGTGTGAAGCTGATCAATCGACAAACCTTCCCGCTGTCGCTGACGCCTGCGGGGGATGTGTTTCTATCGCAGGCCAAAATCATCCTACGCACCTACTCCGAGACGCTGGAACGCTGCCAAACGATTGATGCTGCAGGGGAAAATGTCATCCGCTTTGCGTCATCTCAGTCGCTTTACATGACCCATTTCCGGGACCATATCGAACCGTTGATGGAGGCCGGCGGGTTGGATGTCGATCTCAACTCCACCAGTTGGGCGGCAGATCAATTCGTCACTGCCTTGCAGCAGCGCTATTGCGACGTGATCCTGACCTACTGGCATCCCGCAATGGATTTCCTGTCACCGCTGGAGGTCAGCAAATGCGATTACTTGACGCTATCAGAGGATGAATTCATCCCGGTGTCAAAAACGGATGCAGGTGGACACCCGCTTTTCCACCTCGGCCGCGATACCAAACGACAGATTCCGCTGCTGTCTTATGGCAGCGCATCCGCGCTGAGATCGGTTCTGGATCACACCTTGCGCCAGCAAATCTCGCCTCCAAATCTGCTGGTTGTAAACCAGAACTCTCTCGCGAATTCGGTCAAGGCGATGATCCTGGAGGGGTTCGGCCTTGGCTGGCTGCCGCGCAAGCTGTGCGAGGATGAATTGAGCGATGGGCGTCTGGCGCTTGCCGGCGGAGAGTCGTTTGTCACGCCAATTTCGGTCCGTCTGTACCGCGAGACCGAGAATACCAAACCCACATTGAATAGCCTTTGGCGCAAGATGGGCAACAGTGCAGCGATCGTCGGCTGACAGCAACAACGCGCGGACTGTTATCTGACTGTTACGGGTCGGCCTCATGCTAGGAATGTTTTGAACCCCTCGCAATCCAGGGTAGGCAAAAAGGCGCTGGTCATGACGTTTCTCTCCTAACCGGCGAAATACAGCCCAACTCATCCATTGCGGGTGTTTCCGTTTTGACTTCTCGCAAAGAGGGCATAAAAGTTGTCTCGCGCGTGTCAGCCAGGGGTGGTGGCGCGCCATCTAATAGAGGCGCAGGCATTCGATGCGCCCTATGGCATTTGAAGGGGTAACCATGGATATCAGTCAACTCAAGACCTTTGTCACAGTGGCAAGGGAAGGCAGTATCACGCGCGCGTCCGAGCTGTTGTTTCGCAGTCAACCGGCCGTCAGCGCCCATATCAAAACGATGGAAGACACGCTGGGCCTGACACTATTCCAGCGTACACCGCGCGGGATGAGTGTCACCACCGACGGACAGCGGCTTCTGGTAGAGGCCAGGCAGCTGCTTGATAATCATCAGAAATTTCTGGAAGAGGCCTCCCGGTTGCGTGGGCGTTTGGCCGGCCAGCTGCGAGTCGGCGCCGGGCGCAACCTGGGGTCGACCGAGGTGAGCCGCCTGCTCGCTGATCTTTCAAAGAACTTTCCAGATCTCGAAGTTGCCCTGCAACATGGCACATCTTCAAGTGTGTTGGACGATATCCGCAATGGTCGCCTGGATGCAGGTTTCTTTATCGACCCTGACGAAGCCCAGAATGACCTTGAAACCCTCGAAATATCGCGTTTCAGCGTCTACCTTGCGGCCGCTCCTGATCTGGTCCCGCCGGGTCCGGACCTTGACTGGGACAAGCTGGCGGCTATGCCTTGGATCTACCCCACTTATAGTTCGTGTTGTGGACGCATCGCGGAGCGCCTGTTTAAGGAAAACCGCATTCAACCCGCCCGGATCATCAATGTCGATGATGAGACTATTACACGCGCCTTGATCGCAAGCGGTGCTGGCATCGGTCTGGTTCACGTCAGCAGCGCAGGAACCGAACCCCCGAGTGGAGAGATCGCTCTGCTGCGAGAAGTCCGCAAATCGACACGCGTTCTCTTCGCTCATCTCGCCAACCGCACTCAAGACCCCATCATCAGCGCCGTTCGCGATCTGCTGGATACAGATAGGATGGCCATCTCGGCCTGACCAGCTCTATTGCCAGCCAAATGGTTTCACCCGTTGAGCCAGCATCACAAATAGAAGCCACCTTATTTCATCAAAATACTATATTGATGAAACCATAATGAGACGTAAGGTTTCATTATATGTAGCAGCGCGATTCTATATCAGCCGAAAATGTTAGATGCTAACTTCCCAGACAGGAGAACCTCAATGGACCGCAAACTCTATAGCCTTTGTGGCGAAGATCGTAAACGTCACTATTCGCCACATGTCTGGAAAGTCATCATGGCTTTAGAGCACAAGAATTTGAAATATAATCTTGTCCCTGTTTCATTTGGCGACATCACTGCTATTGAGGATGGTCGCTTTACCAGTGTGCCCGTCTTGCGTGATGGAGAAACGGTGCTGGGAGAAAGTTTTGATATCGCTCGGTATCTGGATGAAACCTATACCGATACTCCCAATCTTTTTGATGGCAAGGGAGCGATCGCCTTGACCTGTTTTGTCGAAAGCTACTGCAAAACGGTCCTTCATCCCAGCCTTGCCACGATTGCTGTCATGGATATGCACAACCTGATGTCGCCCGATGACCAAGCCTATTTCCGCGCTGCCCGTGAGCGCAGGTTTGGCATGCCACTGGAAGCCATGGCCGAAGGCGCCGACGGCGAACGCGCAGCGCTGCCAGAGAAACTAGCGCCTGTCCGTGACTTGCTCGGAACGCAGGATTGGTTGTCAGGCACAACGCCTGCCTACGCCGACTACACGCTCTTTGGAACACTGCAATGGTGTAACGTCTGCACATCTAACCCGTTGCTCGAGCGTGATGATATCGTTGGCAGCTGGTTTGAGCGCTGTCTCGACCTCTTCGACGGGATTGGTCGCGACCCGACCCGGTCCAGCTGAGACCGAAACCGGCTGTCGGCTTCCTCTCATCGACGACCGTCACCGCTATGATACCGCCTGCACGTCGGGAAGCTCGCCCGGCGTGCGAGATATGGCGCGCAGCTACAGCCTGTTTCCAGACCGTGGGATGGAGGCGGGCTGCTTCGGTTTTTATGCACCACCTTACTGGTCAGGCCTGTCTGGAAGATTTCCGCCTGTAGGTGATCGAGCCTCAGCTATAACCGCGTGAGCTGAGCGACCAGTTTCCTGCTTTTCATGTCATTATTCGAGTTATGGACTGTTCCTCACCATAGCTGAGGAACAGCATCAGTTTTTTCGAATTGTTCGGCGAAGCCATTGCCGCTTCGATGATGTCAGTGAAATGAGATTCGGCGAGCGCATATGAAGTAGAGTTGCCGCGATAAAAGGCAAAAATCAAAATCACATATAAAATATAGTTCGAGTAGATGTTCAAATACTTATTTGAGCAAATGGATGAAATTTGGTCATTGCAAAGTTAGCATCGACACATAGCGGAAAAGATACGCAATGGATCTCCAAATCGAAAACAGCGTTAACGCTGATTATATTCCGCAATCTGAAACCTTTGGTTGGGTTAAACAGATCCATACGCTTGGCCCTACCGGAACGAATTGTGAGCGAGCAGCTATTTCCTGGGCATTACGTCGGTGTCACGGCGCGTCGGTGAAATTGCACCGGACGATGGAACAGGCCGCTGAGAGTGTAGCCTGCCAGGACGGAGCTGTATTGGTCGGGGTTGTCGCCTACCCCCATCTCCACTCCATCATCTACGCACACATCCAGAAAATGAAATTGCTGGATGTATTTATCATGAATACCGACAACATGGTTCTGGCCTCCCGCACCGGGGCTGAGCCAATGACCTGCGCCACCCATCCTGCGCCCGAAAAACTGCTCCCGGCCACGGTTGAGCGACGCTTTGTCTCCAGCAATGTCATCGCGGCACGCGACTGCGCGGCGGGCAATGTCGACGGCTGCATCACCACGCTTTGCGCGGCCGAGAAATTCGGCCTTTCCATCCTGCGGAAATTCGGCCCCGTCCCGATGGGCTTCACAATCCACGGACCGCTGGAAAAGCGGGCCTGCCAGGATTGCACCCAACACGCCTGAACCCTCGCTACATCGAACCCCAATAGGAGAGACCCCATGTCCAACAAAGCCTTCGAAACACCCGTAGAAATTCGTTACCGCGATACCGACTCGATGGGTCACGTCAGCAGCCCCGTCTATTATGACTACATGCAGTCGGCATATCTGGAATACATGCACGACCTCCTAGAGCTGCCCAAATCCGAAAAGCTGCCGCATATCATGGTCAAGACATCCTGCGATTACATCTCGCAGGCGCTCTACGGTGACAATCTGGTGGTTTGCAGCCGTGTGGTCAGCTTCGGCGGCAAGAGCTTCGAGATGGAGCATGTGATGCACATTGATGATGCAGATCGTCGCGTGGTCGCAAATGCCAAGTCTGTTCATGTCATGTTCGACTACGGCAAGCAGGCCACCTACCCCGTGCCGGATGCTTTCAAAGAAGCTGTTGCTACGTTTCAGGAAAGCGCCTGACCCCCTGTATTGAGGACGATGATATGAATTTGGAATGGACAGCCGAACAGCAGCAGACCCGAACTGCCTTTGCCGCGATCGGCAAAATGGCCGACCGGGACGAACTGCACCTTGGCCGCCGTGCGTTTGACCAGCGGACCTGGGATCGGCTGACCGCCGCAGGTCTGTGGCGGATGATCGTACCACGCGAATATGGTGGCGATGGCCGGGACTGGTGGGGCTTCACCGCTGCGTTGGAGGGGCTTGCCGCCACTCTGCGCACCCCTGGCATGTTGCTTTCGGTGATCGCCCAGGCAGGCATGGTCCGGGCGCTCGATCTTTACGGCAGCGACAGCCAGAAGCGCGAATATCTGGGCCGTATCCTCAATGGAGAGCTGAGCGCTACCGCGATTGCTGATCCGGATACTGGCACCGATGTACGTGCGACTTCCTCCTTGCTGACCCCCGGCCCGAATGAGACATTCCGTCTGAGTGGGGCAAAATACAATATCGCACATGCGCCGGTCGCAAGTTTCATTCTTGTGGTCTGCAAGCTGAGTGATCACGGCCGTGAAGGTATCTCATTGGTCCTGCTGGATGCCGACAGCCCCGGCCTCAAAATTGGCGCACAGGATCGCAAGCTTGGCAATCTGGACCTGCCGACCGGTCAGATGACTTTTGACGATGTTCCGCTGCACTACGGCCATCTTCTGGGAGAACCGGGAGCCGGGCTTCGCAATCTGGTCAATATCGTCTCGATGGGGCGCCTCTACTACGGGTTGGTGGCGGCCTGGCTCATCGAACCAATGCTTGCCGAAGCCTTTGATTTCTCTAAGAAACGCAAGACCTTCGACGTGCCGATTATCGAACATCAATACATCCAGAAGAAGCTGACGGATATCCGTATCGGCACGGAAAGTGCAAAATGGGTGTCCTACGCCGCCCTGCACCAGCTGCTGAGCGGTGCGCCTGAGGCCGCGATGACCTGCTCGATCTCGAAACTGGTCGGTGCAGATACGATCGTGGAAGGCGCAATGGAGTTGATGAAGCTCTATGGCAGCAAAGGCTACCACGAGGGCCAGGTGACCACATTCCTGCGGGACGCACTGGCCTTTTGCAGCGTTGGCGGCACCGAGGAAATGCACCGTCGCAACATATTTGGCCAGATGACGCGGCTGCATGCAAAAGCCCGGAAAGTCGCAGAGGCTGCGACGTCGAAAACTCTAGAGCCCGCATAGCTGCGGGTGACTATTCAATGCACACTACTTGGAGAGAGATGATGCCCTCATCCACCTGCGCGACCGGCCTGCGCGTGTTCCCTTCTGCCGCCCTTGCCCTGGTCCTGATGTCTCTACCAGCCGTAGCGGTTGATAAACCGCAGGAGCAGGCCGTAAACCGCGTCGTCAATACCATTGATTGGGGCGCGGCCAATACCGCGCAAGCGGATGCAAGCAAGAGCGACCAGCGATTGATCGCCGCATTTATCGACACCGCTCCTGCCGGACTGGACGATGTGACCTTGCCCGTCCTTATCCTCGGTACCGATGCAAAGGTTGAACTGCCCGCGTTTCGCGGCCAGGAAAATGCCTATAGCGCCTACTATCGGCTGGATGGCGCCCAGCTCAGTGTGATGGGCGCTCGTACACTTCTGGCAGAGGTTCCGGGCCTGTCATTCAAACATGAGGCCCGTACATATGAGTCCACCGGCGACGGTGCAGATCATATGTTCAGCCGATTTGGCGGTTTCTATACCTTGCGGATCACCTGTGATGCCCCAACCGAAGATGTGCGCTGTATTGAACCCGGTTATCTCGCCGAACTGGCGCAGACCGTCACTGTTGTGAAGGGGGCGGTACAATGATGCTTCGCGCAAATAGGCTGGCGGCTGCCGCCTTCGCCATTGCAATGCTTGCCGCCGTTTCACAGGCACAGGCGGACGATCGGTTCAAGGCGCCGGGCGACCTGATCAAGGATACCGGGGTTGGCCTGTCAATTGGTGCCGTTCTTTATCCAGAGATGCGTTTCCCGCTGGAGGATGGCCCGGCCTATGCCAACTCCCATGTCTACGCACCCGGTGGTTTCAAGGGCAACGGCGGAAGCCAGTGCGACACTGTCAACTACAGCTATCCCTGGCGCGACAATTTCTGTGAACTGCGCCGGTCAAATCTGCCGGTCTGTGCGTCAGGCGGTCATCAGGGCCAGGACATTCGTCCTGCCAGCTGTCAGGCCGACACCCATTGGGCTGTTGCGGTTGAAGATGGTGTGATCGCCCATGTCGGGCGGTTTGCCCTGACCCTGCAAACCCCATCCGGCACTCTCTATCGCTATGTCCACATGAATATGGACGATCTTGCCGTGGCCCCGCTGGACAAAGTTTCCAAGGGGGATCGCCTTGGAAAAGTGTCGAATGCCTGGATTTCGGATCTGCCGATCCACCTGCATTTTGACGTCAAGGACACCGTAAAGATCGGCGATGAAACGCGTTCAGTCTTTGTCCCCCCTTACAGCAGTCTGGTGACCTCGTATCGCCAACTGACAGACTGATCTGCCTGGCGGAAGAGGGGGCCCCTGACCTCTTCCGCCGTTTCCAATTCGGGGGTTTCAGCGCGACCGCTTCAAGGAATAAGAAAATGTCCGATACACTTTGGGTCTTTGCCTATGGATCGCTGATCTGGGACCCCGGATTTGAACCTGCCGAGCAACTGCCGGCACAGCTGGCCGGATATCAAAGACGGTTCTGCCTGAACTCTCTGAGATATCGCGGGACTTTTGCACGACCGGGTCTGGTCCTAGCATTGGACGCCGCGGATGATGCGATCTGCAACGGCGTTGCTCTCGCTGTGCAATCCGGCCAGGAAACCGAGGTTCTGAAGGACCTTCGCGCACGTGAGCTGTTCAACCCCGCGTATCGCGAGATTACGGCCCCGCTGACACTCGTCGACGGCCGCGTGGTTGAAGCGCTCACCTATGTCGTCAATCGTGACCACGAGCAATATGACAATCACAGCCTGGCCCGCCAGGCCGAAATCATTGCTCAGGCAGCCGGGGAACGCGGCCCCAACTGCGACTACCTGTGGAACACTGCCGATCATTTGCGCGCGCTTGGTATTGCCGATGAACACCTCGACTGGCTGTCAGCCGAGGTCAAAACCCTGCAAGCACAGGGCACAGGCAGCCACCTGCCCTAAGCCACCGCTCCCATAGGGCTGAGCCGCAGCTGACCGTCCGATAGAAACCGAATGTCGTGACCTAGGGCTGCTGCCACCTTGGGATCATGCGTAAACACGACCAGCGCAAGCCTTTCGGTCACCATCAGACTTCGAAACAGGCGCAGGATAGTGTCGCGGCTACCGCTGTCCAAGGAGGCAGTGGGTTCATCGGCAATCAGACAGAGCGGCCGCGCCAAAAGCGCGCGTGCAATGACCAGGCGCTGTGCCTCACCTCCGGACAAATCCGCTGCGCGCTGCGACAGAAATCGATCGCTGTGCGGAAGGCCGACCTTATCGAGCAGAGCCTGCACATCGTACCGGTCGCCAACTGGTCTGGTCCGCAGATAGAGCCGGACGGCGTCTTGCATGACCTGATCAACAGTCATGTGGCGGGCCAGCGCCCGATGGGGATGCTGCGACACCAACGCCAGTTCACACATCCGGCACGCTCTGGGCTGCGCGGCGTTTGCCTCGCGCCACATGACGCGACCCGCCTGCAGCGGCTCATAGCCAGAAATCAGACGCGCCAATGTGGATTTGCCACAACCGCTCGGACCTGAGACAGCCAGACAATGACCCGGTCTGACCAGAGTAGAGATGCCGCGCAACAGAGGCGTTCCGTTGCGCCAGTAGGACAGGTCCTGCACGACCAAGCCTGATGGATCCGCTGGAAGCGCCTGAGGACGTGGGACCAACGGAGCAACTCCTCGACCCTCAGGCCGTCGTGGAACAGAGGCCAGATTACGCCGCCCTCCGCCGACCTTGGATCCAATAATCACCCTGTCCTGATCACGCAATTTGCCATTTTGCAGCGTCACCGTCCGGTCTGCCATTCTGTCGGCCAGATACAGGTCATGGGTTATGAGCAATTGGCTTCGTCGCGGTCTGCCCTGCTCCAGCGCGGCTACGGCCAACCCCAGATTGCCATGATCCAAGGCCGCTGTAGGCTCATCGAGGATCAGAACCGATGGATCGCGAGCCAGCGCAAGCACTGTCAGCACGCGCTGAATCTCTCCGCCGCTGAGATTGGCCGGATAACGATGTAAGAGACGCTGAGGAATATTGAAGCGCTTACAAAACCTTATCGCCAGCGATCTCCGATCGCGAGAACGCGGCAGCAGCTCCGCAACATGTTGCAAAACTGTCTGATGAGGGTTCAGCGCGTCAGACAGCGCCTGCACAATGAGGCCTATGTCTGTCTGGCGCAGCCGACGCCGCTCGGCCACCGTCGCCCGCAGCATATCGACGCCCAGGACTTCAGCCCGTCCCGACCAACGAAATCCGTTGCTGTTGCGGACGGCCTGCTCGACGTGACACCCGGGAAGGATCCCCACCAGCAGCCGCGCCAGACAGGTCTTGCCGCTGCCAGAAGCCCCCAGAAGCGCAAGCGTACGTCCGCGTGGCACCTCAAAAGAGACACCCTTGAGGATTTCCCGACCATCGTGCCAGAGGCAGAGATTTTCGACCCGTATCACAAGGAAAACTCCGGCACAGCAGCGGAGCGTAGACTCCGGTCGCCCATGGTCAGCGTGACATGCAGCAGCAGCGACAGGAGTGCGGCCGGCGGCAACAGAAGCCAGACCCAGGCGCCACTATAAAGTTGGTCCATAGCCGATTGCATCATGCTGCCCCAGGTTAACAATCGCGGATCCGTGAGACCGAGGAACGCCAACCCGGACGATTTTAGTGCCGCCTGCCTTATGTTCTGGACCATCAATACCCCGCATAAGGGACGCAGCGCGGCAAACAGATGCCAGCGCCAGCAATAGAGCCACCCTGCCCCCATAGCGCGCGCATATTGAATGTTCTCGCGCTGTCCCTCCCGGCGCAAGACCGCAGCGGCAACACGCACGTCATCGCTCCAGCCCGTTATAACCAAAAGCAAAAAAAGAGATAAAAACCCAGGGTTTATCAAGGCTGCGAAGAGCAGAAGAACCAGCATTGTCGGCACGACCTGCACCGCATCAACGATCCGTAGCACCATTCCAGACAGAAACGGCCCGGAAAACACCACAAGGCTTGCTGCACCAATCGCAAGAGTGGAGGTAGCCATGGCTGTCGCCACAGCTAGAACGAGAGTCGTTGGTGTGGCGAGTATCAGCCCGGTCAGTACATCCTGCCCGAGCTCGTTCGTACCCAGCCAATGCGCTGATCCGGGCGCAATCAGAACATCACGGCTGCTGCGATAATCAAGAAGTCCTGCCTGCCCAGCAAACCAGAGGCCAAGGCAAACCACCATGACGCTGGCGGGTAACCACCATTGCCGAAGGACCAACGGCATTCAGCCACGCCTCGCGAGATGGATCACCAGACCATCGACAATCCAATTCGCCAGAAGCACGAAAGCCGCCATGAAAACGACTGCGCCCTGCAGCAGATCATAGTCACGGTCCAGAATCGCACTGTAGATGAGATAACCTGTACCGGGATAGGAGAAGACGATTTCCACAAAAAACACAGCTGTGATCAACCCGGTCAGCGTGTCGCCCAACCGTGAGAGACACGCAGGTATCAGGCTGAGGCCAATATAGGCCCATCTCAGCCTCCATGGTGAAATGCCCCGCGCACGCGCATTCAGCACGAAATCCCGTTGCGCCAGCGTCAGCGTTTCGGCCCGCGCTAAGAAATAGAACCGCGCCAGTTCATGCAGGGCCAGCGCAAGCGTCGGAAGGATGGCGTGGCGCATAATGTCCAGAGCGTGGCCCACAGGTCCGGCAGCAGGAAGCAGCGGCTCTGCCCCGGCGGTTGGCAGAACCGGCCAGAGGATGCCAAAGGCCAGGAGGAGCAGGACTGCACCGGTGAACGGCGGCAGGCTCGCCAATAACGTGACCACCGGTGTGACCCACCGATCGACAGTACCACCCGGCAACCGACCCGCTTCGATCCCCGTCAGGACGCCCCCGATAACGAAGATCGGAGTTGCTCCGAGGATCAGCAATCCGGTCCAGGGCAGTGCCGTGAGCAGAAGTTGCAGAACCGGAGCCGCATGGGGAATTGAGTAGCCCAGATCACCAGCCCAAAGGCCCTTTGCATAACGCCAGACCTGGGAGGCGATATCTCCGGTCAGGCCCATACGACCCTGCAACCGGTCCAGTTCGCCCGACCCAAGACCGCGTGCCAGATCCGTTGACAGCATGACCTCCAGCGTATCGCCGGGCAACATCCGCGTCAGGATCGCGCATAATATCAAGACAACGCAGAAAATCAGAAATCGCAGCAGAAGCCCGCTCAGAAGCCGCGTGATTATTCCAGCGGCCGACGGTCCGGCATCCAACGACTCTGCCGGTGCCAACTCCAGCGGCGTGGAAAAGACATTGGCCACCTGATCACTCCAGGAATATGGACTTATGTAAAGCCGACGGAACCCCGATTGCCACACCGCCGGGCATGAATGGCGCAGACAGTTTGTCGTTAAAAACAGTTGCCATCAGCGGGTTCACCAGCATGTAAGAGGGAAGATTATCGGCGTAGAGTTGCTGGAACTTAGCCAGCACTTCGCGGCGTTCATCCTGACTCTGTGCTACGGCTTGCGCCTTGATCAATGCCGCCATTTCAGGATCCGCCGCAAAGCGGTCGCTGTTCCAGCCCCGACCAAAGACGCGGCGCTTGATATTGCCCGGATCTCCCAGCGTACTGGACGAGAACACCGTCAGGTCATAGTCCCCGTCAGCAACGAGGCTGTGCAAAGAGGCAACCTCCATAACCCGCAAATCGACTGAAAACCCAAAAGCTTCCAGCTGTTCGGCAATCACTCTGGCCGGTTTCACCTCGCGCCCATCAGTGATCAGTCGCAGGCGAATTTCATCCCCCTGAGCCAGCCACCTGCCTGCACCGTTACGGATCCATCCCGCCGCCGTCAGCATCTTGCGGGCCAGAGCCGGATCATAGGTGTAGGCAGCGGTGGTCTCATCGCTGTGCCATCTGGAGCCGGATTGGAAGTATCCCGTATCAGCAAGTTCCGCGCCGCCCGGATATGCGATGGCGAGCAGCGCGTTACGGTCAAGCGCATAGGCAATCGCCTGACGCAGGTCCTTGGATGCCAACCGGCCGCGATGATTGAAACCCAGCCGCAGCACATGATGGCTGGGGGCTGTTGCGACATGGAAGCCAGCAGTTGTCGCCTCGTCGACCCTCTCGGGAGGCAGGTATGAGATCACGTCAACTTCACCGGCACCCATCGCCTGCAGCGCGGCATCTGGCCCCATTCGGACGATCCGGATCTGCGAAAACCGGGGCTTACCAAGAGGATGCTCTTCGGTCGCCTCAAGCAGGTAACGCCCCTGCGCCTTGTCATAACCTGTCAGGCGATAGGGGCCGCTTCCGATCGCAGCCTCTGGCGCTGCAAATCGGAAAGGATCCGCGACGCCTTCATAGACATGCTTGGGCAGGATCGGCACTGCGGAAAACAGGCCCTCAATCAGACCGTATTCTGCGCGTTTGACGTGCACCCTCAGGTCGTGCGGTCCGCTAACGTCGACCCGGTCAACGGATTTGACCGATCCAAATATATAAGGATGTTCAGCCATATAGCGGAAAGTAAACGCAACATCCTCAGCTGTGACCGTGGTGCCATCGTGCCATGCCGCGTCCCGCTGGAGGTCGAAATGATAGCTTAATCCATCTTCGGATCGGCTCCAGGCTCTGGCGAGGCCCGGAGCCGGATTTCCGTCCGTGTCTTGCCCGATCAGCGTATCGAAGATGTAACTGGTATAGAGATAGCCGATGCCATTTTTGCGATGAACATAAGGCGCCAGCATACCGCGATCACCTTTACTGTCAGTGATGACCAGGTGCCCAAGCCGCTCCGGCTCCGCGGCCTTCAGCTCTCCCGCGACAAGGGTAGACCAACATGCGAGCGCGAGCCCGATCGCGGCAATACGAGCAGGGCAACGATGGCGTACAATTCGGTAGACTGAAAACATGGCATCACTTTCTTCGTTACCGAAACACTCGCAGGAGGGGCGCTACCAGCCGATGGTCGCGTCTGGGCGGGCATCTTCTTCGGGAACAACAGGTTTCAGGTCGATAACCGGGGTTCCGTCGATGCAGTCCAGTCCGCTGATCGTCAGCACGCCATCGGACTGATCCAGAAGTTGCACCGCGCTCAATCCAATGGGATTTGGCCGGTTTGGCGCGCGACTGGCAAAGATCCCCCTTGCGACCTGACTGCCTCGCGCCTGGCGTACCAAAGCGCTGCGGTCGGACTTATGCAGCCAGTAGAGAACCCAAAGATGAGAGGCGAGCTCGATGTTATGCAATGCAGCCTGATACTCGGGCGCCACTTCAATCCGGCTGGTTGCCGGGTTGCGACGTCCTGACATCGGGCATTCTTTGACCTCTGCAAATCCAGTGCGGATCACACCGATCGGTCTGATTTGAAACGTGTCGGATGGCACAGTCAGTAATTGCATCACATCAGTCATGGCGTCTCGCAATCGGTCTTGGGGAGGGAAAGGGCTGGCGGACCTGAAAGCACAGGTCTGGGCGGGCCACCGTCGAACGGTTTCTTTCTGATATGACGCAGTCCGGGCATCGTAAAATCGAAAGACCGGATGCGTGACCTCCATTTTTCTGAGGGCACGCTCTAGTTGTTGTGGAACCTTAAGGTCAGCGGAGCCTTTGGAATTCATGAGACCCCGTCTCCGATAAAACGATTGGCTTCGCACCCTGATCCGGCGGCATATCGTGTCCTGATAAGCGACCAGAGGACCCTCAGACGCATGACCGATCAAAGCCACCCCGCAGCCCCGAAATCCACACCGCCAATGCCGCCGACAAGCCACACGCTACCGCAGCTGCTTCGTACGGGGCGATCACTGTGGACATTGCTGCTGATCTTCGCCTGTGCCGGACTCGCGGCGCTCGCGACCTGGGTCCACCTCGCCCCGGACCTGGCCATCGTCGCGGCACTCGCGGTGAGCGCAATCGGTTTGTGGGCGACTGGCCTCGTCCCTGAATATTGGACCGCTCTGGCGTTCTTTCTCGTCGCCGTCGTATTGGGAGTTGCTGCACCTGAGACGATATTCTCGGGCTTTCACTCTTCTACGTTCTGGTTGCTATTCAGTGGCCTGGTCCTCGGTGCCGCGATCAAGCACACGGCCCTCGACAAGCGGGCCGCCAGCGTGCTGGCCCTGTTGCCCCTGCGCAGCTATGGCGGCCTGCTGAGTGGCATTGTCGTCTTCTCGGTCGCGCTGGCCTTTGTCATGCCATCCTCGATTGGGCGGATCATGATCCTTCTTCCGATAATCTCCGCCTTGGCTGAGCGCGTCGGTTTTGGTCCGGCATCAAATGGCCGGACCGGGATGCTGGCGGTTGCTACATTCGGCACCTTTGCTCCGGCCTTCACCATCCTGCCTGCAAATGCTCCGAACATGATCCTCGTCGGGATGGCGGAAACCATTTACGGACTCAATATCTCCTATTTCGATTATCTCCTGCTGCATTTTCCGGTGCTTGGCGTTGTGAAATCGGCAGTCTTGGTCGGGCTTGCGCTGATGATGTTCCCCGATCGGATACCGCCCCATAGCGTCGCGGCGACAACCACATCTGAACCATTCAGTCGGCAGGAGCGGGCGCTGAGCCTGGTACTGGCGCTTTGCCTGTTGCTGTGGCTCACGGACCAGATCCATATGGTGTCACCCGCATGGGTGGGTATGGCAGCTGCACTGATCTGCCTGCTGCCTGGCGCGAATCTCACACGCAAGGGGTGCATCAACACCGATCTGAGCTATGGGGCCTTGCTGTTTGTCGCCGGCATCATGGGGCTGGGCGCCGTCATTTCGTCGGCGGGGCTGGGCGAAGCCGTGGTTGGTGCGGTCACTGGAACGGTTGCCTTTGCCGCGGATTGGCCGGTCTGGAACACATCTATCCTGATCGGGCTGTCGACACTGGTCGCGATGATTACCAATCTGCCCGGTGTCCCGGCCGTAATGACTCCGCTCGCCGGTGAGCTGTCAGAAGCCACCGGCCTGCCGTTGGAAACCGTTCTGATGACGCAGGTTGTGGCTTTCTCAAATGTCTTCCTACCCTTTCAGGCGCCGCCGCTGGTCGCTGCCATTCAGGCCGGAAACCTTCCAGCCAAAGCAATAATCCGTCTTTGTCTCAGCCTGTTCTTCATCAGCCTTCTGCTGCTTGCCCCGCTGGATCTTCTGTGGTGGCACCTATTGGGCATGCTCTGAGTTGCTGGCCATCTGACCGCGTAGAAGGCGCCCCCTGAAGAAAACCTGAGGGGCGCCTTCGGGACTTTCGATTTGTACGAGCGGCCAAAGCATTTCTACCTATAGCTGCACTTATCACGGACGAGGTACTCCGATGTTGACCCTGACCCCTTGGCGCCACCAGTTGCTCTCTCATGCCTCTATCGCAAGTTTGGCAACAGCCGCTCTTTTCTCTGTTAGCGGACCGGCGCAGGCTGAGCTGGCTGCCGATTGGCAAGAAACCGCGATGCGTTTCGTCGTTGAGGAAAAATGGCCCGGCGCGCAGCGCCAGCGCACGCTGGCGCTGCTGCATGCCGCCATGTTTGACGCTGCAAACGCCGTTGATGGCGCATACCATGCCTATGCCTACGACGGTGCGCAGGATCCGACTGCGGACAGACGCGCAGCGGTAACGCAAGCGGCCCTGACCGTAATGCAGCAGCTGATGCCCGAGCGCGCAGCAGATCTGGCAATGGCGGCTGAGACTGTCCTCGCCGAGGTGACAGATGCAACCGCCCGCGCAGCGGGGATCCGGCTCGGTACCGCAGCTGCGCAGGCGGTGTTGGACAAACGCGCCGCCGACGGCGCTGATTTCGCAAACGACTTCACCCCCGGACCAAGCGAAAATGGCATCTATCAGCCTACCTCCGAACGTCCGATGGTTGCTCCGAAAATTCGACACATGCAGCCCTTTGCACTCACCTCCGCAAAGCAGTTTGATGTCCCGCCACCGCCACAGCTCGACAGCATGCAATTCCAGCGTGATCTGGCAGAAGTCGCGCAACTCGGCGGCTCCACCTCGCAAACCGATCCTGATCTTATCGCAATCGCGAAGCTTCACGCCGGGTCTGGATCAGGCGCCTGGAACCAGATCGCCCGTGACAGCAGCCGCGCCTGCGCCCTGCCACTGGTGGAGGAAGCGCGAACCCTGGCCCTGTTGAATATCGCATTGACCGACGCTCTGGTTGCCGGGTTCGATGCCAAATACACCTACCAGTTCTGGCGGCCGGAAACCGCGCTGGCCGCGGTTGGCAACGGGTACGATCATCCGCAGCTCGACACCATGGACGGCTGGACGCCGCTGGTGGCGGCGCCGATGCACCCGGAATACCCCTGTCAGCATTGCACCAGTGGCAGCGCTGCCCAGCAAGTGATGGAAGCGGTATTCGGCGCCGATGAGTTCACCTTTAGCTTTGAAGGCAAGGATGGCTATAGCCGCAGCTATCAAACCTTTGCCCAATTTGCGGAGGAAGAAGCAGAATCGCGGGTCATCGGAGGGGTTCATTATCGACGCTCCAACACGGTCGGCGACATGCTGGGTTATCAGATCGGCAGCTATATCAGCGCTGAGTTTCTGTCACCCGTAGCCTCCGCACAGGCCGTGAGCAGCGGGGGCGGTGCCGATTGCGCCGGTATCCTCTCAACCAAATTGTCGCAATAATCCCTCCCCCGCAGCAAGTAATCTGACTGCTGCGGGGCTACGGCCGCGGTGCTTGATCCGGTCACCGCACGTATCCAGCCAAGGAGCCAGACCATGGCGCAGCCTAATTCTGCACAGATGGCCGCTTTCTTGAGCCTTGGGCTGGCCCTGATCGGCGATCCAGCCATCGCCCATGAACCCTGGCTGCTTACGCCTGACGAAGTTCTCTCGCTTTCTCAAGCGACGGTACCGGACCTGTTTCGCAGTCCGATCCTGCTGATCGGCTTTGCGTGTCTTGCCGCAACCGCCATCTTTGCGATGGTCCTTGCCGGGCAAATCCTGCGCCCATGGGAGGACCGCATCTGTAAGCCCCTGCAGAAATGCAGCGCCGATTGGGGGACCTTATGTCTGCGGATCGGACTGGGAACGACGGTCGGTCTGAACGCGCTTGGAGGTTTGCCGCGCCACGGAACCGAGATGTGGAGCACGCCAACGCTCTTCGTGCCAGATATGCAGTTGGCTCTGATCCCAGGTTGGGACTGGCTGGCCCTGCCTGCACTGATTTCATCGGTCTTTCTGGTGCTCGGTCTCGGCACACGGTTCGCCGCCTTCGGCATCTTATGTCTTGTCGCCCTTGGCAGTCTCCTCTTCTCGCTCGATTTCATCGCCTACTACGGCTTCCATTTCGCCGCCCCCGCGCTGTTGCTGCTGCATTTTGGCGGCGGGTCACTTAGCGTCGATTATTACTTGCCGCCAGGTTTCCCTGCACTTCTTCCCAATGCCCCCGGTTTGGTCTGGTGTCTGGTTCAAGTCACCATGGGCGGAACTTTTGCAACCATTGCCATCCTAGTGAAATTCCTTCAACCGACGCTGCTGATCGCCATACTCGAGCACGGCAACATGTGGTTCTTTGGACTGCCGCTGCCGTTTGTCGCGCTGATCATGATGGCAATCGAGCTGGTCGCCGGTGTGCTGTTGGCGCTGGGGCAGCTCATCCGGCCAATCGCAGTATTCCTGCTGTTCGCCTTCACCTTCTTTGCCGTCAGCCTGGCAGAATCTCCGCTGCTGCACGGCAATCTTTACGGCGTCTTCCTGTTTTTCCTGCTGCACGGTGGGGCGCCTGTCGACCTATTGAGACGGCCGCATCGCCTTGGTGCACCCCAGACGGTATGAGAATAGATGTTGAAATTCGTCTTCAGCGTCAGCATGCTCGCCTCGGCCCCGCTGATTGCCATTTGCGCCGGTCTGCCTCTTGTGGCGATGATCGACGAGCTGCCGACAGCACTCTTCGCCACCCTGCCAGACGATCACCCGCTACCCGAGCTTGATGTTACAGCGAGCTACACGCCAGTCGAGGGCTGGCATCTGAAAATCGAGGTTGAGAATTTCGTGTTTACCGATCTTTGCATCAGCGAGGCCAAGGCTTTGGCCCGCGGCCATGCCCATGTCCATCTGGGCGCTGAGAAGATCGTAACCGCCCACCAGCCTCATATCGTGATCGGGCATCTGCCAAGCGGGACGCATGAGATCACCGTCTCGCTGCGGGCGCAGGACCATCGCGTTCTGGGGCGACCGGGGGGAGGCATGTTTGTCAAAACGCTGTTGATCAAAGCTCCCTGACAGGCACCAAACGGCGCAGCAGGTGCTGCACCGTATCACCTCAGATTACATGCTGCGGGCTAACCCGCCGAAGGCAAACGGCTTTGCAGAATCTGCACCACTTGCTCCGGATCAGGGAGCGAATGATGCCCATGCTGGATCTTTAGCAAGGGATCGTAGTTCTCGCGCCATACCGGCTCAAAAACCTCATAACCGTCCTCGCGCAATTGCATCACGTTCCGGCGGACCGCAGGTTTTTCCCACATGGGGCCACCCATCACAGGAAAGAGCAGAACCGGGAAAGTCGCCGCAAGGACAACGGTGGTCAGCCGGTTCTGCGAGGACCCGTGCGCAATCGCCGAAAGCGTGTTCGCTGTAGTCGGCAGGATGGCGAGAATGTCATGATCCGCTACAATACGTCCCGGCTTGTCTGTCGGCCAGTCCTTCGGGTTATCGCCGCTGATCACCCGATCAAGGAACAGTGCAACCGCGTCCATGTTTACAAATTTCGTCGCTGTCGGAGTGAACAGCGCGGTCAGTTCACAGTCGATCTCATTTTTGATTGCTCGCAGATAGAGCGGCAGCATTGTGGCATCCAGAGAGCCGGTAACGCCAATCAGAATGCGCGGGCGTGACGGGGTGTCGATCTCGGTGTTCGTCATCGAAAATATCCTATCTCAGTTGAATTTCTGATTATTCAGCGGGCTGTGTGACAGACGCCTCTGGCCTATCCGATGTGACAACAGCCACCGCCGCGGTGCCGGTCCTCCCCTGCGGAACCGGCGGCCAGGTCTTCATCACCAGCGTCAGCAGATCAAAGCGCGCCACGACCGCACCGCAGGCATTCAGCACACAGCAATCCCATCGCACATCGCCAAAAGGCGCAGAGGCACGCGGCGTGATCTCCTTGCAGGTCACGCGAACATGCAGGCAGTCGCCAAAATATACCGGCGCATGAAAGCGCAGATTGTCGGAACCAATATTGGCCAAGACCGGGCCCGGTGCCGGATCGACAAGCAGCCCATTCGCAAAGGAAACGACCAGCTGGCCATGCGCCACACGGTCATCAAAAAACGGATGCGCACGCGCGGCCTCCCGGTCCATATGAGCGTAGAAGACATCACCGGTAAAATGGGCAAACTGCTCAACATCCTGTTCGGTGATCTTTCTTGTCTCGGTGATTAGCTGGTCGCCGATGCGCAGTGTTTCCAGTGACTTGCGGAACGGGTGACCATTGCGTCTGGTTTCAGCGCCCTCGACCCAGCGCCCCGTCAACGCCGTCAGCAACTGCGGCGGTGCGTGAATTTCTGTCCGCATCATATAGGCCGCAACTGTGCGGCGAATATCCTCGGCACCGCAGACCTGACTGTGATGCGTAGCGGAAAAGAGACGCGGAACGGTTGGATCGGTTGACAGCTCCAATGCCTGACGCGCCATTTCGCTGCCGCAAATTCTGACCTGGCCTTCTGCGGAGGTCAGACAGGCGGCAGCCTCCTGCGCCAGCGGACTGTCATTGGTAAAGACGGTCGAGAACCGCGAGCAGGGCGCCAGATTGGCCAGGGCAATCGCATCACATAGGCTGTCATAGGCCATCACGGTTGCAACCGGCCCCTGCACAAAGGTCTCGTGGATGACAGAGGACTGGGCAGGCTGGTGACAATGCAGCAGCACTGGTGCGAGAAATGCCCCCCCTTCCGGTGCCGCCGCGAGGATAGGACCGGATACCACATCGGCGGCGCGGCGCAGCTCGGCAAGCGCGTTCTGAGCCGTCTTCAGATGCGCCCGCGACACCAATGGGCCCATCTGCGTAGCGGGGTCATCCGGCTGTCCAATAGCGATCTCGGATAGGGTTTCGACCAAACGCTCCACCACTTCATCCTCGCGGTAGCGCGGCAGCAGAATGCGACGCACCGCGTGACGCCGTTGACCCGCCCGCAGGATCAATTCGCTGCGGATCTCGCGGAGGAAGAACTCAAATTCCGGGCTCCCGGGTGCGACATCACTGCCTAGAATCGCCGCAGACAGACCTGTCTCACAGGATTGAAAGCGTACCAGACCTGCGGCAATCCCTGGGTGCTGTCGCAACTTCCGGGCGACGTCGCGCCCTCCGGCAAAGCTGACCGCATCACCTGCGGCCAGATACTCCAACACCCCGAGGGGCGGACAATAGAGCAACTGCACTGCGCCAGTTGGCAGCGTTTGGCTCTGATGGATCAGTTTTACCAGACGTTCGCTCACACAGGCGGTGGCGGGATCAGGGCAGATGATGCAGGGCACACCGGCGATCAGCGCGGGCGCGATCTGCTCCAGCAGCCCCGATACGGGGCTATCCAACGCGGTGATATGCACGGCAACGCCAGCAAGCGGGGCCAATATCTGTTGTCGGCCGGTTGCGCCGGCCGGTCCGATAGCATCTTCAAGATGCAGCACAGGGGCATTGGGCAGGGATTTCAGCGCCTGACCTGCCAGCGCCGCAAGACGCGCAATGCCAGCGTCGACGTCCAGCAGGCAATCGTGCCGCGTCGCGCCGATCGTCAGGCTCTCACGATATAGCCCTGCGCGGCTGTCGTTCAGAACCCGTGCTAGCGACCGCAGCCGTTGCGCGCGATCGTGGAATCCCATGGCGCGCAGCGCCGGCCCGCCAATCGCACGTGCATAGTCGACCGCCTCTCGCCCGTCATCAGCACTGAAGGACAGGATCGCATTCGGTCGATCGGTCGCAGCATTGGCAAGGCTCAGTGTCTCACCCGGGCGATGCTCCCATTTATCCGCAACCAGACTTTGAAGAAAACGGGGTCGTTCTACATGATCTGTCAAGTCAAAGCCCTCTTGCTGCTGCATCGCGGGAGTTTCCGGCTACCTGACAGCAGGACGCCACATGGCTCATCCGATCTGCATCAGGAAAGTCCGGTCATTCCGTCCTAAGGTCTCAGCCAAAGCCGGTGCCACATCCAATCGAAAGTTTGAAAACAGCGCCTCAGGATTTCTGAGGCAAACCTGGGCAGCCGGCTTGATCAACGGGGTTCCAAAACGCGCCGAGGGGAAGCCTCAGGATTTTCGATGTGCAATTTCGACCGCCCGCTGCCAGCCTGCGCAGGCTTAAACAAGCGCCGCCATAATCTACCTATTAATCCGAGGGAACAGGCAATGACCGGAACCGGAGCCTCTCGATACACGCAGGAGACAACCATCCCCAGCAGGCCGACAGGTCCCCGGCATATTTGTGTCGCAGGCGCCTCCGGTCTTGCAGGCGCGCATATTACCCGCGCAGCCCTTGCACTCGGTTGGCGCGTGACCGGTACACTGCGAGATGCGACGGACAGCTCAAAAACCATTCACCTGATGGCCCTGCCCGGTGCCAAGGAGCGGCTCCGACTAGTCTCAGCAAATACTGCTGATCCTGAGAGTTTTGCCCCCGCGCTTGATGGTGCCGACGCATTGGTGATCGCCTGCCTGCCCTCCATCCGCAAGGCGCCTGATGGGACTGCTGCGGGTGACCTGGATCGGGAAACGGGCCTGGAGCATTGCGTAATACCCGCACAATCAGCCTGTCACAATCTGATCGAAGCAGCACATCTGAGCGGTATTTCCGATATCGTCCTACTGTCGAGCACGGCATCCGCCGAGCCAGAGAACGCGCCCCGGATCAAAAATGAACTGCGACACCACTCCGATTTCGAGCTTCAAATCCAGCAACGGAAATTCATCGCCGCACAGAAAACGGCAATGGAAGTTGCGGCGGCGCGCCTTGCACAGGACCGGGCTTTGCGTCTGATTATCTTGCTGTCAGGTATGATCGTCGGACCCGGTGTTCTGCCCTGCCATGATCAAGGGCATATTCTGGGGCGCCTCCGTCAGATGGCGTTCGGGGCGCATCCTTGGCATCATCAGACGCCAAAGGGGTCCATGTCGCTGATCCATCCCTCCGATCTGGCGGCGCTCTGTCTGGCCGCCCTGCAAAAACCGGGGTCCGAGGGACGTTATTTCGCAGTCGCCAGAAGTTGGCAATGGACCGAAATCTACAGCGAAATCGCCAAATTTGTTCCAGTTGGTGCCTTGCCAACCGCTGTCCCCAAGGGGACAGATCCCGTGCCGCCGACGCAGTTTGACTTCACCAGACGCGACAGTCTTGCAGTGCCACGGCACGGGTTGGCAGCTATGATCGCCAGCTTCTTTCACTGGTTGGATCGTCATGACCATCCAGACTTCGGCAAGGTTACCGCCGACGCGCATCCGACAGGGGCTACCAACCGGTAGCGGCTATCACCGGGCAAGATCAGACCGCATCGCTGAGGTCGGGAAACATGTGGCCCGCCGCCCAGCCGCCTCTTGCCAGCGGCCGATCGAACGACGGGTCTTGAACCCCGCGAGCCCGTCGGCGCCGCCGACGTCATGGCCAAGTCGCTCCAGCCCGCGCTGCATCGCCGCGACGTCAGATCGCAACATGTTGTCGACCTGTCCCCATTGACCTTGGAAATCTCCGACGCCAAACTGAATGCGGTCACCGACATGCCCCACAAAAAGCGCATAGAGGTCGCTCTTGTTGTAGTCTTTCAGCACATAAAAGTTCGGGGTGACCAGAAACGCGGGACCATTCCGCCCGGCGGGCAGCATCAGATAGGCAACGCCGTCTTGTTCATGCTGCGGAAAAGGCCGTCCAGAACTGCGCCGGACACCCAGCTCTTCCCAGTCACGGATGGTTTGCCCCTGATCCGGGCCTTCTAGGGCACATGAAACCGCATCCGGCAGGGAAACCTCAAACCCCCAGTCTCGCGATTTGTCCCAGCCATGGCGCGCCAGATAACCACCGATAGACGCAATTGTATCTGCCTCGGAACGCCAAATATCAGCACGACCATCGCCGTCGCCGTCTTCGGCAAACTTGAGAAAACTGGAAGGCATGAACTGAGGCTGGCCCAATGCGCCAGCCCAGCTGCTCTTCATCACATTGCCCGGCGCATGCCCGGCCTCGGCGATCTGCAGGGCTGCAATCAATTCCTGGCGAAAATAGGGAGCGCGGCGGCTCATGAAGCCCTTGGTGCCCAACACCTCAAACACATTGTGAGGGATCTTCACCTGACCATAGCCGCTCTCGCGCCCCCAGATCGCCAGAATAATCCGCCCCGGTACCCCGGTACGGCGTTCGGTCTGTTGCAGGGCAGCTGCATGTCGCTTCGCCATCCGGCGTCCGACCGATGTCGCACCGTCAACAGAGCCGCGATTGAAGTAGCGCCCCGGCGCGCCAAATTCCGCCTGACGCTGACGACGAGGAGGGTTGGCCTTAGTGCCCGGGGGGACCAGATCCGGCAGATCCCAGTTCAGTTTCACCCCGGAAAACGCAGTATCGAAGGTCGTCCGTCGAACGTCGGCAGCCTGTGCCTCGGGCCATATCTCCTGAAGCAGCCAGCGCTGAAACTGGCCCTCAACCTCTGCGCGATCCAGAGCCGATGCGGCCCCCAAGGGGAGCACGCAACAAAACAGAAAACACAGTAAACGAGCCACCACGCTCAACCCTCCCGCCAATCGCAAAATGAACGCGCAACAGGCTGCCCTATTGCCGTCGGAACTCGTCAGACGCCCGCAGCCGCCAGTGGTCATTTCATCCGGCGGAGACCGGAACTTCAAGGCTGACTTTCTTGCGCCCCATTACAACCGAGGTCCGGAACCGTCGCACATTTGAGTCTTCGAAAAACAATCGTTTGGTCAGTTCTTCAAAGGCCTCCATATCAGATGCGGTGCAAATCAAACAGAAGTCCGCTTCGCCGGTCAGATAGTAGCACTGCTGGACCATCGGTTCGGATCCGGCCCGGCGGGTGAACGCGTCGATCTGATCGAGGCGCTCACGCTCCAGCTCGACCATCACCACAAATGTCATGGGCATACCAACCTTGGCTGGATCGACAAGCGCGATCTCACCGGTGATCACCCTGCGCTCGCGCAGTGATTTCAGCCGCCGCTGAACCGAGGCCGCAGACAACCCTGCCTGAACCGCAAGTGATTCCAGCCCAAGCCGTGTATTGCGCTGCAGGAGTGTCAGCAGGGTCACATCAGCCTTGTCGAGTCTTTCCCCCATACTTGCCCCTCATGATGCAAGAATTTCTCGTAATGTACCCAAATTTGATCGGAATACAGCAACAACCTTTCCTAGACTGGCCCCATGAACAAGATCAATGTCACGCTCGACCCCGCCCAGCCCCAGCAGATGCTGACCGCCTGCCCGGCCTATCGCCCCTCGCCGCTTGTCCAGCACGAGGTCGACGGTCAGCAGGTGTGGATCAAGGATGAAACCAACAGAATGGGTCTTGGGGCCTTCAAGGCGATGGGCGGTGTCTATGCGGTAGCGCAGCTGCTGATACGCGAAACCGGTCTGACAGCGGCGGATCTGGCCAGTGATCGCGGGCGGGCCGCTGCTTCAGGGGTCACCTTCGTCTGCGCCAGTGCCGGGAACCATGGCATGGCCGTCGCCGCCGGGGCACGTCTTTTTGGCGCTAAATGCCGGATCCACCTGGCCAAGACTGTACCTGAGGATTTCGTGCAGCGGCTCCGAGCAAAAGGGTCTGAGGTGATACGCTCCGGCGCCACCTACGAAGAGAGCATTGCAGCGGCTATCAAGGATGCCGCAGAAAGCGGCGCAGTTCATCTCGCAGATGGTTCCTGGCCCGGCTACACCGAGCCACCCCGACTGGTAATGGAGGGCTATACGGTCATTGCACAGGAAATGCGCGACAGTTTTGCACGCTCTGGTCAATGGCCGACCCATGTCTATTTGCAGGCCGGCGTCGGCGGTCTGGCCGGTGCTATAGCTTATATGATCCGTGCAAACTGGGAAGTTCAGCCTGAAATCATCGTTGTTGAGCCGGATGCCGCGCCCTGTCTTCAGCATAGCGCGGGGGCGGGCGAGATTGTGACGGTTGAGGGTCCGGTCTCCAATATGGGGCGGCTCGACTGCAAGACACCCTCAATGCTTGCCTATGAGATTCTGTCAAAGACCGCTGATCGCTATTCCACTATTTCCGATAGGGCCGCTCTCAGCGGCGTTGATGCCGCCGCAGACCTCGGAATCCCCAGCACCCCGTCGGGAGCAGCAGGCCTAACCGCCCTTTTGCATGACATCAAGGTCGGCACATACCCTGAGATGCGCCCATTGGTGATCCTATCAGAAGGCAGGGTCGAAGATGCCTGATCTGGATCTTGTCGCCTTTCGTCGCGATCTCCATATGCACCCGGAGACCGGGTTTGACCTGAACCGCACCTCCGATGCGATTGCGAAGGTCCTGGAAACGGCAGGATTGCAGGTCACTCGCGGGATCGGCGGGACGGGGGTTGTCGCCACGCTCCGACGCGGCGGGGACACCACGGGGGTTGCACTGCGTGCTGATATGGATGCGCTCCCGATTGAGGAAGCCACGAACCTCTCCTATCGCTCGCGAACGCCCGGGCGATTTCATGGCTGCGGTCATGACGGGCATAGCACGATGCTCCTGGGCGCTGCCCTTCGCCTTGCAGCTGACCCAACATTCGACCGCACCGTCCATTTTCTGTTTCAACCAGATGAGGAGAACGGCACAGGCGCGGCCGCGATGATTGCCGATGGTCTATTCGACCGCTTTGACATCAGCCGGATCTACGGACTGCACAATATGCCGGGGCTGCCAATCGGCCAGTTCGCAACCCAGGCCGGTCCGTTCTGTGCCTTTGAAGATAACTTTGAAATTAGGATTACTGGGCGCGGCGGCCACGCCTCGATGCCTGAAAAAGCGATTGATCCGATTGTGACCGGGGCCGCAATCGTGACCCAGCTGCAGACCATTACTTCGCGCTCCGTTTCTGCCCGGGATCATTGCGTTGTCTCCGTCACGGATTTTGAAACCGATGGTGCGCGTAATATTCTGGCGAGTAACGTCGTAATATCAGGGGATTGTCGTGGTTTTGAGGCAGATGTCTCTGCCAGGATCGAAGAGAGGATGCGGGCCATTGCCAATGGGATCTCCATGGCACATGGGGCCGTCTGCGAAGTGGACTACTCCACGTCGTTTCAGCCTCTGGTCAATGAGCCGGAGGGCACAGCGCGTGCCGTGGCTGCGGCTGGACGGGTCGGCAGCGTTGACCCCGCTTACGGGCGTGTCGGGTTTTCGGAGGATTTCGCCGCGTTCCTGCAACATCGGCCCGGGGCATTTGTCCTGATGGGCAATGGCACAGAGGGTTCGCACGCCATGCCGTTGCACAATCCCGGGTATGATTTCAACGATGATGCCATCGACGGGGGCGTCTCCTATTGGTGCGACTTGGCCCGCTCAGGATAATCCGCTGCTATTGCTCGGCTCAAACGGCAAGGTAAACACAACCCGCATGCCATTGGAGCCATCCACCTCGGTCGTCCCCGCATATTTCCCAACCATGCTGCGGATCATCCGCCAACCGAGCGACCCGGACCGCTCGGGCCTGGCATCACCCTCAGCCAAACCATGCCCATCATCAGCAATCACCAGCCGCAATGCCTCGTTCTGCTCTGTCAGTTCGATCAGGATTTCCCCATGATCCCGCCCGACAAAAGCGTGCTTGTAGGCATTTGTCAGCAACTCGCCCGCCAGAAGGCCCAGGTCAATCGCCATCGAGCTCGGGATTTCGATGTCATCGCCGCGAACTGCGACCGCCACCTTCAGGGCCTCTGAGTTGAACGCCCCTTCGGCATTGGCCGCAACCTCCCGCAGGAAAGGCAATGCCTGCAAGTGATCGACCCGCGCGGAGCGCTGCAACTGCTCATGCACCCGGATGACGGATTGAACACGTGCCTCCAGATCGGACAGCACAGAAATCGTCTCCTCAGACTCGGCCCCACGTCGACTCATTCGGATAAGGGCACCGATCAAGGCCAGATTGTTGCCGGTGCGGTGATGCACTTCCTTCATCAGGAGATCACGCTCCGTCAGTGCCTCAAGCAACATACGGTTCTGCTCCGCCAATTCTGCGGTCGGATCTGCGCCGCGTATCTTGCTGATGGCCTCTGTCGCGGCCTGCGTCGCCTCGCTCATCTCATTGCTTCTCAACGGGCTGAGAAACAGCAGCTCTATCTCCGTACCCTCCGGGTTGCTGCGCACCGAATGATGATCCGCGAGGCGTGACAGACCGCGCAACCCCAGCCCCAGACCCGCCCCGGCTGACGCTGCTGCGGCGCGCCGTCCGCGCATGATATCATCAAGTCCCTCTATCCCCGGCCCCTGATCCGTGATGGTGGCCCGTAGCGCCACCTTGTTGCTTTCGTCCCTCAGGCCGAGCCGAACCCGCCCGCCGCTGGCATGCTGCTGTGCGTTGCGCGCAGCCTCAAGCAGCGCCGTTACCGCCCGCGTTTGGGCAAACGTGCCGAAATGCAGCGCTTTGGTAATCGCCATCGCAATAAACCGCAGCCTCAGAACATCCTGTTCCGTGTCGATTTTCACCGTTATCAATGCCGTAGACACGAGGTTAGCTCTCTTTCGCGATTTTGATGACCGCCAGACCCGCGTCGTCGCGTCCACGGAAGTTCTCAGCCATAAGTTTCCCCGCAATCAGCAAGGCTGAACGCATCAGCAAAGCGGGTTTTTCGTGCAGGTCTCGTAAAGTCAGAAGACCGTCACTGTGCAAGATCACCGTATCACCGGGCAACAGGTCGATCTCGTCCGAAAACGGCGCAACCGGACCGGCACCAAGACGACCGTCACGGGTCGCAAATCGCTTGGTTTCGCCCAGTCGGGCGCGGATTGTCGCGATATTTCCAACGGCGGCGTAGGACATGCGCCGACCGTCCGCAGCCACGGCGACACAGGCCGCAACCGCCCCGCGTGTGGCGGCGATTTCATCTGAAATATCTGTCAGCGTTGTCGCAGGGGTCCGGCCTCGCCTCTGGGCAAACCCATGCACCACGGCATCGGCGGCGTCAGCAGCGCGATGTCCATGGCCTAGACCATCACAGAGGATCAGATCCAGCCGCCCGTCCGACCGCGCATTGTGACGTACACAGGCCAGATCCCAGCCGTCCCCGCAGCGCGTTTCTGCCGGATGTGTCACCAAAAGCCCCGCAACCTCCATCGCGGCAGGTCGATAGGGTGTCTGCCGGAACTCACAGGCGACCACCGTGCCTTCGTCGCGGGTTGAATAGATATCGAAATGGTCCGACAGGCGCTGCATGGCGCCAAGACCAAGCCCCGCCGAATCCTCGCTGCTGATACCGTCCCGCATCATTTTTTCCAGACTGTCGATCCCCGGCCCCTGATCGACAACGATCAGCGCCAGACGCGGGCCCTCGACCCCCGGCATGACCTGCATCAGGCAGCGGCCGCGCTTGGCATAGCGCAAAACATTGGTCGCCGCCTCGCTGGCAACAATTGCGATTTCCTCAATCCGGGCGCGTGAAAACCCGGCCGTCTGCGCCAGCTGACGTGCCGTGCGACGACAGACCGAAACATCGCTTGGATCGGCAAGGGGCAGCCAGTGGGTCATATGCGAGCCATCATTGTCACGCGTGTTCCTCTACCATATTCGGTCACGACGTCGAACACATCAGTCAAACGCTGCGCACCGCCAAGACCGCGCCCCATACTGCCTGCGGTGCTGAACCCGTCCCTGAGCGCCGCGTCCAGATCAGCGATACCAGGTCCATTGTCGATACACACCACGCTGATTGCGGTGGGGTCACTGTGCATATAGATACGCGCTTCGCCGCCGCCACCGTGCATGATAACATTTCTTGCAATCTCGCTGACCGCTGTGACAAATCGGGTTTTCTGACCCGCGCGTGCACCGCGTCGTTCCATCTCTCGGCCAGCCATTCGGCGCACATGAATAACGTCACGGTCCCTAATCAGCGCACATACGCCAACCAGAACACCATCCGTGGGCATCATCCCCGGCTCTGCGCCCGCAGATCACGCAAGGCATGTGTGAGACTCAGCGCGGTCTTGCTTTCAGAAAGATCCATACCCAGCTCAACCAGCGTCATCGCGACCGCCGGGCGCATACCCACGACATAAGTCTGCGCATCCAGCAGCTTGGAGACACCGGCCAGCTGCGCCAGAATACGGCCAACAAATGTATCGACAATCTCCAATGCGCTGATGTCCATCACAACTGCCCGAGCCGCATCAGCCACCACACGTTCGGAGAGCGCTTCCTGCAGATCCAGAATATCGGTATCCGAAATATCTTCCTGGATTGCCACCAGCAGCACACCTTCGACAAAGTAGATGGCCGATGCCGCAGACATGTCAGTGGTCCTTCTTTTTGACGATCGCGTAGCCGACCCGATCCAACGCATCTGCCAACCCGTTGCGAATGGTCGAGCGGGTGGTCACTTCACCGACATCAACGCCCAGCTGCACCATCGTCTGGGCAATGGTCGGGCTGATGCCGCTGATAATACATTGCGCGCCCATCAGCCGCACAGCCGCTGCCATACGCAGCATATGCTGAGCCACCTGGGTATCGACGGTCTGCACGCCGGTCAGATCAACGATCACCACTTCCGCCTCACGACGTAAAATGGTTTCCAGCAGGTTCTCCATCACCTCCTGCGCGCGCGCTGAATCCATCGTCCCGATCAGAGGCAGCGTCAGCACCTTGTCCCATAGTTCGACCACAGGCGTGGACAGCTCCTGCATCTGGTCGCGCTGCTGTTCGATGATACGATCCCGCTCGGCGATGAACACTTCGGCGCAATAGACCGCAAAGGCATCAATCACCCGGCTGATGAACCAGATTTCTTCGACAAGCTGGCTGGGAAAATCGGCGAGTTTATCTTTCAACCGGTAAAAAATCGGCGCTTTGAGCGCCAGCACAAAGGAGGCCATATCACTGGGCGTCACACCCCGTGAACTGCGCTCCTGGGTGACTTCGACCAGCACGCTGCGCAGCTCTGCCCAGGCGTCGCTGGAGAGATCAAATCGATCACCGGTGGCACCGTTTTCGATCCCCGAGATCAACGCGCGCATCAGGCCACTGGTCTGCTCGCGCCCCTCTTTATGGCTGAATAGATCGGTCCGCTGCACACCTTCATCGCTCTGGGTCGTGATCCAGGCGCTGACAATCTCTTCAAAATCATGCTGCAAGATTGTGAGTACAGTTTCAGTAGCGGTTTCGGTCATCTCTACCTCGTTTGGGCTGGGGACCCGGTATCTGACGACCCGGAAGCTCCGCTGAATTGGTCGATTGATAGCGCTCCCTTCCCCGGTCTGTAAACATAGATATTTTACAATAACTGAGACGGCAGTGGAAATTTTCCTTTTTTTCTGTGAGGATAGAAGACTATGATCATATCCCGACACACCCCACGATCTGTCGCTCCACAAAAAGGCAAAACATGTCCGCGCCGCAAACAGCCGCTATGATCGCCTTCGACAGCTTTCTTCTGCGCTGTTGTCTTGCCGTCGCTCTGGGGCTGCTGATCGGACTGGACCGCGAGATAAAGCACAAACCTCTGGGCGCGCGAGCCTATATGCTGATCTGCCTGGGCTGCTGTGCCTTGACCATACTGACGCTTAACCTCGCCGCAGCCGCTGAAGAGGGGACCGCAGCCATTGATCCGTCACGAACCATTCAGGGTATCGTCGGCGGCATCGGGTTTCTTGGTGCTGGTGCCGTTATGTCTACGACAGAAGCGGGCAGACTTCGCGGTGTAGGGAGCGGTGCCGCAATATGGGTTGTCGGCGTGGTGGGGATTGCGGTTGGTTTTGGCTTCCTTGCCGAAGCCACAGCGGTTGCGGTGCTGTCGTTTCTCATCCTGACGATCGTGGATTGGGCGCAACAGCACCGGCCAGATCTCGACAATGCCAAGGATGACTCGCAGGACGACAACTGACCACCGCCGACTGGGCTGGCGCAAATACTGCACCAAATCACCGATCTGACGCGAGCAGCAATTGCATCTTCTCCCCTGCACCATATCTTGAAGCAAGCAAAAGGGAGCACTGCGAATGACCACTCGGCACCCCGGTCAGCCCTCGGACCGCACAAGCGGCCATACCTCCGGGCTGAGCCGCAGCGAGGCACGCGCCGCGCAAAATGCTCGCGATCTCGAAAATCACCTCAGCTGGCTCGACAGCATCACCGGCACCGCTCTTGGCGTGCTGGCTGTCGCCTCGGGGATCTACACCTATCTTGGGGTTTCTTCGTTGCTGGATGATACCGGCGCGTTCTCGGTGATTGCGGCGCTCGCCTATTCGGTTGCGGTCTCGGTCGGGATTTTCGTGTTCTGGTCCTATATGATGCGGCTGGTTCCAACCGTACGCACGGCGGCCGCCCGCATTGGCCTTGTGCTGTCAATGGCGCTCGGTTCGCTCGCGATAATCGCCATGTCGTCCTGGCTCAACGCCGCAGCGCTCGCCGGTGCAGCCGCAGTTGAACAGCATCTGGCAGTGACTGTTCAGGACTACCAGACAGCCCTGGAACGTGCGGATGAAATCACCCAGAGCGGCCAGAGCCTTGCCCGTGACGTCGCGCGGGTGCGCCAGACCTTCGTCGACCTTTCCGAGCAGGAAGCAACCGGTCAATTGTCCGGTTTTGCCGGTCAGGGCGCGGTCTTCCGGTTGCTCCGTCAGAAATCAGATGAGCTTGCAGCGCTAGAAACCCAGATCACCAGCCAGCAACCGCTGGTCGAATCCGCCTTTGATGAAGGCAACGCGATCCTGTCTCGTATGCGCGCACTGACGGTGGAACAAGGGCCGGTCGCGCAACGGTCGGTGCAGTTTTCCGAGGAAGCGGTTCGTCTGGCAAATGTGATCACCCAGTTGCGACAGCTATCGGTTGCCCCTCTGGTGCAGCGCGCGGCGCGGGATCTCTCCGATAGCGTCGTCACCCCCGAGCTGGACGGATCGGATGCCGCCACGCGGCAGGGCCAGCAAGCCACCATCGACAGCGTCCGACGTGTGCTGGCGCAGCGCGCCGACGGGCTGGGCGCGGCTGCTGCCGCCGTATTGGGCATGACGCCCCCGCGCGATACCACATATACTCCGGTCTCCGCAGCTGATGCGGTTATCCTATATGCGGGGAACTTTGTGCCTTCCTGGGCCGGCGCCATCGCGATTGATCTGCTTCCGGCCGTCCTGGTTCTGATTATCGCCATCACACAAGCTGCTATCCGCGCCGGACGCGAAGGCGCAGCAACCGAAGACACCATGACGCTGGCCGAGTTGCGGGCCGCCGTTGCAGCCATCCGCGATATCGACACCTCTCTCGACCGGGCTGCATCAATCACCCCTGCCCACCCCACTCCGACCCCAGATGTGACCTCTGGCAGCTCAGCATCGGATATAGCCAATCTGGACGATAAACGCCGTGCCGACTGACCGGGCAGACCATCGGCAGGACTTGGCAGCGACAAGGCGCAGACGGTTGCCGAAAACCTGGCGTGTGCTGCGCTGGGTGCTGGCGGCGCAATTTGGGTTCGCTGCCGTATTGCTGGGCACAGATCTCGCAAAGATCGTCCCGCAGCTGGCGTGGCCATCATCGGCACCCGCCCTGACAGCACCGATTGGTCCGGGCGATCAAACCCGGCGGTATACGCCCGATCAACTGCCGGATCGCGCCCCAGCGCCGGGCAGCAGACCGCTACCCGACACCCGGGACATGCCGGACCGATTGGACATCGCAACCCCAGAATGGGAGGGTGAGCCGGTATTGACACTTACAGGGCGGATCGCCGAAGGCGACGCCGCACGGGTCGTTGCCTATCTCGACGCTCTGGAACGCCTCCCGACAGAGACGTACCTCAACAGCCCCGGCGGGTCAGTTTACGATGCGCTTGAAATCGGTCGCGCATTGCGTGCGCGCGAGATCGCCACCGTGATGACCGCCAGCGACATATGCCTCTCGGCCTGCCCCTATATTCTGGCCGCAGGTGTCACGCGACATGCTGATCCGGATGCGATGATCGGTGTACATCAGCATTATTTTGGGCAGAATACGGTGCTCCCGGCGTTTGTCGCGGTGGAGCAGATCCAGCGCGGCCAAGGCGAGGTCATGGAGTACCTTCAGGACATGGGGGTGGATCCATTGGTCATGCGCCATGCCCTGGTGACGCCATGGGATGAAATCTATCTGCTGACCCCCGCCGAGCGCGCGACCTACCGGCTCGCGAGCGAGCCTGAAAGCCAAGGGTAGGCATGCCTTTTTCCAGCGGATGGGCTGGCAAATTATCGCCGTCGAAACCTTGCAGGGCGTCGATGATCCGCTAGTGTTGTCCCAAATGAATAACCAGCAGGCAGGCAGATGAGCATTTCACGACGCGGTTTCGGAATTGGACTGATGGCGCTTGGCCTCGGGGCTTGCAGCGGTGGCACGACCAGTAGCGTGACGTCAGGCAGGGCCAGCGGTCTGCCTGACGATCTTCGCCCGGTACCAAACGCAGTCTACGACGCCTGGGTCGCAGAGTTCCGCCAACGCGCTGCGGCTTCAGGGATCAGCAACAGCACGCTCAGCACCGCCTTTCGCAGCGCAGGCTATCTGCCAGGTGTCATCAAACGCGACCGCAACCAGACCGAGTTCAAGCGCAGCCTCGAAGACTATCTCTCGATTGCCGCCTCGGACGAACGGGTGAGCAAAGGACGCGCGGCCTATGCACGCCACCGCAATACGCTCAACGCGCTGGAGCAGACCTATGGCGTCGATGCCGAAATCATTGCCGCAATCTGGGGTCTGGAGAGCTTCTTCGGAGAGCGCCGGGGCGACGTGCCGGTCATCTCAGCAACATCAACCCTGGCATTCGACGGTCGGCGCGGAGCGTTTTTTGAGAAACAGCTGATCGCTGCCCTGAGAATCTTGCAGAATGGTGACATCTCGGCAGCCCGCATGACCGGCAGCTGGGCTGGTGCCATGGGGCATACACAGTTCATTCCCACATCCTATCAGGCCTTTGCCGTCGATTTCACAGGCGACGGCCGCCGCGACATCTGGTCGGATGACCCCAGCGATGCTCTGGCCTCAACAGCGGCCTATCTGGCCCGCAACGGCTGGACACGGGGTCAGCGTTGGGGCCGGGAGGTGGTCGGTTCTGCGCCAACCAGTGGCACTATCATCCAGCCGCAGGCAGGCGGTCCAAGATTTGCCGTCACCAGCAACTTCCGCGCGATCAAGCGTTATAACAACTCTGACGCCTACGCGATTGGCGTCGGCCACCTCGCTGATCGTATCGGCGGTGCGGGGCCGTTGCGCAGCAGCTTTCCGCCCGATGCCAATGGTCTGACCAAGGATGATCGCATCCAGCTGCAGAAGCGCCTCACGGCAAAGGGCTTTGACACAGGCGGTGCAGATGGTGTCATCGGACCGAACAGCGAAGAAGCCATTCGTGCCTACCAACGCAGCCGCGGCCTGCCAGCGGACGGCACCCCATCCCAGGCACTGCTGCGCGATTTGGGTTAGGATATCGCCAGCTCGCAGGCATGTGCGCAGCCAGTCGGGATGTGCTTCGGCGGCAGAACGTAGATGCACCGCCGAAGCCGCATATTGTCAGAATATAAAATCACCGGCATCGAGGTCGCCGATATCGACCCCGAGAAGGGTGATCGTGTTCCCAAGACCATCCGCAATCACGGCGTTATTGCCGTCCTGCGTCAGATGGTTGTCACGAAGATCCGAGAGATCCAAAATTTCGACGACAGCTCGCAGATCAATTTTTTCTGCATCACTTCCCGCAGCAAAATCACGGACCGTATCATCGCCAAAATTACCACGGAAAATGAAGTAATCCGCTTGCGCGCCACCGATCAAAAGATCGTTTCCATTGCCGCCGAACAACCGATCGATACCTGCTCCACCCAATATGGTATCATGGCCAGAACCGCCTACCAGCCGATCGTTACCCGATCCACCATCCAGCCTGTCGGCACCGCCTTCACCGTATATCGTATCATGGCCTTGCGCACCGTTCAGAACATCCGCCTGACGTCCGCCCTTAAGCAGGTCCGACCCCCAACCACCGCGCAGCAGATCTGCTCCGCTACCACCGAATAGAACATCCTGGCCGGACCCTCCGTTGATCGTATCATCACCGGACCCGCCACGGATAGTGTCGTCACCGATATCTCCCTGCCCCGCGATGAAGACATCATCGCCAGCCGACAGAGCGACCTCATCGCTGCCGATAGTACCGGTGAGGATATCATCGGCTTCAGTTCCAACGGGCGTTTCACCGCCCGCGATATTCATAGCATCTACAACAAGAGTCCCGCTATTGATGCCTGCAAACTCGGCGCGCAACAGGTCAAACCCCTCGGTAATATCCGAGGGTTCAATCATCGCCACAGCGTCAAGAATGGCCTGTTTTTCTGCGGCCGTAAGCTGGTCAGAGATAAATGGCGTGTTTAGCAGCTCCGCGATCTGATTGATCAGATCCTGCCAGTTGATCGACAAAATCGCCTGCTCGGCCGCGTCGATGATAATCAGAAATTCTCCAACAGTCAGCTGCGTCACATTGCTTGCGTTGAATGCTGCAAGCAAATCGGCATTACCACTATAGGCGAGCGTACCACCAACGTACTCGAGCCACTCTTCCAGTTCCAGAATATCATTCAATACTGCGTTCGGCATCTTTACTCATCACTCCAGTATCGCAAAAAAACGCGACCCCAACCGGTCAATATATCGCAAACTCAGCATAAGTTCGCGATGGTTCACATGATAAGATGCCTCGAAAATTTTAGTCAAGGATCGATATACGCGCGTTTCACCCGTATCGCGCTTCGTATCCTTTCGGGCATGGCATCTATCCGGCCTTCCGCCTGTGGTGACCGATCCCGGGCGAAGCAATTCTGATACCTCATCTGAGCTAATCAGTGAAGAATTGCCTGCCGGGGTTGAAAGCTTGGCTCGCACGGCCCAGTTAGTGAACGTACGTTCATTCAATTACGGACTTGGAATGCAACCTTCATCCACCGCCCGTCTGCAAGGCCTAGATCTTGCGCGCTATTTTGCCTTTGTCGGAATGGTCATCGTGAATTTCAAGATTGCCATGGGGGCTGAGGGGGGCAGCGGCTTCGTTGCGCTGCTCAGTACGGCGCTTGAAGGGCGCGCGGCGGCCTGCTTTGTCGTTCTTGCCGGTGTCGGGCTTGGTCTGGCGGCAAGGAGAGCAACCGCCAGCATCACTGCGACGACGTTAAAGCGTGCTGCATTTCTGCTTAGCTTGGGGATGGTGAACATGCTGATCTTTGAGGCAGATATCCTGCACTATTATGCGGTATATTTCTTTTTCGGAGCGGTCTTACTCGGTGCGTCCACAGTGCGCCTCGTCTGGCTCATCGTGATGCTGATCCTGATGTTTCCGGCAATGATCCTCGTCCTGGACTACGACACCGGCTGGGACTGGCAGCTCTACTCCTATTCCGATCTCTGGACGATCCGTGGTTTCCTGCGCCATTTGTTTTTCAACGGCTGGCACCCCGTCGTGCCGTGGCTGGCGTTTCTCCTGGCTGGCGTTCTTCTGTCCAGAACGCCGCTGCAAAACCGGCGGTTCCAGATCTATCTGGTCTTCTTCGGAGCCATCACCTACGCCGCAGCTGAAAAGACGAGCGCCATCGCCGTCCAAAGCCTGCGCCAAGTCGACCCTGACCTGGCCGATTTGGCAACGACACTGCCAATTCCTCCTATGCCGCTCTATATGGTTGCTGGTCTTTCCACCGCATGTGTGGTGATCGGTGGCTGTCTCCTGCTTGCACCAATTCTGACCCGCATTGGCGTGATGCAGGCACTTGCGCCAGCTGGGCGCCAGACACTGACGCTCTATCTGGCTCATATTCTGATCGGTATGGGCATCCTGGAAGAGATGGGGCTATTGGGCGGCCAACCCCCCGAAACGGCCGTGTCAGCAGCCCTTGTTTTTTGCGCTGCCGCGACGGTTTACGCTTATCTCTGGTCACGCTACGCCAAACATGGCCCGGTCGAGATGGCTATGCGCAGATTGACCGGGTAGCCGATGATACCAACAACGCCTGCCAGAAGCAGCGCCTACGATTTGGCAAGCGCATCGACCAGATCGGCTTTGGACATGTCGGAGCGCCCCGAGATCCCCTGATCCTGCGCCCGTTCATAAAGCTCCGCCTTCGTATGGGCGTTCAAGGCAGCCTTGCTGCCCTTGGCGCGCCCGTTCTCATCCGTTGCCTTGCGGATCGCCATCATCAAGGCATCCTTGTCCATATCCGAGCGACCTGCGATATCAAGATCCTGTGCCCGCTCATAGAGCATGTCATAGGTTGGGCCACTTTCCTTGATACGCGCTACCTTCTCCTGCACATCCTCTGGTTGGTCGGAGAATTGTTCCTGGCCATCGCGGGTATCGCTCTGCTTCTTTCGGGTCGAGCGCCGGTATTCTTTTTCGGTCAGGATCATCCTCACCTCTTTTGGCAGATACCGCTCTCCGGTCTCGCTGCTATCGGCCCCGGATTTGGTCCCCCAGTCCTCCTCGCTCCATTGATTGAGGTCAGTATCTTCCTGATCGGGACCATCTTCGGCATAGGTACCACCACGGCGCTTGTATTCCTGGACGGCCAGCTGTGCCTTGCGGGCCGACCATTCCCCCGGTTCGCCGCCCTTGCCGCTTTTGGTGAGGTCTTCTTTCACTTCTTCCCAGAGTTCAGGGTCGTTTTTCTTCGCTGTGGTCATTGGCCTCTCCTAGGTCAGGAACACCCATCGGATTTCAACGGATCATGCCCCCAGTTCATCAGCGAGTATCGCCACCGGCTGTTTTCAATGTCGTCCTCGGGTCCGCCCTGGGCGCAATGTCGTCTGACATAGCCAACAACCTTAGCCATGTGTTCATAGTCTTCCTGACTCAGGTCATCCTTGTTCGTGCGTTTGATCTTGACGATCCGACGTCCAGACGCATGTCCCGTCGACTCGCCGTTGTCACTGTCGCCAACCGATTTGCTCTCTTCGGTCTCCAGCCAGCGCTCCAATTCAGCAGGCGCCATATTGACGGCTGTTTTCCACTGGTCCCAGATTTCGGCTTTGCTTTTGGATGACATGACCCATTCTCCCAGATCCGCTCGATGAGAAACGCGCAAGAGCTGGTTTCGTTCCGATGGCCGGTACAGCCCGCCTCAGGTGGAGATAAACCTGACTGTGCCGAGATCGATTTCAGCAGCTGTCAGCCGCCCGGTTGCGAAGGCACCAGTATCCAAGGCGATCCGACCGTCGGCAACAGTAGGCTCAGTGACGATCCAATGGCCATGAACAACCCAAATATCATCCTTGCGGCGTCCCTTGCGGGCATCTGGGCAACCCCATAGCAGCTGTTGCCGGAATTGTTCTGACACCGGAGCGCCCGGATCCGCACCGGCATGGGCCATGAATATATTACCGGATTGGCAACAGGTGGGCAGACCCTCTACCCAAGCGATCATCTCTGGACCCATCGCTGCGCGCAGCGCAGCCGCTCCCTGCTCCAAACTGGCGGCCGATGAATGCTCCGATATGCCGGTGACACCAAAACTCGCAAGCGTTTGCAGCCCGCCATTGCGCAGCCAGATTGCGGCATGTGCAACCGGGTCGATCAGAAAATCCAGCAGCATGGCTTCATGGTTTCCCATCAGGGCAGTTGTATCCGGCCGGTTCATGAGACGGCGCAGAACTGCGGCGCTCTGTTCGCCGCGGTCGATGTAATCGCCCAGGCAGACCAGAGGCAGCGCCGGATCAAGCTGCTCCAGAAGGCGGGCCAGCAGATCGTCGCATCCGTGAACATCGCCGATAACATAAAAACGCAATTCTGGATTGAGAGCTGCAAAATCTTGTGGTTTTCGCCGAATTCCGGTAATTAACCTTTTGAACATAATCGCTGCTCCCTGGGGGCCTGATGCTGTCATAACCGGCAAATCTGCTGGTCTAGTGTTAGGCGGGGTTGGGAGCAGTGTGAAGAAGCACCGCCGAAAAAGGTGGGCACGACGAGGCTGGGTGGGAATGCGGGGACACGCAATTCTTATGATTGGCTGCCTGGGTACGCTCAGCGGCCCGCTGGGTGCCATTCAGGCTCCGGCCCAGACACTATCGACATATGGAACGCCCGGATTGGTCGATATGCCGACCGCAGAGGTTCTGCCCGACGGAACCATCGCGCTGACCACCTCAAACTTCGATAACACCAGCCGCAACACCCTGACGTTTCAGATGTTGCCGAATATCTACGGCAGTTTTCGCTATAGCTTTCTGAGCGGTTTCGACGCCGGCGTCGACCTTAGCCGGTATGACCGCAGCTTTGATATCCATTTTCAACTGCGCGATGAAACAGCGGCGGGACCGGCTATCGCCCTTGGCCTGCGGGATTTCGGTGGGACCGGCGTCTACGCCAGCGAATACCTCGTGGCGACAAAACATGTCACTCCCGATCTGACCGTCACCGGCGGGATTGGCTGGGGTCGGCTTGCCGGGCGCGGCGGGCAGCGCAATCCACTGACGGCACTCGATGGGCGGTTTGATACACGACAAGATTCAAACGCCGGCGGCATATCCACAACCGGACAACTGGACTTTGGCAATTGGTTCCGCGGCGACGCCGCATTGTTTGGCGGTCTGCGCTGGGATGTAACTCCGCATTGGTCGCTTACCGCCGAATATTCCTCCGACACCTATTCAGCCGAAGCTCAGCGTGGGCTGAATGACATCCGTTCACCTGTCAACATCGGCGCATCCTACCGCTTCGGCAACGGAGTCACTTTGGGCGGCTCTTATCTCAACGGATCGGCCCTCGCCGTTCAGCTGAGCTATGCGTTTGATCCGCGCCGCGCCGCTGCTCCCGGCGGTCAGGGAGCCGCCGCGCCTGCGCTGAAACCGGAAGAACAGGTCGCCCTGACCAGCTGGAACCTCGCCCAGGGCGAAACCGGATCCGCCGAGCCTGCCCGGCTCTACGGCGTGCTGCAATCCCAGCTTGAGTCCGAGGGCATCCGGCTGCTCAGCTTCGAACGCGTGGGCAGCCAAGCGCGGATCACGGTGGAGAACATGCGCTACGGCGCCTCCGCGCAGGCTGTCGGTCGGACCAATCGCGTTATGGCAAATACCCTGCCTCCGCATCTGCAACAGTTTGAGGTCACGCTGGCCGAGAACGGCCTGCCTACGACCCGCGTCACCACGCAGCGCAACGACCTCTACGAGCTGGAAGACGATCTGGATGGCGCCTGGCGCAGCCTTGCCCGTGCAGATATCGAAGACGCCCCAGAGCCGATCCCCAACAGCGCTGGCATCGACGCCTTCCCTCGGTTCACCTATCGCTTCGGGCCTTACACGCAGCTGTCTTTCTTTGATCCAGATGAGCCGCTGCGCTACGAAGTCGGGGCGGAACTGCGAGCCGCCTATCAACCTGCGCCCGGCCTGACCTTTGCCGGACAGCTGCGCCAACCGGTGATCGGCAATCTCGACGCCTCCGCCCGCCCGTCAAATTCGGTCTTGCCGCGGGTCCGCTCGGACTGGGCCCGCTATGCGTCGGAATCCGATCTGCGCCTCAGCCATCTGACAGCCGATTACGTCTGGCGCCCGCACCAGGATCTGTTTGCGCGCGTCACTGCAGGCTATCTCGAGCAGATGTTTGGCGGCATATCGGCAGAGGTGTTGTGGTTCCCCGTTGGCAGCAGCCTGGCGTTAGGAGCCGAGCTTAATTATGTCCGGCAACGCGATTTCGACGTCCAGTTCGGATTTCAGGACTACGACGTCGTGACCGGTCATGCCTCGGTCTATTACAAAATGCGCGGCGACTATCATGTTCAGGTCGATATGGGCCGGTATCTGGCTGGTGACTGGGGCACCACCGTCACCATCGACCGTGAATTCAACAACGGTTTCAAGGTTGGGGCCTTTGCAACGCTGACCGATACATCTTCCGAGGATTTCGGCGAAGGCTCCTTTGACAAGGGCATCCGTGTTGAGGTGCCCGTTGCCTGGCTCACCGGCAAACCGTCGCGACAGAGTATCACGCAGGTTATCCGCCCCGTGCTGCGCGATGGCGGCGCGCGGCTCAACCTGCAGACACGTCTCTATGAAAAAGTGCGCGACAGCCGTGGGCGCGCGCTTGCCGCACAATGGGGGCGTTACTCCAGATGACGATCACCCGACAGCTCCACCACCTGGTCATCAGCAGCGCTGCTATTGGCTGCCTGATCCTCGCAGCCTGCACAAATGACGAGCGTGAGATCCTGACCCTTCAGCAGCTGCGGCAGGGCGGTCTCTCCTCTGCCATACCTCACGTCGCGGAGCTGGCCGAGGCTGGCGCAGAACAGATGCAGGTTGGATTTCTCCAGACAGGAAGAAGCGGCGTGATGCTTCGGGAGACGGAGCGGGCGGGTCTGGTGACCTGGCTGTCCTCGGACGGTGCCAGCCTGCAAACCGACCGGGGTCTGCTGCACGCAACCCGTGGCTTCGGTATCGGTCTTATGGCCGTTGAACAGGATCAATCCCGTGGGCGGATTTTTACACATGCAGAAGGCCCGGCGCTGCGCTTTCACAGCTATCTGACCGGAAACGACCAGATTGAGACCCGGACATATCACTGCGAAATCAAGGATCGCGGCCCCCGCACCCTGACCATTGGCGACCAGCAGATCGCGAGCCGTCTGATGGTTGAAAACTGCCAAAACCCTGAGCAGCGGTTCCTGAACCTCTATTGGCTGCGGTCATCAGACAACAGGCTGATCCAAAGCCGCCAGTGGACCGGGCCGTTTATCGGCAATATGACAACGCGACTGCGAGTGACGCCATGATCCGCACACCCCTATCGCATCCGACCAACACTACCCCACCCCGACCGGAGGAAAGACCTTGCGCCTGATTTCTATGATCTGCTGCGCCACAATTGCGCTGGCAGGATGCTCGACCATCTACCGCAGCTCTGACGTCATCCCCGGCGCCGGGGATGGCACGCAGGTGCGTGTGGTTCCGCTGAATGGCGAAACCGTGATCCAGGCCAACCGCGCGCCTTATGCGCCGCAATCCCTTCCGGATGCCTATGCACGATCAGCGGGAACCGGCGCGGGCCTGGTTGGCCGCGGGGCGGGCCGCCTGCCTGAGGCACCCTCAACTCAGGAAGGTGCGCGCAATCAACGCCTCGCCCTGAAGCCCCCCCCTTCCGTACCGCAGATGCCCTATCAGATCGGGGTTGGTGATGTCGTGATGCTGGCGACACCGTCCACGCGCAACACGCTTGAGCAGCTCACCGGCCTGCTTGCCGCGCAAAACAGCCGCAACGGTTATACCGTGCAGGATGATGGCTCTGTCAACATACCCGACGTCGGCCGCATCCGCATCGGCGGGCTGACCATCGAAGATGCCGAAGAGCTGCTGTTTCAGAAACTGGTCGAAGCGCAATTCGATCCGACATTCAGCCTTGAGATCGCCGAGTTCAATTCACGCCGCGTTTCGGTTGGCGGTGCCGTCGGCAAACCTGGCGTGCTGCCGATCACATTGACGCCGCTCTACCTCAGCGAAGCCCTTGCCGCCGCAGGCAGCGTGTCCGTCCCAGATATTGATGTCAGCTCGGTGAGGATTTACCGCGACGGCGACCTCTACCAGATCCCGCTGACGGATTTCTATGCCAGCCCCGACCTGCAGAACATCCGTCTTGTCTCCGGCGATGCGGTATTTGTCGACGCGGACTTCAACCTAAACCGGGCCGAACGCTTCTTTGAACAGCAAATTCGCCTGAAGCAGACAACTCTGGCTGCCCGCGCGCAGGAGCTGAGCGAGCTGAACACCGCGATCACCCTCCGCCGCAGTGATAATACCGAGCAACGCAGCACCTTCGAAGCCCGCGAGGCTCTGGGTGCCAATGGTCGCGATTACGTCTATCTGACCGGGGAGGTCGACAATCAGACACGATACCCCCTGCCGTATGAGCGTCAGGCCACGCTGGCCGATGCACTCTATGATGCGGGCGGTGGAATAGCCCGCGAAACCGGTGACGTCTCGCAGGTCTATGTGCTGCGCGCCTCCAGCGATCCGCGCGAATTCGGCGCGGTTACCGCCTGGCATCTGAATGCCAGCAGCGCCGCCAATCTGACACTCGCGACGAAATTTCAGCTGCGCCCCGATGACGTGATCTTTGTGGCCGAAAACCCGGTCACAAAATGGGGTCGCACCCTGCGCCAGATCACCCCGTCGCTGATCACCACACCTGTTGCGGCAGCAGTCAATTGACCGACCTGACATCGACAGGACCGGTCACCCGCCTTATGATCATCACTTTGATGGTCCTGTCTTTGCTCGGGGCACCCGGTGCTGCTCAGACCGTTAAGCAGGACGATGATCAGCTGAAGTGCGAGGATGAACGGGATGCGGAAGAGGACGAATGTCTGCTGCTCGTTGAGCCGGTCGTGGGCCAGTTTGCCCCAATGATCGCACCTGCTATGGGCCTGCTGGGGCTTGCCTTGGTGGCGGGACTTGCGGCCTCCGGCTCGACCAGCACGACCAGTACGGATTAGTCGCGCCGATGCTTCACCGCATCTATGCGCAACCAATCGGCAGCCAGGCGAAGGTCCGCGCGTAGGCTCTCGGTGTCACGGCTGCGCTGCTCAGGATCTGGGCTCCGCAACAGATACGATGGATGCAAGGTGATCAATACCGGCGTGCCGTCGGTGCGATGTTCGATGGTTCCGCGCCGCCGCCGAATGTCCGCACCTGATCCCAACAGAGCCTGCGTCGCGGTGGCACCAAGCGCGAGGACCAACCGCGGCCGGACCTGTTCCAGCTCGGCCCAGAGCCAGATCTTGCAGTGCTGGATCTCCGATCCATCGGGCCGCTGATGTATCCGCCTGCGCCCTCTTGGCGTGAATTTGAAATGTTTGACCGCATTGGTGACGTAGGCTGCCTGTCGCGGCAGGCCGGCCTCCGCGGCCAATTGGTCGAACAGTTGCCCAGCGGGGCCAACAAATGGACGCCCCGCCAGATCCTCGTGATCACCGGGCTGTTCGCCGACGATCATCAACGCGGCATCTGTCGGCCCTTCACCGGGCACCGCCTGCGTGGCCGATCGGTGGAGCGGGCAGCGCGTGCAGCTGTTGATGGCCTCCGGCAGACCCCCAGCTGCTCCTTGCCAGACAGGGTTGGCCGCAGGTAGTCGGGCCTGTACCCGCACAGCCCGCGACGGTGGCAGAGTTGGCGCCGCCTCAGCCATCGCCCGCGCCCGCGCCGGGGCCGAGGCGATCAGGTCAGGAATAGCGACGGCCTCCGGCATGTTCTGCCAATACTTCTTGGGCATTTCCGATTGCATCGCCTGCACCTTCAACCGTGCCGGATTGAATATATTGCGGAAATAAGTGATCCACAGCGCCTCGCTCGCATCCTCCGGCAGGTCGGGCCTTGGCTGCCCCGGCTCAAACCTGAGTTGCCCACCCTCGAATATGGCCGACACGTCAGGTGTCAGAATGCGCCAGTCCATATCGGCAAAGCGGCGGGCAAAGAATGTAGCGGTCGGCTCCACCGTGTGATGTGTCGGCTCAAACCACGCCGCAAAAGATCGGCGCGGCGCGTCAGCGGCACCCAACTCCCGAAACCGCACAAAGGCCTTCATCTTGTGCTGACAGCGCGACACCGATTTTTCCATCTGGCGCAATCGCGCCAAATCCGCGTCAGCCCGATCGCTCATCAACCCGCGTTCACTGCGCAGGCGCCAGAGAAACCCGTAGAGCCGGGCAAACCGGTTCGGATCACTATGCCAGACGACCTTATCGGCGAGGGTAACAAAGCTGCGCGGGACCTGGACCTCTCCGCCTGGAGCCGATCGCGCCTCTGAGGCGAATAGATCAGGCGCGGCGCATTCATTGTTCCACAGGATGGCGTCAGGTGGGATATTCTGCGCCAGAAACCCTCGCGCCGCCCGACGCCAGGCCACTGCCGTCCCGATCAGGGGCATCTCGGCATGATACATCAAAACAGGGCCAATTGTTCCGGCGGCGGCAGAAACCGGGCCCGCAAATCCGCGCTGTCGGTCAAACCGCCCGGTGTCCACCCGCCAGCAACGACAAAGGCACGCGCCTTCTTCATCGAGGCCCCGATACGAACCAGATCTTCGTATCGCAGCATCCGATGCCGTCGCGTGCTGAGGATCCGCGTGACCGTTTTGACCCCGAACCCCGGAACCCGCAGCAGCAGTTCCCGGCTGGCCCGGTTCACATCCACCGGAAAGATCTCGCGATGTGCCAGCGCCCAGGCCAGCTTGGGATCGACCTGCAAATCCAGATTTCCATCCGGCGTGACCGATGTGATCTCATCGAGCTGAAAATCATAAAACCGCAGCAGCCAATCGGCCTGATACAACCGGTGTTCACGCTGCAACGGTGGCGAGATCAGCGGCAGCTTGGCCGAACTGTCGGGGATGGGCGAAAACGCGGAATAATACACGCGCTTCAATTTGTAGCTTGCATAAAGCCGGGTCGATTGCCCCAGCACCGTCGCATCATTTGACCCATCCGCCCCTATGATCATCTGCGTCGACTGACCTGCGGGCGCAAATCGCGGCGGACGCCTGCCCGTATAGCTCGCCTCCCTGGCTGCATCAGCGCGCATCCGGACGTCTCCCATCGCCTTGCGGATCTGGCCGGGATCTTTCTCCGGCGCATGTTCACGCACGGCGGCATCGCTTGGCATCTCGACATTGATCGACAGCCGATCCGCCAGAAGCCCAGCTTCGGCAATCAATTCAGGGGCAGCATCGGGAATGGTCTTGAGATGAATATATCCGCGAAAATTCTCCTCATGCCGCAGCTTTCGCGCGATCTGCACCATATCTGACATCGTCGCATCCGGGGACCGGATGATACCGGAGGACAGAAACAGACCTTCTATATAGTTGCGTCGGTAGAATTCTATCGTCAGCTTTACAACCTCATCGACAGAAAACCGCGCGCGCGGCACATTGGACGACACCCGGTTCACGCAGTAGGTGCAGTCGTAAATGCAAAAGTTGGTCATCAGGATCTTCAGCAGGCTGATGCAGCGACCATCCGGCGTGTAGGCATGGCAGATGCCCGTACCCTCATTCGAGCCCAAGCCCTTCCCATCGCGGGAGTCACGTTTTGTCGATCCCGAAGACGCACAGGACGCATCATATTTTGCGGCGTCGCTGAGGATAGCGAGCTTTTGATCCAGCGTTTGTCGAGTCATATGTTCTGTATATGTTCCCACCACAAAGAAGGCAATCCAACCAGCAGCGCACCTTAGGTCAAACCAGCAAAAGACAACCGCGACCTCACGTCCTGGCGATTGACGGGAACCCAAACCACCAAGCCACGTTGATCTTGCAAGCCATAGGCAAAGAACTCCCCTCCTGCCGTCAGAGAGAAAGGTCAACCATGTCCGACACCATTCAAACCGTGAACCCAACCACTGGAGAAACCCTCAACAGCTATTCCCTGCTGAGCGACGAGGCGATGGAAACTGCAGTACAAAGCTGCCATGAGGCCTTTCTCAGCTGGCGCCAGACCCCGGTAGAAGAGCGCGCGAAGGTCATCAAAGCCATCGGGGCCGCCCTGCGTGAGCGCAAGGATGAGCTTGCCGAACTGATGACGAAAGAAATGGGCAAGCTGCTGAAACAGAGCCATCAGGAAGTCGAGCTCTGCGCGGCCATCTGCGACTACAGTGCAGGAGAGGCCCCCTCGGCATTCGCCCCTGAAGAGCGCGATATCCAAGGTGGCAAGACAGGGCATATCTTCTATTCCCCCATTGGTGTCGTCTACGGCATCCAGCCCTGGAATTTTCCAGCCTACCAGGTGGTGCGCTACTCAATCGCGAGCTTGATCGCCGGTAACGGCGTACTTCTGAAACACGCCTCCAACGTAACCGGCTCGGGCCAGATGCTGCAGGAGATCTACGAAAGCGCGGGCCTGCCAAAGGGCCTGTTCCAGGCTCTGGTGATTTCCCACGATCAGTCGGACGCGCTGATCAGCCACAACCTGGTGCGCGGCGTAACACTGACCGGCAGCGATGGCGCCGGCCGCAAAGTGGGCGCAAAGGCGGCCGAAGCGGTGAAAAAGACCGTGCTGGAACTGGGATCCAACGATGCCTACATCGTCCTAGAAGATGCGGATATCGACGCAGCTGTCCAGACCTGCGTGCAGGGGCGGACCTATAACAATGGCGAAACCTGTATTGCTGCCAAGCGCTTCGTCGTCGTCGACGCAGTTTACGACGAATTCCGCGACGCCTATGTTGCCGCCATGAAAGACGTGACCCCGGGCGACCCGATGGGTGACGATGCCGACATTGGACCGATGGCACGCAAAGATCTGCGCGATGACCTCCATCAGCAGGTCAAGGACAGTGTCGCAGGCGGTGCCAAGATCCTCTGCGGCGGCGAAATGCCAGAGGGCAGAGGTTTCTACTATCCGGCGACCGTTCTGGAAAACGTGACCCCGGGCCAGCCTGCCTATGACGACGAACTCTTCGGCCCGGTGGCCGCATTAATCCGCGCCAAGGACGCAGAGGATGCGATGCGCATTGCCAACGACAGCCGATTTGGTCTCGGCGGTGGCATCATGACCAAAGATACGGACAAGGCGATTGCCCTCGCCCGCGATCATTTCGACACCGGCATGATCTTCATCAACGGATTTGGCCTGGCAATCCCCAACATGCCTTTCGGCGGCGTCAAGGACTCCGGCTATGGCCGCGAACATGGAGGCTTTGGCATGAAGGAATTTGTGAATGTAAAATCCGTCATGGTGATGAGCTGACGCCACTCGGGCCGCCTGCACGACGGGCGGCCCGCACATTGCGGGTCCGCAGTCCCGCCAAACGTGGATCGACCTGATGAAACTGGTCTATTGCAAGGATGATCAGCCCGGGATCTCGCGCCGACGTCGCGGTCGCGGGTTTTCCTATCATATGCCTGATGGCAGCCACATCGAAGACCGTACCGAAGTGGACCGGCTCAACGGGCTTGGCGTGCCCCCTGCTTATACGGATGTCTGGCTCTGCCCATTGGCAAATGGTCACCTGCAGGCCACCGGGCGCGACGCGCGCAATCGCAAGCAATATCGCTACCATCCCGCGTGGCAGTTGTTGCGGGCAGAACAGAAATTCGACAATTTGGTCAGTTTCGCCGAGAGCCTGCCGCAGTTGCGCAGGTGGATCAGCGACAGGCTAAGCGGCACCATAGGCGAGGAGGAAACGGCGGTCGCTGCTGTCCTTGCCCTGATGGATCGCGGCTCACTCAGGATTGGGAACCCGCAGTACACAGAGGACAACGGCAGTTACGGCGCCACGACCCTGCGCCAACGGCACATCGAGTTCTCCGGTCAGTCGATACATCTGCGCTATACCGCAAAAGGCGGCAAGACAGTTGAGAAGTCGATCCGGGGCGCGGCCCTGCAACGCATATTGGAGCGTTCACAGGACCTGCCCGGACGTGAACTCATCTCTTGGCTCGATGATGGCGGCAGCGTACGCGCCGTCCGGTCAGAGCAGGTACAGGAGGTTCTGACCAGCCTTTGCGGTGACGGCGTCTCCGCCAAAACGCTGCGCACTTGGAACGGGACCCATGCAGCCTTTCGCACGGCGCTGCATGCCCCCAAGCTCACGATTTCAGCCATGGCGGAGGCAGCGGCGGAGCGGCTGCACAATACACCGACAATGGCGCGCAACAGCTACATTCACCCAAAGGTCATCGCATTGGCCGAACTGCCCGACGACACGCGCACCGCACGGCTCAAATCGCTCACCCGGCATAGTATCGACGGACTTCGCATGGGTGAAGGCAGACTACTCGAACTACTGACGACAAACTGATCGGGCTGCCCTCACTGACCCACCAGCCCCGTCTTGCGGCCGACATAATAAGCGCCCGCCACAGCCGCCAGATTCGCAATGACCGCAGCGCCCAGAATTCCGGCATAGCCGAACAGCCAGACCCCCAGCCAAGCCAGCGGCACATAGACCACAAAGATCCGCATCAAGCTCAGCCCCATGGACCAGAGCGCCTTGGACCGGGCATTCATCGCGGCATTTGCTGTCACCAGGACGCCGTAGCCCAGAAAACTCCAGCTGACGACGCGGAGATATTGCGCGGTCTTCTGCGCCGCTCCCTCGTCCGAGGCGATCAGCCCGGCGATTGAAGGCGCCAGAACCGTCAGGAGAAGCGCGACAGCCAAGCCGTAACCGATACAGAATTGCCAGGACCGCCAGACCGCCAGCCGCGCACGATCCCGTTCATCTGCACCCCAGTTCTGACCGACGACCGGTCCGATGCCCGCAGAAAGGGCCAGCAGGGGTACCAGCGCGACCGACTGCACACGCTGAGCCGCCCCCAGCCCAGCCACAACCGTATCGCCCAGCGTGGCAGCAGCTGCGGTGACCATCGCCATACCGGCGGGGTTGATCGCATTGGAGAAGGCCGCCGGCAGTCCGACCCTGACGACTTCCCGTATTGAGCCGACAATGCCATCGGCGAATTCCTGCGGAGGACGAATAACGCCAATCCGCAGCGCATAAGTGAAGGCTCCCACCAAGGTCAGGACGCGCGCCAGAGCCGTCGCAAGCGCCGCGCCCGCCGTGGACATCTCAGGCACAGGACCGAGCCCGTAGATCAGGATCGGGTCCAGCGCGATATTGAGCACCGCAGCAACCAGCATGATCACCGCCGAGGTTGCCCCGTCGCCATGGGCCCGAAACACCGCATTCAACAGCGCCATGCCGACCAGAAAAGGAAACGACAGGGCCCAGAATGGCACATAGGATTGCGCCTCCTCCAGCACGGCGCCCCCTGCTCCCATGAGAGAGAACAGCGAGGCGGCACCTAGATAAAACAGGATGGCGACCAGCACCGCCACAACCATACCCAGAACAATCGCATGCACCGAGAGCCTGTTGGTCTCTGCCTCGCTGTCGCCCCGGCCCAGGCTCTGGGAAATCGCCGCATTGGCTCCAGCGGACAGGCCGATGGACAAAGACGTCACCGCCGTGGTCACCGGGTAAATGAACCCGACGGCCGCCAGCGGAGCCTCCCCCAGCTGCCCGAGGAAATACGCGTCTGCCAGTCCAACGCTCAACACGCCCAAAATCCCCAAGGACATTGGAGCGGAGACCGCAGCAAGAGCGCGCGAAACAGTGCCCTGTGTTAAATCCTTCTGCGCCACGGGCCTTCTCCTCGGGTTGGGTAATAGCGGCAGCGCAGGAAACTGCGCCATAGCAGGCAAAACGCCTGAGCCTCTTGATGGTTCCACACTGGATGGCAAGACGTCGGCTCGCCAGCGTCGGCACGGTCTCCCCTTGCCCAAACCCCTGTTTGGCTTAACTTTCCTGGAACACCGCCTAGAAGTAATATGAAGGATCCTGCGCCGTGAATGCACCACGCCTACCGGAAGAGCTGCTGCATCCGCGCCCCGATGGGCTTTATTGTCCTGCTGGTGATTTCTACATTGATCCGGTCCGCCCGGTGCCCCGCGCGCTGATCACTCACGGCCATGCTGACCATGCCCGCGCGGGGCATGGCACGGTCTGGGCCAGCCCGCAGACATTGGACATCATGGCGATCCGCTATGGCGACGCGTTTTGCGACACATCGGTTCCAGTCGATGATCGCACGACGATCGCGGGTGTCGGCGCGACATTCACACCGGCCGGCCATGTCCTTGGCTCCTGTCAAATTACCGTGGAGGACGGCAACACGGCCATTACCGTCTCCGGCGACTACGCGCGGGTCGATAACCCTGCCTGTGCACCGTTTCAGCTCGCGCCATGCGATGTTTTCGTGACCGAAGCCACCTTTGGGCTGCCAGTGTTCAATCACCCGGACCCCCGGTCCGAGATCGAAAAACTGCTCCGCTCCGTTGCTGCTCAGCCGGAGCGATGCCATCTTGTGGGTGCCTATGCGCTCGGCAAAGCACAGCGTGTCATCGCGTTGTTGCGCCAGGCAGGCTGGGATCGGCCGATCTATATCCATGGCGCACTTCAGCGCCTGTGCAACTACCACATCGCCCAGGGCATTGATCTCGGCGAATTGCGCCCGGCCACCACCAAGGAGGGCAAGGCCGCCTTTAAGGGGCAGATAATCCTCGGCCCTCCTTCGGCCTTTGCCGCGGCCTGGGCGCAGCGGTTTCCTGATCCGGTGATCTGCTTTGCCAGTGGCTGGATGCAGGTCCGCGCCCGCGCGCGGCAGCGCGGCGTGGAGCTGCCATTGATACTGAGCGACCATGTCGACTGGCCGGATCTCACCCGAACCATCAGGGAACTCGCCCCGAAACAGGTCTGGGTGACCCATGGCCGCGAGGATGCTTTGGTTCGCTGGTGTGAGCTGAACCAGATTGCCGCCCGTCCCCTGCGGCTGGTCGGCTATGAGGAGGAGGCAGATTGATGCAAGCCTTCGCAGACCTTCTGGAGCAGCTCGCCTTTACCCCGTCTCGCAACGGTAAGACGGCGCATCTGCTCCATGCCTTTCAAGCCATGCCGGACCCTGAACGCGGATATGCGCTCGCAGCGATTACGGGTGATCTATCACTCCGCAATGTGACGCCTTCGCTTTTGCGCGGTCTGGTGGCGGAAGAGACTGACCCAGAACTGTTCCGCCTCTCCTATGATTTCGTGGGCGATCTGGCGGAGACCGTCGCCCTGATCTGGCCGCGCTCAGACGGCGAGGCATATCTGTCCTTGACCGAGGCTGTGACGGAGCTGTCCGAAACCGCAAAGGCCCAGCTTCCGGCACTGATCATCCGCCGCCTGTCGCAGATGACACCGTCGCAGCGCTATGCCTACCTGAAGCTGACCACCGGCGGGCTGCGCGTTGGCGTGTCCGCCCGACTGGCCCGCAACGCCCTGGCACAATATGGCGAGGTCGATGTCGCGGAAATCGAGGAGCTCTGGCATGGGCTGACGCCGCCCTACCTGCCACTGTTTTCCTGGCTCGAAGGGGGTGACAAACCAAAAAGCCTTGCCGCCGCGCCGTTCCGACCGGTTATGCTGTCCACAGGTACAGATCTGAACGACCTTTCCAGCCTCTCTCCCGGCGACTTCATTGCAGAATGGAAATGGGACGGTATCCGCGTGCAGGCCGTGAATGACGGCGGCACCCGGCGGCTCTATTCACGCACCGGAGAGGATATCTCAGGCGCTTTTCCCGACGTCATTGAGGCGCTGAACTTCAACGGCACGCTCGATGGCGAATTGCTGGTTAAGCGCGACACCATCATCGCGCCCTTTGGTGATTTACAGAAACGGCTTGGTCGCAAGAAGGTGGGCAAAACCATGCTGGCAAGCCATCCCGCCGCGCTGCGCGCCTACGACCTGCTGTTCTGGGAGGGTGAAGATCTGCGATCTTGGACATTGGATGAACGCCAGGCCCGGCTGCATCGCTGTGTTGCGGACCTGAACGATCCGCGTATCGACATCTCTCACCCGCTCACCTTTGGCACATGGGAGGATCTGGCAGTTCTTCGCGCCAACCCACCCGAAGGCGTAATCGAAGGCGTCATGATCAAACGGCGCGACAGCGCCTACATCGCGGGGCGCAAACGCGGAAACTGGTTCAAATGGAAACGCGATCCTATGCTGGTCGATGCCGTCATGCTCTATGCGCAGCGCGGCCACGGCAAACGCTCAGGCTACTATTCCGATTTCACCTTCGGCGTCTGGGACGGCGATAAGCTGGTGCCCGTCGGCAAAGCCTATTTCGGGTTCACCGATTCCGAGCTGAAGGAACTGGACCGCTTCGTGCGCAACAACACGACGGACCGGTTCGGCCCAGTCCGCGCGGTGAAGCCCGAATTGGTCCTGGAAGTGGCCTTTGAAGGTCTGAATGAATCCAGCCGTCACAAAAGTGGTCTGGCCATGCGGTTTCCCCGTATCAATCGCATTCGGACCGATAAACCAGCGTTAGAAGCGGGAACATTGGAGGAGCTTCGGAGCTTTCTTTAAGACTAGATAAGCAAATCGGAATAGCCACAGATGCCGCCCTCAGTTGGCGCCTACATACGAAAGCGAGTTCGATATCATGAGCAAGCAGTCCATGGCCTATCTTACACTGGCCCTTGCCCTAGCCTTTGCCGCCGCGCCGCTGATAACCGACCCGTTTACCGGCTATACAGCTGATCAACTGCCCTATCCACAGCCCGACCCGGTCATTCAACCCATCGGTTCGGCCTTTTCAATCTGGATCGTGATCTACATCTGGCTGATCGTTGGGGTCGGGTTTGGCGCGTTTCGCGCGCCGGAGGGCTCAACATGGCATGAGATGCGAAAACCCCTCTCTATCAGCCTGGCCATCGGGATGTGCTGGCTTTGGGTTGCGAACAGCTCACCCATCCTTGCCACAATCCTGATCATCGCGATGACAGTCACCGCGATCCTGGCTATGCGCCGCGCAGGCCGCAACAAACGGGTCTGGAAACGCGGTCCTGTAGGGCTCTATGCCGGATGGCTGACCGCAGCATCGGCGGTGTCCATCAGTATCATTCTTCCAGGATATGGGTTGATGAACCCGCAATTGGCGGGCGTAATCTGCCTGACGGCGGCGCTGGCGGTCGGGCTTTTGGTCCAGGCAGACAGCCCCTCAGCCTGGACTTACACCGTCGCAATCTGCTGGGCCATCGGCGGGATTATCATTAACCAATGGGGAAGCGATAATTGGCTCATTATTGCTTTGGCAGGTCTCGGCTGGATCGCTCTTGCACTGCGCGGCCTGTCCGGTGCCGGGTTGATAAATACTACTGAGTAGTATAATCTCATAGTCACCCACAAGAGCCTCAGGTGCGCAAATGAGTGTAAAAGCCTCCATCTCCCTGACCGAAGCACAGGACGACTTTGCCCGCACATTGGTGGCAGAAGGGCGATATGCAAGCCTCAGCGCGGTGTTGCAGCAGGGTCTGGAACTGCTGCGCGAAGAAACGGAAGCCCGCCGCGCCGAGACATCCGCCCTGCGTGCATTGATCGCCGAGCGCCGCGGCGGCTCCTTTGTCAGCGGTACTGAGGGGCGTCGAAGGACCGCCGATCTTCTGGCGCGCAAACGGGCAGAACATGGTCTTTCGGGTTGATCGCGCCGAGGCGATTGATCAGGATCTTGACGCCATATTCGACTTTCTCTTTGATGCGGCAATCGGCTTTGGCGAGGATCCGGACACCGCATTCAGCAGGGCAGCGGCCCGCCTGAACGAGATTGACGCGGCCATTGAGGCACTGGGCAACGCTCCGCACCAGGGCACGCTGCGCAGCGATATCGCTCCGGGACTGCGCAGCGTGACAAAGGGGCGCGCCATCCTCTATTTCGACCTGAACGAAGCCGAACAGCAGCTGCGCGTATTGGCGGTGTTCTTTGGGGGTCAGGATCATCAACGCCGGATGTTGCTCCGTGCGCTCGGCCACGAGCAAACGAACCCGATGCCCTGATCAGGCACCAATCTGATCATGATTTGTCAGGCACTCGGAATGATCCCGCAAAACCTCCAGCACCCGGCACTCGGCAACGGTTCCCCCGGCACACTCACGGATCATGCGCTGTAATTCAGTCTGCAAGGCCTCCAGCCGGGCAATCCGATCAGCGACGTCTTTCAGCTGTCTCTGCGCAATGGAATCTGCATGAGAACAGGACTGACCCGGATGATCCGCGAGGTTCAGTAACTCCCGGATTGCCTCCAGACCAAAGCCAAGTTGTCGCGCGTGACGGATGAACGAAAGCCGGTCCAGATCACTCTCGCCATAGCGACGCTGCCCGCCTGCTGTGCGCCCCGCTTCCGGCATAAGGCCAATCTCTTCGTAGTAGCGAATGGTCTGCACCTTCGTGCCTGTCCGCTTGCCCAATGTCCCAATTGTCAGCATCTATCACCTTTCTAAAATCTACATCTTATGTAGGTTTTTGCGATAGGCTGGGCAACCATTCTGAAACGGAAAAGGGGCCACCAATGGCAGCCCCTTCCAGACCGATATTATCGACGTCGCGACTTAGGCCGCAGCTTCGCCGGGCCGCTTGCCCAGAATGATCATGCTCAGCAGGTCATCATCGGTGACATCATCAATATCGACGGTGCCAACCAGCTGGCCGTTCTTCATGACCGAAGCCCGGTCGCAAAGCTCCATCACCGCATTCACATCGTGATCAATGAGGAAAATACCGATACCCTGCGCCTTCAACTGCTGGATCAACTCGGCAACCATCTGCGTTTCATGCGGCCCAAGGGCGGCAGTCGGTTCATCCATGATCAGGATCTTGGCGTTGAAATAGACCGCCCGCGCGATGGCAACCGACTGACGCTGACCGCCCGAGAGAGCCGAAACCGGTTCCGAGAATTTTTGAAAATTCGGGTTCAACCGGTTCATGATCTTGCGACATTCGGCCTCCATGGCGGAATCGTCCACCAGACCAAACGGGGTAACCAGCTCGCGACCCAGGAACAGGTTGGAGGCCGCATCCAGATTATCCGCCAGCGCCAATGTCTGATAGATCGTCTCGATGTTATGCGACCGTGCATCACGCGGATTGGTGATCTCAACCTTATCGCCATTGACCCGGATTTCGCCGGAATCCATCTGGTAGGCACCCGACAGCACTTTGATCAAGGTGGATTTCCCGGCACCATTATGGCCGAGCAATCCAACAACTTCGCCGGGATAGAGATCAACGCTGACGTGATCCACAGCCTTGATCCCGCCAAAGGAGATCGAAATATCTTTCATCTCGACCAGCGGCGTGGCGCCTGCGGCGCGCAACTCTTTTGCAGTGCTCATATCCGGGCCCCCACGCGTTTGCGGTAAAGAATATCGATCCAGACGGCTGCAACCAGCACGGTGCCCACGACGATGTTCTGGAACGGTGCGTCGACACCGACCATGGCCATCCCCGACTGCAGGCTCTGCATAATCAACGCCCCGAGGATGGCGCCATAAATCGTGCCAAACCCACCGGACAGTGCAGTGCCGCCAATCACGGCAGCCGCAATAACGCGCAACTCATCCAAAGTCCCGATATCATTGGAGTGATTGGCAAGACGGGCCGAGGCCACAACCGCTGAAAGCGCACAGAGAAATCCCATCAGGGCAAAGATCTTGACCGTCAGCAGACGGGTGTTGATGCCGGACAGCTCGGCGGCATCCGGGTTGCCACCGGTGGCAAAGATATAGCGGCCAAACCGGGTGCGGCGGGCGATAATCGTCATAATCACGGCAGTTGCAATCAGGATCAGCACCGAGATTGGCAAGCCATAACCGACAACCAGCCCCTCAGGCATGGTTTCGCCTTCTGCTTCCATCATTCGCGCCAGACGGCGCGCCGGGATCTGATAGGCATTCAGCACGGCCACAAAGCCAAGGATCGACGCCGCAATCGCACCTGCGATCACCGCTTCCGCCCAGGCGGGTTTCACCGGGAAACCATGGCCCTGTTTGCCGCGGCGGCTGTTCCACAGGGCAACCAACGCCAGAGCCGTGGCCACGATTCCGAAGGCCCAGCTGAGCGTGGTGCCCAGCGTGCCCGAGGTGCCCCCGAAGATCAGGAACCTGCTGTCAAGCGGGCCAATGGTCTGCCCGTCGGTCAGATACCAGGCAACGTTACGCCAGACCAGAAAACCACCCAGGGTCACGATAAAGGCGGGAATGGTCAGGAAACCTACCATCCATCCCTGAAAAGCCCCGATCAGGGTGCCGATCGTCAGGCCAACCACCACGGTTATGATCCAGGTTGCCGGGTGGTTGAGTCCAAGCCCCAGCATATCCGGTAGCACATCGGTCTGAACGACAGCCATCACGGCCGAGCAGGTCGCCAGCAACGCACCGACGCTCAGGTCGATGTGGCGTGTCACGATCACAAAGACCATGCCCGTGGCCATGATCGCCACAGAGACCGTCTGGATGGTGAGGTTGAAAATATTGCGCGGCGTCAGGAAACGCCCATCCGTCAGGATGTTGAATCCAATGCACAAGATGACAAAGGCACCGATCATTCCCAATAGGCGGACGTCCAGTTCCAATTGCTGGAACAGGCCACGCTTGTTTTGTTCGGGGATCGGCTGAGACGTGGTTTCGGTCATATCCGAACTCCAGTGATCAGCGGTAGTGAAAGGGGGACGCGCGCCCGATCCAATCGGGACCTTCTGAGGGCGCGCGCCGGTTTAGAAAGAAGTAGCCGAGAAACTCTCGGCAGCTGCTTAGTTGCAGGGCGCAGGACCGTTGGTCACACCCTGGCACAGCGCCTCCTTGGTGATCCAGCCGGCATCGACAACAACCGACAGGTTGTCAGCGGTCACCGGGATCGGCTCCAGGAACCGCGCCGTCAGCTCGGTGCCCGCTGGGGACGTCCAGGCGGCACCGCCCGCGACATCACCCATGGCAGCGCCTTCGGCCATTTCGACCGCGATTTCAGCGGCGGCCTTGCCCAGATCACGAGCGTCTTTCCAGACGGAAACGGTCTGCGTGCCTTTGGCAACACGGTTCAGCGCAGCGTGGTCGCCATCCTGGCCGGACACCGCGATACCTTCCATGCCCTGAGCGGTCAGCGCAGCGACAACACCACCAGCGGTGCCGTCATTGGAAGCGACAACGGCATCGACCTTGTTGTCGTTGGCAGTCAGGATCTGTTCCATGTTGCGCTGTGCATTGGCCGGCAGCCAGCCATCAGTGTAGGCCTCACCAACGATTTTGATATCACCACTGTCGATTGCGGCCTGAATGATCTCTTGCTGACCACCGCGCAGGAAATCGGCGTTTGGATCGGTGGGAGAGCCCTTGATCATCACGTAGTTGCCGCTCGGCTGGGCTTCCAGCACCGCGCGCGCCTGCATCCGGCCCACTTCAACGTTATCAAAGGTCAGGTAGAACGCACGGCCGTCTTCGATCAGGCGATCATAGGCAACAACAGGAATGCCTTCGTCAGCTGCTGCCTGCACGGCCGGGCCGATGGCCTGTGCGTCCTGCGCCAGAACGATCAACGCATCGACGCCCTGTGCAATCAGGCTTTCGATGTCGGACAGCTGCTTCGCCGAAGATGACTGCGCATCTGCAGACACATAGGTTGCACCTTTTGCTTCCAGTGCGGCCTTGATCGCGGCTTCGTCGGTTTTCCAGCGTTCTTCCTGAAAGTTCGACCAGCTGACGCCAACGGTCACATCTTCAGCAAGGGCCATGCTCGCGGTGGCGGCAAAGGCAAGTGCGGAGACTCCACTCAAGAATTTCATTGTTTTCCTCCCTCGGGTCGTTGCGGGCTGCTGCGGCAATCGGGTCCCCCCACGCCACATGCCCGTCCTGATATCCCTAACATTATTTTTTTT